>JBKQLU010000048.1:0-93228 GCA_052326585.1 Desulfobaccales bacterium | reverse complement strand
CTTTTCCCCTTGATGTTGAGGAGGCGGTTCATGCGGGCGATGGCTCCCTCTTCCGCTTCCAGAAAAGCCGGGTGGTTCTCCTGAACCTGCGGCAGGGCGGTGCCGGCGAGATAGCCCCCCATGGTGTAGGGGATGATGAAATAGCCGTCCGCCAGCCCCTGCATGAGGGCGCTGGCTCCCAGGCGGTTGGCGCCGTGGTCGGAGAAGTTGGCTTCCCCCAGGACAAACAACCCGGGAAGGGTGCTCATCAGATTGTAATCAACCCACAAGCCGCCCATGGTGTAGTGGGAGGCCGGATAGATCATCATCGGGGTCTGATAAGGGTCTTCGCCCACGATCTTTTCATACATCTGGAAGAGATTACCGTACCTGGCCTCGATCTCCGCCTTTCCCAGCCGCTTGCTGGCGTCGGCGAAATCGAGGTAGACCGCCCGGCCGGTGAGCCCCACCCCCTTGCCCTGATCGCACTGGGTCTTGGCGGCCCGGGAGGAGATATCCCGGGGGGCCAGGTTGCCGAAACTGGGATAGATGCGCTCCAGATAGTAATCCCGTTCCGCTTCGGGGATGTCCTGCGGCCGCCGTTGGTCTTCGGGCTTAAGGGGCACCCAGACCCGGCCGTCGTTGCGCAGGCTTTCGCTCATCAAGGTCAGCTTGGACTGATAATCCCCGTGCACCGGGATACAGGTGGGGTGGATCTGGGTGAAGCAGGGGTTGGCAAACCCCGCCCCCTTTTTATAAGCTCGAAAGGCCGCGGTAACGTTGCAGCCCATGCCGTTGGTGGAGAGGAAAAAGACGTTGCCGTAGCCCCCGGTGGCCAGAACCACCGCATGGGCCGCATGCCTTTCCAGCTCCCCGGTCAGCAGGTTGCGCACCACGAGGCCCCGCACCTGGCCGTCCACCAGCGCCAGGTCCAACAGCTCCCGGCGGGGAAACATCCGTACCTGGCCCCGGGCCACCTGGCGTATCAAGGAACTGTAAGCCCCCAACAGCAACTGTTGGCCGGTCTGGCCCCGGGCATAGAAGGTCCTGGATACCTGCGCGCCGCCGAAAGAACGGTTGGCCAGCAGGTCGCCGTATTCCCGGGCAAAGGGTATCCCCTGGGCCACGCAGTGGTCGATGATCAGGTTGGACGTCTGGGCCAGGCGATAGACATTGGCCTCCCGGGACCGGAAATCTCCGCCTTTGATGGTGTCGTAGAAGAGGCGCCAGATGCTGTCGCCGTCATTGGGGTAATTCTTGGCCGCATTGATGCCCCCCTGGGCCGCAATGCTATGGGCCCGCCGGGGGCTGTCCTGGATGCAGAAGTTTTTGACCCGGTAGCCCAATTCCGCCAGGGAGGCCGCGGCCGAGGCGCCGGCTAGGCCGGTACCCACCACGATGATCTCAAATTTGCGCTTGTTGGCCGGGTTGACCAGCTTCAAGTCGAACCGGTGTTTATCCCACTTCCCCTCCAGGGGGCCGGAGGGGACTTTGGCGTCAAGTTCCATTAAATGGCCTCACTATCTTTGCCACAGAATGACCAGGGGCAGGGAGCCGAAGCCGACCCCGACGATCACCGCAAAGACTATGCTCAACTTTTCAATGAAGGGCATGTACTTGGGATGGTTGGCCCCCACCGTTTGAAAGGCGCTCCAGAGACCATGCCGGACATGCAGAGCGACGATGACCATGGAGAACAGGTAAAATGCCAGATATCCCGGATGGGAGAAGACTGCCGCGGCGATTTGAAATATGGTCCGGTTGGTTTGATCCACCAGATGGTGGGAGAAATTGCTCAGGTGGACTCCGATGAAGCCGAGGATCAGCAGACCGGTATAGGGCATGGTTTGGGAGCTGAAAGTGCGGCCGCCGCCGCTCTTATCCATGTTGTACCTGACCGGCCGGGCGCCGCGATTCTGGACGAACAGGATCAGCCCCAGGCTCACATGAACGATTAACGCGGCCGCCAGCAGCACTTCCGCCGCCACCAGTAGTTTCCCCAGGGCGTGCAGGTGATGGGCGTAGGCCACGAAGGCGGCTCCCCCGCCATAGATGCTCAGGTTGCCCAACAGGTGGGTCGCCAGAAACAGCAGAAACATGAGGCCGGTGACGGCCTGCAACTCTTTCTTGCCCACCGAGGTAAAGAACGTGCGGCAGATCCAATGCATTTTCTTCTCACTTAAAGGCTGAGATCCCTGGCCTGAATCTTTTCCCAGAGGGCCCATGGGGGCCGGCCCCTTCTCCCCGTTGCCGCTCACAACTTCAGGTCATCCCGGGTCCTGGCCACCGCCGCCGCCGATTTATGCAGCATAGCCTCTTCTTCCCGGCTCAGCTTCAGGGTGATGATCTTCTCTATGCCCCGGGCTCCCAGGATCACCGGCACCCCGAAATAGAGGTCCTTGAGGCCGTATTCCCCGCTGAGGTAGGCCGACACCGGCACCAGCCGCCGCTGGTCCTTCAGGATAGCCTCGGCCATCTGTACCGCTGCCGCCGCCGGGGCATAAAAGGCGGAGCCGGTCTTCAGCAGGGCCACGATCTCGCCACCCCCGGCGCGGGTACGGGCCACCAGGGCGTCAATCCGCTTTTTGGAAAGCAGACTGGTGAGCGGCACACCGGAGACGTTAGTGGCGCTTACCACCGGCACCATGTCATCGCCGTGGCCCCCCAGCACCATGGCCTGAATCTCCTCCACCGCTACCTTAAGCTCCATGGCGATGAAGCAGCGAAAGCGGGCGTTATCCAGGATGCCCGCCATACCTATGACCCGCCGGCTGGGGAAGCCGCTGACCTTCCGGGCCACGTAACACATGGCGTCCAAGGGGTTGCTGACGATGATCAGAAAGGCGTTAGGGGACCTGGCCGCCACTTCCCGGGTCACCTCGGTCACGATCCTCTTGTTGGTATTGATGAGATCCTCGCGGCTCATGCCGGGCTTGCGCGGGATGCCGGCGGTGATGATCACCACCTGGGAGCCCTTGGTGGCCTGGTAGTCGTTGGCTCCCACCACTTCGGCGTTGAAGCCGAAGATGGGCCGGGCCTGCATCAGGTCCAGGGCCTTGCCTTGGGGCATGCCCGCCACTACGTCCACCAACACCACGTCGGCCAACTCCCGGGCCGCGGCCCAGTGGGCGCAGGTGGCCCCGACGTTCCCGGCCCCCACTACAGTTATTTTTGGGCGAGCCATGAAATATTCCTCCTTGTGATCAATACTTCGATCACCGCGGTCCCCTCAGAAAGCGGGTAAAGGCTAAGGGCCCTTACCCGCCCCTGGCTTTATTTGCCGATGACCAGGATGACGGCATCCTTGGGTACGGAGGCGCCGGGTTCGAAGTTGATGGCCTTGACCACCCCGGCGGCCGGGGCCGGCAGGGAGTTCTGCATCTTCATGGCCTCCAGGACGCAGACCAGGTCGCCGCTGGCCACCTTGTCCCCCACCTTGACGCTGTAGCTGATGATCATCCCCGGCATGGGGGCCTTCAAAGGCAGGTCCCCCGCGCCCAGGGTCGGCAGGGGGGCCGCCGCCGCTTTGGGCGCCGGAGCCGGGGTAGCCACCGGCGAGACGCCCGGGGCCACAGCCGCGGCCTTGGGGGTCACCGCGGTGAGCACCGGAGGCCCGCCGAGCCCCTCCACCTCCACCTCGTAATAGAGGCCATCCACGAAGACGTTGAAGGTCCTCAGGGCCGCCCCCTTGGCCGGGGGCGACTTCTCCAGTTTATCCAGCAGCTCCTTCACCTTGGCGAACAGATTCTTTTTCTTGATGGTAACGTAGACCTCGTCTTCCAGCTTGATCTGCTCCAGGCTCTTGCCCTTCACTTCCTCCGGTACCGGCTCCAGCCCGTATTTCCACTTCAGGAAGCGCTGGCCGGTAGTGGGATAGAGGGCGTAGATGAGCACGTCCCCGTCGTTTTTGGCCAGGCCCTTGGTGGCCGCCGCCGCCTTGTCCCACTCCGGCTCCAGGATCTCCCCGGGCCGCACGGTGATGGGGGTCTCCCCCCGCTCGTAGCCCTTGAGGATAACCTTTTGCACCTTCGGGTCCATGGGGGCCGGGGTCTTGCCGTAGAGCCCGTAAGCCACTCCCTTCACCTCCGCCGGGACCATCTTATAGCGCCCGAAGAGGACGTTCATCACCGCTTGGGTGCCGATGATCTGGCTGGTGGGGGTCACCAGCGGCGGGTAGCCCAGCTCCTTACGGGTCCGGGGCAGGTCCGCCATCACTTCCTGGATGCGGTCCAGGGCATTGGCCTCCTTGAGCTGGTTCACCAGATTGGAGTACATGCCCCCGGGGATCTGGTGCAGCAGCACGCCGGTGTCGATCTGGGCCATCTTGGAGGTGTCTAAGAGATCCCGGTATTTCACCGCCACCTTCTCCAGGTCCTGGCCGATCTCGATGAGTTGGGCCAGGTCAATGTCCGACTGCCGCTCCGTCTGCTCCACCGTCACCAGCAGCGGCTCGATGGCCGGCTGGGCGGTCCTCAGGGCGAAGGGCGACAGGCAGGTGTCCACCACGTCCACCCCGGCCTCGATGGCCTTCAGGTAGCTCATGCAGCCCTGGCCGCTGGTGTAGTGCGTATGGAACTCCACCGGGATTTTGAGGGTCTCCTTGAGCGCCTTGATGATCTCGTAGGCGTCGTTGGGGGAGATTACGCCGGCCATGTCCTTGAGGCAGAAGGAATCGGCCCCCATCTTCTCGGCCCGTTTGGCGAAGTCCAGGTAGTATTTCAGGTTGAAGATGGGACCGCCCAGGCGCCGCTGCGTCAGGCTGTAGCATACCGCCGCCTGGAAGTGGGCCATCAGGCCCGCCTTCTTGGCGTCCATCAGGGCCTTAACCGAGACCTCCCAGTTGCGCATGTCGTTAAGGGCGTCGAAGACCCGGAAGATATCCACCCCGGCCTCGGCGGCGTAACGCACAAAGCGGTAGGCCACGTCGTCGGCGTAGTTGCGATAGCCCACCAGGTTCTGGCCCCGGAGCAGCATCATGGTGGGGGTCTTCTTCAGGATGGACTTGATGATGCGGATGCGCTCCCAGGGATCGTCCCCCAGGAAGCGGTGGGTGCTGTCGAAGGTGGCGCCGCCCCAGACCTCCAGGGCAAAGAAGCCCTGCCGGTCCATGCGTTCCATGAAGGGCACGATGTCCTCGGTGCGCATGCGGGTGGCCAGCAGCGACTGGTGCCCGTCCCGGAAGGTGGTGTCCGTGAACTTGATGGGGTTTTTTCCTGCCATTTGTGACTCCTTTGTGGTCAGCTTTCTTAATGAGCAGTGAGCGGTGAGCAATAAACAGTTTAAGTCAGTCCCGGCCGAGTCTACTGCTCACTTATCTCAGGCTGCGGCGCTGCATCAGCAGTCTAAGTTGCATGGCCTGGCTGCGGGCTGCCAGGCCCCAGAGGTTGAGTGGCGGTCCCGCCACCGCGGCCTGGGCCGTCATAGGGGCGGGAGCCTCCTCCTCGGCCAGGTAGGCCGCCAGGGCCCCGCTGATGGCCGCCAGTATCTGGGGTTTGATGGCACTCAATTGTCTTCTCCTCATTATGCGGTCAACTAACAGCTAAAAACCTTAAATAAGGGTAATCCCGATTCCCCTCTAAGCGCCGCGACTCCCTACACCGGGATGTTCCCGTGTTTCTTGGGCGGCAGCACCTCCCGTTTGCCGGCCAGGGCCTCCAGGGCGGCCAGCAGGCGCGGCCTGGTCTCCCGGGGAGCAATCACCTGGTCGATATAGCCCCGGGAGGCGGCGATGTAAGGGTTGTAGAGCAGGTTTTCATAGTGCTCGATGATCTCCTGGCGCTTGGCTACGGGGTCAGCGGCCGCCTGGATCTCCTTGCGGAAGATGACATTGGCCGCCCCCGCCGCCCCCATCACCGCGATCTCGGCGGTGTGCCAGGCCAGCGCCAGGTCCGCTCCCAGGTCCCGGGAGCACATGGCCAGATAAGAGCCCCCGTAGTCCTTGCGGGTAATCAGGGTGAGCTTGGGTACCGTGGCCTCGGAGTAGCACCACAACAGCTTGGCGCCGTGGCGGATGATGCCCCGCCATTCCTGTTCGCTGCCCGGCAGATACCCCGGCACGTCGGCAATGGTCAACAGCGGCAGGTTGAAGGCATCGCAAAAACGGATGAAGCGGCAGGCCTTGTCCGCCGCGTCCACGTCCAGGCAGCCTGCCAAGACCTTCGGCTGGTTGGCGATGATCCCCACCGGCCTGCCTCCCAACCGGGCAAAGGCCGTAATGATGTTCTGGGCGAAGTGATGCTGCGGCTCGAAGAAGTCACCCGCGTCCACCACGGCCCGGATGACCTCGTACATATCGTAGGAGGCCCGGGGATCGTCGGGCACGATGGCGTCCAGGGCCGGCTCCTCCCGGCTGGCCGGATCGTTACAGGGAGCCAGGGGCGGGTCCTCCAGGTTGTTGCTGGGGAGAAAGGAGAGCAGCTTTCTGATCTGTCGCAGGCAATCGGCGTCGTCCTCGCAGGCAAACTGGGCCACCCCGCTCTTGACATTGTGGGTCATGGCCCCACCCAGCTCCTCGAAGCTGATCTCCTCACCGGTGACGCCCTTGATGACGTCCGGCCCGGTGATGAACATGTAGGAGGTCTTCTTCACCATGAAGATGAAGTCGGTCATGGCCGGGGAGTAGACTGCCCCTCCGGCGGTGGGGCCCATGATCGCCGAGATCTGGGGGACCACCCCGCTGGCGATGGCGTTCCTATAGAAGATCTGGCCATAGCCGCTCAAAGAGTCGACCCCTTCCTGAATGCGGGCCCCCCCCGAGTCGTTCAATCCCACCAGGGGCGCCCCGGCCTTCAAGGCCAGGTCCATCACCTTGCAAATCTTCTTGGCGTGCATCTCCCCCAGGGAACCGGCCCGGGCGGTGAAGTCCTGGGAATAGGCAAAGACCACCCGGCCCTCCACCTTGCCGAAACCGGTGATCACCCCGTCCGCCGGGATCTCCACCTTCTCCATCCCGAAGTTGACAGAGCGATGGGTGACGAACAGGTCGGTCTCCTGGAAGCTCCCAGGGTCGAAAAAGAGCTCCAGGCGCTCCCGGGCGCTGAGCTTGCCGGCGGCGTGCTGCTTAGCCACCGCCGCGGCGCCACCCATGGCCCGCACCTCGGCTTCCCGCTCCGACAATTCCCGGATCTTCTCTGCCACTGTCTTCATCGGTGACTCCTTTTCCACAAACCCGTTCCCCCGCCATCATGGAGCCAGAAAACCGGGGGTGGAGATGGATTTGAATCAGAGTTAGGTTGTCTCTATCTTCCTTGAGGTATCCAGGCGGCGCCCGGGAAAGAAAGGAAGCTTGTAACTGATAAAGATATCAAGGCAGAGGCCAACTAAAAATCGCAGGAAATGTGATTTTTCTGTCAAATAAATTATTACAAGCCCCGGGATCAGCAGTTTGGTTCGTTCTCTGGAAATTTTTGCTGTCTTCAAAAAAAAAATTGATTTTTCCGGAGAAATACCCGTAAAATCAAACACCACCTTGGGGGAGGGGGGATGATGAACCTTAATCCATACCGGCAGAACGCTCCGGCTTGCGAACCGGCGAGCCGCCTATCGAACAAAGCTACAGGTCAACCCCATCATTTACCAAGAATTTCAAGAAAAATTTCAACCTTATTTATTGCGGATTACCCGGCGGGGAATCTGTGGTTGGGGCTGGTCTTGCTGGTGACCGTGATTTTCCTGGCAGGGGCCCCGCCGGCAGCCCGGGGAGCGGGTTTTGCCCTGGTGAACCAGGGGACCGCAGGCATGGCTCAGGGAAACGCCTTTGTGGCCCAAGCCGACGACCCCTCGGCCATCTATTACAATCCTGCCGGCCTGAACCAGATTAAGCGGCCCACGTTTTATACGAGCGGGTTCCTTTATTACCCCGAGCGGGAATACGACGGTGGCGGGCTGTCCGCGGAAACCAGGCGGCAGTTATCCGAAACCGCGTCAGTTTACTTTGTCTACCCGGTGAACCAGCGGGTCGCCCTGGGTCTCGGCTATTTCAGCCCTTTCGGTCTGAGTACCGAATGGCCGTCCACCTGGCCCGGCAGATATCTCAGCACCTACTCCTCCTTGAAAACTTACAACGTGAACCCGGTGGGTTCGGTCAAACTTCTGGACAACCTGTCACTGGCGGCCGGGTTTGATGTCATGTGGTCTGAGGTGGAAATTAATAGAAACACCGCGAATGTGGTGCACGGCAGGCAGTTCCCCGATGGAGAAGCGAGTCTCACCGGGAATGGCCACGGCTGGGGCTATAATTTCGGCGTCCTTTACGAGCCGCTGGCAGATGTGAAGCTGGGGGCCTCGTATCGCAGCGAAATCACGGTAAAGTACTTCGGCAGCCTTGATCTGACCTTGCCGCCGCCGTTCGCGGGCTCAGTGGCTCCCCAGACGGGCGGCTCGGCTCCCCTCACCTTTCCTCCTTCCGTGACCTGGGGGGCCGCTTATGGGCGCCTTAAACCCTGGACCTTCGAGTTCGACACCACCTGGACCGGCTGGTCCACTTACGGTAGCCTCAAGGTGAAACTCGATAATCCTATCCCGGTGAACGGGGTTCCTATCTCAACGATTACCACCCCAGAGAATTGGCACGATGCCTGGGCCTTTCGCTTCGGGGTAAACTACCAGCTCACGGAAGCCATAAAGCTCCGGGCCGGTTATATCTACGACCTGACCCCGGTGCCCGATTCCACCTTCTCTCCCCAGGTGCCGGATGCCAACCGCCACATCTTCACGGTGGGAGGCGACCTCAAGTATCAGAGCTTCACCCTGGGAATCGCCTATAATTATATCCTTCAGGAAGGCCGCGATAAGAGCAGCGACGTCACCTTCAACGCGGTGCCGGCGCCTTTGCAGGCCGATGGCCGCTACAACAGCAGCACTCAGTCCCTCTCCTTGAGCGCGGCCTACCATTTCTGAGAACAAGTCTAGAAGCTATTGCGAAACCTCAGTCCGCCCAAGAATGTCACTCTGCGCGAAGCGAAGAATCTAGTATTTTTTGTGACTTGAGATCCTTCACTTCGGTCAGGATGACAATGAAATCAGGTTTTGGCTCTTTTAGGCAAGCGAGCCGGCGAAGGCAGGACGGTGATCAGCCGCCCAGTTGGAAGTGGGCCAGGGCGAGATCAGGCAAGGCGGCCTCGAGAACCTCGATCCCCAGGCCGGGGCCGGGAAGGGGCAGGGCCGCGCCTCCGGGGCCAAAAACGACGCTCTCGGCCACCAGCTCCCGGGCAAACAGGAAAGGCGAGAAGGAGCCTTCCATATAGACCGGCTCCGGGACACAGAGGGCGAATTGACGGCCGGCTGCGGAAAGGATGCTGGTTTCTCCCACGTGGCAGCCCAGCTGGTAACGCAGCCCGGCCGCCGCGGCCATCGCCCGGATCCGGGTGGCGGCCACCGGGCCGCCACATTTGGAGAGGCGGATATTAAAGATCTGGCAGGCCTTGAGATCGATCAATCTTTGGGCGTCCCCTTCGTGGCACAATGACTCATCGGCGATGACGGGCAGCCCGGCCCCGGCGCCCACCGCCCGCAGACCTTCCAGATCATCCTTGGCCACCGGTTGCTCCACGGCGCTGATCCGGTAAGGCTGCATCTCCCGGAGGCGCTGGACGGCTTCAGTGGCGCTCCAGGCACAGTTGGCGTCCACCCGGATATCGACCTGCCAACCCAGGATCTCCCTGGCCATCCTGAGGGTTTCCAGGTCGCCGGGGTTCCCCACCTTCAGCTTCAGAAAAGACATCTGCTGTTCTTTCACCAGGTGCAGGAACTGAGCCACCTTCTCCGGCGTCCCCATGGGGATCACCGCGCTGTAGATCAGGGGGGTGTCCCGGCGTGGACCGAGGAAGGCTTGCAGAGGCAGGTCCCAGGCGCGGCCGGCGGTATCCAGCAGCGCGGTCTCCAGGGCGCAAAAGGCCCCGGGATGCCGCTCCCCGGCTGTTTGGCGAAACAGCTCGGTCAACGCCTCCAGAAGCTGCGGGGGTGAAGTGAACTCCTTGCCGACGATGGCAGGGGCCAGAGTCCCCGTCAGAAAGGCGAGGCTGGACGGGAGGGTTTCTCCGGTGACGAAGCTCCGGGGAATCCCCTCCCCATACCCCGGCTGGGGACTGTCAGCGGTAACTTTGACCACCAGGTTTTCGGACCCATGGTGGGTAATCAGGTTATGCCTGATCGGGTAGAGAAAGCCCAATTTTAGGTGCCAAATATCCAGCTTCCGGACGAGCATGCCCTACCCCCAAGCCGATATTGACCAGTTTACCAAACTTCTTCCATTGATACCACTGTTCCGGATGGGCCTTTACGGAAGCACCCAGGATATTAAGACACCGTTGGCTGATGGACATATTTACCGGAGCCGCGCCATCGGCCAGCGGGGTGAGGTGACAGGTATATTGTTGCCCGCCATCCCGTTTAACCATGGCGGTGACTACCGGGGCGCCGGAGCGCTTGCTCAAAATGTCCAAGGTGCGGTCCCCGGAGAGACGGTGATCGAGGAAGGAGGCTCCTTGCCCCGGGTCCGGGCGCCATTCATCGAATTCATCGCACTCGGTGATGAGGATCCTCCCGGCTTTGAGGGCCTTTGTGGCAGCGTGGAAGCTGTTCCCCCCATCCGCGTCAATCAGCTGCAAGCCGATCCATTCGGCCCGGCGCCCCAGGGTTTCCCGGAGGCGGTTGGTTTGGAAGCGGCAGATCATGGTAGTGGGGAAGCCCTGTACCGCCAGGGTCCCTGGCAGTAATTCCACCGCGCCGAAATGTCCGGTCACCAGAATGACGCCCTGGCCGGCCGCCAGGGTTTCCCTCAGCCTTTCCTCACCCTGGAAAGATACCTTGGTCCTGAAGAAATCGAGTAACTTGGGAAAGTTGGAATATCCGACGAAAAGTTTTTCGTGATAATGGTCGAAGATCCCCCCAAAGGCCCCTTTGGTCTTCTGGTTGGCCTCCTGGGAGGGCATCCGGCCCCGCAGGACGAGGCGGATGGTCTTGATGATCAAGGCCTTATCCCCCCGGTTCAGCAGGTAGTAAAGGCGCCCCAGGCAGCCGGTGTACCACCGGGAAAGGAAGAAGGGCAGATATCGGAAAAATACATTGTTTAATTTCAGTTGGAGGAACTTGCTTAAACTCAGTCTCTCCACAACAGAATGCCAAAACCTGAAAGAAGACATGTTGTCCATCTCCTGGAACTGGCCAGGTGGCGTAAAAATTAATAGCCGGAAGATCCGGAAAAATTCCCGAGATTAGCTCGTGAGAAGTGAAAACCACGCTTTAACAAACTGACCCTCTTGTCGGTAGGGTAAAAAAACTCCCGACATAGAATCTATAATAGGGTCAAGGGGTTTATGACAATTGGGAAAAGGCTCGGAAGGCCTTGAAATGCCCCGCAATCTTGGGGGGAAACTGGATTGTCGTCAGGTAAAATGTTTTATATATCAGCAAGTTAACCTTAATTAAATATCTCTTGAAAAAACTTCAACTAATGTTATACTTGACACCAGCAGTACTTTAATTATTATAGTGAACTACTATAATCGAGCTTTTGTTTGATTTTTTCTGGGGAGGGTTGAAATATTTCAGGTGGCCAGATTAAAGAAGTTTCTGGTTTTAGTGTGGGGTTGGCTTTTGCCAGGGGAGATGTTGCGGCAGGCGGCCCCGCCGGCCAAGCCGAACCGCGGCGAACATTTCCCCACTAACCAGGCAGGGTTTTAGGGCCCGGCAGCAATCGGGACCTGTTAAGTTTGGCCCGATAATGGATAAGCATCATAGCTGCATCAATACTCGCGCCATCATCGAATACTTCCAGGAGAACCAGCCAGAGGAGTTGCCCAAACTCTTCCAAGGCCTGGGACCGGAAATCGAAGCACTTCCCAATCCGCAAGAATTTTTAATGGAAATCAACAACTGGGTGTCCAGCGACGTGGTCACCAGGATGTTTGATAATGGCAAAACAATCGCCAAAAACGATCAGATAGCCTTTAGGATCGGCTTTGAATCCGCGGCCCGAAAGAAGCTGGGGTATGTGCAGCGGATTCTCATGTTGGCTTGTAAAAGCCCCCGCCGCACCTTGATCAGGGTGCAGACCATCAATGATAAATTCAATAAGAATAAGACCATCGAGCTGGTGGAAGCCAAGCGCGACAGCGCGGTGGTGCGCCTCCACTGGTTCAAACATGTTCCGGCGAATCTCGATTTTTGCCTGTTCAACCAGGGGATCTACTCGGGCATTCCCACTATTTGGAACATGCCGCCCCTGGTCCTGGAAGAAGCCAAATGTTTTTTCAAGGGAGACGATTACTGTGAATACCATCTGAAATGGCAGAAGCGGTTTTTCTTAAAAGAATACCTGATGAAGCTCATGGTGCCCTGGCGGGCCCTCAACTATACCATCGAGGAACTGGAGCATGACAAGGAGCTGTTGAAGGGAAAGTTCGATGAGATCCACCATCTAAATATCCAGCTCAATGAGAAGATCGACCAGCTCATCTGCCTCCAGGAGACCAGCACCGCCACCCTGTCGGTGCTCAATCTGGATAAGCTCTTACAGGTGACTTTGCGGTTGCTGATCAATTCCGCCAAGCTGGATAGGGCCGCCATCCTGCTGTTGGATGAGCAGGGGGAGGTTTTGGAGTTCAGCTTTGCCGAGGGTATCAACCCCGAGTTGTTTGAAAAGGTAAAAGATTACCAGATCCCTATTTCCAAGGTGGACAACGTCATCGCCCGGGTGGCCATGACCGGCATTCCAGTGGTGGTACAGGATGTGGGACACAGCAAGCTCAACATGAAGAATCCCTTGATTGAGTATTTCAAGCCTCAGGCCTTTATCCTGGCGCCTCTTACCGTCCGGGGCAAGGTCATCGGGGTGCTGCTGGCCGACCGGATGCAGCCGGACGCGACCATCAGCGCCGGGGACCGGGACTTCATCGTCAGTTTTGCCAACCAGATCGCCATTGCCCTGGAGAATGCCGTCCTGTATCGCAAGCTGGAGGTGTCGGAGCGCAAACACCGGGAGCTCATCGAGAACGCCCATGAGGGCATTTGGATCATTGACGAGCAGGGCCTGATCAAATTCGCCAACCGGCGCATGCGGGAGATCACCGGCCATGAGAAGCTGGAGGATAAGAATATCCAGAAATTGTTCAACCGGAAAAACTGGAAGCTCATGGAAAAGTCCCTGAAAGAGAACCGCAGAAATAATGTGGCGCAGCAGGAACTGGAACTCCTCTGCAAAAACCGAAAGTTGGCCGCGGTGATCATGAGTTCGGTGCCGCTCTTCGAAAACGGCCAGTTTAGCGGGGCCTTTGCCATGTTCAGCGACGTCACCGCTCTCCGGGAAACGGAGCGGCGCTCCCGGAAAATCTTTGAGGAAGCCGCCATCGGCATCTCCCTGATGGATATGGGCGGCTACCACCTGGACAGCAATCCGGCCCTCTGGGAGATGCTGGGTTACAGCAAAGAAGAGCTGCTCCTGAAGTCTTTCAAGGACATCATCCATCCGGACGATGCCGCGCCAACCCTGGCGCTGTTTAAGGATTTAGCTCAGGGAAAAAGGGAATCCTTCTCCCGGGAAACCCGCTATATCCGCCAGGACGGCCAGACCGTTTGGGGCCAGGTGACGGTTTCGGTCCTGCGGGGCCCGGGGGGAGAGTCCCAGTTCGCCATTGTCATGACCCAGGATATTACCATGCGCCGGAAGGCCGAGGACGAGATCCGGAGCAATCAGGCGCGCCTCCAATCCCTGGCTTCGGAACTCTCCCTGACTGAGGAACGGGAAAGGCGGCGTCTGGCCACCGATCTCCATGATCATATCGGCCAGGCCCTGGCCGTCTCCAAGATCAAGCTGGGGGTTCTGCAGAAAATTGCGACTTCCCCGGATATTGCCAACCCCCTGGGGGAGGTCCGGGAGCTCATCGAAACGATGATCAAGGACACCAGGTCCCTGACCTTCGAGCTGAGTCTGCCGATCCTTTACGAGTTGGGGTTCGAGGCTGCGGTGGAATGGTTCGCCAAGCATATCAGGACCCAGTACGGCCTGTTGGTGGAAGTTCGCAAGGAGCAGGCTCCCATCGCCATCGATGACGAACTGAAGGTGCTCCTCTTCCGCTCGGTGCGGGAGTTGATGATTAACATCGTCAAACATGCCCAAGCCCGGCACGCCTGGGTCAACATCATTCGGCGGGATGATGGCCGGGTATGCATCGAGGTGAAGGACGACGGGGTGGGGATTAACGGTTCCCAGGGTCCCCCCGGCACCGAAACCGATAAAGGCTTCGGTCTCTTCAGTATCCGGGAGCGCCTTCACTATCTTGGCGGGGGGGTGGATGTGGTCTCTGGGAAAGAAGAGGGCACCCAGGTCACCTTGATGTTGCCCTCAGACTATGCTAAAAAGAGTAAGGCAGGGATTGGCCATGACCATTAAGATCATGATCGCGGATGACCACCAGATCGTTCGCCAGGGACTGCGCAACCTGTTGGCGGCAGAGCCGGATATGCAGGTGGTGGCCGAGGCGGATAACGGGCGGAAGGTGCTGCCGCTGGTGAAGGAATTTGCACCCAATATAGTGATCATGGACATCACCATGCCCGGCTTAAACGGCATCGAAGCGACCCGCCAGATCCTGGCGGAGTGCTCCGGAGTCAAGGTAATTGCCCTCTCCATGCACTCCGACAGTCTCTTCGTGTTAAACATGCTCAAGGCCGGCGCTTCCGGATATCTCTTGAAAGACTGTGCCCTGGAAGACCTGGTCAGGGCCATTCGCACCGTCGTGAACGACAAGACTTATCTGAGTCCCGGCATCTCGGACGTGGTCATTAAAGACTTTGTCAGCGGCTGGGACCACGCTGACCTTGCCGGGGCCTTTTCGGTGCTGAGCGCCAGGGAGCGCGAGGTGCTGCAGCTTATGGCGGAAGGCAAGTCCACCAATCAGATTGCTGACTGCCTCTGCGTCAGCGTCAAGACGGTGGAATCACACCGCAAGCAGATTATGAGCAAGTCTGGGATTCGCAGCGTGGCCGAGTTGACTAAATACGCCATCCGGCAAGGACTGACCTCTCTGGAGGAATAGGACCGCCCGGATTTCCAGGGAGAACAGATAACTTGTTCTTGCGCCTTGTCCCCCTCCCTGGATCAGGGTTTCCCCAAGCGCACATTATCCCTGGGCTCGTCCCAAGTAACTGCCATGCTCCTCTTCTCCCGATTGCCATAACCGATGATTCGAGGTTGATATCGTGCCCATTAAAATCGTCCTGGCAGATGACCATCAGATAGTCCGCCAGGGACTGCGGATGCTGCTGGCCAGCGAGCCTGACATGATGGTGGTGGGGGAATCGGACAATGGCCGCGAGGTCGTGAAGCTGGCGCAGGAATTGGGCCCGGATGTGATCATCATGGACATCTCCATGCCCGATTTAAACGGCATCGATGCTACCCGCCAGATCGTCGCCAATAATGCCCGGGTGAAGATCATTGCCCTCTCCATGCATTCGGTCAGTCTATTCGTGCTGAATATGCTCAGATCCGGGGCCTGGGGATACCTTTTAAAGGACTGCGCCCTGGAAGAATTGGTCAAGGCCATCCATACCGTGATGCGGGAAAAGAGCTATATCAGCCCCGGGGTTTCCGACATTTTGATCAAGGACTTCGCCCACAATCTGGCCGAGGAACCCGCCTCGGCCTATACCTTGCTGACCCCCCGGGAACGGGAGGTCTTGCAACTCATAGCCGAAGGCAGAAACACCCTGCAAATCGCCACTGCCTTATGCCTCAGCAGCAAGACCGTGGAAGCCCACCGCAAACAAATCATGAACAAGGTGGGCATCAACAACGTTGCCGATCTCACCAAATATGCCATTCGCCAGGGTCTGACCTCCCTGGGAGTATGACCCCGCAACCTGGGCTCGCCTGATATCCCGGTCGTAACCTCTGCGAAAATCAACCGCTGGCTGGCGGCTCTCCCGGGCTCAAGCCGCAGCTCGGAGAACTGAAAAAGGACGCCGGGCCGCGGCCCGTTTGCCGAAATTGACCGGCGCCACTCTGCCTATCGGGACCACTGCGGCCTCTTCCACTAAGTACCATATTTCCTAAAGTAATATCGAGTGAATACGCCTTTTGATCTCTGCTATGAGTCATTCCCTGAGCCTAAATCGAGCCAGGAATGGAAGCAAAAATAGGAATCCCCCGAATGTAGTTGAACAGGGTTGTGCTATGAAGAGACTGGAAAGAACCGTTAAAAGGGGGATGTTAGGTGCAGCCGCAAATATCGATTTGCCGAAGGCGGGAAAACATCTATCTGAAGCTCAGAGGCAATTTCAACCGGAGCGACTCGGAGGAGGTCTTGAGGGCGGTGCAGAGACTGGTGAACATCTCCTTGCAGATTTCCTCCCCAGAGACCCGGGTGTTTTTCACCTTCCAAATCCATGCCACGATTGACGGCCCCAAGAAAGTCACTTAGCCGGCCCCTGAAGGCAATTTTCTTCAGGGGTGAAGGGCCCCCGAGACGCCCATGCGCGCCGGTTGGGGCTGGGAGGGCCTTCCCGGCCGGGACGCCAGGCGCTGCCGGGGTCAATCCCCCACCGGCAAGCGGTAGAGAATGTCGGCCAGCTCCATGGCGTCTTGCACCGGTTGCCCGGTCTCTCCGTGCAGTTTCAAACATTGAGCCCATAAATCCGGGAGCCTGCGGTCAGCCGCCTCCCAACCCACCTCCAGGGGGAAGAGGGGATCTGCCGCGGTGGCCTCCTCCCAGGCGGCAAGGTCAGCCAGGCGGGGGTCCGGCAAGAGGCTCGCGGCCCGCTCAAAGTCGCTGCCGCTGATGTCCTGGTTGAAACCGGTGCTCCAGAAGAAGTCCAGGAGGGCCGGCACCGCCACCGCCAGGGGGACGCCTTCCAGCATCTCCGGCCGGTAGCGCAGGCAAACCCTTTGGGAGCCATAATGGCCAGGCTCTCCCCGGACATTGGGCAGGCAGGTGTGGCAGAGGGTGTCTTCCGGGGCAGTCAGGGGCGCACCCCGGAAGAAGATCTTCATCTCCTCGAAATTGCCCTGATAGAAGGTGAGGAGATAGACCAGGTACGGAAAGGCCAGGCGGTAGGAACGGTAGTCGCCCTCCCCCTTTTTGCCGCCGCTCACCCTGAGGGTGCGGCACTGGGGCGGGTCTTCCACGGCCAGCAGCAGCAAGTCCTTCTTTTGGCGGAGCCAGCGGCTGCCCGGGGGCAGAAGCGGCAGGAGCGGCGGCATCACCCGGCAGACGTGACGCAGCAGGGAGGCCAACGGGGCGCGCCGGGCCACCCGGGGCGGCCCCGGGCCGTCCTTCTCCATCAGGATAACCTCGCTGCCCTCGATAATGATCCGGTCGCGGATGGTGGTCTCTTCCTTGCTACTTTTATCCCCCCCTGGCTTTTGTCCCTTTTTCAAGGGGGGGGAATTGCATTTTATATCCGCATAGACTTCTTTCCCTTTGCCGGTCACCTACAAAAAATTCCCCCCCTTCCCTCATTCAACCCGCCGCCTCCGCCTCGCCCCTGGCGGCCCAGGCCCAGACCCGCTCCGGCACGAAGCGCCGGGAGGAGCACTGGTGCAGGGCCAGGCGTTCCATCTGGCGCAGCACCTCAACCTGATGCGGCGGCAGAAAATCGTCCGTCACCTGCCGGAAGTCGGCCAGGGTCACCCGTTCCCGGCCCGCCAGGCGGGCCTGGCGATAGGCCCGGAAGACCAGCTCTTCGATGTCCCCGCCGGTGATCACTTCCGGATGGCGCTGGTCCAGATAGCGGGTCACTTCGGCAAAGTCGTCCGGATCGCAGGGGATCTGGCTACGCCTGGCCACCACCTGAAAGATCTGGCATTTTTCGGCGAAATCGGGGAGGAAGAAGGGAATCCGTTCGCTGGAGCGGCCGGAACGCAGGTCGGCCTTGTCCAGGCGGTCAGGCCGGTTGGTGATCCTGATCCACAGGACCTTGCCCTGGATGGCGGGGTCGCCCATGAATTCGAAGCGCATCTGCCGCAGGCGGCTGCTCACCCCGGTGTCGCCGGAGTATTCATCCCGGCTGGGTTCGCTCTGGTCGGCTTCGTCCTCCACCACCACCAGCGGGGTCAAGCTGCGTAAGGTCTGGAGGGCTTTAAAGAAATTGCGTTCGCTCTCTCCCACCCACTTGGTGCGGGGATTGAGGAGCTTGACGAAATTGAAGCCCGAGTCCCGGGCCAGGGCCTCAGCCAGGGCGGTCTTGCCCACCCCGGGAGGCCCCATCATGGTGATCCCCCGGGGTACCAGCTTGTCTTCCCCCGCCTGCAGGGCCCCGGCAATCTGGGCAAAATATTCCTTGACCGGCGCCAGTCCGCCGATATCCGCCAGGCCAAAGCGGGGTTCCAGGACCTCCAGCAGGCCCACCAGTTCCTGGCGCAGCAGGTCTTTTTTCTTGCGGCGCACCATCTCCATGGTGAGAGGTTGCCTGAGGCTCTGGCGCAGCAAGGCGTGCAGCATCCTGAGGCTCAAACCGGCGGCCAGGTTGGCCAGTTCCCGGGAGGTGAGCGTCAGCTTATACCTGTCCTGGGAAATAAGCTTATCGATGAATATAAGCCGGGCCTCCCGGTCCGGAGGCGGCACCTCCAGGACTTGCGCCCCATGGCGGCTCAAGAGGAGATTGTGGTTTAAATCAGCCAGGTTGCCGGTGGTGAGGATCACCACATGGCCGTGCTCCGGGAGCTCCGCCTGCCGGGCCCAGCGCAGCAGGGTGACCAGGGCGGCCCGGTCCGGCTCGCCCATGGAACCCAGGTCCACCGCGGGGACGATGGTCTCGGCGTACTCCAGGACCAGGGCCAGGGGTTTGCCCAGAGGGGGGCGCGGGCCTGGTGCGGCCATGACCCGCTCTGCCAGGTGCAGCACCTCCCGGGGGCTCTGGGGTAAAGGTTGGGGGGGCGGGATGGGTCTCTGGCCCAGGGCCTGGAGGGCCCGGGCCCGGATCAGGGAGACATCCTCGGCTGCTTCACGGTCCTCCGGCTTTTCCCGGGGCTCCAGGGCGTCCCGGAAGGATTCCTCCGCGGCCGTATCTCCGAACTCCAGCCCCACCCCCAGATTGTAAAAGACCACGTGGCGTTCCCGGCCCAGCCACTGGCTCAAGAACTGGCGAAAGGGCAGGTAATCGCCATTTACCCGGGTGTAATCATAGACCTGCCCGTGGAGGATGAAGAGGGCCGCCTCCCCCTCCTTGAGATGTTCCTCCAGTTCCTGGGCCCAATCCGGCAAGTTATTCCAGGGCCCCATGCGGGACTCCTTTGGGAGGTTTGTGCTGGAGGACCTGGGCCGCCGCCTGGAGCCGCGGCGTTTTGGCGCTGCCGCGGCCTTCCCGGACTCACCCGGCAAAATCCAAATCCCCCTTTCCCCCGGGGATGACCTGAAAACCCCCTCTTTAAAGGGCAGGGGCAGAGGAATTGGTCATCCCCGGCATCTGGCCGGTATCGGCCCTGAATCTTTTGGGGTCAAGGTCCGATCAGAGCAGGGGCTGAATCATTCTCTCTATATCTGCCTTGCTCCGGGTTCCCTCGAGCTTATAGGCGACGTTGCCCGACTTGTCGACAATGAAGGTAGTGGGAACCACCGCGATGCTGCCGTAGGCGTCGGACACCTGGTCATTGCCGATGAGCACCGGATAATCCAGCCCCAACTGCTTCACCAGGAACCTGATCTGGGTGGGGTCGGAACTGAGGGCAATCCCCAGTGTTTGAAAACCTCGGCCCTGGTATTGATGGTAAACCTGGTTGAGATCAGGCATCTCATCCCGGCAAGGCCCGCAAAAGAAGGTGAAGAAATTAATCAGCACCACCTTGCCCCTGAACTGGCTCAGGCTGTAATCCTGCCCCTGGAGGACGTCTTTCAGGGTAAAGTCCTTTGCTGCGGGCGCCGCCCAGCTCGCCAGCGGCATGGCCAGGAGGCCCAGGGCCAGCAGGAGGCCCAGCGCCAGCATCCGGGTTCTAGAAGATCGGTCAGTCATCGAAGTTCTCCTTGGATTGAGAGTTACAATCGCCACTCTACTGGTAAGATAATACCAAAACCGCCCGTGCCAAGCTCGATTTTAAGAAAAATATGCCTCCCCAAAGGAAGTCGGGCCCAGCGCGACCAGCCGGGGCGAGTGACCGCCCGGCAGCAAAGCGCGGGGAGACTTGCCGGCGGGTCGAGAGGCCGCCCTGGGCCGCCGTCCCTCCTAATCCCGGCTCGACCGGGGATTGGCAAAGCTAAGGGAATCATCAATGCTTGACATCCTCCCTGGATTTTCCATATTGTTAAGCAATAGTTAAAGGAGATGGCCATGAAAGTGCTGGGCATCCTGGGCAGCCCCCGCCGGGGCGGCAACTCGGAGATTCTCCTCGGGGCCTTCCTGGAAGGGGCCGCCGCGGCTGGGGCGGAGGTGGAGGAGGTTATGCTGCGGGACCTCAAGATCTCCCCGTGCCTGGAGATCTACCACTGTTTCAAGGATGGCACCTGTCCGATTAAAGACGACATGCGGGAGGTCTATGATAAGCTTGTCGAGGCCGACGTGGTGGCCCTGGCCTCTCCGGTCTTTTTCTACGGGGTCTCGGCCCAGTCCAAGGCTATGATCGACCGCACCCAGGCGCTGTGGGCCAGGCGCTACATATTGAAAAATGATTCCCCCGGCGGCTCCCGCCAGGGGGTCCTCCTGGCAGTGGGGGCCACCGGGGGGAAGCTTCTGTTCGTGGGGGTCCGCCTCACCGCCAAATACTTCTTCGACGCCATCAACGTGAGCTATGCCGGGGAAATCCTGGTGCGGGGCGCTGATGCCAAAGGGGCTATCCTGGATCAACCCCAGCAATTGGAACAGGCCAGGGATCTGGGCCGGCGCCTGGCCCGGGGCGAATCCCCGGACCCTATAAAAATGACGCCATTGGCGGTGTGAAGAAAGTAGGCAGTAGTCAGTAGCCAGTAGCCAGAAAAACAAACCCCCAACCCCAAACTACTGGCTACTGGCTACTGGGAACTGGCTACTGGCTACTAAAAAAAGGAGGCTGTATGGCGATCGAGGTTGGCATGAAGCATGAGCGCCGGCTGCAGACCGGGCCGGAACATTCGGCCCGCAAGTTTTTCCAGGGCGTCCCCGAGGTCTTCGGCACGCCTTTTCTGGGGGGCTTGTTCGAAGGGGCCTGCGCTGAACTGATAGCCGCGCACCTGGCCGCCGGGGAGCAGTCGGTGGGCCTCTCCATGAATCTGAAACACATCGCCCCCACCCCTCTGGGAATGGCGGTGCGGGCGGTCACCGAAGTCACTGCAGTGGATGGCAGGAAAATCACCTGCAAGGTGGAGGGTTTCGACGAAAAGGAAAAGATTGGCGAGGCGGTACACGAGCGGTTTATAATTAACGCCGAGAAATTCAATCAGAAGGTGGAGGCCAAAAAGAGCTGAATCGGGGCGCCTCATCTGAAAAAAATCTCGATTTCCCTTACGATCTGGTATCCCTGGCCCAGTTCGAGGCCGGCTGGGGCTGAGAGGCCCAGATTCGCCAGTATGTCAGAAAGAAGTACCATCAGGACCTGGCGGGGCTGGCTGATGTGGCCCCCGCGGTCTTGGCGGGCTTGCTGGGCGGAGAGGTGGTTCAGGGCCGGCCCTACGCCAGCATCCGGTGGGTGCTGCGGCTCAAGCCGTTCCGTCCCCTGGAGCTCTTCCTGCTCTTCGACCTGGACCCGGAATTCGGCGCGGATTTACGGGTCTTTTATGCCCGGAAAAGCCTGGCGGTGCCCACCGAGGACGCCTATGTCTTCGCCTGGGACCTGGTGGCCGTGCTGGCCCGCTACGGGCGGGGGGAATATGCGATGCGTCCGGCCGCTCCCGGGAAGGACTGGCTGGCCCCGGCGGATTTCGCCGCCGCGGCGGCAGGTCCCTTGGAGGGGGTCTCACTGGGAGCCCGGGAAGAGGTGCTGCGTCTGCTGAGCCCGGAGGTGGTGGAGGTAGGGCTGCGGCGCATGGATTGCGGCACTTTTACCGAGCTCGCCGGCGGCTGGCAGGTGGTCTGGCCCCTGCTGGGGGACCTGGCCTTCCGCTTCCGGATGGAAGGCTCCGCCGATCTGGCCTTCGACAGCATTGGCGCCCGGAAGTACAGGCCGGAATTGCTGCTGAGTTTTGCCTGGCTCTACCTGAACGCCCTGCTCCGGGAATGCCGGCAGGTGGACCCCTCACTGCCGCAATTGTCCCGCTATTTTTAATAAAGTTTGCTATCTGCGCGGGAAATAAAAACCAGGAAATTGGCCAAAAAGATGAACTCCATTTATGGGCCTACCGGGGAAATTACGATGCGCCCCACTGGCCGCGGCGCAGGTGAACCCCGGTGAGCGGCCGGATAAGGGATCTGACCCGCGGGCAACAACCGGTGCAGGCCCGCACCGGCCAGGTGAAAATCAGCTACGGAGTGCACGTGCTTACGGCCGCGATTGCCGGAAAATCGGTGGGGGAAGTGCGCCAGGCTCTGAAGGAGCCCTTGAATATCGATCCCCGGGCCCTGGCCCTGGTCAACGGCCGGGAGGCGTCCGCCTCCCTGGTTCTCAAGGAGGAGGACCAACTGGAGTTCGTCCGCCTGGCCGGGGAGAAAGGTGGGAGGCCCGGCGGCTATCTCTGGTCCCCCGGGCGCCGGAAAGCATAGCGCTGCCCCGACCGGCGTGTTATCATTGATGTGGACGGTTCTGCCTGACCCTGATTGCATCGATTTCATCCAGCCCATCCCGGAGGAGGGATTTTATGGCGCGCGTTACCATCGAAGATTGCCTGCAAAGGGTTCCCACTCGTTTCGGCCTGGTCCACCTGGCCGCCAAGCGGGTGCAACAGATCTACCGGGGCGCCCCAGTATTGGTAAAGGGGGACAATAAAGAGATCGTCATGGCCATGCGGGAAATCGCCGCCGGCAAGATCATCGCCGCCAAGCCCTTGCCAACCCTGGAGGAGACCGCAGAGGCCAAACTACTGCCGGAGACTGGGGAGTAATCTTTAGCCAGTGGCCGGCACCGGTAAGGTTCGACTCTCCGGGACTCCGGCCCAGTCTGCGATCGACCAGAAACCAAGCCGCTACGGGTGGACACCCGGGTCCGCCCTTTACAGAAAACCCGCCCAACCGGCTAATCTTCTCCTATCCCGGCAAGACATCGGCGGCCCCGGCTCCGGACCAGCAGAGCACCGGCGGCGACGAAATATTCTTCCCAGGGTCCGGAAGCCAGACCTCTAATTCCAGGTCCCAGATTACCGGCAGCGGCCAGGAGGCCGCTACCCGGTCGGCCACAAATTCGGCCAGTTCCCGGGCCGCAGCCTCCAGGTCCCCGGCAGCGGCGGCGGCATCCAGCAAAGCAGCCAATCGTTCCTGGAACTGAGCCTGCCAGGGGAGCGCCTCCCCGTTGCCGCGCACCGTTGACCATTCCTGGGAGCTGCGGCAGCCGGGCAGGGAGAGCTGCACCATTTTGGGCTCGGCCTGCTCCGGCCAGCCCCTCAAGGTGAGGAACAGGGAACGGGCGGTGCGGCCCAATAAAAAGGGAACCCAGGGGTCTTGCAACTGGGGGCCCATAACTCGCTGCCAGAGCCGGTAGCGCAGGTTGGCCAGTTCCGGGTCCACCATCTCCGGGATCCCGGGAACCGGGCCGAGACCCGAGGCCTGCTCCCAGGGTTCCGGGGCCAGGACTTCCTTGAGCCATTCCTGACCTTGGTCCACCAGATACATTTGGGCCTCCTGGTCGGCCTGGAGCTTTTCCAACTGCCAGGCCAGAGACCAGGGGTCCGGGGAAGCAGCCTGCCCCGGCGCCTCCGCCCGGCCGTAATTGCGCAGGGCCTGGAGCAGATCGCCCCCGTCTTCCTGACCTTTCTGATACTCCGCAAAGGCCTGCCACTGCAGGAAGTCACCGGGCTTATAGTGCTTGAGCCCGGGGGAGGGGGGCTGGGCTTCCACCGGTAACGGCATTCCCTGGTACGGCAGTTGGGCCGGCCACCCCGGGATCACTCCCACCTGGAGATAGGGAAAATAGAGAGGGAGGCTCCAAAACTCCTGCCGCCAGGGGAGAATCAAAGGGAAGGCCACGAGCCGGGCTGCTGTCATCTGGTCACCGCTTTTGTCGTCCTTTAGCAAAGAGTGGGGTAGATGCGGCCGCAGAAAATCGGAGCCACCAAGCGGTTCTTGACCATGACCGGCTTATGGGCCGCGGCTAAATAACCACCGGCAAAACCATCTGGCTTCCGGAAAAATTATTTGACAGTCTTACTCTTATATAACTATTAATATCCTAAGAAAACCGGAGATACAAGGAGGAGTCCATGGAACTTTTGGAAGCCCTGAAGACCAGAAAGAGCACCCGCGGCTATAAGCCCAAGGCAGTTCCCCGGGAACTCATCACCCGCATCCTCGATGCGGCCCGTTGGTCCCCCTCCTGGGGGAATACGCAGCCCTGGGAGCTGGTGGTGGTGCAAGGCGAGAAGCTCCGGGAACTGGCCGGGGAGATGTCGGCGGCTTTGCAGCAGAGGCTGGCGATGAACACCGACGTGGCCATGCCGGACACTTTTCCCGATGCCTACAAGGATCGCTATATGGCCTGCGCGGCTGGGCTGTTCGACAAGATGGGGGTGGCCCGGGGCGACAAGGCCTGCCGCTGGGCCCACCTGGATAATATGACCCGGGCCTTCGGGGCGCCGGTGATCATCTATGTGATTTTCAATGCGGACCTGGGCGAGCCCTACTCCATGTTCGACCTGGGGTCCATCAGCCACGCCATCTGCCTGGCGGCCCATGACCTGGGCCTGGGCACCTGCATCACCGCCCAGATAGCCAGGTACCCGGATATTATCCGGCGGCACCTGGGCCTCACGCCGGTCCACAAGATCGTAGTGGGCATCGCCCTGGGCTACCCCGATGCGCAGGCGCCGGCCAATGCCTACCGGACCGAGCGGGAGCCGCTGGAGAAGTTGGTGCGCTGGATTGAATGAGGAACCGGCCGGAGCTGGTTCAGCCCGCTCCTTAGACGTGGTAGGGGTGCCCCAGATTGAGGGTCAAGGCCCGGTAGAGCTGCTCCAGCAGGACGAGGCGGGCCAGTTCATGGGTCATGGTGAGGCGGGAGAGAGATAATTGTTCGTCGGCCGCAGCCAATAAAGTGTCCGCCAGCCCCCAATGGCCGCCGAGGAGAAAGGCCAGGGGCCGGGCCAGCTCTTGCCGCTTGCGGAGCCAGGCGGCGAATTCTTCGGTGGTAAACTCCCGGCCGGCGGGGGTCAGGGCCGTCACCCAGGCCCGGGGCGGCGTCCCGGCCCGGAGGCGTTGGCCTTCTTTCATTTTTATGATTTCCGGGGTTAAGCCTCCGGCCTCCTTTTCCTCCCGGACGCTCTTCAGGGTGAGCCGCACCAGGGGCAGAAGGCGTTTGCCGTAAAAGTCCAGGCCTTCCTGAATGAACCCTTCCCGGGTCTTGCCCACCATCAGGACAGTCATCTGAATCATGCCAGGGCTCGGGATACGGAGGGAAACCAGATCATAGGAGGCCCCGCGGCCGCCAGAAGGCGGCGTAGGCCTCGAGCCTAAGCGGACTCAAGGTTCCGGGCCATTTCCCGGGAGGAGGAGAAAGCGGCTCTTACCCGAGGCGATGCGGCTGCCGTCGGCAATGCGGATGATCTCCCCTTCGGCCTGGCGGCGGCTGCCATTTTTGGTGTGGAGCACCCCCCGCACCCGGATGGGCTCCCCGGGTTTCAAGGGCTGGTGAAAGCGCACCTCCATGCTCAAGGTTAGACCGGGGCCGGCAAAGCGCCACACCGCGTGGGCCATCAGTTCATCCAGCAGGGTGGAGAGGATGCCGCCGTGGATCACCTGCGCCCAGCCCTGGTATTCCCTGGGTATGGTCAGTTCGGTCTCCGCCGCCAGTTCCGCCTCCGTATAGCGCACTGCGATCTTAAAGCCGCGAGGATTGTCCTTGCCGCAGACGAAGCAGTAGTCGTCGGCCATGGGGGTCGGCGCCGGGGCGTCGCCGGCGGTAGGGAGCTTAATCGTCATAATGAAAATATCACCAAGGACAACCCCTTGAGTTGGCAATGCTTTCCGTGAAACTCTCTTTAGAAGTTCTGCGGAAATACCACATTAGCACTTTGCCGCCAGGCTCGACGCCGGCATAATCCGGAACCCTTTATAACCCCCACCTGCCACCACGGTTCTCATTGCGAATCGGTGGGGTAGCCCCTCCTCTCCCATTCCGTCCAGCCGCCTTTCAAGGCCCAAACCTGGGGGAAGCCCATTGCTAGCAATTGCTGCGCCACCCGGGCGCTGGTGCCCTCGTTGTGTCAGGAGCAGTACAGGACGATTTTTTTCTCCTTCGGCAGGCCCGTGGCCCAGGTCTTGACATCGTTGGGATCCTGGCGCACCGCGCCCGCGATTTTTTTATCGCTGCTGGCCCATTCCGGAGGCTGCCTCACATCCAGGATAAGTACCTGGGGGTCGGAGAGCCAGCTTTTTAGAGTTTCGGGGGCCAGACGCGGGGCTTCCGGTCCGGGGGCCTGGGCGCTGGAACATGACCAAGGGATCGCCAGCATCAGGCTGAGCGCCACCAGCAGCAGCCATGACCTTGCTTTCTGCATCTTCCCTTCTCCTTTTCCGGTCTCGGAGAAAAGGTAAGATCGGGCCAACGGAGAAGCAACCTCGGGAGTGTGGCGCTCCATAATTGCCAGGACATTTCCAACCGCGGTTCTTGAACCCGCCTTTGACAAAATGGGACTTTAATACCCCCGGAACTCAGGTTTTTCATTTGATTTGATAAATACTAGTTACCGAGTCCGGCATTACTCCCTTGGGGTCAATTCTAACAAGGCGGCGATTTGTGCCGCCAAATCGGCGGTCTGCTCTCCCGGGTCAGCGGTCCGGGGGGTCAGCAACTGCGGCCGATTGCGGTACTCGGCCTTGGGGACCACCTCGAACTCCGGCGGAAAGGAGTCCTCAAAGTACATCTGCTGGAAACCGATGAACTTGAGATGGTGGGCGGTGGCGTCCAGCACCGCGGTTTCTCCTGGCTCCACCAGCCTCTCTTTCAAGGCGGCCCGGAAGCCGGCCAGGGATTCGCCCCCCTGGGTGCAGGCGATGTGGCCGTGGCGGTTGGCCAGCAGCATGGAGTCCATGATCTCCTGTTCGCGCACCTGGACCACGGCCACGGAGCCCGCGCCGGCGGCGCGGTGGTATTCCGCCATCAGGCGGATGACCCGGGGCATGGATACCGGGTTGCCGATCATGGCCGCCTGGGCCACGCTGGGTTGCACGGTCACCGGTTTGAAGACCCGTTTCGCCGGGTCCGGCTCCAGATAGTAGCGGAACACCGGGTCGGCGTGGCGGGACTGGACCCCGATGATCCGGGGCAGGGTGTCGATGATCTTGAGGCCGTGGAGGCGCAGGAAGCCCTGCATGATGGCGGTGATGTTGCCGGCGTTGCCGATGGGCACCACCACGACCTTGCCGGCCAGGTCATAGTCGAACCACTGGGCGATCTCGTAGGCGAATGACTCCTGGCCCCGGATGCGCCAGGCGTTCTTGGAGTTGAGCAGGGCCACCTGGTAGTGGTCCGCCAGGGACTCCACCACCTTCATGCAGTCGTCGAAGACCCCGGGGATCTCTAATACCCTGGCGCCGTGGCCCAGGGGCTGGGCCAGTTGCTGGGGGGTGACCTTGCCGTGGGGCAGGAGGACCGCGGAGGCCACCCGGCTTCCCAGGTAAGCGGCGTAAAGGGCCGCGGCCGCGGAGGTGTCGCCGGTGGAGGCGCAGATGGCCAGGATCTTGCCGGCCCCGGACTGGCGCGCCAGATAGTTGAGATAGCTCAAGGCCGCGGCCATGCCCCGGTCTTTGAAAGAGGCGCTGGGGTTCTGGCCGTCGTTTTTATAATAAAAGGCCCCGCCGACTTCCGCCTGCAACGCCTCGTTGGCGGCCACCTGAGGGGTGTGGCCTTCCCCCAGGTAGATGATATCCTCCAGGGGTATGACCGGGGCAATCAGTTCATAAAAGAGAAAGACCCCTTTCAGGGCCGGCAGGTTGAGCATCTTGCGGTAATCGAACAACCGGCGCCAAAAGGCCCCGGAGCGCTGCTGGAGGCGGCCGGCGGCCTTATCCTCCAGGAGGAAGAGGCCCCGGCACTTGGGGCAGGTGTAGAGGAGCCGGCTGATGTCATACTCCGCCCCGCATTCGAGACAGCGATAGACCAGATCCCCTTCCGGCTTCGGGATGAGAAAGGGCCGGATATCGTCGGGAAATTGTTCGGGTTTCAAGGGGCCTCCGGATAATAGCTTTTTACAAACCGGTCTTGCTTGTGTCTCAGATATAGGGCGGCCTGTGGCCGCCGATTGTTTGGCGGGCCCGGAGGCCCGCCACCACCGGCCTGCCCCCAAAAGTCCATTTCTGTCACAGGCGGGACGCCGGTGCCACCAGTTATGTAGTCAGATGATACTTCTTCAGCTTGTATTGCAGCAGGCTCTTGGTGATGCCCAGCATCTCGGCGGCCCGCACCTGCACCTGGCCGCTCTGCTCCAGGGCCCGGCGAATCATCTGTTCCTCAATGGCCTCCAGGGCCTCCGGCAGGGGGGTATGCAGGGGGACGAAATGGTCGATGTCCAGTTTACCCCCGGCGGCGGGAGCCATTTCCCCGGGCAGGTCCTCGGGGGTGATCAGGTTATTGGCGCAGAGGATCACGGCCCGCTCCATGACGTTTTCCAGCTCCCGGACGTTGCCGGGCCAGGGGTACTGCACCAGCAACTTCAAGGCCTCCGGGGTGAGGCGGATCTTGCCCCGGGTGTTTTCCTGGGCGTACTTCTTGATGAAGTGGACCGCCAGCAGGGGGATGTCCTCCGGGCGCTGGCGCAGGGGGGAGATATGCAGATGAACCACATTGAGGCGGTAGAACAGGTCTTCACGGAAGCGGCCGGCCTCCACCTCTTCCTTCAGGTCCCGATTCGAGGCAGCCACCACCCGCACGTCCACCTTGATGGAGCGGTTGCCCCCGACCCGTTCGAACTCCATCTCCTGGAGGACCCGGAGCAGTTTCACCTGGAGGGCCTGGGACATCTCCGCCACTTCATCCAGGAACAGGGTGCCGCCGTCGGCCAGTTCGAAGCGCCCCTTACGCATGGCCACCGCGTGGGTAAAGGCGCCCCGCTCGTGGCCGAAGAGCTCGCTTTCGAGCAGGGTTTCGGTAAGCGCGGCGCAGTTGACCGAGATGAATGGCCGCTGCGCCCGGTTGCTGCACTGGTGCGTGGCCCGGGCGATCAGCTCTTTGCCGGTGCCGCTTTCGCCGGTGACCAGGACGGTGGCCTTGGAGGTGGCCACCCTTTTGACCAGGGCCAGGATCTCCGCCATGACCCGGGATTCCCCGACGATGTTGGGAAAGCCGTATTTCTTGTCCAAGTCCTGGTATAACAGCCGGTTGGCGAGGAGGAGGTGGCGGTGCTCCAGGGCCTTGGCGATGGTCGCCAGGATCCCCTCATTTTTAAAGGGTTTCAGGATGTAGTCGAAGGCCCCTTTCTTCATGGCGGTGACGGCCAGTTCCACAGTGCCGAAGGCCGTCATGATGATCACCGGCAGGTCCGGATAGAGGCGGCGCAGCTCTTCCAGGAGCTCGATGCCGCTCATCTTGGGCATCTTCATGTCGGTGAGCACCAGGTCCAGGTCAGCGGCGTCGGCGACCTTCAAGGCCTCCGGGGCGCTGGGGGCGGTAAGGACCTCGTAGCCCTCCCCTCCCAGCAGGGCTTCCATGACCGTCAAATAATTGATTTCATCGTCAACGACTAAGATGGTATCCATAACAAGAGTTTCGAGTTTGGATTTTTGGGAGGGCGGCCGTCCCCGGCCCCAGCCTAGCCATTATTGCAACCTCGGCAGGGTGATGGCTACCACCGTGCCCTGGCCCACGGCGCTGTCGATCTTCATGGTGCCTTGATGGGTTTCGATAATGCTCTTGACGATGGGCAGACCCAGGCCGCTGCCTCTTACCTTGGTGGTGAAGAAAGGGTTGAGGACCTTTTTGAGGCTTTCCGGCTCAATGCCTTCGCCGCTGTCGGCAAAGCGGATCTCGCCGCCGCGGCCCTGGGGGCCCGGTTGGGTGGACACAGTGAAGCGGCCGCCCCCGGGCATGGCCTGGATGGCGTTGAGCAGCAGGTTCAGGAAGGCCTGGTACAACAGGTCCGGGTCCGCGACCAGGGCCCGGCCCCGGAGATGGTAATCCCGGTTGACCTCTATTCCCAGGCGCTGGATCTCCGGCTCCAGGAACTCAAGACCCCGGTCCAGGACCGCCTCCAGGTCGCAGGGGCGCAACTGGGGCACCCGAGGCCGGGCAAAATCGAGGAATTCCGTGACCTTTTCATTGAGGCGGTTGGCTTCCTCCACGATAATCCAGGCCAGGCGGTTTTGCGGCTCGTAGCGGGCCAGGCGCTCTTGCAGCAGTTCGGCGGTGGAGCTGACGATCCCCAAGGGGTTGCGGATTTCATGGGCCACCCCTGCGGTCATCTCCCCCAGGGCCGCCAGACGCTCCGACTGGTGCAACTGGGCCTCCAAGGACCGTTGCTCCTCCTGGCGCCGGGCCAGAATCAGGCCAGCCCGCTTGACGATCTGGCGCAGGACAATAAAAAGGCAGCCCATAATCACCACCAGGATGACCATGATCAGGAGGCGAAATTTATTGATTTCCGCCAGATCGCCGGAGATGTTCTGGGTGATCTCAAAGACCCCTATAACCGGCCCCGAGGGGGTGGTTAACTCTTTCTCCAGGCGGAAGGGGATGAAGGCCTTGAGGTGCTTCGACTGAGTGCTGCGAGGCCAGAGGACGCTAAGGGGACCGTAGCCGGGCACCTCAAAATAGTTCTCCCCGGCCAGGGCCCTCTGAACCCCGGGAAGGTCAGCGGACTTTTTGCCCAGGGGCAGGTGGGCGGTGCTGTAGGAAAAGACCCCCTCTTGATCGTACTGGTTCAACTCGTCCACGTGAAACCCGTGGATGGTGGTGCGCACCACCTCATCCAGGCGGTGGGACTGCTCTGGGTCGGATAAGGTAATCCGGCCGCCCCTTTCGAAGGCAGTAGGCAGCACGAACTGCTGAAAGATCTGGTGGTTCAGGTTGGCCGCCAGTAACTCCAGGTAGGCTTCGTTCTTCTTCATGATCATCTGCTGGGCCCGGAGAGTCAGCAAAACCACCAGAATGCCGGTGACGATGGTGATGACGATAAAACCCGGCAAAGAAAAGAATTTTACCAGGCCGAAGGGGTTCAGGTCTTGGTCCGGTCGCATCCAAATAGTTCGCAGATTCAGGCGTTTCATAGGTTCAGAAAACCTTGGGGCGAGCCGGCGCTCCCCAGGACAGGAAATCACGCACCTCTCCAGTACCGGTGAGGGCCAGCGCGGATCTCCCCGGTGACCTTTCGGTCCAATGCGGACCCTGGTGGCGCTTTCTGGACATGGTCTCCGGTTTCACCCGGCCGGGGCCCAGCCGGGAAAGTTGCCTTATCTTCAAATGTTAGCCGATCAGGCGGAGAGATTCAAGATTATCCTGAACCGAGCGCGGCGGCGTTAAAAAGAATTCGATTATTTGCTTCGCTCAGAATGACAATTCTGCTATCTTGGCCATAATCGGGTGGCATCTCCGGCCACGCTAGCTGTTATTATACCAGAAAGGCACGGGGCGTGGCCTTCCTTTACAACCCTGTAAAAAATATTGACATGTAGGTCCCGTATTTTTCCCGGAAGCCAGGCGGCTTCGATAAGTTAATTAAATGATTACATTTGGTTAACCAGGCGGCTCTCCCTTGGAACGGCTATTGCTTGGCTAAGTTTCGACGAGCCCCGGTCTCTGGAACCCGGCGGATCGGGCTATCTCAGAAAAGATCTCGGCCCTCGAGAGGCGGTCATCGGGATGCAGCGGGAATACTATAAAAAATTATGGCGGCAGATTATCCTGACCATTTTGGCCTTTTCGGTAATCCCGCTGCTCATCCTGGGAGCCTTCATCTATTACCAGTTCAGCCAATCCTACTACACCAAGATCATGGAGGATATGAAGACCCTGGCGGAAAACCGTTCCAGTTCCATCGATCTCTTTTTGGACGAACGCATCTCCCAGCTCACCAGTCTGGCTCATATCATCCCCCCGGAAAAACTGCGGGATGAAGCCTACCTGGAAAAGGTGTTCAACATCATCCAGGCCCGTTCCAGGTCTTATTTGGATCTGGGGATTATCGATCAGGAAGGCAGGCACCTGGCCTACGTGGGGCCGTATTACTCCCTCATGAAATCGGCAAATTATAAGGACGAGGACTGGTTCCACGCGGTGATGTCCACCGGCGTTTATGTGAGCGACGTGTTTCTGGGATTTCGCAAGATTCCGCATTTTATCATTGCGGTGCTGGTGCGGGAAGGGAGCCAGAGCTGGATCCTGCGGGCCACCATCGATTCGGACACTATTGAGAACATGGTGCGGGCCGCCTGGGTCGGCAAAAAGGGGGATGCCTTTCTCATTAACGACCAGGATATTTTGCAAACCAAGCCCCGGTTTGCCGGGGCCGTGCTGCAACCGGCGCCGGGGCCGGATTTCTCCAAGGCCAGCGTTCCCCAGGCCGAGGAACTCACGGTCCATGGCGCTGAAGGGCTTTTCGCCGCCGGCATCGTCAAACTGAAGAAATGGGCGCTGGTAATCCGGGAAGACCCCGGGGACCAGTTGACCCCCCTGCTGCGCACCAAGTCCCTGATGGTCTTGATTGCCCTGGGGGGAGTGGCGTTGATTGTCATCGGCGCGGTGCTCGCCACCCGCTCGATGATGAATGAAATGATCGACATGGCACGGAAGAAGGCCGCCAGCGAGGAGATGGCCCTGCAGGAAAGCAAGATGGCGGCGTTGGGGAAGATGGCCGCCGGCATTGCCCACGAAATCAATAATCCTTTGGCGGTCATCGGCGAAAAGGCCGGTTGGATTAAAGACTTGCTAACTAGGGTAGATATCTCCAAGAACGAGGATTTTCAGGAAATAGACGCGGCGGTGAACAAGATTGAGTATCATATCAACCGCGCCAAGACGATAACCCACCGTCTCCTGGGCTTTGCCCGGCGAATGGAGCCGGTCACCGAGGTCCTCAATATCAACACCGTCCTGGCCGAGAGCGCGGCCTTTTTGGAAAATGAGGCCCGCTATCGCAAGATCGAGATCGAGGCCGATTATGCCCCCGATCTTCCCATGACTAACAGCGATTCGGCGCAGATGCAGCAAGTCTTTCTCAATATCCTCAATAACGCCATCGACGCCATTGGCAAGGATGGTGAGGTCCATCTCCAGACCAGGCATCTGGCCAAAAATAATGAGATCGGCATAGAGATTAGCGATAGCGGCCCCGGCATCCCCAGGGAGATGCTGAACAAGATCTTCGATCCCTTCTTCACCACCAAGGAGGCGGGCAAGGGCACCGGCCTGGGCCTTTCCATTTCCTACAGTATCGTGGAAAAATTGGGGGGCCGGATAATGGTGGCCAGCGAGGAGGGCCAGGGCACTACCTTCACCATATATTTCCCGGTCAGATAAGCCGAAAGGGGGCGTCATGGAAAAGTTCAAGGTTTTGATTGTAGATGATGAAGCCGATTTTCTGGAGACCATAGTCAAGAGGCTCCGGGCCCGCGATATCGACGTGAGCGGGGTGGAGAGCGGCTATCGGGCCTTGGAAGCCCTGGACAGCAGCCCGCCGGACGTCATCATCCTGGACGTCAAGATGCCGGGCATGGACGGCATCGAGACCCTCCGGGAAATCAAAAAGAAGAAGCCCCTGACGGAAGTCATCATGCTCACCGGCCACGCCTCGGTGGAGACGGGGATCCAGGGGATGCAATTGGGGGCCTTCGATTACCTCATGAAGCCGATAGCCCTGGATGAGTTGCTGGAAAAGGTGCGCCAGGCCTATGCCAGAAAGCTGGTCCAGGAAGGCCCGGGCTCTCATTAGGCTGAAGCTGCCGGGACTTGGATTTTCACCCCAGGATCACGACCGGTCCCGGCGGCAGGGCTGGCCTTTGCGGTTGAAGATCGCGGCGGCCTGGGAAGAGAAGCTGCACGGGGAAAAAGATCGCGGGCCGCGGCCAGGCCGGAGGCCCAGTTTTACGAAAGGCAGCGCCGTCATTTACCGCTGAGATAGTCAGCCAGAAGTTTTCGGCTGTGCTCGTCATCATGGCAGTAGATGCAGAGATTCTCCCAATTGGACCCATCCCTGGGATTATTCCGGTGGTTGCCATCCTTGTGGTGCACGGTCAGGAGATTCCGGTTCTTCTGGGTGAATTCCCGGCCGCATTTGGCGCAGACCATGCCGTGAATCTTCAGGGATTGTTCCCGGTAGCTGTCGGTTAAGGATTTCATCTTTGTTTATATCCTCAGATATTATTTAAGTTTTTCAAGGCGCGGCCGGGAACTTCCGCCCTGCACCCGGCTCCAACCTGTAATCGCCTTCCTCCAGGGACGTTTCCTGCTATCTAGAAATATACCAGATTGTCATTTTCCGGGACAGCAGGATTTGCTTTCGGGCCGCCGGCTGGGGCTAACCATAAAATCTGCGGCTGGAACCACCGCCCGCTTTGGAATTTAGGGGACCACCCCCCGGGGAAGTTCGATAAGGCCGGGGCGATTCCCTTATTTTTGTGGTAACATCACTTATTAGCTATGTGGAAACGGCTCAGCCTGCGGGCCCGCATCTTCTTGTTATTGACTGCCCTGGTGGGCGCCACCTTGGGGGGCGGCCTGGTCACCCTCTGGCACACCCGCGCCATGGACGCCCTCCTGGCCTCCCTCATCGACAAGGACGTGGCCTCCTTTCAGGCGGCGGAGGAGCTGACCGCCTCTCTGTTGAGTCAAAGAGGTTTCCTCACCTATCATTTCCTGGACGGCAACCCCGACTGGCTCAAGCAGATGGAGCAGCACCAGCAGGACTTTGTCGAATGGCTGCAAAAGGCCCGAAAATCCGCCGATACGGAGCCCATGGCGGAGCTTATCCGGCAGATTGATGCCGGCTACGGCGCCTATGGCCAATCCCGGCAACAGGTGATCGACTTGTACGCGCGGGGGCAGCGGGAAGCCGGGGCCAGGTTGCACTGGGAGCTGCGCCGCCAATTTGCCGCCCTCTTGCAACTGTGCGAACGATATAAGCTGATGCAGCAGTATGCCATTTCCCGGGTGCGCCTTACGAGCCAGGCCCAGGCCAGGTTTATCAACGCCTTGGCCCTGGCGGTCTTGCCAGGGGTGGCGGCCTTGGGAATTTTGCTGGCCTATATTCTCTCCAAGCAGATTTTGGAGCCCATTCGCCGGCTGGCCCTGGAGACCGGGCCCGGCGGTGGCGAGAAGCCGGGTCTGGATGAAGTCAAAACCCTGAGCCGCCGGGTGCACAGCCTCATCGAGAACGTGGACCAGGCCCAGAGCGAACTGGAACGCAGCCAGGAGCACCTGCTGCAAACCGGGAAATGGGCCCTGGTGGGAAAACTGGCCGCCGGGGTGGCCCACAGCATCCGCAACCCCTTGACCTCGGTAAACATGCGCCTCTTTTCCCTGAAGCGTTCCCTAAAAATGACCTCTTCCCAGCGGGATGATTTCGAGGTGATCTCCGAAGAGATCCGCCGTCTGGACGCCATTGTCCGGAATTTTCTGGAATTCTCCCGGCCACCCAAGCTCAAGATGCAAAACATCAGTCCCTCCGACGTGGTGGACGGAGCCTTGCAACTGCTGCGCCATCGCCTCGAATCCTACGGGGTGCAGGTGAAGTTGCTGCGTTCCCAAAGACTGCCGGAAATCCTGGGTGACCCGGACCAGCTCAAGGAAGTCCTGGCCAACCTGCTGGTCAACGCCTGCGAAGTCATGGTGAATGGCGGGGTTATCACCATCCGGGAGGAGGCCCGGCGGTCTCCGGCCTCGGAGCAGGAAGTGGTCATCGGGGTGAGTGACACCGGCCCGGGCATCGCCGAATCTATCCGGCCCCAGGTCTTTCAGCCATTTTTCAGCACCAAGGAGGAGGGCACCGGCCTGGGCTTGAGCATCGCCACCCGGATCATCGAGGACCACGGCGGCAGGTTGGAATTGGCCGCCGCGGCCAGGGAGGGGGCAACCTTCATGATCACCCTGCCCCTCAAGGACGGACAGGCATGGGCAAAATCTTAATCGTGGACGACGACCCGCAGTTGCGGCAAAGCTTTGAAAAGCTCTTGACCGAGGATGGCTACCACGTGAAGACCGCCTCCAGCGGTGAGGCGGCCCTGGCCCTGGTCAAGGCCGAAACCCCCGACCTGGTGATCATGGACGTGCGCCTGCCGGGGATGGACGGCCTGGAGGCCTTCCGGGCCATCCATGAGATGGAGCCCAAGCTGCCGGTGATCGTCATGACGGCCTATGGCACGACCGAGACGGCCATCGAGGCCACCAAGCTGGGGGCCTTTGAATACGTCCTCAAGCCCCCTGAATTTCCGGATATGCTGGCCTTGATCGGCCAGGCCCTGGAGGCCGGGCGTTTCATGCGCTCCCGGGTGGAGTTGGACGTGGCGCCGACCACCGCGGCCGCGGAGGCCATCATCGGCCGCAGCAAGCCCATGCAGGAGGTCTATAAGGCCATTGGCCGGGTGGCCCCCACCGATGCCACCGTCCTCATCCGGGGGGAATCCGGCACCGGCAAGGAGCTGGTGGCCCGGGCCACCTATCAGCACAGCCTGCGAGGTGCCAAACCCTTTCTGGTCATCAATTGCGTGGCCATCCCGGAGACCCTGCTGGAGTCCGAACTCTTCGGCTATGAAAAGGGGGCCTTCACCGGGGCGGTCAATCGCCGGGTGGGCAAGTTCGAGCAGGCCCACGGTGGCACCGTCTTTCTGGACGAAATCGGCGATATGCCCTTCAGCATCCAGGCCAAGATACTGAGACTGTTGCAGGAGAAGAGCATCGAACGCCTGGGCGGCCGGGACCCTATCCCGGTGGACGTGCGCATCATTGCGGCCACCAACCGGGACCTGGAGGCCGCCCTGGCCGTCGGCAAGTTCCGGGAAGACCTCTATTACCGCCTCAAGGTGGTGACTATCTGGCTGCCACCCTTAAAGGAGCGCCCCGAAGACCTGGCCCTGCTGGCGGAATATTTCCTGGCCCGGTTCGCCAAGGAGATGGGACTGGACAATCCCGGCATGGACGCGCCGGCCAAGGCCATGCTCCATAATTACCCGTGGCCCGGCAACGTCCGCGAGCTGGCCAACGCCATGCAGAAGGCCCTGATCTTCAGCCGGGGCTATCCCATCCACCCGGAGGACCTCACCCGGGCCATGGGCCTTGAAGGCCCGGCCAGGGGGGTGGAGGGGGACCAGGGGGCCGATGAGGTCATCCGCCAATGGTTGCGGCGCTCCCTGGTGTCAGGGGACGGCAAAGACCTGTTCGATACCGTCATGGACCGCTGCGCCCGGCTGCTCATCACGGAGGCCCTGGACCTCACCGGCGGCAACCGCAGCCGGGCTGCGCGGCTCCTGGGCATTTCCCGGCCCACCCTGCTCTCCAAAATCGATAAATACCGCTTGAAGTTCGAGACCTCCATCAGAATGGAAGGGCCTTAACCGGCGTTTTTTTTAAGGGTCGTCCCTAACCTGGCTGCACGATTACTGGCCGCACCAGGTGAGGTTATTTAGTCTTCTCCCTCTCCAGTAGCCACGCCTTCTTTTACAAACTGTAAAAAATAGCGACAGTCACCGCGCTGGCAGGAAGGGGGAGGGTAGGGCGTGCTTCCGGAAAAAAGAGAATATTATAAATTAGTTGCATCAGGCCACCTCAGCCCGGGGTTTGGCACGCCCGTTGCTGATTTATGTTCCGAGGGAAGATCCTGCGGTGGCCGAGCCTTGCAAAATCTTGATTGCGGATCGCAACCGGCACGTCCGGGAATTTCTGCGCCGGGAGTTAGGGGCTGAGGGTTATCAAGTGGTGGTGGCCGGGGATGGCCGGGAGCTCCTGACTCTATTGAGCAGCGGCGAACCGCTGCACCTCTTGATCCTGGACCTGGAGATCCCCTACCTGGAAGAGCTGGAAATCTGGGCCCGGCTCCAGGACCGCCAGCCGCCGCTGCCGGTGGTGATCCACACCTTTTTGCCGGAATATCCGACCCGCCTGACGGTTCCCCAGGCTGCCGCCTTTCTGGAAAAGCAAGGAGATACGGATCATCTGAAGGCGGTGGTGGCCGAAGTTCTGGACAGGCATTACCCGCAGCAATCCCGGCGAGTGAAAACCAGGGCGGCTGAATGAAGTAGAGGTGGACATTATCGCCCTAAGATCACCGCAGATGGCAAACCTCGCCCGCCAGTCCTCCTGAACCCAATACCCCCCCCCGGATTTTTAGCCTCCTGAAGATCTATGCATCCTGGATTTGCTCTGGGACCACCGATTTGTTACACTGGGCCGAATCGCGGTATCTGGAGATCCTGCCGGAATAAGGCTATTAGAGGGGATGATTATGCCAACCAAAATTTATGGCCAGCTGGCGCTGGCGTGCTTAATGATGCTGGCCCTGATCACGCTTATCGGGACCTCGGCCAGGGCGGAAAGGAGGAATCCCTTGGTAAGACTGGAAACGAGCTTGGGAGAGATCACCTTGGAGTTGTATCCGGATAAGGCCCCGGCCACAGTGGCCAATTTTCTGCAATACGTCCGGGAAGGTTTTTATGACGGGACCGTCTTTCACCGGGTCATCAACGGTTTTATGATCCAGGGCGGCGGCCTCGATGCCAACCTGAACCCGAAGCCCAACCGGGCGCCCATTCAGAATGAGGCTGACAACGGCCTGACCAACCAGCCTTACACAGTTGCCATGGCCCGGACCTCCGACCCCAATTCCGCCACCTCCCAGTTCTTCATCAATGTGGCGGACAACAAATCCCTTAATCATACTGCCAAGACTCCCCAGGGCTGGGGCTACGCGGTCTTTGGCAAGGTAGTCCAGGGCCGCGAGGTGGTGGACCAGATCAAGGCCGTACCCACCGGAACTCGGGACGGCTACCAGGACGTGCCGCTGACCCCGGTGGTCATCGTCAAGGCCACGGTAGTGGAAAAACCCTAAACGGGAATAGAGAGACCTTGAGCGTTAACCTAGTGATCCGGGAGGCCGGGGCCGGAGACTTGGAGGCCGTGGAGTCCCTGGTGAAGGGCGCCTACCTGGAATATCGGGAACTGGTCCCCCCAGAGGGCTGGGAGAAGTGGATGGAGAGCGTCAGCCAGGCTATTCACACCGGAGCCGGGCTGCTGCTGGTGGCTGAAGTGGCAGGGGCCATCCAGGGGGTGGTGCAGTTCTACCCTGACGCCAGCCGCTCCAGCCAGGGCCACTGGCCGGCGGGGTCCGGCACCATCCGCCTGCTGGCAGTGCGTGCCCAGGCCCGGGGCCAAGGCCTGGGCACCAGGCTGACCCGGGAGTGCCTGCGCCGGGCCCGGGAGCTGAAGCTCCCCACCATCTTTTTATACACCGGCCGCTTCATGCTGGCGGCCCAGCATATCTACGAGAACCTGGGCTTTAAACGAGCCCCGGACTTCGAGCCCCGGGAGCCTGGACCCCTGGCCTACCGCCTCGATTTATGAGGGCTGGGGTTCATTGGTAGTTTAATCCCCTCCATGGTTTCGGCGCTGGCCTGCGGAGCCGCGCCGGGGGTCTTGTTTTTTGGAGGCATTTTTTTAATGGGCAAACTTCGCGGCATTCTATCGAAGGTGCTCGTTCCCCTGGGTCTCGCCGCGCCCCTGATCGCGGCATCCTTCGGAAACCTGGGGGAGACCCTGGAGCAGGCCAAACAAACAGATTTTTTCCATTTTTTTCACTTGGAGCAGAGCCAGGTGAGCAAAAGCGATGGCAGCACCGTGACTGCCTTCAAGCCCAGCGGCGAAAAGTTCCGCCCCCTGGTGACGGTTAAGGTCACCACTGACGCTGCCGGCTGCATCCTGGCCCTGGAGATGGCTTTGGCCCGGTCCTTCATTGATGACCCCCGGGAAGGAGTCTTCGCCCGGGACATTGCCAAGAGCTTCCTCCTGGCCGGACTCCCTGCCCCCAGGGACGGGGAAACCACCGACCTTATCAATGAAATCCAGTTCCAAGGCACCTCCACCATGACCATAATTCAACGGCGGGCGGAGATACCCAAGCTACCTGAAAAGCCGACCCCGGGATACCTGACTTACCTGGGGAAACAAACCAGCTACGAACACCGGCTGCCCCCAGATTATCTGTTGCACTTGGTTAATGAAACGGAAGGGGCAGCCGCGGTCCTGGTTTTCTCTGTACAGAGTAAATAAAGAAGAAAGCCGCCTGATCTCAGTCAGGATAATTTAACCAGGGCAAGATTGCCTGGGAGCATTAAGGTCACATCAAAAAGCCTCTCTGGATTGGGCCCTTTCTATTTGGCCTTGGTCTCAGGGCACTTTTCCAGGGTAACCCCCTCTGCCTCCATCTTCTTCAGGTATTTTTCCGGGTCTTTTTTGAATTCCGCGGGACAGCCGGCGCAGCAGAAGTAGATGCGCTTCCCCTGATAATCGGTAAAGACTTTTTTATCGATATTGCCGCCCAATACCGGGCAGACGGTCTGGGGCTGGGACTCTGCAGCCAGGACCGGGCCGGCGGCCAGGGCCAGGACTACCAGGAAAACGGCCAGGATTTTGAGCATCTTCATAAAAACGCTGCTCCTTGAATTGGGATCGAGCCGGGAGATTTTGGCTGTTTGGTTCATTGGAGTTGCGGGCGAGCCGCGCCTTAAGCCACCCCGTCCTCGCTACTGCTCCATTTTATCACGAGGCCGTCCGGGCTTCAACGTCTGGTGCCCGTCGGGTCGCCGCAGGTCAGGTTCTCTTGGGTCCAGAGGCGCTGCCTCGTGTGGTCTTCCCGGCGATGTCCACAGGGAGCGTGACCGCAGATGGGGCACTCCGGGTCGGCGCAGGGATCGGCGTGGATCAGGATATCCGCCCGCCCTTCAAAGTGATCATTCAAGATCTTCTCCAGTTTCTTGACTTCATCGTGGCTGGCCTCCAGGCTCAGGTCCCGGGGCAAAATAAGGTGGAAGTCCATGAAGACATGATAACCGGAGCGGCGGGCCCGAAGCTGGTGGACGTCGATCCATGCAATCCGGCGATGCCGGGCGATGACTCCGCAGATATCTTGCAAAAGCTCGGGGTCCGAGGTGTCCAGCAAGGCAGCCGAGGATTGCCGCACCAGCAGGGCCCCGGTAATCAGGATACTCAACCCTACCAGGATGGCCACGCCGCCGTCCAGCCAGTTCCAGCCGGTGGCCATGACCCCCGCCAGGCCCAGCACCACCCCGGCGGTGGTGACGACATCGGTGAGGATGTGCTTGCCGTCGGCCACCAGGACCAGGGAGCCGGTGCGCTTGCCCACGCGCACCAAAGCCAGGCCCAAAATGAGATTGATCGCCGCCGCCGCCAGGATGAGATAGAGTCCGCTGGCCAGGCTGGAGATGGCCTTGGGATGCAAAAGCCGGGGCCACGCCTCATAGAAGATGCCCAGGGCCGCCAGGATGATGAGGGCACCTTCAAAGCCGGCGGCAAAATATTCCATCTTGCCGTGCCCGTAAGGGTGCGACGGATCGGGGCTGCGGGCGGCATAGATGATACTCCACAGGGCAAAAGAAGCGGCCACCACGTTGATGATGGACTCCAGGGCATCGGAGAGGATGGCGGCGGAGTCGGTGATCCAAAAGGCGACGAATTTCAGCACCATCAACCCCAGGCCGATGGCCACGGAGGCGGAGATGGCGATGAGGCGGTGTTTGAGGTAGGGGGTGGCAGAATTATCCATGGGGGTTAGATTCTTATAAATATTGCCCGGCGGTTTATCAAGGTATCAAGTTTGGCCGACTCAGAAAATCAATGCGCCCCCGGCCGGGTGGCGTTCACCCAGGCGGGCTCCACCCGTACCAGGCCGACCCCCTCGGGCAGGCCGATGGCCACCCGGAGCCGCGACCGTCTTGGACCTAGATTTCCGGTATCTACCCGGGCCTGGATCTCGGCAGGTTTCAGCTCCTTCATCTGGAACCAGGAGCCCTGGACGGTGACGGCCACCTGGGGTGGCTGCAGCCTGGCCGGGTTCGGCTCCGGGATCACCGGAACTCCGGAGAGGGTGCGGGTCAAGGTCTTGGGCTGGATCACCAGTTCCGCCAGGATGGGGACCTGAGCCTTCAAGGTGAGGTGGAGGTTCTTAAAATCGAGGTCCGTGCGCACGGTGCTTGGCTCCGTGAGGCCGCTCAGCTCGATGGGATGGGTGGGCAGAAATTTGAGATCCTTGAGTTCCTCTTCGGGACCGCTGACCGTGACCTCCGCCGGCTTGGTGTCGAGGCTCTTCAGTTCATAACCTTCCGGAAGAATACCGGCCAGCACCGGCCTGATGGGCAAGGTGGCGCTGATGCTGGGGGAAAGGCGGAGGAATATGGGATTGGGCTGAATCCGGAGCACCAGCACCCCCTGGGGAAAGGAGAAGCTGCTGGGCCCCAGGTAAAAGGTGTGGGAGCCGCTCTTATAATTGGCCAGGTCGATGTTCTGGGTCAGGTGGCTTTCGGATAGCCGGTTGACCACGGACTGAGGCCCGATAACCCGAACCTGCAACTCGGAGGGGACTTCGCCGACGATCGCCATCTGGGTCGGCAGGTTGGCGAACTCCAGGGCCACGTGCAGGCTGGTTTCGGTGCGCTCTTCACCGCTGACGGCAAACCACAAGGCCAGCGCCAGCAGCAGCGACAGGAGCTTGAGGCCTTTGTTACGCCCAAAGTGCCCGAGCCAATTTTTCAGTCCAGGTTCCTTTCGATTCATTGGGAGTTTCCATCAGATCCTGCAAGACCCGGCGCGCTTCGGCGGGACGGAGATTCTGGCGCAGTTTGCCTCCCTGGGCCAGGGAGATCTGGCCGGTGGTTTCAGAGACCACCAGGACCACGGCATCGGTTAGCTCGCTGAGCCCCACCGCGGCGCGATGGCGGGTGCCCAGGGTGGGCTCGAGATTGGGGTTTTTGGATAGGGGCAGCAGACACCCGGCGCCGGCCACCCGATCCTTCTGGATGACCACCGCACCGTCATGGGTGGGGGTATGGGGCCAGAAGAGGGAGATGAGCAATTCCTTGGTGACCACGGCGTCCAAGGTGATAGCCCCCTCCAGGTATTCGGAGAGGCCGTTATGGCGTTCCAGGGCGATCAAGGACCCGATGTGGCGACTGGCCATGGTTTCCGTAGCGCTGCAGACCTCTTCGCTGGTCGCCGGAAGTTGCTCCCCACCCGGGGCCAGGGCTTTTTTCCCCATCCGGCCCAGCAACCGGCGGATATCGGCCTGGAACAGGATGATGATGATGAGGACAAAGCTCTTGACGATGATGTCCAGGAGCCATTCCAGGGTGAAGAACTCCAAGCGGCGGGCCACCAGATAGGCCAGAAATAGCAGAAACAGCCCGGCCAGGACCTGGATGGCCCGGGTGCCTTTCAGGGCCAGGACCACCTGGTAAATGATGATGGCCACCAGCAGGATGTCCACCAGGTCTTGCCAGCGCAGGTTCTGAAAGATGTGCCCCATAGTCGGACCGATTATTAGGCCTGCGAGGTTGCCGGCCGCGCCCTTTCTTAAAAATGATCACCCGGAATTTTATCTGAGTAAAGCTAAAAATTAGTTGGGTAAAGCGCTTCCCACACCGCAAAAAACTGGCGGGCGTAGGCGACGTTATGGGTGCGGATGATCCTGGCGCCGCCCTGCACTGCGGCCGCCATGGCGGCCAGGGTAGGCACATCCCGTTCCGGGCCGCTGGGCAGCCCGGTGATCCTGCCGATGAAGGCCTTGCGGGAGGCCCCCACCAGCAGGGGACAACCCAATTGAAGGAAGACCTCCAACCGGCGCAGGATCTCCAGGTTATGCCCCCAAGTCTTGCCGAAGCCCAGGCCCGGGTCCAAGACCAGCAGCTCCCGGAGGATGCCCCGGCTTTCGGCAAACTCCAGGCGCTCCCGGAAAAAGGCGGTGATCTCACCCAGGAGGTCGTGGTAATAGGGCTGCCGCTGCATGTCTCGGGGGGTGCCCTGCATGTGCGTCAGGATCACCGCCACCCCGGAGGCGGCGGCCAGGGGGGCCATCTCCGGGTCGAAACGCAGGGCGCTGATATCATTGATGATGCTGGCCCCGGCGGCCAGGGCGGCTCGGGCCACCGGGGCCTTGTAAGTGTCGATGGAAATCGGGATGGGAATTTCCGGGGCCAGGGCCCGGATGACCGGGATGACCCGGCGTAGTTCCTCTTCCAGAGACACCGGTTCGGCAAAGGGGCGGGTGGACTCACCGCCCACGTCCAGGATATCGGCCCCCGCGGCCACCAGATTCCGGGCCTGGGCCAGGGCTGCGTCATGGTCGAAGAAACGGCCGTGGTCCGCGAAGGAATCAGGGGTGACGTTGAGAATGCCCATGATCAGAGGGCGGCGGGAGGCCAAGAGCTCCGGCCAGGACTGGCGGCCGGGGGGAAGCTGCACGGAGGTGGCGAAGGGAGAGGTGTCGGCCATGGGCTAATCCGAAAGGCCCGGAGCGCCATCTATGGAGGGCGGCGTCAAGGCTGGCCCCTGACCCGAAAAATCGGGGCAGGCCCCGAAACCGGCCCAGGTTTCTCTCCGCGACCTCGGGATTGCCAAACCGTTAAGCTCGCTGGCTCAAGGGAAACTGGTCGGGATCCCGCGACTCCCCCTGGGGTTCCGGGGCTTCTTCCTGCGGTTGCTCAACTACAGCCAGGATCTTGTCGATCTCCCGGCTGTCCAGGGTCTCTTTTTCCAGGAGGCCCTGGGCCAGGATTTCCAATTGCCCCCGGTGCTTGGAAAGCAAGGATTGCGCTTGCCCGGAGGCCTTTAATACCAGATTTTTGATGGCGGCGTCGATGACGCGGGCCGTATCCTCGCTAAAATCCTTGGATTGGGCGAACTCCCGGCCTAGAAAGATATGCTCTTCCTTTTTCCCGAAGGTGACCGGCCCCAGCTCATCGCTCATGCCCCAGTTGCACACCATCTTCCGGGCCAGGTCGGTAGCCCGCTCCAGATCGTTGCCCGCGCCGGTGGTAAACTGTTGAAAAACCAGATCCTCAGCGGCCCGGCCACCCAGAAGCACGGTGAGCACGGACATCAGGAAATCTTTGGAATAGGTGTGGCGTTCGTCCAGAGGCAACTGCTGGGTAAGACCCAGGGCCCGCCCCCGGGGGATGATGGTCACCTTATGGATTGGGTCGGCGCCGGGGCTGAGCCTGGCCACCAGGGTGTGGCCCGCTTCGTGGTAGGCGGTATTGCGCCGCTCCCGCTCGCTCAGAATGAGGCTCCGGCGTTCCGTACCCATGAGGACCTTGTCCTTGGCCTGCTCAAAGTCTTCCATGGCCACCGTTTCGTTACCCCGGCGGGCGGCGAACAAGGCGGCCTCATTGGCCAGGTTCTCCAGATCGGCCCCGGAGAATCCGGGGGTGCCCCGGGCCAGGATGGAGAGGTCCACCGAATCGGATAGAGGGGTGCGGCGGGTATGGACCTTGAGGATGGCCTCCCGGCCTTTGAGGTCCGGAACCGGGACCACCACCTGGCGGTCGAAACGGCCAGGCCTTAGCAGGGCCGGGTCCAACACATCAGGGCGGTTGGTGGCGGCGATCAGGATAACCCCTTCGTTGGCCTCAAATCCGTCCATCTCCACCAGGAGCTGGTTCAAGGTCTGCTCCCGCTCGTCGTGGCCGCCGCCCAGCCCGGCGCCCCGATGGCGGCCCACTGCGTCGATCTCATCGATGAAGATGATGCAGGGGGCGCTTTTCTTGGCCTGAATAAACAGGTCCCGCACCCGGGCGGCGCCCACGCCTACGAACATCTCCACGAAGTCGGAGCCGCTGATGCTAAAGAAGGGGACCGCGGCTTCCCCGGCGATGGCCCGGGCCAGCAGGGTTTTGCCGGTCCCCGGCGCCCCTACCAGGAGGACCCCCTTGGGGATGCGTCCCCCCAGGCGGGTAAACTTCTTGGGGTCTTTCAGGAAGTCGATGATCTCCGATACTTCTTCCTTGGCTTCCTCGATGCCGGCCACGTCATTGAAGGTGATCTTCACGGTGTTTTCGGTCATCAGGCGAGCCCGGCTCTTGCCGAAGGACATGGCCTTGCCGCCGCCGGCCTGCATCTGGCGCATGAAGAAGATCCAGATGCCCACCAGCAATATCATGGGCAACCAGGAAGCCAGCAAAGTCCCGTACCAGGAGCTGTCATCCTTGTTCTCAGCGGTGATCTCCACCTTTTTGGACTCGAGCAACTTCACCATGTCCGGGTCGCCGGGGCCATAACTTTTGAAGATCTTGCCGTCAGAGTACTCCCCGGTAATTTCATTTCCCTTCAGGGTGACCTTGGCCACCCGGTCAGCCTTCACCATCTCCACAAACTTGCTGTAAGTGATGGTGGACTTACCCCGGTTGCTCTCGACGATGGAGAAATAATTGTACAGCACAATCATCACCAGGGTGATAAGCAGCCACAAGGCGATATTCTTAGAAAACGGGCTCAAGCGCTTATTCATTATCGTCCTTAAGAAGCGGTCAGATATGGACATTCTGACCTGTTACTAGATTTGTTCAAATTATTATTTTAAATTTATCTGTAGAAAATGCAAGGTAATCTTGATGTTGACCCGGCCGGAGCAAGGCAGCCTCCGGTAAGGGAAGTTTCAGGGCGGGGCAGGGACCGCCGCCCGCCCTTCGAGTCCCGGTGGCACCGTTAAGGGTTAGCCGTCCAGGCATCCGGGTCCTCGGGAAATATTCCGTCCAGGCTCTCCCGGGGGATGCGCCAGGGGCCGGAGCCCCATTTCACCCCGGGCAGGCGCCCATCCCGGATCATGCGGTAGATGGTGCGGCGGGAAAGGGCCAGGACGGCGGCTACTTCATCCGGCCGGAAAAACCGTTTAGGCTGCAGTAAATCCATGCGTTCATCTCCTCTGTGGAATGAGTGTTGGGTCATCGCCGGCTTAAGATTGCAAATGCAGGGCCAAATCTCTCTTGCTGGATAACATTTGAATATAATGGGTAAAATATCCTGCCATTCCTAAAGCCTACCTAAATTAGGGGTCCATCTGGCCGTTGATTCTAGGGGTTAAGAGAAGGCCCCGGAAATCGTCGTCCTGGTGGCCGCCCTGCCAATTTCCAGGTTCGGGTTCTAATCGCGAGGTGCGAACCTCCGCCGCAAATCCCCACCAGGCGGTTTTTGATCATTTTTTGGGTTGTGACCGGAGGGCTGCACCGGGCTCGCACCTCATCAGGCGCCCCACAGACATTTTGATTATTCAGGGGATTGCTGAGATTTTCCCAGGAGTCTCAATTTGCTTGCCGGGGCTGGTTTAAAACCCACCCCGACAGTTGCTAGTGGAGCCGATTTTGGGACAGATGCGGACAACTCTCCTGCTGGACGACATGAATCTTGAAGGGGAGCTGGAGAAACAGAAAGGAGGCAGGGGTGAAGATGAACCGAGAAGAGTTGATGCGGCCCCGGGACGTGGCCCGGCAACTGGCGGTATCCAGGTCCACCGTGTATCGCTGGTTCTGGGAGGGCCGGCTCAAGGGGGTCAAGCTTAACGGTGGCACCCTGAGAATCCTGGCCAGCGCGGTGCACGAGAAATTGGCCGAGGTGGATTGAGCTGGAATTTTCTTAATTTGGTCTTTTTTATGATGGAGCCGCCGGACTGCTCCGGGCCGGCCAAGGTCCGCCCGGCCCCGGCTGCCGGGGAAATGGAGAAAGACATGAATCGCGGGAGAGCGGGGGCGGAGGTAAAGACCCTGAAAGAGAAATTGGCCCAACCGGAGTTCCGCCGGCGGGCCGACGAGATGCTGGTGCGGCTCAGCCTGGAAGCGCCGTTTTGGCCGGAAAATGAAGAAAAACAGCAGCAGCGGCTCAGGCAGGCCGCGGCCGATCCCTTCTATTTCTGCCGCACCTATTTGCCGCATCACTTCTCCCAGGTATCGGCGCCTTTCCATTATGAACTGGCAAAGCTTATGGAGCTGCAGTCCCATCCGGACGACCCGGCAGGTAGGGGCGACCCGCCGGCTGGCCCGGATGGCGCGGCCGCGGGCGGAGGAACCCCGAAACCCGCGAACCCGGCGGTGGTGGCCGCCCCCCGGGAGTTCGGCAAGACCACGACCGCCTTCGGCTACCTGCTGCACCAGATCTGCTTCCGGCGGCGGCGCTTCATCATCGCCGGGAGCGGCAGCGAGGACCGGGCCAGCGACCTCATCGGCCGTCTCTACCTGGAGCTGCTTTACAATCAGAGGCTGCACCAGGATTTCGGCGAATTGGCGAAGGCCGGGCGGCCGGTGGACGACTTCGTCACCGCCAACGGCGTCCGGGTGAAGGCCCGGGGCCTGGGCCAGCGCCTCCGGGGCCTGAAGTTTTCTTCAGGGCAGTCATGCCGGCCCGACCTGGTGATCCTGGACGATCCGGAAACCGGTCCTGACCGGAAATACGAAAAATATGGGGAAAAAAATCGACCAAAGGCGGCCGGCCCCGGGGAGGTCCGTCAGATCCTGGACTGGGTGAAGCTGGAGGTGCTCCCCTCCCTGGAGGCCGGGGGCAACCTGTTGATCCTCGGGACCATTCTCAGATGGCGGAGCGCCCTGCACCTGATGCTCACCGGTGATGAGGAACCCTTCCGCCATTTCCGGCGGCGCATCTACCGGGCGGTGCTGGAAGACGGCAGCTCCCTCTGGGAGGCCCGCTATCCCGCGGAGCGCCTTAAGCTGCAGAAACGTTTCCTGGGCCGGGTGGCCTTCAACCGGGAGAAGATGAACGAACCGCTGCCAGAGGCGGGACTGTTCCGGGAAGAGTGGATCCATTACTATCATCCGGATATCCTCAAAGACCGGCAGCTCCTGGTGGCCGGTTTCTTCGAGCCATCTCTGGGGGCCGGGGCCGGCGCCGGCCACCGGGCAGTGGTCACCGTGGGTTGGGACCGGCGGCAGATGACTTTTTGGGTCATGGACGCCTTCCTTTGCCGGTCCACCCTGGAGGAGGCCCTGCGGTCCATCTGCCAGCGCCACCGCCGCTCTCCCTATGGGATTCTGGGGGTGGCCGATTCGCCCTTCCAGGGGCTGCTATTCCGGGAGTTTGAGCGCCTGGGCCGGGAGGAGGGCGGCTGTCCGCCCCTTCAGGGGGTGAGCCCGCACCTGGCCGGAGAGAGCCGGGTGGCCGCCCTGTCCGCCATGCTGGCCCGGGGCCGCATCCGCTTTATTCGGGGCCACTCGGACCAGGACCGGCTGGTGGAACAGCTCCTCTATTTTCCCTCCCGGGCCTTGGGGGCCCACGGTCCGGAGGCCCTGGCCGGGGCCGTCCGCCTGGCCCAGGATTGGCCGAGCTGATATGCTACTAAAATCCTCCAGGGTTGACGGTTCCCGGTTTTTTTGATAGTTCCTCTTCATCTAGTGGAACAGGTGCGCCCATGAACCTCTTGGACCTGGGGATCTTGATCCTGCTCGGGTTGGTTACCATCCGGGGATATTACCGGGGCCTGTTCCAGGAACTGGCGGTGGTGGTGGGCCTGGCCGCGGGAGTGGTGGCCGCCGCCCACACCTACCTGCAACTGGCGGAGATCCTGTCGCGCTGGATCACCGATCCCCAGTATGCCCGGATCGCCGCCTTTGCCGTCATCCTGGTGGTGGTCTATTGGGTCACCTTCCTGGTGGCCCATGCCCTGCAACGCCTCCTGTACTACCTCAACCTCGATTTTTTCGAGCGTCTGATGGGGGCCCTCTTTGCCCTGGTCAAAGGGGCGGTGGTCATCGGCTTCGGCTTAATGGCTCTCGCCCTGCTCCTGCCCCGGGATTCCCGGCTCCTCAAGGAATCCCGCACCGCCCCGGAACTCACCAATATCAGCCGCCAGACCCTGGAATTGCTGCCTCCGAGCTTTAAAAAGCGGCTCGAGGACGACCTGAAGCGCTGGCAAGACCAGTTGGAGCGGAAGAGACCCTCCGAGGAGCCGGTGGCCGGGGAGGGGCAGGGGGCTTGAAGGCTCCGGCCGTTCCCGGGACTGCCCATCGCGCTTGAGAAGGGACCTTTGTGAAGATGAACCGGAAGGCTACCGATCCCGGGGCCATGATCAATGAATTTGCCGCCATTGTCCGAAGGCTGCGAGGCCCCGGCGGCTGTCCCTGGGACGCCCTCCAGACCCCGGAGACCCTGAAGACCTACGTTCTCGAAGAGGCCTATGAATTGGTCGAGGCCCTGGAGAGCGGCGACCCGGAGTCGATCAAGGAGGAGTTGGGAGACCTGCTGCTGCAGCTGGTCTTCTTAAGCGATCTTTACCAGGAGCGGGGCGACTTTTCCCTGGTGGAGGTGGCGGCCGGGATCGCCGCCAAGATGATCCACCGCCACCCGCATGTCTTTAAGGGTGAAGAGGCCAAGACCCAGGAGGACCTGCGGCGCCTCTGGCAACAGGCGAAGGCCCGGGAGGGCAAAGCGGCCCCGGGCGCTCTGGGCAAGGTGTCGCCGGCGCTGCCCGCCCTGGTGCAGGCCCAACGCCTGGGTGAGGCCGCGGCTCGCCTGGGCTTCGACTGGCCCCAGGTGCAGGGGGCCCTGGACAAGGTGGAGGAAGAATGGCAGGAATTTCGTCAGGCCCTCAGCGGCCCTGCCAACCCCGCCCGGGAGGAAGAGCTGGGGGATCTCCTCTTTTCCCTGGTAAACGTGGCCCGCTTTCTGGACCTCGATTCCGAAAGGGCCCTGAGGCGCACCATCTTCAAATTCATCAAACGGTTTCACGTGGTGGAGCGCACCCTGGCCAAGGCAGGCAAGACCCCGGAGACCGCCACCCTGGAAGAGATGGAGGCCATCTGGGAGGCGAGCAAGCAAGAAAAGACCGCTGCGGGCCGCGGCCAGTGAGCAGCGGCCGTTAGTGGCATGGATGATTTTTAGATCCGGGGCGGCAATCAGCGTATCCACCGCAATACCCGATGTCCCAGTTCCCGGTTTTACCCCGCCTGCCTCTTCTTTCCCCCGCCATATGGAGCCCCGCGCCACCCTGAGCCCATCCCTCCCGGCCCAGGCTTGCCAAGGCCCCGCAAGAATGATAAATATATAAAGTTTAAGGGATTATGCCAAGATGAAAGCCAGCCGGAGCCTGGGAGCCATCTCCCTGCCAGTGATCATTGGCCTCATCCTGACCGTCGCCGCGGTCCTCACCCTCCTCTTCTATTTCTTCTGGCAGAAACTCAATCTGAAAGTAGAAGTGATCCTGGAAGACCAATTCAACCAGCAGCAACTGATGCTGGCCCGGGAGGTCGGCGGCCAGGTGGAATCCTATTTCGGCTTTCTGGATAATGCCTTGAGGGGCTATGCCGGATTATTTCAAAGCGCCCTGCCCCAGGAACGGGAGCTGGGCGAGGTCATGGCGGAAAGGTTCAGCCGGCACCGGCGCTTAGGCATCCTGGATATCCGCCGCTTCAACGCCGCCGGGCAGGAGGTGCAGGACCTTAGCGCCGGGGCCTCCCCTCTGCCGGCCGGGTACCCGGCGCTGCCGGCCGCCTGCCTGCAGTGGGCTCGTGACCCGGCCCATCGCGGCTGCCTCTTTCTGAGCAAGACCTTCGACTATGCCGCTCCCCCCTGGAAGGGGCGCCGGGTCATGCGTTTCCTCACTCCCCTTTATTGGGGGAGGGACCAGGTATTTTTCGGGGTGGTGGAATTTCTCCTGGATCCGTTTTTCATCTGTGAAAAGGCGACTGCCGGGGTGCACTCCGGCCAGACGGGCTATGCCTGGATCATCGATCAGGACCAGATCTTCCTGGCCCATTATGAAAAGGATTTTGTGGGCCGCAATTCTCTGCAGGTCCGCACCCAGCGGAATCCCAAGATCGTCTTCCGGGGCCTATGGGAACTCAACGCCGCGCTTCTGGCGGGCAGGGAGGGGGTGACGGAATACGACTCCGGCTGGCACCGGCAAAAGGTGGGACTGATGCCCAAGCTGGCGGCCTACACCCCCATCATCTTCGCCAAGGGCTCGACCACCGGGGCGACCGACCTGGAGGACCCGAGCCACAACCTTTGGGGTGTGGCGGTGGTGGCCCCGGTGGAGGAAGTCTCCGGTGAAGTGCAGGAGGTGATGCACCAGGAGCTGTTTATGGCGGGTCTATTCCTGGTGGTGGTGGTGCTGGCCAGCGGCGTCCTGATCGCCAGCGCCCTGGGTTTTAACAGGGCCTTGGCCCGCCAGGTGGAGATCAAGACCAGGGAACTGGTGGATTCCCAGGAGCGCCTGCTGCATTCGGAGCGCTTTGCCGCGGTGGGCGAAGCCGCGGCCTACGTCAGCCATGAAATCAAGAATCCTCTCATGGTTATCGGCGGCCTGGCCGGCCAGGTGGAGCGGCATCTTACCGATCCCGCCCACCAGGATAAACTCCGGATCATCCAAGTGGAGGTCAAGCGCCTGGAGTCGTTCCTCGGCGATCTGCGGGATTTTTTGCGGCCGGTGCATCCTCTAAAGCGCCCTGTCAATCTGAATGAAATTATCCGGGAGGTCCAGGCCTTGATGGGCCCGGCTGCCGAGGACAAGGGCGTCACCCTGGAAGAGCGGCTCGACTCCCAGCTGCCCTCGATCGAAGCCGACCCCACCCAGCTCAATCAGGTAGTGCTCAACCTCCTCAAGAACGCCGTGGAGGCCACCGGCCCTAATGGCGGCATCATCCTGGCCAGCGGCTCTGAGAATGGCCAGGTGTGGTTTTCCATCCGGGACACCGGCAAAGGCATGACTCCGGAAGTCAAGAACAGGATCTATCATCCTTTTTTCACCACCAAGGAGAAAGGCACCGGTTTGGGGCTGGCGGTGGTCAACAAGATCATCACCGACCACGGCGGCGCCATCGATCTGGAAACCGCTCCAGAGGCCGGCAGCACCTTCACCGTCAGGCTGCCGCGGCAAGGCTGATGCCAACCAACCGCGCTCCCACTCCGGATCAACTCAGGGAATCTCGCAAGCGCCGACGGGAAAGGCTCCTCATCGCCCTCACCCTGGCGCTGGTGGTGTGCATCACTACCATGGAAGTACGCCTGGTGCACCAGGGCGGCCAGGCGATGGCCGGCAGTATGTTGGCCTTTAGCCTCCTGAATATCAACGTCTTCCTGCTGCTGCTCTTCACCTTTCTCATCTTCCGGCACCTGGCCAAACTCTTCCTGGAGCGGCGCCGCAAGGTCTTCGGCTCCCGGCTGCGCACCCGCCTGGTCCTCACCTTCATGAGCCTCACCTTGCTCCCCACCCTGTTCTTCATTTTTATGGCCTGGCAACTCCTCTCCAGCCAGGTCGATTACTCCTGGGACCGGCAGGTGGAGGAGTCCCTGGACAAGGCTGTTGGTCTGACCCGCACCTTCTCCCTGGAGGTGGAGGACAACCTCAAGGCCTATGGCCGCATGCTGGCTGAGGAATTGAAGGATGGCGGCCATTTGGCTGGTGGGGATCGAGATCACTTGCGATCCTTCGTCGAGCGGCGCCGCGCCGATTATCACCTCACCGGCCTGGAGGTCCTGGACCGGCACGGGACGCCGCTGGCCGCCAGCTACGATCCTCTGCTGCGCGGGGCCGAATTGCCGCAGCCTGCTCCCCCGGGCACTAAGACCCCGGCGGAGGTGGTCCTCCGCCAGAAGCTCGGTACACAGGAACTCTTGAGTTTCCTGACGCCGGTGACCGATGCCGCCGGCGAGATCCAAGGCTACCTGCTGGTGCGTCAGACCATTCCCGAAACCCACCTGCTGCGGGTCGCTGCCGCGGAACGCAGCCTTCAGGAGCTGCGCCAGCGCCTTTTGCAATTCAGCCCGCTGAAGGTGAGCCATTACCTGGGCCTGATCATCGTCACCTTAATTGCCCTGATGGCCGCCATCTGGCTGGGGTTTTACATGGCCCGGGAGTTAACCACCCCTATCCGGGAACTGGCCGAGGGCGCCCTGAAGGTGGCGGGAGGGGACTACGACTTCCAGATTCACCAGGAAGGCCGGGACGAAATCGGCTTTCTGGTGCAATCCTTCAATAAGATGACCCAGGACCTGCAGCAGGGCAAGGCGCAGTTAGCCGCGGCCTACGGGCAGTTGAGCGTCTCCCACGAACTCATCTCCACCCAGAAGCGGGACATGGAGATCCTCTTGAAAAACGTGGCCGCGGGGGTCATCGCCCTGGACGCGGCGGGCAAGGTCACCATGATCAATGATTCTGCCGCCCAGATGCTGCGCCTGAAAAGGGAGGAGGTCTTGGGCCGGGAGGCCCGGGTGCTGCTGCCGCCGGCCGAATACCAGCGCATGCTCGAGGTGGTGGCCGCGGCCCGCGCCGCAGCTCGGGGCACGGTGGAGAAGCCCCTGCATCTGATCCTGCCCAACCAGACCCTTTATCTGTTGCTTAAGACCACAGTGCTCAAGGATGAAGCCGGCCGTGACCTGGGAGTGGTCATAGTCTTCGAAGACCTGACGGAACTGGAGCGGGCCCAGCGGCTGGCGGCCTGGCGCGAGGTGGCGCGCCGGATTGCCCATGAAGTAAAGAATCCCCTGACCCCCCTGAAGCTGGCGGCCCAGCGCTTGCAGCGGCGCTACGCCGACCGCCTCGGGGAGGATGGCCTGGTCTTCCAGGAATGCACCCAGATCATCGTCAACCAGGTGGAGGAACTCCAGAACCTGGTGAATAACTTTGCCCGCTTCGCCCGCCTGCCCCAACTGACCCTGGCCCCCCAGGATTTTAACGCCCTGGTCCAGGAGACTGTGCTCCTCTACCGGGAAATTCAGCCCCGGGTGGTCCTGGAATTTCACCCCGACCCCCAGCTACCCCCCGTACTCCTGGACCGTGAGCAGGTGAAGCGGTTGCTCCTCAATTTACTGGATAACGCCTTGGCCTCTATTGACGGGGCCGGGACTATCCTGGTCTCCATCCGGAGAACTCCGGCCGACGGCAGGGTGGAACTCAGCGTGGCTGATACCGGCAGGGGCGTCCCGGACCATGACAAGGTGCGCATCTTTGAGCCCTACTTCTCCACTAAGCGGGGCGGCACCGGTTTGGGCCTGGCCATCGTCAATTCCATCGTGGCCGAGCACCAGGGCCATATCCGGGTAGAAGACAATGTCCCCCGGGGGACCAAATTCATCATCGACTTTCCCATGCACAGGGCCGATTATGCCGAGAACCTTGCTGGTAGTTGACGACGAGCCCCAGATTCTGCGCGCCGTAACCGGGGTCTTGCAAGATGAGGGCTTCGAGGTGCTCACTGCCCCGGACGGCGAAACTGCCATCAAAATGGTGGCTGCCGAGGCCCCCGACCTGGTCCTCCTGGATATTGCCTTGCCTGGCCTGGATGGCCTGGAGGTGCTTACTGAGCTGAAGAAGCAGCACCCCCTGCTGCCGGTGATTATGGTCTCCGCTTACGGCTCGGTGGAGAACGCCGTCAAGGCTACCCGTCTGGGGGCCTTCGATTTCATCGAAAAGCCGCCCAACGCCGATAAGATCCTGCTATCGGTGCGCAATGGCCTGGAGTGGGCCCGGCTCGCCGAAGAGAACCGGCGCCTGCGCCAACAGCGGGCCCCGGTCAAGGAGATCATTGGTGAAAGCGCCGCCATCCTCCGTCTTCGGGAGAAATTGGCCCTGGTGGCCCCCACCAACGCCGCGGTGCTCATCATCGGCGAAAACGGCACCGGTAAGGAGTTGGTGGCCCGGGCCCTGCATGCCTTGAGCCGTCGCGCACACCAGCCCCTGGTGGAGGTGAACTGCGCCGCCATTCCCGAAGACCTTATCGAAAGTGAGCTCTTCGGCCACGAGAAGGGGGCCTTCACCGGGGCTTCCAGCCAGCACCGGGGCAAGTTTGATTTGGCCCATGAAGGCACCCTGTTCCTGGATGAGATCGGCGATATGAGCCTGAAGACCCAGGCCAAGATTCTGCGTATCCTGGAGGAGCAGCGTTTCGAGAGGGTGGGGGGGGGCCGCTCCATCCAGGTGGACGTGCGGGTGCTGGCTGCCACCAATAAGAACCTGGAAGAGGAGATCGCCAAGGGGGCCTTTCGGGAAGACCTCTATCACCGCATCAACGTCATTCCCCTCAGCGTGCCACCCCTGCGGGAGCGCCGGCAGGACATCCCTCTGCTGGCGGCCCACTTCTTAAAGGAGCTCTCCCAGGAGAACGGCGCCCCGGCCAAGACCTTTACCCCCGAGGCCCTCATGGCCGTGGCCGCCATGCCCTGGCCGGGGAACGTCCGGGAGTTGAAGAATTTCGTCTTCCGCCTGGCCATCCTCAGTCCCTTCGATCTGGTGGATGTAGCCGATCTGCCCCTGGCCGCCTCCGGGCCAGAGCCGGCGGCCGATTACCGCTTTATCGACCCCTTTCTCCAGGTGCCCTCCTTTAGGGAGGCCAGGGCCCTCTTTGAGAAGCAGTTCTTGCGGCGCAAATTGTCGGAGTGCCAGGGCAACGTCAGCCTACTGGCGGAGAAGGTCGGCCTGGAGCGCTCCCACCTCTACCGGAAACTCAAGGCTTACGGCCTGGAACCCGGGAAGGAGGGGGAGGGCTGAACCTGGCATAAAAAAAGGTTCCCAAGCGCGGGCTTGGGAACCGGAAGAAGACTGAACTCCACTCTTCTTAAATCTCGCCGCCCACCTCCGCCAGGGTCTGGAAGTAGATGCGGCGAACGCCGGAAAGACGCTTCCGGAAGCAGAGGCCCAGTTCCATGCAGGCGGTGTAGAAACAGGCGGGGCTAAATTCCAGGGCCATAAACCGGGCCATGGTCTCCTGAGCCAGTTCCTGGGGCAGCTCCTTCAGCTTCAGGGCCGCCTCTCCCAGGCCCTGCCACATAGGCAGCAGCACCACGTCGGCCTTTTCCTGCAGCCGGATAATTTCGCCCTTGACCGCGGCCAGGGGGCCGGCCTCCCCCAGGGCGTCGCCGGCATCCTGCACCACCTCCACCCCCAGGCGTTTCAGAAAGTGCAGCAGGAATTCCCGGGGACGGCTCTCCCAGGGGCCCAGGTTCCAGATGGCCGCCGGGATGCCTACCCGGGGCAGTTGATGGCCGCTGGGGCGCCAGTGGCGCAGGTGAAGGGCCTGGGTGAATAATTTCTCCCTGAGCTCCTGGAAGTAGCGGTTCCGCCGGGGAGCGTTGGTTTTCCATAACAGCAAGCGGGCGTAGGCCTTGAGCTTGGCGTAAAACAGGTCCAGGGTGATGAGACGCCTGACCACCGAGGGCCAGGAGTAAAACTTCTTCATGGCCCGGTTGGTTTCCATCTGCAGCTCAAAGGGAGAGAACTGGCGGGGCTGGAATACGGTGTGGTGGCCGTCGTACTGGCTCCAATCCCGGCAGATGATCCGGTTTTGCGCCTCCATCTCCTTATAGAAGGGAGTGCCCGGCACCGGCGTCAGGATCAGGTATTGCAAGGAGTCCAGGTCCATCTGCCGCGAGATCTTGACGGTGTCCCGGATCACCTGGTAATGGTCCTCTTCGGCGCCAAAGACGAACATGCCGTGGACATTGATGCCGAACCGGTGGAAATTGGCCACCGCCTCCTTGATCCCCTCCACCGTCTGGGATTTGTTGTAGGCCTTCAGGGTGGCCGGGTTGATGGATTCCAGGCCCACGAAGACCGCGAAGCAGCCGCTCTTGGCCATGAGATCCAGGAGTTCCGGGTCCTTGGCCGCCTCCACCCGCACCTGGGCGCTCCATTCGATCTTCAGATTTTCTGCAAGGATGCGCTCGCACAATTCCTTGGTGCGGGCCCGGTTGGCCGTGAAATTGTCGTCACAGAAGAAGATATGATGGGCCCGCAGGCCGTTTTGCCGGATCTCCTCTATGATGCGGTCCACCGAGTGGGCGCGGTATTGGCGGCCAAACATGAGGATCACCGAACAGAAGCTGCAATTAAAGGGGCAGCCCCGGGAGGTGGAGATGGAGACGACGGGCAGGCGCTTCTTGGAATTCCTGCCGTGGATCAGGTCATAATTGGGAATGGGCAGTCCATCCAGGTCCTGCACCATGGGGCGCCAGGGATTCTGGCGGATGGCGTCCCCCTGGCGAAAGCAGAGGTTCTGAATGGGGTTCAGGTCGCCGCCGTTTTCCAGGGCGGCTATCAGTTCCGGCAAAGCGCCTTCGCCCTCGCCACAGATGACGTAGTCCGCGTGTTCCAGTCCCTCCAGGGGCAGAAAACTGGGATGGGCCCCGCCCAGGACCACCGGTGTGCCGCGGCCCCGGTAAAAATCCGCCAACTCATAGGCCCGGGGGGCGGTGGAGGAGATGCTGGAGATGCAGACCAGGTCCGGTTTAAAAGCAAGGCTCTCGTAGTCCGGGGTGGCCATATCTTCCACCACCACCTTGATCTCCCGCCCCTGGCGCTGCAGAATGGTGCCCAGGAGCAGCGAACCCAGGCGGGGAATGGTCACCCGGCTGAAGATATGCTCCCGGGGGGCCCGGGGTTCTATAAAGAGAATCTTCTTCATGGGATGCGCCATGGGCATCTCCTCGTGTCATTATTTCGAAAATAGGTGGTAAATCAAGGACTCACGCCAAGCCGTCTCGCTGTGGTCAGGTTGCGGAGGTGACTGCTGTGGGACTGGAATTGAATGATCCTATGCGGAAAAATGTAAAGGAAAACGAGGCAAATGTCAATCGAATCTTCACGGCTAGCCAAATCTTAACACGCAGGGCAGATTCCCCGGCGGGGGGAATCTGCCCCGACCCAAGCTCTTATGGACAAGGAGGAATCAGCCTAGACACAACCGGTGGGTTTCGCCAATCCCGCCATCTTACAAGCGCCTTTGCCCGGTCCGGAAGGAAACAACTCGTAAATATGTTTCAGTTTGAAACCCGTCACCTTGGAAAGGATCCGCACCATGGGGGCGATGCCGTTCTTCTTGTAGTAGTCCTGGAGCATGTGGATAACCTTCCAATGCTCCTCGGTGAGTTCTGAGATGCCCTCGGAATCCTTCACGTAATCCACCCATTCTTGAGACCATTGGTCCAGATTTTCCAGGAAGCCGTCTTCGTCTACCGAGAAAGTCTTCCCTTCGTATTCAACTGTTGCCATGCCGAGATATCCTCCTTCAATATTTGGTCCACGGTTTTTGGATTCAAAATATGTGATTGTGAAAATTTTGTCAAGCAATAAAAATTGCTAACCGGGTCTTCATCGTTCAGAAACCTGGAAACCTTATAATCGGCAGGGGATTCTCCGGCCTCCGGGCCCGCCCCCGGTTTTCGGGCCGCATCCCCTCAGCGGCCCCGGGGGCCCGGGAAGATCTTCCCCGGGTTCATGATGTCATGGGGGTCGAAGGCCAGCTTGAGGCGTTTTTGCAGGGCAATAGCCGCCTGGGAAAGCTCCATCCCGAGGTATGGAGCCTTGGTGAGGCCGATGCCGTGCTCCCCCGAAAGGGTGCCGCGCAGTTCCCGCACCAGGGCAAAGATGTCCTCCACGGTGGGGTTGACCGCTTGCCGTTCCCGGTCGATCTTGCGGTCATAGAGGACGTTGACATGGATGTTGCCGTCCCCAGCGTGGCCGTAACAGGGGATGATCAGGCCCCGCCGCCGGGAAATTTTTTGCAGGCCGGCGATCAAGTCCGGAATGACGCTGAGGGGCACCACCACGTCTTCACTCACCTTTTGGGGTTTAACCTTGAGGATGGCCGGCGAGATGACCTGGCGGGCCTTCCAGAGGTCCTCCGCTTCGCTGATACTCCTGGCCCGGAGGACGGGCCGGGCGCCCTGCTCCTCGCAGAAGTGGGCGATGCCGGCGGCCCGCTCTTCCACGTCATGGGGGTGGCCGTCCACCGCCACCAGCAGCAGGGCCGCGGCTTCGCCGGGAACCTTAAAGGGCAGCATCTCCCGGACGCAGCCCAGGGTCACCGGGTCCAGGAATTCCAGGGCGGTGGGGGCGAGACCGGCGGTGAGGATTTGGCTCACCGCCCGGGCGGCGGCTGTAAGCGTTTCGAAGCCCGCGGCCAGGGTCTGCCGGGCCGCGGGCCTGGGTACCAGTTTGAGGATGATGCGGGAGATTACCCCCAGGGTGCCTTCGGAGCCCAAAAAGAGCCGGGTGAGGTCGTAGCCCACCACCCCTTTCATGGTGCGGCTGCCGGCCTCGATGATTTCGCCGGTGGGCAGGACCACGGTCAGCCCCAGGACGTAGTCCCGGGTGACCCCGTATTGCACCGCCACCGCGCCCCCGGCGCACTCGGCCACGTTGCCGCCGATGGTACAGAAGTCGGCGCTGGCCGGGTCCGGCGGGTAGTAGAGGCCCTGGGCCGCCACCGCGGCCTTGAATCTCCCCAGAACCACCCCGGGCTCCACCACTGCCACCAGGTCGGCGGGGGCGATCTCCAGGATGCGATTCAGGCGGGTGAGGACCAGGACCACGCCGCCGGCTATGGGCACGGCGCCGCCGCTGCGGCCGCTGCCCGCCCCCCGGGGAGTGACTGGAAAGCGATGTTCGTTGGCCAGGCGCAAGATTTGGGAGATCTCCGCCGCGGAGCCGGGAAAGACCACGGCCTCCGGCATCCGGGCCTGGTCGGTGGCGTCATAGGCGTAGGTCCAGCAGTCCTCGGGGGCGGTGAGGAGGTGCTCCGGGCCGATCAGGGCGGCGATCTCATTAATTAGAGCATAGCGCATGATAGTGGTTTTCGGTTTTCAGTGTTTTGGCAAAAAAAAATGTGGAGCAGGCGGCCTATCGGGCTCTCTGTCTATGGCGGCCTGCGGCCCCCGGTTTACCCGGTGGCACAGGCTTCCAGCCTGTGGCCTTTCACCGGCCAGAGGCCGGTGCCACTAAAAGCCCTGGCCCCCTCCCCAAAGTCACGCCTCACTCACAACAAATTCTTCTCCGCCAGGCTGAAATACCCCTGGCGGCTGATGATCAGGTGGTCGTGCACCGTCAGGTTGAAGGACCGGGAGGCCTTCACCAGGGAGCGGGTCAGTTCCAGGTCCGCCGCCGACGGCGTCAGATTCCCGCTGGGGTGGTTGTGCACCAGGATCAGGCCGCAGGCCTTGTGTTTCAGGGCCAGCTCCAGGACCTTGCGGGGATAGACCACCGTCTGGTTCACGGTGCCCTCCTGGACGACCTCTTCGGCGATGATCTCGTTCTGGCTGTTGAGGAAGATCACCCGGAACTGCTCATCCGGGAGGCCGCCCATGGCAGTGCGGCAGTAGTCCACCAGGGCCGAAAGGGAGGAGATGTTGGGCCGCTCCAGGACCTCTTCCTTCAAATAGTACTCGGCGCAGGCCTTCACCAGCCGGATAAGGGTGGCGGAGTTGTCCCGCACCCCCTTAATCTCCATCAGGGCCTCCGGGCTGGCGTCCAAGACCCGGGTGAAGGAGCCGAAGTGCTGGACCAACTCCTTGGCCAGGGGCTTGAGGTCGGCCTGGGGGCGGGCGAAGGTGAGCAGCAGTTCCAGCAGCTCATAGTCCTGCAAGGCCCGGGGCCCGCCCTGGAGAAAGCGATTCCGCAGGCGTTGCCGGTGCCCGAGGTAATGGGGTTTGTCCCTTTTGAGGCTCTTTTCGTCAGGGTCCTGCATCGCCGGCGACATCTCTTTTAAAGGGTTGGCTGGACGTCCGGTGCCGATCGCGCATCCTAAATTACCCGATCTTGCCTGCGTCTATCTCCCTGTAGCCGGTTCTGTAGGGGCGGGTTTTAAAACCGCCCCCGGACTTAACCATCTTGCCTCGGCATTTCTCGCTTAGGCCCGCTAATTGCTTTTCTAAAGGATTTTATCATTTTGCGCAAATAGAAAACTCCGCGCCTTGGGTGGGGGCTCATAACAGGTTGCCGTGAAAAGCAAAATGAATCTTGTCCTACTACACCCTGAACTTTTAGCTCAAGGGGAAGGATGCGGCAGGCGCACCACCCGGAAGCCGATGTAGCCATCTGCATACCGGGGCGACGCGGCTTGCCGGGCGGCGGCGCGCAGGTCCCGGGCCTGGGAGAACCAGGAGCCCCCTTTGAGCAGGCGCTGCCCGCCGGGCTGGAAGGGTCCGGAGGCGGCCAGGGGCCTATAAGAATCCTGGCACCATTGGGAGACGTTGCCGGCCATGTCGAACAGGCCGAAACCATTGGCCGGAAAGGAGCCCACCGGGGTGGTGAAGCGATAACCGTCCTGCTCGCTGGCGGCTTGGCGGAAATTGGCCCGCCGGACCCCGCCGGCCTCCGGGGCCTCCGCACCCCAGGGGAAGGGCTGGCCGTCCAGGCCACCCCGGGCGGCGGCCTCCCATTGGGCCTCGGTGGGCAGCCGGTGTTCCACCCCGGTTAGCTGGGTCAGCCAGCGGCAAAAGGCCGCGGCGTCATCCCAGGTAACCCCCACCACCGGCTGGCTGGGGCCGTTGAGATGTTTATCCTGCCAATAAAGGGGCGCCTTATGGCCGCCGGCCTTGAGAAATTGCTGGTACTGGGCGTTGGTGGTGTCGGTAACCGCCATATAAAAGGCTTCCAGCTCAACCAGGTGGGGAGATGCTTCGTCGGCATAGCGGCCCGCTTCACCCGCCGGGCTCCCCAGGCGGTAGCAGCCGCCGGGAATGAGGCGAAAACGGAGGCCCTGGGATTCCAGGATTTCCTGGGAAAAGGCAGGAATGGCGCAGTTGGAGGCGACGGACGCCAGCGCCAGCGCCAGCAACCAACCAGTCAATTTAGTTTTCGCTGTCGAGATCAGAAACATATTTTCGTCATCCCGCCGGAGAGGCGTCCTGCCTCTCTCTGGGGTCCTGAATAGCCGTTTCTTACACCTCCACCGCGCGCTGGCAGGCGGTAAAGTAAAGGGCCGGTCTGATCTCCTCCAACCGCAGCCCCCTCGCCCGGGCCGCCATCTCGCGATAGGCCAGAAGTTGGGAGCGGTACTTAACCAATTCTCCGGCGATGAAATCCTCCCAGGCAGCCGGGTCGTCAGGCCTGGAGCTCTTGTAATCCAGGAGCCACCAGTCCCGGCCGTCGAAGACCAGCCGGTCGATCTTGCCCCGGCGCAGGGTGTCCGGGGCGGCCAGGTCCTCCAGGAGCCACTCACTCACTGCGCCGGGCCGCTCCGGGTCGAGGAGGGGCGCCAGCCAGGGGTCCAGGCGGCAGGCCTGAAGCTCCGCCAGGAGTTCCGGGGCAAGGGCGGCGGCGGCTTCCGGAGTCAGGCCCATCTGGCGCAAGGCCGCGGCCAGGGAGGCCAGCCCGGGCAGTTCTCCCCCCCGAGCCAGGGTATCCAGGCCCCGATGGATAATCTCTCCCCGGAGGCGGGGGATTTCCGGATCTTCCCCGGGCGCCGCCGGGGCTGGGGCCTCGTCAAGGCCAGCCGCGGCCAGTTGGGAGGGGTGGATTATCTGATAGCCCGGGGCTTCGGGGCTGAAGCTCAGGGCCGGCGGCAGTTCTTGGGTCGGGGGGGTTATCGGGACAGGAGCTGGGAGTTTCTGCGGCAGTTCCACCTGGAGTTCCGGCTCCGCCCAGGTCACCGCGGCGCCGGCCGGGGGTAGGCTGGCCTGGTAATGATCCAGCAGCCAGGCCAGGGGGCTTTCAAGAGGGATGGCCAGCTCCCCCCGGCTATCAGTCTTCACTGCGGAACTCAGGGTCAGGTGCTGCCGGGCCCGGGTCGCCGCCACATAAAAGACTCGCCGGGCCTCTTCCAGGAGGCGCCGCTCCCTCGAATTTTTTAGAAGCAGATAAAAGGAATCCTGGCGCTCCTGGACGTAAGGCCGGGCCAGGGCCAGGCCCGGAACCCGAGGGCCGCCGCCCGGCACGGCAATCTCTTCCAGCAGAAAGGGCGGGGAGGACAGTTTTTCCCGGGGCAAAGGTTGCCAGTCGAGAAATGGAATAAATACCCGGGTGAACTCCAACCCCTTGGCGCCATGCACCGTCAGCACTTCCACCCGCGAGTCGTGGGCCTTGGGATCTGGAGGCTGAAAGGCCTCCGGCAGGGAGAAGTCGGCCTGGGTAAAGGTGGCCTCCGGCAGGCCGGCCTCCGCCTGGGCCAGGAGATCGAGATAGGCCCGGGCGCAGGCCACTCCCAAGGGGCCTTCCCAGGCGGCTATGCCGGGCCAGGCCTCCACCGCCGCCAGCCAGTCTCCGGCGACCTCCGCCAGGGGCCGGCGCCCCACCTGGTCGAGGGCCGCCATCAGGTTGTTGGCAAGCTTGGCTAAATCCCCGGGGCATTCAGGGGTCCCGGCGAAGCGCGAGAGCTTCTCCGGCCACAATTCCCCCGGGGCGCTCCCGGCCACCCGGGCCAGCACCTCCAGAGATTGGGCGGCCCAGGGCCCCCGGAGCAGGGCGGCCCAGGCCAGGTCGTCCTGGGGCCGGGTCAGGGCCCGGGCCAGGTTGTGGAGATGCTGCACCACCAGGCTGTCCTTCGCCAGTTTCAGCCCCTGCCGCACCTTGACCGGCAGACCGGCCGCCGCCAGGGCCTGGAGGTAGACCGAGAGGTGGCTGCGGGTGAAGAGCAGGATGCCGATTGTCTCCTTTTCTGCTAGCTGGGAGCAGGCTTCGCCCACCTGCCGGGCCAGCCAGCGGGCCTCTGCCTCCCGGGCCTCCTGGGCGGGAAGGTTGCCGCGCCCGGCAAAGAGGGCCAGCAGCGGGGGCGCCCCTTCCGGGGCCCCGGGGCTGGCCGCGGCGGCGTGGAAGCTCAAGTCCGAGACTTTTTCCTTGGCCAGGACGTCACTAAAGACCGCGTTGGCCCATTGGATCAAGGTCCGGCTGGCCCGGAAGTTGGTGGTGAGCTGTAATGGTTTCAGGGGAAAGCGGCCTGCCCGGCAGGAGAGGCCCTGGCGAGATTCCGCAAAAATCCAGGGTTTGGCGTCCCGAAAACCATAAATGGACTGCTTCGGGTCTCCGACCGCGGTCAAGGTGCGGCCCTCCCCGGCCTGCCAGCCAGCCATGATACGGCACAGCAACTCCATCTGGTTCAGGCTGGTGTCTTGAAATTCGTCCACCAACAGGTGCCGCAGCTTGAGGTCCAGGCGCAACAGGATCTCACTGGGGTCCTGGTCGCCCAGCAACCGTAGAGTGGCCTGCTCCAGGGCGATGAAATCCAGGGCCTGCCTGCGGGTGCAGAGAGCTTCGTAGGCGGCCAGCGCCTCTCCCAGGAGGATTACCAGGTCCTGGAGGGCCTGGGCCTCCTGGGGCTGGGCCGCGGCAGGTTGCAGTTGGCGGCATTGATCCAGGAGTCGCGCCAAGGCAGGCGGCAGTTCCAGGAACAGTGGCGGCCAACCGCTCTTCTGGAAACCGGCAGGGAAGCCCAAGTTCTCGCTCAGCCGTTTGCGGGGCTCGCCGCCCTGGGTGAGGAGCAGGCTGGAGATGGCTTGCCAGGCCGGCAGATCCCCGGGCTCGGTCCCGGGGAGGTCCGGCGGGAGCGGCCCCCCATTGAAAGTTCCGCCCAATTCCCGCCAGAGGCGCTGCCATTCCCGGCCCAGGGCTGCGTCCCGGAAGCTGTCCGCCAGGGTTTGCAGAAGCGGCCGTAGCAGCAGCCGGTAACGCTGCTGCAATAGGCGCTGGTAGGCTTCCGGCTGGCTGCTGCGGCGGGCCAGCTCCAGGAATTCTCCGAGGCTGTCCCGGCGGGAGAGCAAGGATAAGAGTTCCCCGGCCAGGCGGGGCCAGTCGTTGTTGAGGCGCACCAGGCGCCGCACCAGGGCCTGGCGCACCGGGTTCCGGGCGGGCCGGGCCGCCAGGTTGCGGCGCAGCTCTTCCAGGGCCTCCTCCTTGAGGAGGCGGGCTTCATCATCTTCCAGGAGCCGAAATTCCAGGGCAACCCCGCCCTCCTGGGGAGCCAGCCTCAGCAACTGGGCGCAAAAACTGTGAAAGGTCATGACCGGCAGGCGCTCGGCCGCCAGCAACTCCTGGAGGGCTTCCGACTTGCCGCCGAAGTGCCGCAGGACTTGTTGGGCCAGGTCCACCAGGCGTTGTTCCCAGGGCGACTCAGGGGGCTTCCCCTTGGACCAGAGGAGGTCCATGACCCGGGTGCGCAGCTCCCCCGCGGCCTTGCGGGTGAAGGTCAGGGCCAGCAGCTCCTCGGGGGCCTCCACCCGGGCCAGGAGGGTGAGGAAGCGGGCCAGGAGCACCGAGGTTTTGCCCGAACCCGCCGGAGCTTCCAGGTGGAAGCTCCCCCGGGGGTCCAGGGCCTCTTCCCGGACAGCCTGATCGGCGGGCAGACTTATCATTAAATCCTCCCGGTCTAGTTAAAACCGGCGCAATTAATGCAGCGATTTTCTCCCCCCCTTGCAGCACGGTAAAATATTGCCAGCGGGGGGCTGCTATGACACTTTATGATTCCGACTCCTCTTCACCCGGCGGGGCGGGAGCGCCGGTATAACCACAGAGCAGGTCGTACGGGCAATACTTACAGGCCGCCAATTCTTTGCCCGCCGGGGCCGGGGCGGGTTGGGGTTGGGGGCTGAAATCTCCCGCCGCCAGGTGGGCCCCCAGGTCTTTCAGGCTGGCCGCCAGGGCCGCCGCCACCCGGGGCCAGTCTTGGGCCCGGCTGGGGAAATCCTCATGTTTCAGGTGGCCCTGTCGCAGGCTTTTGAGTCCGATGAACCCGGCCCGGAGTCCCCGGCGCTCCCGGGGAGCCGCGGTCAGGCCGCGCTCCACCGCCAGCAGGTAGCAGGGTAACTGGAACTCCAGCAGCTCATCGAACACCTCTTTGGCGGTGGGGAGCTTGCCGCTCTTATAGTCCCAGATAACGGCCTCCTGCGTCCCCGGGTGGTAGTCCAGGCGGTCCAGGCGGCCGGTTAGGGCAAAGGGCCAGCCCTCATCTTTCAGCCCGCTGAAACCCTCTTCCGTGAATTGCCAGCGCCAACCCTGCTGGTAGCGCTCCCGCTCCCGGAGGAGCCATTCCCGGAGCAGGCCCGCGCCGCCTTCATCTGCGCCCAGCCAGCGCATAAGCTCTGCCTGCCAGTGGGGGTCTCGTAAGAGGTCTCCCAGCGTCCGGCGCGCCGCGCGGTCCAATACCTTCTCGGCTTGGTCGTGGTTCCAGTCATGTTCCTGCAGAATTTCCTTAAATTCTTTGACGAATCGGGCCAGGACCTGGTGGAGCCGCTCGCCCCGCTCCCGGGGAGGCAGGCCCGCTTCTATCTCCGGCAGTTCCTGGAGCCTCAGGATGCCCTCCAGCAGGAAGCGGCACCGACAGCTCAGCGCCGCGGCGGCCTTTCCCACGGAGAGCCGGTCGGGGAGATTGATGGACAGCGGGCCGTCGCGGTGGCCGGCAAAGGGAGCCCAGGCGCCGCCAAAAGCGGCCCGGATGGCCGGACTGCGCAGCCAGGCCGGATCGAGGGAGCTCAATACCGGCATGTCTTGCGATTCCCAGCGGCCCAGGTAGAGTGGGCTGCCGGGCCGCTCCTCGTCTTCGACCACTCCGGGCCGGGTAAGGATCAGGTGCGGAGCGGCGCCCAGCAGGTTATCGTAGAGCCCCCGGGAAAATTCGTGCTGGCTCCGGTAAGTGCCGCCCAGGACGGCGCGCCGTTCCGCGGCGGTGAGCAGGGGCAGGGACCGGGGCGGCGGCGGGAAGGTCCCGGAGTTCATCCCCAGGCAAAAGACCCGGGAAAACTCCAGGCCGCGCATCTCCAGGAGGCCCAGGACCTGAATGCCGGCCCCCTGAATTCCGGGTCCCGGCAGTAATACCTGTTTCGCCCCGTGCTCCAGCCAGCCCAGGAACTCCCCGGCCGCCAAGGGTTGGGAGGCCAGGGTGGCGGCCGTCTCCTTGAGCAGGGAATCGAGGCCCTTCCACTGCGCCGCCTCGAACTCAGCCCCAGGGGCGAATCCCAGCCCTTGCCAGACCTCATCCAGGCGCCGCCGCCACTCCTGGCCGGCGCCGGGGGCCTTAAGGCTGGCCCAGAGGCGGTCCAGCCGGGCCAGTATAGGCGCCTCCTTACCGGAAGCGGTGATGGCTGCCTTAAAATAGAACCAGCCCTGGTCCAGGCGCCGTTCGCGGAAAAGACGGTCCCAAGCTGCGGTCTGGTCCCGGTAGCGGCGGAGTTCGCGGTAAAAGGGCGACAGCAGGAGGGACATCAGATCTTCCCGGCCTTCCCCGGCGGAGACGAACCGCAAGGGCAGGGTGGCGGCCAGAAAGAGGGGGGTTTGCGCCAGGCGCGGCCCCTGGGAGATGTTGTAGGCAAAGCCGGCGGAGGTCTGCGCCGGCCCCAGCAACTCGGGGAGCAGCCGCGCTAACTGGGGGAGATAGTGATTCAGATCCGGGGAGGTTACCGCCAGCCGGTGCAAGGGAACGCCGTCCCGGGCGGCCAGCTCCGCCAACCGGGAGCCCACCCAGGCCAGCTCCTGGCCCCGGTCGGGGAGCAGCACCGCCCGTTGCACCGCTTGGGGATGGCCCCGCACCTGCAGGTGTTCTACCCGGGTGCGCCGGGCCACGGCGGTCAGGAAGGCGTCCTCCGCCGGGGCCGGATTCTCCAGGCCCACCACCATGATCCTCCCCGGCAGGGTGATCTTTCCTTCCTGCAAGCGGGCCAGGAGGAAGGCCGGCAAATCTGCCGGCGCCAACCAGCCGCCCTCCGCCAGGATCTGGCTAAAGATCTGGATAACCCGGCCGCGCCAGGCAAACAGAGGCGCCTCATCCCGCGCCCCAGCCGATGGCGCAGACCTGGCCGCGCGGGCGCCTCCACCTACCAGGGCGTGGCGAGCCAGAAGCTCGTAGGCCTCATCCAGGGCCTGAGTCCAGGAAAGGTCGGCGGCGGTCCCCTCCAGGCCCGGTGCCGCCGCGATGGCTCGGAGCCACAGGGACAGGCGCCGCACATCAGGAGCTAGCGCCACCTCCGGCCAGAGGGCCTGGAAGAGGTCTGGCAACCAGCCCTGGAAGGTCTTCAGGGGCAAAGGCTCCCAGGCCGCGGCGCCGGACTCAAGCTGGGCGCGGCGTTCCCGCTGCCACAACTGCTGCGCCAGCCGTTGCTGCGGGACCAACACCAGGGTCCCGGGGCCGGCCTCGGCCAGGAGATAATCTTGTAAGGCTGCAGCAGAGGGGAAGAACGGCATAGATTGCGAACCGCCGGGCATCCTAATTACGCTGAAGAGATTAACGGCCAATCCCAGGGCCGGCAAAATTATGGGTGACGCAGTAGCCCGGATAATCGGCGGCCATAGGCCGCCCTAGAAAACCCCCTCACTCCAGGGCTCATAGGGGAGGCTGGGCCCGCCGTTTTGGCTGGCCGGGGAGAATGCCCGGGCCCACCATAACCGATGCAAAATTTTTGGTTAGGGTTGCGGCGGCGTGATGGAATTTAAGATCTGCCGCAGCTCCTCGCCCTCCAGCACCTCCCTTTCCAGGAGAATCTTGCCAACCTTCTCCAGGGTGGGCCGCTGTGCCTCCAGGACCTCCCTGGCCCGCCGGTGGGCCAGGGCCATCAGGTCCGCCACCTCTTGATCGATCTCCTGGGCCGTGGCTTCGCTATAATCTTTGCCGGAGGTCGGCATGATACCGTCCAGGAACAGGGGCCGCCGCTCCCGCTCGAAGGTGATGGGGCCCAGCTTCTCGCTCATGCCGTACTCCCGCACCATGGAACGGGCAATATCGGTGGCCCGGTAGAGATCACTTTGGGCCCCGGTGGAAATCTCCTGAAAGACCAGCTCCTCGGCCGCCCGGCCTCCCAGCATAACCGCCATGCGGTCTTCCAGTTCAGTCTTGGTCATCAGATAGCGGTCCTCGGTGGGCAACTGCATGGTGTAGCCCAGGGCGCCGATGCCCCGGGGGATGATGGAGACCCGGTGCACCTTGTCGGCGGTGGGCAGGGCCTCGGCCACCAGGGCGTGGCCAGTTTCATGGTAGGCGACGATCTCCTTCTCCCGGGGGTTCATGACCCGGTTGCGTTTTTCCAGGCCAGCCACCACCCGGTCGATGGCCTCCTCGAAATCGTCCATCTCCACCGCCTCTTTATTCTTCCGGGCTGCCAGGAGGGCCGCTTCGTTAACGATGTTGGCCAGGTCCGAGCCCACCATCCCGGGGGTGCGGGCCGCCAGGGTCTTGAGGTCGACCTTGTCGGAGAGCTTGATCTGCCGGGAATGAATCCGCAAGATTTCTTCCCGGCCCGGGAGGGAGGGCCGGTCCACCAGGATGTGCCGGTCGAAGCGCCCCGGACGGATCAGGGCCGGGTCCAGGATCTCCGGGCGGTTGGTGGCCGCCATAATGATCACGCCTTTGCGGGTGTCAAAGCCGTCCATCTCCGAGAGGAGCTGGTTCAGGGTATTTTCCCGTTCTTCGGGACCGCCCATGGGGCTCACCCCCCGGGCCTTGCCCACGGCGTCCAGTTCATCGATGAAGATGATGCAAGGGGCCTTCTCCTGGGCGGTGGCGAACAGGTCCCGCACCCGGGCCGCTCCCACCCCCACGAACATCTCCACGAAGTCGGAGCCGGTCAGGCTCAGGAAAGGCACCCCGGCCTCTCCGGCTACGGCCCGGGCCAACAGGGTCTTGCCGGTTCCCGGCGGTCCTACCAGCAGCACCCCTTTGGGGATCTTGCCCCCCAGCATCTGAAACTTGGCGGGATTTTTCAGGAATTCGATGATCTCTTTGAGTTCCTCAATGGCCTCATCCACCCCGGCCACATCCTGGAAGGTGACCTTGGTCTCATCCTGGGCGTAAACCCGGGCCCGGCTTTTGCCCACCGTCATCAGGCCGCCGGTACTGGCGCCGACCCTGCGGAAGAAATAGATCCAGATGCCTACCAGCAGCAAAATCGGCAGTCCCCAGGAGAGGAGGTTGTTGATCGCGGTCCTATCCGGCGCGGCGCTGTACTTGATCCCTTGCTTTTCCAGAAGCGGCACCAGGTCCTTATCCTCCACCCGGTCCACGGTGAAGTTAGGTTCCTTGTTATCGGGCAATTGAGCCAACTTTTTAGGCAGGTCCGGTTCTTTCCGCTCTTTGGTCAGTTGCTCGACGCCGGCCGGCAGGAGCTCGCCGGTGATGCTCCCGGGGTAGATGGTCAGGTCGTCGATTCCCTTGGTTTCCAGCAAACGGCGAAATTCGCTGTAGCTGATCTGGGTAGCCGGTTTGACGCCGCCATAAATTTGAAAAACCAGCAAAATCAAGATTACGGCCAGCAAGTACCAGATGAGATAGCGGGCCGGAGAGCTGGCTTGGGGGTTATCGGCCATCATTACCTCTGAAGGGCGGATTTGCCAAATTTCTCCACATGCATAATAATATAATGACTGAAAGTTTATTGGCAACAGTGATAGAGGACGGCGGCGGCGCCGGAGAGGGGGAAAATGAGCGCTAATCTACCTAAGGGTTTTACATGGTTGCTGCTGTTGGCCGGTTGTCTGGCGGCTGCTGGGCAAAGCGCGGCAGCAGACATGGCCGGCCCCACCATTACGGTGGAGGCTGAGGGCAAGGTCGCCGCGGTTCCGGACCTGGCCATGCTGACCGTGGAAGTGGAGACCCGGGCACCCCAGGCCGAGGCCGCCGCCCAGGAAAACAGCCGCCGGGCCGAGGCCCTGCTCACTGCCCTGAAGCAGGCCCTGGGCCCCGGCGACCAGGTCAAGACTCTGGGTTACCATCTCTCGCCGGTTTACGCTCCCCAGGTCAAATCCGGTTCCCTGGAAATCAAGGGCTACCAGGCGGTGCACCGCCTGCAGGTGAAGCTCCAGGGCCCGGCCCGGCTGGGGGCCATCATCGATCTCGCCCTGAAAAACGGCGCCTCAGGGATTAACGGGCCGTTCTGGGGACATTCCCACGCTGAGGAGCTGCAGCGGCAGGCCGCGGTGGCGGCGTTGGAGCGAGCCCGGCGCCTGGCCGAGGCCCTGGCCCAGTCGCAAGGCCTCAGAATCAAAGGGCTGGAGAAGATCTCCACCGGCATCCGTTTCCTGCCCCTGGAGGCTCCGGCCGCGGCCATGCGGCTGGCCGCCGGCGCCCCCACCACTCCCATCGAGGTGGGGGAAGAAGAGATCACGGCCAGCGTCCAGGCGGTATTCCTGCTGGAACCTTAAGGCGGGTTCTGGTTTGCCTCCCGGACAAATTTTAGGAATTGCCGGCGCCCGCCTTCCTGGCCTTTGCCAAGGTAGCGTCCTGATAAAGGAGACTACCGTTGGCCGCAGACCTTTACAAGCGGCCATTATCTGTTTATCTTTACTCAATCAAACTTGGGAGGATGCCCGTGAACGATATGAAAGCTTCAGTGGAGCAAGCCCTGACCAAGATCCGCCCCATGCTGCAGCGGGACGGCGGGGATATCGAACTCGTCGAAGTGACCGACGGCATTGTCAAAGTCCGGCTTACCGGCGCCTGCAAAGGTTGCCCCATGTCCCAGATGACCCTGAAGCAGGGGGTGGAAAAGCTCCTGATGCAGGAAGTCCCGGGGCTCAAACAAGTCCAGGCCGTTTAAGGCCGCGCCCCTGCCAGCCAACCCCGGGTTGGCCCGGCGATCGGTCCAGTTCCCCCGGGCCATCGGCTCGATGCTCCAGGCAGGCGGCGAGACTGGGGGAAAGCCCGTGCATGGTTCGGCGCGCTCCGGGGCGAAGCGGCGTTTGTGCTTTATAGGGCTCCTGGAGCCGAAATAATCGCGGCACGTGGGGATGTAGCTCAGCTGGAAGAGCGCCTGCTTCGCATGCAGGAGGTCAGGGGTTCGAGTCCCCTCATCTCCACCACTAATATTTTATTATATATAATAAACTAAACTTCCCGAACCCGAGGAGAACAGGAGTACCAGACGCCGCGGTCCCCGCGATCTTGTCCCTTGGCCAAATTCAATATCCACGCGCACCCGGGAGGGCGGCATGAACGGTTACGGTCCGGCGAGATTTTTCCTGGCGGGGCTGGGGCTTCTGGCCCTGGCGGGCTGCGGCGAGAGGCCCCTCGACGTGGAGGCTCTGAAAAAACAGCCCAAGACCTACGTGGGTTCGGATACCTGCAAGCTCTGCCACCTGGAGCACTACGACTCCTGGAAGATGACCCTTCATTCCCGCGCCACCCAGGACGCCCAAACGAACCGGGACGCCATTGTCGCCCCCATCGATGAAAAAGTAATTCGCGCCGATTTGGCTAAAGCAAAGCTCAAAATACCGGTTGACCAAGTCTACATCCCCAAAGAGGACGATATCAAGTATACCCAGGGCAGCCAGTGGAAACAACGCTACCTGGTGGAAAAGGCTGGGAAACTATACATTACCCCCATCGAGTATAATATTGAGAGCCACCGCTGGATGCCTTATGCTGAAGGGGACCCCGATTGGGATAAGAAACCCTGGATCATCAAATGCGGCGGCTGCCACGCCACCGGGGTAAATATCGAGAAAAACACCTTTGTCGAGCCCGGGGTTGGCTGCGAAGCCTGTCACGGCCCGGGTTCCTGGCACGCGGCCCTGCCCAAGACCGCGGTCTTCGAGAAGCGCCAGACCATCATCAACCCGTCCAAGCTTACCATGGGGGTAGCGGTGCAGATCTGCGGCTCCTGCCATACCCGGGGCGAATCCACCCTGGTGAAGGGGGCTGACTGGCCGGTGGGCTACCAGCCCGGCAAGGCCATCGGACCTTTCTTCAAGGAGCCCACCATTGCCGCCGGCGACGTGAAGGACGTCTATGCCAAGGAGTTTACCGAAGGCCACCATCAGCAATATCTGGATTGGAAGCAATCTATGCACTATAAAGAAGGGGTGACCTGTACCTCCTGCCACTTCGTGCACCAGATCGGCATGCCCCCCACCCGGTCCCAAACTATCCAGGCCGGCTCCAAGCAGTGCCTCACCTGTCATGATATCATCAACAGAAACATGGGCCATTCCATTCACTCCTTCGGCAACTGCGTGGGTTGCCACATGCCCAGGATTGTCACCAGCGCCGAATCCGGGGATATGCACAGCCATACCTTCGCCTGTCTGCTGCCCAAGGATTCCATAGCCAACCCGGCCATCCCCAATTCCTGCGAGGGCTGTCACATTTACCGGGGAGAGAGTCTCGACTACTTGGCAGCTGCCTGGGATGCCCTGGTTAAGCTGCCGGTGCCGGTGGGCCAACCCGTGAAGATGGCGATCCCCGAGGTGGAGGCTCCGGTAGCGACGCCTGTGACGCCTGAGAAACCGAAAGCCGCCAAAGAATCGCCGAAAAAATGAAGGGAAGCTCAATGAGGTCGCGGCGGATTCTCAGGCGAAGCATCCTGTGGATGGTACTGGGAGGGCTGGGACTCCTGCTGGTATTACCCGTGGTGGCCCCGGCCCAAGAGGAAGTGACCACCTCGTTGAGGCGATACAAAGACCAGGAGGCCTCGACCGGGTATTACGAAGACTCCGAAGTCAAGCCCTATCCTTTTAGCTCTTTTTTGGGCGGCCCCGGGGTGGTCCGGCCCCCCTTCGCTTATAGCCCTCAGGTCCCATCAATCCCCCACACTTACCTGGCCGATTCCCATCGGGCCGTCCTGTTTTACAATGTCCAGGCCTGTGTAGCCTGCCACGCGGAGGAGGCCAAGAGCATCCACACTACCCGGGGCAACCTTACCTGCCGCCAGTGCCACGGCGGTGAGCCCATTGCCTCCATCGCCCATTACTTCTCCCCTCTGAACCCCGTCCGGCGCTACGCTTACGTGTGCTCCAAGTGCCACGAGGGTGCCAGCGCCTCCTTTGCCACTTACGTGGTCCATGAACCCGACCCCGGGGCTTTGGAAACCCGAAAGACTTTCGCCTCCCTGTTTTACTCCGACTGGTTCATGCATCTCCTGATTGTCGGCACCTTGGCCTTCTTTGGGGCGCACACCGTAGTATGGGTGAGCAAGGAGCTTTACCACGTCTACACCGAGAAAAAGAGAAAGTCCGAAGATGAATGACCAGGTGCGCATAATCCGGTTCAATGTCATCCATCGGCTTTTTCACCTGTTCATCATGGTCACTTTTCTCATCCAGGCCGTCACCGGTCTCTGCCGCTTGCTTTACGCCACTGCCTGGGGCAGAGCTCTTACCGATTTTTTCGGCGGTTACGAGTCCGTCACCACCATCCACTACCGGGTGGGCGTGGCTATGCTCCTGGGCTTTGCGGTCCACATCGCCTATATCCTGCTGAAAGTGGAGTGGAAATCCTTGCGGCACAGCCTCTTTCACCCGGATTCCCTGGTGCCGCAGCCCCAGGATGTCATCCACCTAAGCCAGCAAATCCGCTGGTTTTTCGGGCTGGGCCCGCCCCCGCCCTTTGACCGCTGGACTTACTGGGAGAAGTTCGACTACATGGCGGTCTTCTGGGGGGTGCCCCTTTTGGGGGTCACCGGCCTCCTGCTCATGTATCCCCTGGTCACCAGCTATTTCCTGCCGGGCTGGGTGCTCAATGTGACCCTCTTACTGCACCGGGCCGAAGCACTGCTGGCGATGCTTTATATCTTCATCATCCACTTTAGCGTGGGCCATCTGCGCCACGGCATGTTCCCCATGAATGAATGCATGTTTGCCGGCAGTGTGGAGTTGGAGGAGGTACGGCGGGAAAAGCCGCTGTGGATTGTGCGCCTGGAAGAAGAAGGAAAACTTGAGGAAGCCATGGTCCCGGCGCCGGCCCGTTGGTTCCGGGTGGCTTATTTCATCTTTGGCTTCACGGCCTTGTCCGTAGGCCTCTACCTGTTGGTGATTATCTTAATTTACCGCAATTACGTGTAGTGGCACTAGCAGGCAGTAACCACGTTTCTTGGGAAAAATTTCTGACGGTTTGACAGGTTTTTCGAAAATCTCTGAGGGTCCACAGAGAGGCAGGAGGCCAGGGGTCCGAGTCCCCTCATCTCCACCACGAATAAGGAAGGATTACCAGAGGTTGGCAATCTCGGGGTTGCCGGCCTCTCTTCCCTTGGGCCCTGCCGGCCCCGCCAATCTATCGCAGGTTAATGAGTTCCATGCGGTTGTTGGCCTCGGGATCCTTGGAGGAAGGGCCTTCGGTCAGCACCGCCACTTCGCCAGTCATCTCATTGGCTTGCAAATAGCGGCGCGCATAGTTTTTCCAGTCCTCCGGGTGGTTCGCTTCGTGGACGGGCTGGACCCCGTAGGTCAGGAGGAGTTGCTGGCAGGTGGCCTCCTGGGAACTCACTGCCACGATCCACACCGGCGGCCGGAAACGGGCGAGGCTCCGGGCCGTAGCCCCGCTGCGGGTGGGCACGAATATCGCGGCTGGGGCGATCCTTTCCAGCGTTGCATCCACGCTCAAGGCGATCAGATCCGTGAAGCCGGTTTGACTATCCATTCCGGACCGGCGGAGCATCTTTCTCACCCCTTCTCCGGGCCGAAAAGGTTCGATGGCGGCCGCGATCTTGGCCAGCATGGCCACTGCTTCTACCGGGTATTGGCCCATGGCCGACTCTTCTGAAAGCATGACGCAGTCGGTGCCATCCAAAATGGCGTTGGCTACATCGGTAGCCTCCGCCCGGGTGGGCCGGGGGTTGGCCACCATGGACTCCAACATCTGGGTGGCCGTAATCACCGGTTTCCCCAGCAGGTTCGCCTGGCGCATGAGTCGTTTTTGCACCCCGGCGATTTGCTCGATGGGGACTTCCACCCCCAGATCGCCCCGGGCAATCATGATGCCGTCCGCCGCTGCGAGGATACTGTCCAGGTTATTCAGGGCATTGCGGCGCTCTATCTTGGCGATGATGAACGGCTGGTGGCCGAGAGCCCGGGCGGCCTCCCGCACCGCGGCAACATCCTCGCCAGACTCAACGAACGATTGGCTGACCGCGTCCACCCCACATTCCAGAGCCAGCTGCAAGCACTCACGGTCATGGTCGGTGAAGGCGCTGATTCCCAAAGAGATGCCTGGAAGGTTAAGGCCTTTCCTGGAGCGCAGTTCGCCCCCGACGATCACCCGGCAAATCAAGTTATTGCCATGAATATCGGTAACTTCTAGCTGAATGAGGCCGTCATTCAGAAACAGGGTGTCCCTGGGCTTCACTACCTCCGGTAGGCGGCTGAAAGTCACCGCGGCGCGGCGTTGGTCGCCCGTGATCTTCTCTGTAGTCAGGGTAAAGGCATCCCCCGGCTTCAACTCGATGGGCTCACCGGAGATTTGGCCGATACGCATCTTGGGGCCGGGGAGATCAGCCAGGATGGCCACCCGCCGCCCCGCCGCCCCGGCCGCCGCCCGCACGTTCTCTATGAGACGCCGGTGGGTGGCGAAATCGCCATGGGAAAAATTGAGCCGGGCCACGTTCATACCGGCTGCGATTATCTTCCCCAGAACTTCGGGAGACTCACAGGACGGGCCGATGGTGGCGACGATCTTGGTTTTATGGGTCGGCAGTGGCATATTGCGCCCTTCTGGCCTTTGCCTCCTCGCTTAAGTCATGCCCTCCCAGCCAGGCTGCCGGGTCAATAAAGGCCTCCGACCATTCTTTTTCCTGCTGCCAGGAGGGATCAGGAGCGCTCCTTAAGGGAATGCAAGTCTAATTGTTGTGCCCGCCGGGTGGCAAATAAGATGTTTCCACGAGCTGCGCCTGCCTATAAGCCCGGAAAACCTCCCGCTCATAGCCTCGGGTGCAGGTAGCATTATAGACATGTAAAACCCGATGAATATCCCCGTTATATTTTTGCATAAGGTGGGCCAGTACCGCTGCTCCACCCATGATATTATCATACGGATCATATGGATCTACTCCATATGCGGAAGCAGTCCCAACATGGAGTTGCATAAGACCAACACATTTTCCATGAGACGATCTCGCTTCTTGATTAAAGCGGCTTTCAATTGCGCATACCGCCTGAATCAGGTACGGAGAAATTTGATACTTCTTGGCAGCTTTCTTGATGCAGTCCCAATACTCCTGCTTCAGTTCCAGCCTCCCTATCCTGGGAGGGGTTTGGGGCCACGGTTGCGCCCAGGCTGTGGTGGTCAAACATAGAAATATAATGAGAGTTTTCATGGTTAGATTACCTCCTGCGGAACTTGGTGAAATCAGTGGTGATTTAAAGGGGCACGAGCTCGAGAAGGAGATCCGGTTTCACAGGCGCGAGTCAGCAGGTTACCCTGCCTGACTGCTGAGATTTCATACACTATACCAATTAACTTCTTGAAAAGCAAAGGAAATCGACAATCGGTAGTTATTCCAGTCAGATGCTGATGCTGCCAGGCCTGCGCTCCCCTCCGTTCGTAAGAGAACCTCCCGTAGGCTGGATATTCGGCTTATTCCAGCGAATACTTTAGGTCTCAGATTAATTTTGCGGGGTGAGGTGGGTCTGGCCGCGGCCCCGGTCAAACGCGGCGCTGACCATGGAACGAAAATGGCCGCCCCGGTTTTATCCGAAGCGGCCATCTCCTCAGCCTTCAAAAGACGCAAAGATGGAGTGGGCGCCCCCAACCCCAGGTTATCCTTTGACTCGAAAAGTGGTGGGCTCGAGCCCACTCTGCATCTTTTGTCATCCTGAGCGCAGCGAAGCGCCCGTATTTAAAGATTCTCCAGTCGCCTCCGCCCCTTCAGAATGACAAGAAATGGTTCTAAGCCAATAATTCGCGGGCCTGGCGCATGAGCTCGCCGATGGCCAGTCCCTGGGGGCAGGCTTGCTCGGCCCGGGAGTAATCGACTTCGGCCAAGCGCTGCCGCAGCTCCGGGTGCAGCCCCGCAAAGGTCAGTTTGGCCAGTTCCGGCTCGCCGTACTCCCGGTAGTACATGAGGCAGCGCATGACCTCGTTTACGGGTACGGCCCCGCCCAGGGCCTCCTGGCAGATTTTGCCGCAGCCGGCGCAGTATTCTGATTTCGTCTCCAGGGCATAGCGGCGCAAGGATTCCAGGTCCTCCCGGGCCAGTTTGGTCAGGTCCCGGGCCGCGGCCACGTTGGCCGAAAGGATGGTCAGGTTGGGCATCTGGGAGCAGAGACTGGCGATTTGGGGGGTCTCCCATATGACCTTGAGTTTGGCCTGCTTGTCGGTGAAGCCCCGCTGCAGGAAGCTCTGGATCATTTCTTCCTTGACCTTGTCGCCGATTTCATGCTTCCCCGGCCTGCCGGCCTGAGACTTCATGGCCACCAGCCCGATACCGGCTTTGGCCGCGGCGTCGATGGCTTCTTTCATCTTGGGGTCGTTCAAGAACTGGAAATTGTAGGTCATCATCACCACATCGATCCAGCCCAGTTTGGCCGCGCCCAGCAGATTGTCCGCCATGTTGCTGTGGCTGCTGAACCCGAAGAATTTAATCTTGCCGGCCTTCTTCATCTCCGCGGCAAAATCCTTGATAGCCGGCGTCAGTTCTCCGATGTCCGCGAGGCCGTGGGGGACGAATAAGGCATCCACATAGTTGGTTTGCAGCCTCTTCAGAGAGCTATCCAGGCGCGCGGCGAGGTCGCTAGTGGGGTGAAGCTTGGTGACCAGGAAGATCTCCTTGCGAGCCTCCGGGTTGCGGGCCAGGAAGCGGCCGTAGCCTTCCTCGCCCAGGCCGTTGCCGTAGGACTCGGCCGTGTCCCAGTAGGTGATGCCCAATTTCAGGGCCTGCCTGAGGAGCAGTTGGTTGTTGATGGTGTCAATCATGCCGCCCAGGGCCAGGACAGATACGTCCACCCCGGTCTTTCCCAGTTGGCGTTTGGGCATGGTCTCGGCCTGGGCCGCTCCAGCCGGCGGCTCCGGGGCGGCAAGCGCTCCGGTGGCGCCGGCTCCTGCGACGGCGAGGCCGGCGAGGCCGGCGAGGCCGACGGTGGTCACGAACTGCCTGCGGGTAAGGTCGGTTCCTTTAGTTCTACGGCTCATGATGGCCCCCTCCTAAGGGCTCCGGGCACAGTCTAAATGAGCATGCGCCCCGGGCGGGAACGGGATTCGTTCTCACTGTAAACACGGATGGCGCGCCGGCCCGATATCGGGCATTCATGCTCGCACATGCCGCAGCCGGTACATTTGGCGGCGTCCACAAAAGGACGCTGCAAGCGCACCAAAATATCTACCCGCCCCCCGGTGTCCGGAAGACCCTTCCCGGGCAGGGGGCTCTCCAGGGTCAGATTGGTTCCGGCAGAGCCGGTAATGCGTCTCAGGGCAGCCTCAAGGTCGCCGGTGGGGCGCAGGTAGTAGTCTCCGCTGGCCAGATTAACCGTCACCGGGATGGCGGCTTCCAGGTCCACTGCTGCGGGTCCCCGGGACTTGGCCGCCACAGCCTGGCCGTCCCTGAGGGTGTTGAACACGGTGCGGGTGAAGATGGCCTTGGGGCTCACGGGACATAATTCCTGGCAGACCAGGCAAGGCCGGTCCATGGCCCAGGGCAGGCAGCAGCCGCGGTCCACGAAGGCTATGCCCATACGGATGGGCCCTTGGCTGGCGAACTGGCCCAGTCCTTTCTTCTCATCCAGACTCAAGGGCCGGATGGCCGCAGTGGGGCAGACCTGGCCGCAGGCGATGCAATTGACGAGGCAGCCGCTGCTGCCGATCCGGTAGTTGACCGCGGGGGTCCACAACCCCTGCACCCCGGCCTCGAACAGGGCGGGCTGGATGATGTTGCCGGGGCAAATGCGCATGCATTGGCCACAACGGAGGCAACGGCTTAAGAAGCGCTCTTCGTCCAGGGCCCCCGGAGGCCGGATGAGGTGGGGATCGCGGTCGGTCCCGGCCAGCCGGCCGACGCCCCACATGGAGGCCAGCAGCAGGCCGGCCCCGCCCAGAACCATGCCGCGCCTGGAGAGGTCCGGCAACCCGGCCTCCCCGGCAGCCGAGGGTTTGGTGGCAAAGGTGACCCGGCCGGCCGGGCAGCGGTCCAGGCAATTAAAGCACAAGACGCACTCGCTGCCGATGAATCTTCCCGAGGGACGGCAGGCCCCTTCGCAGTATTGCTCACAGATATGGCAATCGCCGCAGTTGCCCGCGGCCTTGCCGATGCGCCAGGGCGTGAAACGGCTCAGCAGGCCGAACAATGCCCCCAGGGGACAGAGAAAGCGGCAGAAGAAGCGCGGCAGGGCCAGGTTCAAGCCCACCGCCGCCAGGAATACGACCCCCAGCAGCCAGGCCGAGGCGTAAAAGCGGGGCACGTCGTTGAGCACCCCCAGACGGTTATCGGCTAAGGGGGCCAGGGCCAGGTTGACGCTGCGGTGCACCAGGGGCAGCGGGTCAAAAATTCCGGTCTGCACCGAGCCCAGGCAGGCCAGTCCCAGCAGGGCGATCAAGAGGTAATATTTGCAGGCCTGCAGCCGGCGGTGGCGATTGGCCTCCTCCCGCGCCGCCGGGTTCTGGCCCAGCCGCCCCAGCCAGCCGGTAAAATGGTTGATCGTGCCCATGGGGCAGGCAAATCCGCAGAAGAAGCGGCCCACGAACAGGGTCAGAATGGCGGCTGCCAGGGCCCAGGTGAGGGGCGCGTAGAAGGTGTGCGTGGCGAGAATGGTGGCCAGAGCGGTAAGGGGGTCCAGGCTCAGTATCCAGTTGATGGGCCAGCCCCGCAACTGCCACCAGGCGGTCCCCAGGGTGGCCGTGATGCAGAACCAGAGAAAGAGTCCCAGGAAGAAGATCTGGCTGATGCGGCGGACGGTGACGATGCGCATGAACTTTGGCCTATGGGATATCCCTTACAAGATACCGCCGGCATTTGTTAATAAAGTGAAAAAATATTCTTCACTATGAAAAAGGACCGACGCGAGTTCCAAAACTTTATCGCAAAAAATTGTATAGTGTATTCTTTCCTCAATCAATGCACTACCAGATTGTTGAATGCACACCACTTCATCATTTGAAGAGTCATATTTTGCGGAATTGTGTCCTATTCCATTACGCAATGAGGTATCCATAAAAGATACAAAAAGGTCAGCAATAGGGAATTTAATTAAATGCTTACCCTTATTTGCATTAGGCAGTTTTTCAAAGGACCATAAATCAAGACTACCCTTTTTAGTGGGTATTTCTAATTTTTGATAGAATATAATTGCTTCAATAGATGATGCAATTACAGATAAACGACAAAAAGTTTCAAAGCATTCAATATAAAAATTTTTTAAAGGACCAAAACGTTTATCACAGACCACATAGTCAACTAAATTGCCTTTTCCCCCCCAATAAATCTTTGGCTGAAGAAGAGGGCTCAAATATGGAAAGCAATTCACGAAAGAATCATGAAAATGCTGAAGTTGCCGCCAAATCTCCTTCAAACGCCCAGATGCATTAAAATCAGAGCTAATCTGGTTCATAAGAGTCACAGATATTGATGAAGCCAAAGCAATACGCTGGCTTATTCTTGAGCGACGAGAAAAATCAGGGTAAAGCATCCAAGAGATGGGAACATCGTAAATATGCCTTAGTAGCTCTAAGCGAGATATGATTGAATTTTCTTTGGTTGACTCGCCAATTTTGGCGGCATCAGAATCAAATAACTTCCAATTGCCTTTTTCAAAGTGTATTGGTAAGCGTTTTGTAATGGGCCAAATATTTTTTCGCCAATTTAACCTAGCCAATTCTTGACGTTGAAAATGTGGCCAATTTTTGAAATGATGACAAACAGAAATAAATGAACTTAAAAATGGATGCGTTATTGCGTACTCAGGTATTAGTAACTCAGCATTAAAATTAACCACATGATTAGCGCCGATTTCAGAATCGACCCAATGTGCATTCTCAGGTTTGGGATCATATTTAACAGTAATTTTTTTTTGATCGAGTATTACCTTGTACGTGATCCCTATGCCACAGACAGGACATGGAAATGAGTGTATCTGGGAGTCACCCCATCCAATCTGAGTCCTAGTAATTATCCTTGTCCCACATGAATCACACTCAAGTGTCACTCGATTGGTCATTTTGTCCTAATTTATAATCCTTATATGTGTATGAGGTATGCACTATCTTAAGTGCTAGCGTTGAGAAGCACCGGGTTGAGCTGGTGATAGTCGGCCTGGCCGGCCCCGGCTTTGCCAGCCATGAGGATGTAAGGCACGTCGGCCAGGGAACGGCCCAAAAGTTCCACGCCTACGGCATCGGCGGCCACGGGGTCGGTGGACACCACCATGGTGCCAGTCTCCTTCAAATCGGCCAGGGAACCGCCGGTGGGGCCGTTGGCGATCATGCTCACCGTGCCGTCCAGGACGCACAGAGTGGGCTTCATAAGTTGCGCCAGCTCGGTGATGATGCCGTTAATATCCTGGTGAAAGACGTTGCGCCGTCCGCCCAGGAATCCGTAATAATTCTTCAGGATCATGGAGGCCCCGGCGCGGTGGTGATCCTTGACCGGGCTCACCACCATGACCTTGGTCACTCCCTGGAAGACCCCGGCCATAACGGGCCAATCCTCGATAAGCTTGCCCTTTGGCAGGCTGACGGGGGCAAACAGGGAGGGCCGGGGGACAATGATCCGGGCCCCGGCAGTTCGAGCCGCGCCGGCCAGCCCGCTGATCTCGAAGCAACTGTCGGGATCGCTTATGGAGTTATCGGTAACCAGCACCTGGGCCGCCCCGGCCTTAATAGAGAGGCCGGCCACCGCGGCGAGTATTTCCGGGTGGGTGGTGGCCCCTAAGGAGGGCGGCGTGGCGAAGGCGGCGTTGACCTTGATGAGCACCCGGTCGCCCTTCTGGATAAAGGACTCCATTCCTCCCAGGGCCTTCACCCCCTGCTCGAACATCAGCGCCCGGTCAGTGCCCCGGATGATGGCCATTTTCCCCGGCCCAGGAGATTTGCCCCGGAGGCTGTAATCTCCCAAACCGGTCAACACCGTCTGGGCCCCGGAAGAGGCCGGACCTTTCGAGTCATAAAGGGCCAGTCCGCCGCCACCGGCTGCCAGGGCCACCACCGAGGCGTACCCCAAGCGCTTCAGAAAATCCCGGCGGTTCATGGCGCCGGAGAGCCGGCGTTCTTCATCCGTGGGTTGCTTCACGGCTTTTCCTCGAGAGCGGGGCGCAATTGGGCGGTGAGATCCAGGGCCGCCTGAACCGAGGTGGCGTCATGCACCCCGGCCATGATCGGGCCCTGGACCCAGACCACTTCAAAGGAATTATCCAGGGCCAGCACCGAGATGTCCCCGGCCGCGGCCGGAGTCTGAACTTTCTGGTAACCATTGGCGGCCAAGAAGTCCAGATAACGCCGCGCCTCGGCCCGGGCCTCGGCCGGGGCGCCGCGCCTGGCGATAAATGCCGTGCCGTTGCCGCTTTTCAGGTGGTATTCTGCGGTAAGCACGTCGTTGAAGCCCTCCATGGAAAAGACGTCGCTGGCCAACAGGCGCACGGTGTCCGGCGCCAGACCTTCCTTGGGAAAAAGCAACGCCGGGTTTGCCTGTCCTCCCTCAGAGGGAATCTTGGCCAGGAGCGCGGTGGCATATGCCTTAAGTGCGTCTGACAGCTTTTCCGAGGCCCGGTCAGCCACAATCTCCAGATAATAACGCCCCTGGGTAAAAAAGAGGGCATTGCTGGTGGCGTAGGCATTGGCGGTCAGGGGGATGCTGGGGGAACCCGGACGGCGTTGTCCACTGAACACGGCAAAGGTATTGGCGGCCGACCCCATATCATAGATAAACACTTCCACGAAGGCCTTCTCGGCGCCGGTATCCAGGCCGAATTTCCGGCAGGACATCTCTTTGAAGCCCGCGGGCAGGTAGAGATCAGCCTTGCCGTCGATCTTGTCGGAGAGGGTTTCCGGGCCGTAGCTCTCGATGGGGGCCAGGGGATTGAAGCCCGGGACTTCGGGGAGCAGGGCGGCGGTGGCCGGCAAGGCCTGGCCGGAGACGGCCTGGGCCCGGCCTGGCGGCGGGGGCTGGTGCAGGGCCACGAGCACCGCGGGGTTGAAGCGGGCCTGTTGAAACAGCAGCCAGATAGTGATCAAGCCCAGCAGGGCTATAATGCCGTAGCCGGTCCGCTTCTGCACCGCACCCACCTTGGTTCTCCTTTGTGCCATAAAGCTTCCGCTGGGGCAGCGCTATTGGGCCATCTTCTGCTGCCGGTTCAGATCATAGATCGGGGCAAAGTGCAGTTCATCCCGCAGAACTGCTTCCGGAGATTTGGACTGGAGTTCCCCGTCTTTTTCGATAAAACGCAACTCGGCGCCTACCCCGCAACCCGCGGTGCAGGCTGTATCCAGTTTGGATTTGGTCTCGGAAAACTCAGGTCCCGTCTTGCTCTGCCCGTGGAATTTTGCCCGCCAGTCGATCCACTGCTGGGGGGTCAGGCCGCTCTGGTCAATGAAGACATAATAGACCACTTTATCCGGGCAGTCCTCCTCCAGATAGAGGGTGTACTCCGCCAGCTTATCGGCGCTGCCCGGCTTGGCCAGGCGATCAGGGTCCCCCTTTTCGATAAGCCAGGCGGTGGGACATTTGCGAGAGGCGACAAAGGTTTTCACCGGACCGAAAATAAATGAGGGGTTCAGTTCATCGGCCACGAAATTTCCGTCCAGGAACTTCTCGGGCGGGTTGAAGGGGATCAGCCCCTGAGCTTGACGCTGGGCCAGGGCCTTGGCGCTTGCCGCCAGGACCCCGGAACTATTGCCGACTAAGAGCAGCACCCCTAAAACTAGTGGCAGCAGACGTTTCATAATCTCCTCCTTCCTGACCGCGGAATGGCAAGGCAGATTCCTTAACAATATTTTATCTACATTTGTCGCAGGATTTCAAGGGCGCCCCGACAATTATAATTTTTTGGAATTTTTGGCCGCGATAGCTGCGAACCTTGCCACCGGCCCCGCCCTTTGATACTATTCAATCCGGCCGGCATCATGCTTTCGGACTATCTTGATATAAGATTTTCAGGTTCAGAGCCGCAGGCTTTTATATTAATATAGCGTTTACCTGCGCCGATAGGAATAAATGGCCGTCGGCCAACTGATCAGGATCTGACATGCGCCCCGAATGGCTGAATCTGATAGGCCTCACTCTCTCCAAGACTCACCCGCAGCTGGTCCTGCCGCTGTTATTCGCACTGGTTATGGGCTGGAACGATGCCAGGACCAGGCGTATTCCCAATTACCTCAACCTGTGCTGCGCCTTGGCGGGGTTGGGCTATCAGTTGGGGTTTAACGGCCTGGCCGGATTGACCGATGGACTTTTGGGGATGGTTTTGGGCTTCGCATTGCTAATCCCCTTCTATCTGAAAGGCGGTATGGGGGCCGGGGATGTCAAGGCCCTGGCTGCCCTGGGGACATGGCTGGGAGTCTGGCAGACCCTTTTTCTCTTTGCTTATATGGCCTTTTCGGGAGTGTTCCTGGTGATTCTGGTTCTCTGGTGGCGGGGGGCGCTCTGGAGCCGAATCAAGCGGGGCTGGGACTTTCTGGTGGGCTGGGTGCTATTGCGTCCCCACGCCGGCCCCCGCGGCGCGCCGGCCCCCGCGGCCCGAGAAAAATCCGAGGTAATTCCCTACGCGGTAGCCATGGCCATGGGGATGGCGATCGTCTGCTGGCGAGGGTTTGCGAGTTGAGTTAGGAGCCGCCCGTCCCACCATGGCCGGCCTCATTTCTGCGCGCAGGCGATCCCCTGTCCGGTGAGGACATTGTGCGGTTCACCGGCGCAATCCAGGCAGAGCATCCTGCCGGCTTGCACCCGGAGCCGGGGCTCCAGCACCCCGTCGCCGCAACGGCTGCAGGCAAGCGTCGCAAACCGCGGGGCCGGGCCAGGCGCCGGCATCTGCAGATGCTGGATGCGAAACTGTTCCTCAAGGGGTACTTCCAGCAACTCCCGCCGGGCCACCGCCTGCCACAGGTGCTGGAAACGGTGCCGCTCCGCGTCAGTGCCCCGGCCCTGGGCCACCACCTGGTCAAACAACGGGCCCAGGACCGGGTAGCGGGCAAACATGCCCTCCCGGAAATCCGCCTGCAGCGCCAGGCGCACCGCGGCCCCATCCCGGCGCCGGGCCACGGTCACCGCCGTCTTCCCCAAATCTTTGAAGATCAGGCCGTTGTTGCCGAAGGTGCAGCCGCACACCACCTGGATGCCGTCGGCGAAGCAGCTATTGCACTCCACCACCGCCAGCACTTCCTCCCCGCCGGGGCTTTCCTGCTCCAGATAGTTCATGGCGTATTGCCCGGCCTTGACTCCCAGGGCCAGAAACGGGCAGCGGTGCCCGTGGATGGTCTCGGCATGGCGCAGCAAGCCCTCCAGTTCATTATCCCTGATCATCCCGGCCACAGCCTGCCGGGGAGAAAGGTGTTCGTGCATCTTAGGACTCCTCATGAGGGTGACGGCGGGGAGGGTAGGGACCGTAGGTGGCTCGGCCTAATAAAAAAATCGGCCCAGGGGCCGCGGGCGGCGCCGCCTGGCGTGGTCTTGCCGACCATAGCACCGCTGGCCCGGTCTCACGGCTCCCACCAAAGGAACGGCGTGCCATAACGGTTGAGCCAGCGGCGCCGCTCCCGGTAATCCGGGAGGATCGCCGCCACCTGGGCCCAAAAGCGGGGATTATGGCCCGGGACCTTAAGATGGGCGAGTTCATGCACCACCACGTAATCGATGATCTCCGGCGGCAGCATGATCAGGCGCCAGTTGAAGCGCAGGCGGCCGTCCGGGTGGCATTCGCCCCAGCGCCGTTTCCACTGGGAAAGCTCCAACGGCCGCGTCTTAACCGCCAGGTCCGGTCCATAACGGGCTAGCCGTTCCTGGATATGCGCCGCCGCCCGGCGGATCAGCCAATCCCTCAGGGCGGGCCAACCGCCGCCAGGCAAATCGGGAAGTTCCCGGTTTTCCTTCCCCGGCGGCGCCCCCGGCTGCCGCTGCCGGCCGGCGGAAGATAGAGGATAAGGCCGTCCCAGGAAGTAGACCATCCCCTCCCGGAGGCGGGCCCAGGCCTCCCGCCGTTCCGCCGCCTTCTGTTCGATCCAGCTCTGATGCCGGGCCAGGGCCTGGGAGATTTGCGCCGCCGGGGTGCCCCGGGGGGAGGTGACCACCAGGCTCCCCCGGTGGGTGACCATCAGGGCGATGCTCCGGCGCCGGGAGCTGTAGCGGTATTCGATTTCCAGGTCTGCCGAATTGACCATCGACTCTTTATCGCTATCCCAGCCCGAGGTTAGGGAAGTTTTGGGGTTTCGTTTCCGGTAACCGGTGAACAGCCACGGGGCGGTTTTTGGGGGCCGAACCCCTTTACTCCATCTTATCACGCGCCCCCAAAATCTGCGCCAACATTTAAGGATGCCGATCTGGGATTTGGGGTGCAGGCCCGTTAATTAGGAACGCCGTGGTTAAAAAAAACGCCGGGCCGGGCTTAAGGCGCCCGGCCCCGGATTTGGTAGTGTATCAGTTTGAAAAAATCAGGGCTTGATTTCCTGGGAGATTCAGGCATAATCGGAGTATGCCTGAACACTCAAGCAAGAAACCGAAGCGGTCCCGCGATCTGAATGTCCTGGCCTCTGAAATAGTCCGAGCGGCTACTGAGGGTGAGCCAGATGCTCCCGTCAAGGAAGACACCCGCAACCCCCATGCCGTAGCCTTGGGCCGGTTAGGTGGCATTAAGGGCGGCAAGGCCAGGGCTGATAAACTTTCTCCCGAAAAACGTAAAGAAATTGCCCAAAAAGCCGCTAAGGCTAGGTGGGAGAAGAAGGTTAAGCCGTGAAATCATCGAAGAAGCAAAGCGATTAATTTTTGGTACCCCCCCTTTTTTTTCTTGAGGTCGGGACTTGTGGGTTGGCTATTCACTTGTTCTGACTCAATATTCTAGATTGTCCTTGACAACCACCCCGCTTGTACCCTACTATTCATATTCAAGGGGGTACTGGTCATGGCATTCCGAATCCAAGCAAAAAACCGTTTCATTGAGGTGGATACTCAAGAGGAATTTCGCTCCGCCCTAATGGTCTTGGACGACTTGGATGAAAAGCTTGGAAAGCCTGAGAAGCCCACGGCTCAGGTTTCTTCTGAAAAGCCCCTCGCCCCATGTACACCACCTCCTCATAGGCTTATCAGATTCACCAAGGAACAGATATTGGCCAACCTTTACAAAAACATCAAGGCGGAACCTCGGGGTGGCATGCTGAAGGTCATAGGGGCCTTGTATAGCACGCCCGAAATGTTTGCTCCTGGGAAATTGATGGCCGATCTTAATCTGGCCAACAGCGCGCTCGGAGGAATTTTAGGGGCAATTTCGAAAAGAGCAGCTAAGTTTGGTTTAAAACCGGAAGATGTCTTGCTGAGGGAAGAAACGAACCAAGGCATTCGCTACCAGCTTTCTCCTGACATGAGAGAAGTGGTCCGGTCTGAATCTGAGAAGGAGTCTACGATGTAGGCTTTTAATAAAAAGGCTCACCGCCGCCGGCCTCAGAACCTTGGCGAGTGAGCCATAAAGGAGATTAGGCGTGAACCTCATGAAAGGTCCGGTGAAAATCCGGAGCCCAACATTACCCCTTTGTCTTTATTAAGTTGACACAGAGTGCTTGCTCTGTCAAGCAGAAAATTAAGTGGGCCGGTAAGGGAATGGATACCCTCCTGGGTTTCGGAGCCCGTGTGTGGCGGTTCGAATCCGCCCCGGCCCACCTTGGCGGATTCGTTTTTACATTTTAATTATTTTTTCCTGAATGTCAATTTTTCTCTTGACAAGCTTAACCGCTCAAGCTATATTGTCATTATGAACAGATTGAGCATACAAAAGCGGGCGCAAATTATCGGTTGTCTGGTAGAGGGCAATAGCCTCAGGGCTACGGCCCGCATGACCGATACCGCCATTAACACGGTCGTCAAGCTGCTGGTAGATGTCGGCAAGGCTTGTGCTGAGTACCAGAATCAAGCCCTCCGAAACCTGCCCTGCAAACGCCTCCAATGCGATGAAATCTGGTCATTCTGCTACGCCAAGCAAAAAAATGTCCCGAATGAGAAGAAGGGGCATTTTGGTTATGGCGATGTCTGGACCTGGACGGCGATCTGCGCCGATACCAAGATTGTTCCCTCTTGGCTGGTGGGCAACCGGGACGCCGAAACCGCCAATATCTTCATGGGGGACTTGGCTTCCCGCCTTGCTCATAGGGTTCAGCTTACCACGGATGGTTTGAAGGCTTATATAGACGCCGTAGATGAAGCTTTCGGGATAAACATAGACTATGCCATGCTGGTTAAAATGTATGGGGAGAGTCCAGAGGCAAAGGCGGAAAAACGGTATAGCCCAGCGAAGTTTATCGCCAGCAGAAAAGACGCCATGACCGGCAATCCTGACCCCAAGAACATTTCCACCAGCTACGCGGAGCGGCAGAACCTTACTATGAGAATGTCCATGCGCCGGTTTACCCGCCTGACCAATGGTTTTTCAAAGAAGGTGGAGAACCTGGCCCATGCCGTGTCCTTGCATTTCATGTTCTATAACTTCGGGAGAATCCACAAGAGCCTGAGGGTGACCCCGGCGATGGAAGCGGGCGTGACCGATCATGTGTGGAGTTTGGAGGAAATAGCGGGGCTGACGGGTTAGTAAAGAGGGCCTGGGAAACGGTATTTCCGTTTCCCAGGAGTTATTTTAAGCCGCCTTGTCGTATTCAAAATCTTTCACTTCTAGATTTAGGTTGATAGTCAGTATCGAAATTAAGTCGCTAGTAAACTCCGGGCGAACTTTGACGATGTGATCCAGTATCTCTGCAAGCATAAAGGGACCTTGCTTTGCCTTCGGAAACTCCGATTTTTCCAAGAGGTGCCGAATCCCCTTAATACTAAACCCCATGTACTCACGGCTCTCCGTGTGGTTAGCCTGATAAATGGTAAATAGCTCATTCAGCCTGATCTCAGTGAAACTGCAATCCTTGACCTGGACGCGGATACAGTCGAGGTGCTTATCGTAATAGGCACATGGTTGAAAAGCCTTTGGCGGATTATCTGCAAAGAACTGCGCCATCGCTTTTGTCACAAATCCGTCCATGTTATGCTCCTTCCCGAGTGAAAAGTTTTTCCCCATACCGAGGCGAACCAATTAAGGGGTGCTTCGCTCAGGTAGGCGTCCTCATACACCCAGTTCCATCTATCTATCCACCCGTAAACTTCGGGCCATTTCTCAAGATGCAGTTCATTCTTGCTAATAAGGACCACAAAAACGCAGCCCTTTACGGGGTCCAACCTACGTGGTTTGACCTCTGGGTTCGGCCAATCGAAATCATGCGCCGGACGCCATGTATGCACAAGCTTCCAAGAATCAGCCTCCATGGACCCGTCGGCATACAGGGGCCTCTTTAACCCACGAAAAATATGACGAGCTACGATAAGGCCAGGGGCGACAATACCATCAAACTGCGCCATGGCAGAATTCTGTGCCCGGTTGGCCAGTCTCATCATATCAAATTGAAGGATACCAAATTTTACAACTCGGGGGGTGTGCGGATCATCGACAGCCCAGCCGTCAATTAAATAGGCTACGTCACCGTTTTTTTTGATAGTTTCAGGAAGGTTAGGCTCGCCGTTGGTTCCAGAACTCCCCACTCTTGTTCCTCTCAATGTTTAGACAATATAGCCTCTGAGTTGAGTTGTCAATGAAAATATTACAATTTGGTAAAACCTCGGAATGATTTCTGAACAGCTTAAATCTGGAAACAAATTTTGGGGCGGCGGATTCAAACTGATACACTACCCCGGATTTAGAAGGGTATGACTGGTGCGACTTACAGCTTATAATGCTCTTCCACGATCTGTTCGACCTCCTCCTCGGTGGGCATGGTGTCCCGGTAACCGGCCATATATTGGTTCCGCAGCCAGCGGAAGAGGCTGACGGTTTCGTTGACCCGGACGATCTCGGGGATATCGCCGCTTTTCACAGTCTGGATATGGGACCTGTACTGGCCCAACATGCTGACCACGTCGTAGAAGGTGGCCGCCTCCCGCTTGATCCCCCGTTTGAAGGATCGGCCCTCTTTGGGATAGATCTCGTCCGGAGAGGGATTGCCGGAGATGTCGATGCGCTGGAAGGGCCGCCGCACCGCCACCTGCCATTTGCGGGACTCCACCATCATGCGCGCAATCAGCGGCCCGGCCCAGTCGTGGCTGACGTGCCCGGTGGGGCAGGTGGAGAAGAATTCCACCAGGGAGGGGCCGTTATAGGCAATGGCTTCCTTGAGGATCTTGATGGCATAAAAGGGGTTGTCAATGGAGAGTTTGGCTGCATAGACATGGGAAATGGCCATGGCCTGGCTGATGATCCTCCGGTGCAGGGTGGTCTTGCCGGCGTATTTCTTACCGATGGGGGAGGTGGAGCGATCACTGCCGAAACGGGTGGCCCCGGACTTCTGCATGCCGGTGTTCATGTAGCCTTCATTATTGAAAATTACCCAGGTGATGTCGAAGTTTTCCCCCAGGGCATGATTGAAGGGTCCGTTGCCGATGTCGTAGATGGCGCCGTCCCCGGCGAAGACGATGATCTTGGTGAGGACGCGGTTGTAGTTGTTCTGATGGGCTTGGTCCAGGCTGAACTTGGCCCCCAGGGCTGCGGCCGAAGCGGTGCCGAAGCCATAATGGCCCGCCGGGTAGATGCGGGTGTTGAAGGGATTGACCAGTTCGGAGACCTGGTCGCAGCCGGTGGAATTGATGGCGTAAATGTTGAAGCCGTGGTCCAGCATGTGCTCGACCGCCCGTTTGCTGCGTTCCGAGAGGATCTTAATACCCTGGTAGAAGGTGGCGATCCCCTGGGGATGATTGCGCAGGGACTCCGCCGCGAAGAAGGTCAGGAGATTGATGGTCCCTTCGCCGCAGCCGGGGCAAAGGGTATGTTTGCCCGGGTAGAGCTTGGACAGGACAAAGAGGACCTGGTGGTTGAGGGCCATCTGCCCCACGTAGGGAGCGGCGCCGGCGGTATTGTCCCAGGCCCGGCAGGCTTCCGGCAGGAAATCCCCGGCCTGCACTTCATTTTTGGACACCATCTTCAGGGCGTCGGTGGGGCAGACCTGGACGCACACCCCGCAGCCCTTACAGGAGCTGGGATCGGCATTGAGGTTCAGAGCAAAGCGCTCCCAGGGGATGCCCTTGGGTGGGGTCTGGAATTGCTTGAAGTAGCGGCTCGCCTGCTCCACGGGCCGGTCAGTGATTGTGGAAATCATGGCCGAATCCGGGCAGGAAGCGGTGCACAGGCCGCAGGCGGTGCACTTGGAGGCATCGTAGACCGGCAGTTGGGCACCGATGAAGCTCAGGTCCCGGTAGCGGCTGGTACCCGCGGGGACGATGGGCAGGAAGCGGTCCCAGGGGATTTTTTTGCCCTCCAGGGTGGGCTTGACCATGTCCCGGTAAAAGACCCCTTGATAGTCGGGGACCAGATTCACCGGCTTAATGCTGCCCATCTCATCTTTTTCCGAGAGGGTCAGCCGGAGGCCGGCGGCAAAGCGCCCCTGGCCGAAGTTTTCCGGCAGGGGCGGGGCGTAGGTTGGCTCCTTGGAGTCCCGGCCCAGGGCCGCTTTCTTCTTGGCAGGAGGGGCGGCAGCCCGGGCCGCGCCGAGCTTGAGCAGGGACATATTGGCCTCTAGCATCTCCTTCTTCTTGGTGCCCAGTTTTTTCTCCAGAATATATTTGAATCTAGATTCAAATTCTTTCTCCGGCAGAATCCCCATTTCCTTGTTGATTATGCCGATGATGGGAGCCCCGGGCAGATTCCGGTTGAGATATTGGAGGGCTGCCCGGGTGGC
>JBKQLU010000047.1:0-32602 GCA_052326585.1 Desulfobaccales bacterium | reverse complement strand
CCGGCGCATGATCGCCCACATCGACCTGAAGCGTAAGGCCCTGGGCATCGACAAGGCCCGGGAACGTGTGCTCATGGATATGGACATGCGCCGCAAACTGGAAGCCGCCGCCGGCGAAGAGCATTGAGCCAGGCAGGGGCCGTTCCCCGACAAAAAAGACCGAAAAGGGGGAACGGTCCCCTTCAGATAAGTTCCTTTACGAAAAAGGAAGAAGGAGGAAGCAACTGTGTCGAAAATCATTATTTCCGCCGCCATTCGGGGGGCCCACAAGATCGTCAACCAATGTGCGGATGCTCTGAACGCCGCCCGGGATAAATTCGGTGAGAACCAGGAGATCGGTTTCCCCAATACCGCTTATTATCTGCCCATCATCTACTCCTTGATGGGGACCAAGATCGAGAAGATCAAAGACGCGCTGCCGGTGATGGCGCGCTGCAAGGCCTTGCTGCCGCCGGTGCCGGCGGAGCACAACTACCTGCCCTATTTAGGACCCGGCCTGGACGCCGGTCTGGCCACCCTGATGGCGGAAGAAATCTTCGAGGCGGTGCGCTATCTCACCGACCCGGATTTTTACGTGGGCGGCGAAGAGGTCTATAGCAAGGGCGACACCAAGATCTGGCTGGGCGCCGCCGAAGACACCGTTTTCCGGAAAAGGGGCATCGAGTTCGTGGACGGTTCCGCCCCGGGGTTCGCCGCCATTGTCGGGGCCGCCCCCTCGGTCCAGGAAGCGGTGGACCTGGTGACGGAATACCAGAAAAAGAACCTCTACATCTTCTGCGCCGCCAAATCGATCGACGGCAAGACCTCGGTGCCGGAACAACTCTTGGAAGGCGGGGTCCAGGTGGGCTGGCCCACCCGGATTGTGCCCTTCAGCCCGGATATCTCCGGGGCGGTCTTCGCCCTGGGCTTCGCCAACCGGGCCGCCATGGCCTTTGGCGGCGTCAAACCGGGGGCGGCCTTGCAGATGCTGATTTACAACAAGGACCGCATCTTTGCCTTCGTCAACGCGGTGTCCAAGATTTCCGATGAATGGTATGCCAACGCCGCCGGCGCCATCAACTGGGGCTTCCCCACCATCACCAACCAGGACATCCCCCAGGTGCTGCCCACCGGTATCTGCACTTATGAGCACGTGGTGAGCAACGTTCCCATGAAGGAGTTGGGCCAGAAATCCATCGAAGTCCGGGGCCTCAAGGTCTCGGTCACCGAGATCGACATCCCGGTGAACTTCGGCGCGGCCTTCGAGGGCGAGCGGGTCCGCAAGGACGACCTCTATCTGGAGTGCGGCGGCGGCAAGACCCAGGCAGTGGAGCTGGTCACCAGCAAACGCATGGACGAAGTGGAAGACGGCAAGGTGGAAATCATCGGTCAGGACATCTCCGACCTGCCCACCGACAAGATCCCGGCCCGGCTGCCCCTGGCCGTGGTGGTGGAAGTAGCCGGCCGCAACTTTCAGCCCGACTTCGAGCCGATCCTGGAGCGGCAGATTCACCACCTGGTGAACTACGCCCAGGGCATCATGCACATCGGGCAGCGGGACATCGCCTGGTACCGCATCGGCAAGGCCGCGGTGGAAAAGGGCTTCAGCCTGAAACACATCGGGGTCCTCCTGCACGCCAAGTATCACCAGGACTTCGGCGCCATCTTCGACAAATGCCAGGTGAAGATTTACACCGACAAGGAGAAGGTGGACGAGATTACCGCCCAGGCCCGCAAAATTTACCATGAGCGGGACCGCCGGGTGGAGAACATGCGGGACGAGACCACCGAGACCTATTACTCCTGCACCCTGTGCCAGTCCTTTGCCCCCAACCATGTCTGCGTGGTCAGCCCGGAGCGCACCGGCCTGTGCGGCGCCTACAACTGGATGGATTGCAAGGCCTCCTTTGAGATCAACCCCACCGGCCCCAACCAGCCCGTTGAGAAAGGCGAGACCATGGATGAAAAGCTGGGGATGTGGCAGGGAGTCAATGACTTCGTCTTCAAGGCCTCCCGCCAGAAGGTGGAGAAATACAACTTCTACAGCCTGGTCTATGATCCCATGACCACCTGCGGCTGCTGCGAGTGCATCTCGGCGATCCTGCCCATGTGCAACGGCATCATGACCGTGAACCGGGACTATACCGGAGAGACCCCCTGCGGTATGAAGTTCACCACCCTGGCGGGGGTCATCGGCGGCGGCCAGGTCACCCCGGGGTTTGTGGGCCACAGCAAGTACAACGTCACCCAGCGGAAGTTCATCAAGGGTGATGGTGGCCTGAAAAGGGTGGTCTGGATGCCCAAGATCCTGAAAGAGGAGCTGCGGGAACGGCTCCTGTCGCGGGGCGAGGAGGAGGGGATGGCCGATCTCCTGGATCGCATCGCCGATGAAACTGTGGGCGTCACCGAAGATGAAATCCTGCCCTTCCTGACGGAGAAGAACCATCCGGCCTTGAGCATGGATCCTATTATCGGCTAACCCCGAAGGGGGCCTGGGGGTGCGCCCCTCCTGGCCTCCTTCTCACCTGAAGGGCGGGTGGAGGGAAGCGGTCTGGCCGACCACCCGCGCTGGCCACCAGCCATGGATAAGGAGAGAGACGATGGCTTTAACGGGAATCGAAATCTTCAAACTGCTCGCCAAGACTAACTGCAAGGAATGCGGTTTCCCCACCTGTCTGGCCTTTGCCATGGCCCTGGCCAGCGGTAAGGCGGAGCTGGATAAATGTCCCTATGTGTCGGATGAGGTGCGGGAGAAGCTGGCCGAGGCCTCGGCCCCCCCCATCCGCCCGGTGAAGATCGGCATGAAGGACGGGGTCAAGACCATCGGCGGCGAAACTGTGATGTTCCGCCACGAAAAGACCTTCTTCAATCCCACCCTGATCGCCGGGCTGGTAACCACCGCCATGGCCGATGCCGAGGTCGACAAGAAGCTGGACCAGTTCATGAAGTTGCAATATGAACGGGTGGGCCTCATGCTGCGGCCGGAACTGATAGCCATTCGCGACGAGAACGGCGACGCCGCCAAATTCGCCGCCCTGGTCAAAAAGGTGCTGGAGAAGACCGACGCCGGTTTGATTCTTGCCAGTCCCGATGGCAACCCCGAGGTGGTCAAGGCCGGGGCCGAAGTGGCCAAGGAACGCAAACCCCTGATCGGTGTCGCCTCTCCGGCCACCGCTGACGCCATGGGCGCCCTGGCCAAGGAGCTGGGCCTGCCGCTGATCGCCAGGGCCAAAGGCTATGATGACCTGGCCGCCCTGACCACCAAGCTCACCGGCATGGGCCTCAAGGACCTGGTGATCGACAGCGGCAGCCGCGGCATCCGGGAGGCCTTCCAGGACCAGGTGGTGATCCGCCGGGCCGCCCTGGGGCCCAAGTTCCGGCCCTTCGGCTTTCCCACCATCTGCCTGCCGTTCGACATGACCAAAGACCCCATGCTGGAAAAGCTCTACGCCGCGGTCTTCATCGCCAAATACGGCGGTATCGTGGTGGTCAACGACCTGTCCGCCGACGGCATCTTTCCCCTGCTGTTGCAGCGGCTCAACATCTACACTGACCCGCAGAAGCCCATGATCATCACCCCGGGCATCTACGAGATCGGCACCCCCAGTTCCGATGCCCCGGTGATGGTGACCACCAATTTCGCCCTCACCTATTTCATCGTCTCCGGCGAAATCGAAGGCAGCAAGATCTCTTCCTGGCTGCTGATCCAGGATACCGAGGGTCTGTCCGTGATGACCGCCTGGGCCGCCGGCAAATTCTCCGGCGACTCCGTGGCCCACCTGGTCAAAAAGAGCGGGATTGCGGATAAGGTCAAGACCCGCACCCTCATCATCCCGGGTTATGCCGCGGGGATCAGCGGCGACCTGGAGGAGGAACTGCCCGATTGGAAGGTCTCCATCGGTCCCCGGGAAGCCTCCCATATCCCGGCCTTTTTGAAGAACCTGCAATAATTTTGGGAAGCTCCTGCAGATATCCGGGGAGAACAGCCGGGGGCTGCCTCCCCCTTTATGACACTGCCAAGAAGGGGGTCACCTGATGACTAAATTTTCCCGCATCGGCGAAAACCTGAACGTGGTGACCAAGGTCTACGGTCAGGCGATGAAGGAACGCAATCCCAAGCCCCTCCAGGAGTTGGCCCGGAAAGAGGCCGAGGCCGGGGTCGATTTCATCGACGTCAACATCGGCCCGGCCCGCAAGGGGGGCGAAGAGTTGATGGAGTGGATCGTCAAGACCATCCAGGAAGTGGTGCCCAACGTCCCCCTGGCCCTGGACACCTCCAACATCGCGGCCATGGAGGCTGGCCTCAAGGTCCACAAGGGCAAGGCCATCATCAACTCCATCATGGCCCGGCCCGAGCGTATGGACGGCATGATGCCGTTGGTGCGAAAATACAACGCCTACATGATCGGTCTCTTGTGGGGGCCCGAAGGTATGCCCCGGGACGAACATGAACGCGGCATGCTCACCGCCGAAATCCTGGCCAAGGCCGCGGAATACGATATCCCGAACGAGGATATCTGGTTCGACCCCATCATTGCGCCGCTGAACATCCAGCAAAATCAGCTCATGGCGGACCTGGAGTACATGAAGATGCTCCAGGACATGGCCCCGGGGGCCCTGTCCACCTGCGGCCTCTCCAATGCCTCCAACGGCGTGCCGGACGAAATCAGGCCCATCATCAACCGCACCCTGGTCATCATGCTGCAGCGCTACGGCATGGCCTCCGCCATCGTGGACGCCTTTGACGACGATCTGGCCGCGGTGGTAGCCGGCAAGAAGCCCGAGGCCGTGAAAATCGTCCATGAAATCATGGACGGCAAGTCCGTGGATATCCCGGCCATGTCCAAAGAGCTGCAGAACTACGCCAAGACCGCCCGGGTCATCATGGGCCAGGTGCTGTTCTCCGACTCCTGGCTGGAAATCTAGTTAATGTAGGGTGCGCACTGCGCACCATGACCTGAGGCCTAAATCGCAGGGGCGGGTTTTAAACCCGCCCTTTTTTTGTTTGCGCTTATGCATGCATCCTTGACTTGATACTATTAATTGGTATCATATGGCCATGAGATGGACTGTATTGATGTCCCGGCAAGCAGTGAAACAAAGCGGCCGCTTGCCTGCGGCTGTCAAGAAGAGTCTCATTGCTCTGATACGGGAAATTGAAATAGCCGGGCCGGTGCGGGGAAACTGGTCGAATTACGGCTTATTAGGGCAAGATCGCCATCATTGCCACTTAAAAAAAGGGCGTCCGACCTTTGTAGCCATTTGGGAAGTGGTGGCCAAAGACATCAAAGTGGTAGAGGTGACTTATGCAGGAACCCATGAAAGAGCCCCATATTGACGCCGAGGCGGTGGAATTGAAATTTTTGGGGCCATCGGCAAAAAAGGAAGAGGCGATCCAGGCGCTGCAATCCCTGGGCTTTGTCAACCTGGCCGAGGCCCTCCCCTGGCGCCAGGCCTTCCCCGAGTATGACCCCAAAAGCCTCCCCGGGGTGGTATTGGCGGGTGCTCGAGGCAAGGAGGGGATTACCCAGCGGGAATTATCCCGGCGTGCCGGCATTCCCCAGCGCCACATCTCTGAAATGGAGCGTAGTAAACGCCCGATTGGCAAGGAACTGGCCAAGAAATTGGGGAAGGCGTTGGCTGTCGATTACCGGGTTTTGCTCTAGGCGGTTTCGTTATCGGTGCGCACTGCGGACCATGGCCTGAGGCCTAAATTCGTAGGGGCGGGTTTTAAACCCGCCCCTTTTTGTTATTTATGGTGGCCCAGGCGTCCCGCTGTGCTCTAAATTATTTTTTGGAACGGCCCATTCCTGCCAGAGATTTCACTTTTTGTCCAAGACCCGGTGATATTCTTCAGGGCTCAAATTTAAGTCCCTCAGGATCTTGCGTAACAGCGGCCTGACAATAACCTCGGAGCCGTGATTGGGAATCACCATGATTCGCCCCGATTCATGGCGGAAAACGTTGTGACTGCCTTCACACCTGATCCATTGAAACCCCTTGGCTAAAATACTCTTTTTAGGTCCCGGTGCGGCACCAACCTCAGCCTGGTCACGCCTGGACCTCAAGCTGCCAGGTCCCCACAAAAGAGGGCAAAGGCTCCTCGGTTATTCCGGTATTGAGATAAGCCTTGATGGCTTCCCGCATGTTGGCCTCCAACGAGGCGATATCGGGGGCCTGAGAGTAGCAGCCCGGCAGTTCCACCACTTCGCCGACCAGCCAGCCGCTTTCCGGGTCTTTTTCAATGACCACGGTGAAGGTCTTTTTCAAGATACTTCTCCCGACAGACCTACTAGTTTTCCTATAATATAATACCCTTCTTTTGAAAAGCCACGGGAAAGTCAAGCGGCAGGGGGCTGGGTGTAATATATAGTCATAATTTCCTCGATCGCCCGCTCCAGCAGCTCCAGGTAAAGCTCCGTGTCGTAGTCATCCAGGGTCTCCAGGAACGGGGCGGCCTGGATGCGGCACTCCTTGGGACCGCCCCTCTTTTCGGCGTGGACGTAGCGCACCTTCTCCCCCGGCAGCAGATGAATTCCCGCCTCTTCCAGTTGCCGGGCCGCCAAAGCGGTGGGGGTGTCCACCTTATAGTCCGCCACCGGCTGCGACAGCACCCGGGTGATCACCAAGTCCCGGGGCCTAATGCTTCCCTCCCGCAGGCGCTGGCGGAAGCCCTCGGCCATCTCCTCCAGCTCGGGCCTCAGGGCCGCGAGCTCCCGGGCCGTCCCGGCCCCGGCCATCCTGGCCAATAAATCTTCCTGGGCCCGGCGCACCAGAGGCGGCGTATCCCGCCGCCGGCAGGCCAGGCCCCGCACCTTGAGGGAGCCGTCCCCAAAGACTCCGAAATAGCGGGTGGCCACCGGCCGCCTCGGGTCCTGCCGGGAAGACATGAAGCAGAGCCAACGGTAGACCCCTTCCAGCGCCAGCTTGACCCCGGTGGCCGCGGAGATTTTTAGGCATAGTTCTTCCAGCTCAGATTCGTGCAACCCCGGCTTCTCCAGCCACAGGCAGTCGGTGAGGCCGTGGAGCACCCTGAAGCCCGCGGCCTCGCTGATCTCTTTGGCGGTGAGCAGCTTGTCCCGGCCATGGGCGGTCACCGCCTCATGGGCCTCGATCTTGCCGAAGCGGGCGTTCTTGTAGCCCAGATAGCCGAAACAGGTGACCAGCATCCACTTCAAGGCAGTCTGGCGCTCCTTGTATGGACGCGCGGCCTCACCGCCAACCTCCCTGGCCCGGGCCTTCAGTTGCTCCCGGAGAGTCAGGATGGGCGCAAGGTCCTGGGCACCAGCCCCTCGCGTTGGCGACAGAGATGATAGCCGGCTTCCGGAACCGGGGAGTGGGGGGAGGGCCAGGGCCCTCGGCCCTTAGCCCCCTCCCCCGGATCGACCGCCCCGGCGCAGCAGGGGCAGTTCACCGTCTCCGGGGAGATGTTATGCCGCGCCATGATGGTGGGGTACATGGAGGCGAAATCGACTTCGGCCACGTTGAAGTAGAGCCCCGGCGGGGGCATGAAGCTGAGGCCGCCCTTGTCGATGGTGAGCAGTTGCCCCGCGGTCTTGAAGCCTTCCGGTTCGCCCTTGCGCCAGGGGATGAGGATGCCGTCGGCTATGGCCCGGGAGAGTTGCATGGAGGTGATCAGGGTCCCGGGGGAGGCCCGGGCCGCCCGCTGCAGGGGCATCTGGCCGATGCGGCTGATTTGCATGAGTCCTGCCAGGCCGGACTCCCGGTAGTAGAAGGAATTGCGCCGGTCCAGGTGCCAGCGGCCGTAAAAAGGAACGGCGGCGCCCTGGTAGACGATGCGGCCATAGGAGAAATAGCTGCGCGGCGCCCCGAACTTGCGGTCCACGGGGCCGCGCTCCCGGTCCAGGGGCAGGGGCGCGCCGGTTTCCCGGCTCCAGCGGCTGAGGGTGGGAATGATCTCCTCGTCGCCGCCATCGCTCAAGACCAGGTCCGGGTCGAGCCGCTGCAGCAGGCGGGCCAGGTCACCCAGCAGCCCGGGGCGGTCCGGGGCTGCCAGTTCCAGGGTCCGGCCCTCCCAGCCCAGGGCCAGGCCGTTCCCCGCGGTCAGGGGGATGAGGGGGTCCCGGGTAAGGTTCAGGGTCAGGGTAGTGAAGGGCGGCGGCGGGGAGCACTCCAGGGCAAAGGGCTCCTCCAGGGGGTCGAGCCGCCGGAGCCGTCTCGCCTCCCCGGCCTCCAGATGATACCAGGCGCAGGGATAGAGGCGGCGGTCGTACAGGTAGTAGCTGGCCACGTCCAGGTCGCAATTATAGCACGCCACCTCCGCCGGCAGCGTCCCCAGCCAATGCCGGAGCGGAAAGAGCAGGCCGTAAGCCCGGACCTCCAGGGCCAATACCGGGATCTCCTCGCCGGTCCACAGGTCCCGGCCCCGGGCCGGATAAGAACGGGAGAGCCAAGCCCGGCTTTGCAGGGTGCGAGCTATGGCGCTAAGGCGCGCTGGCGGCCCCCCGAGATAGAAGCGGTAAGGGAACTCATCCTCCAGGCGCAGCCGCGCCCCCGCCTCCGTGATGAACCACAATACCAGACGGTTGCCCAGGGGATAGAGATCGAACAGCCAGCCGTTGGTTTCCATATCGATGGGAGATAACCTGGGGGAGGGGTAAGGAGCGCTGGCCCCTCAGCCCAAATCCCTTAAGATTTTTCCGCCGGGTAAGGCGGAGTCGCCGCTCCGCCTTACCCGGCCTTATAAAGAGTGGCCCAGGCCTCCGGCCGGTGATTGCGCCGCCCCTAGATTCCCTTCCCCTTCAGTCCTGACGCGCCAAAATCCTCAAGTGCTCCTCCAAGGCGCTGAGGGCCTTCTGATGCTCCAGGAGCATGGAGAGCAGCATGGACTCCAGGGGCATGGGATTGGCAGCGTAGACCCCGGCCTGGAGGTGCAGCCGGGCCAGCTCAAAGAGGCGGTCGAACTGCTCCTGGTCCTGCCGGCGCAGGGCGCGGCGGAACTTCTGCCAGCGGCCGCGCTCCTCCTCCCAGACGTGGCTGTATGGTAAAACCGTGCGTCCCATGGTGATTTCCTCGACTGACGGAACGGGCCTTCAGGGGGACAATATGAGCAACCATCTGTAATTAATGAAAAACCCTGCCACCCCCAGCCGGTGTCCCCCCTCTCAGGGGGAGGGGATTTAAGACGTCTGCTGGTCCACTGCTCACTGCTCACTGCTTACTGCTTACTACCCCAACAGCAGCAGGAGCACGCCGGTGGCCAGGATCAGCGCCCCGCTGGCCAGGAATTTGAAGATTTCCAGGAGATAGATCCCGGCGTCCTCCGGGAGGTCCAGGACTTGCCGCCATTGTCCGCAGCGGCTGGAAAATTTTAGCCTGGGCTGCAGGTATCGGCATTCAGGTAGAAATATGTCCATTTACAAGTCTCCTCTTTGAAGTCCGCAGGGTGAGGTCAAGGAAGGGAGCCGGCGGCTCTCCCCCCGTCCCGCCAGCGAGCTCCCCATTTCCACGAAGTAGTCGAGCCGCGGCGCCAGCAGCTTCCCGAAGTGGCGGTTGTCGGCCTCCTTGGGCAGCAGGAGTTGCAGCAGCAGGAGGGCGGCCTGGGACTTGATCCGGCCCAGGAGCTGCGTCAGTTCTTGAAAGAGGCGGCGCCGTTCCGGCAGCGGCACCTGTTCGTCGTAGAACAGGCTCACCGGTCCCAGGAGCAGGACCAGGCAGCCGGGCGACAGGAAGGGCGGCAGAATCTCCCGGAGCAGGCGTACCAGTTGGTGGCAGGTAAAGGCGCGGCTTATCCGGACCCGGTCCAGGGCCTCCCGGGGCGCCAGGCCCAGGGTACGGGCCTCGCGCACCAAGGCGTAGGGGTCGGCCAGGTTGGCCGCGTCCACCAGCAGTACCGGTGCGCCGCGGGCCGCGCCCCAGGCGGCCGCAGCCGCGGCCAGGGGGCGCAGTTGCCCGCCCCAGAGCAGAATCCCCCGTCCCGGCTGCAGAGGCGCCAGGTAACGGCTCAGGGCAGTCTGCCGGCCAGGCGGTCCCGAGGGTGCCGGGCGCGGCGCAAAATTTCTTGTTTGCCTTTCCATAATTTCTGAGCCTCTGTTTCAGCCGCGCTGAATTTTTTCGGCGCTAGGCGAGACGCTCGTGCCCCTAGCCTCGCCGGCCCTCCAGGTTGCGATAAACCCCTATCACCTTGCCCAAAATCCTGACTTCGGCGGTCTCCGCCGGAGTGAGGCGCAGGGGGGTGAATTCGGGGTTGTCGCCCCTGAGGACCAGGCCGCCGGCCTCCTCGTAGACCCGCTTCAAAGTGGCCTCGTCGTCGATGAGCACCACCGCGATCTCGCCCCGGGCCACCCGGGACTGGACCCGCACCATCACCAGATCGCCGGGCAGGAGCAAAGGAGCCATGGATTCGCCGGCCACCCGCAGGAGAAAGACCTCCTCGTCCCGGACCCAGGAGCGCGGCAACGGCAGGGTATCCTCCACGTTTTCCGCGGCCAACAGGGGTTGGCCGGCGGCGATCCTCCCCAGCAGCGGCGCCTCCACCACCCGCGAGCTGGGGCGGACCGCAAGGACCAGCCCCCGGGAGCGCCCCGGCTCCCGGTGGAGCTGGCCCTTGCGCTTCAGGGCCGCCAGATGGTCCGCCGCCGCCCGCGGCTGGATGGCGAAGGCGGCCGCCACCTCCCGCACCGTGGGGGGATAGCCCTGGTGGGCGCAAAACTCTTCGACAAACTCCAACACCGCCTGCTGTTTTTCGGTCAAGAGCTTCATGAGCTTAAAATACTATACATATGTATACTTGTCAAGAGAATAGTATTTGTCATTTCTCATAATCTATAAAAAAGTACCAGGGGGGGCGCTGGGGAAGGCGGGTTCTCAATCTAAAGGAAAACCTGCCCTGGCGCCATGGAGGGGGTGAAGTCCGGCGCAGCCAGGAAAAGAGCCAGGAAAAGAGCCAAGTGGAAAGCCAGGCCGGGGTCAAAGCTGGGGAGGAGCAGGCCGCCCTCCGGAAAAGTCTCAGCCCGGAGGACCTTAAGGCCGGAGAGGGCGGGCTCGGCTGCCGGGACGCCTGCGCCTGGCCCTCACCGCTCTCGGTCCGGTCACAACTTCTTCAGCCGCCGCTGTTGGCGGCGCTGGTCCTTGGGCAGCCGCCGGGCCGGGCCTTTTTTGAGGTGGTGGTCCCGGGATTCCTCCGGCTCCTCTCCGGCCTCCGGCTCCCGGTCCAGCAGGTAGCGCCTCTCGAACTGGGCGGCGCTGATCCAGGCGGCCCCCGCGTCGCGGGCCCAGGCCTGGATCTCCCGGTCGGAGGTGACCACCACGGCCCGAGCTCCCTCCAGAACCAGCAAGCGCTGGATGACCTGGTCGGCCTTCTCCCCCCGGCGGGAGAAGATGATGGAGATCCCCCGCTGCCGGTCCCGGGTCTCCTTGAGGTCGCCCTTGAGCCAGCCGTCGAAGACCACGGTGATCTTCTGAGGACCGCGCTCCCGGTAGGCCGCCAGCCGCGCCAGTAGCGCCGCCCTGCCGGCCTCCAGTTCCCGGGCGTCCAGCTCTTGCAACTCCGGGGACTGGCGGATCAAGTTGTAGCCATCGATAATGAGATGCACGGACATATAAGATAAGATTAGGGCGCTCACAACAAAGATAGGGGTTCATTAAATCAGTGCTTGCCAAGATGCCTTATTCCTGCTATAGTAGCAGCCGATTAGGCAATATTACTTAAGCGGGGGGGACCACAAATGTCTAACTGGCGATACAGTCTGCTCATCTTGCCGCTGCTGGCGGCGCTGGCGGGCTGCGCTGGAGCCCCGGAGAAGCCCGTCACCGTTCTGGCTCCGGCGCCGCCGGAGAATGTGGCGCCAGCAGCCCACCTGACCGCGGAGCAAAGTTATATCAAGAACCTGTTGGTTAAAAACGGCTATAACGGCACGGGCCCCAAACCCACGGTGATCGTGGTTCACAAGCTCAGCCGCAGGCTCACTTTTTACCAGGGGATTACCCCTCTTAAAAGCTATCCTATTGTCTTAGGCAACGATCCTTACAACGATAAGTTGTGCCAGGGGGATACTTGCACTCCTGAAGGAGTCTATCGGGTGCGCGCCAAGTACCCCCACAGTAGATGGGACGACTTCATCTGGCTGGACTATCCCAACGCCCAAAACTGGCTGAAGTTCGGCCGGGCCAAGGAAGCCGGGCGCCTGCCCGCGGATGCCCAGATCGGCGGCGATGTTGGCATCCATGGCACCGAGGATCCGCTGCGAAACCTGAGCGGCGAAAACTGGACCCACGGCTGCATCTCCCTGCAGAACCATGACCTGGAGGAAATCTATCCTCTGGTGACCGAGCAGACCCTGGTGGTCATCAATAAGCAATAGCTCCCGGCGCCCCGGGAGCCTGGTCTGGCAAGCACTACCCCAGCGCCCAGAGCCCGGGGCCGCAAGCAGCATACCGCGCCTGCGGCCCCGGGCTCTTTATCCGCCTATCGCACTATTTCGGCACTTCCAGCATCAGGTATAGGGTACGGCTCTGACGCTTGATAAGGAGACGGGCGTAGGTCTCCTTCTTCAGCCGGCCCACCGCGGTCTCAAAGTCCTTGACCGTGTTTATGGGCTCGTTGTTGATCTCCAGCACGATGTCTCCCGGCTGCATGCCGGAGTCGGCCGCGGCGCTGCCCTGTTCCACCCCTTCCACCAGGACACCCTTGGTGTCCCGGAGGTGGAAGTGCCGGGCCAGCTCCGGGGTGATATTCTTCACCAGCAAGCCCAGAGAGTTCTGCTCGCCGCCGCCGCCTTCTTCTTTACCTTCGCTGGCCTGGCGCTCTTCCGAGAGTTCGGAGACGGTCACGCTGAAGGTCTTCTCCTTGCCGTCCCTGAGCACCTTGACGCTGGCCTTGGTGCCTGGGGGGGTGTCGGCCACCAGACGGGGCAGATCATTCATTTCCGCGATGGGGTGGCCGTTGAATTCTACGATGATGTTCCCCCGCTTAATGCCTGCCTTTTCCGCGGGAGATCCGGCATTGACTTCCGCCACCAGGGCCCCCTTGGCTTCGGCCATCCCAAAGGACTGGGCCAGTTCCGGGGTCACATTCTGCACTTCGACCCCGAGCATGCCACGGGTCACCTTGCCCTTGGCCTTCAGTTGCGGGATTACCCATGCGGCCATATTGCTGGGGATGGCAAAGCCGATCCCCTGGCCGCTGGCCAGAATGGCGGCATTGATGCCCACCACTTCACCCTGCAGGTTGAGGAGGGGGCCGCCGCTGTTGCCGGGGTTGATGGAGGCGTCGGTCTGCAGGAAGTTGTCATAGGGGCCGGCGCCGATAACCCGGCCCTTGGCGCTGATAATCCCCTGGGTGACGGTGTGGCTCAGGCCGAAGGGGTTGCCCACCGCCATGACCCAGTCTCCCACCCGCACCGCGTCGGAATCACCCAGCTTCAGGAAGGGGAGGTTCGGAGGCGGGTTGGTGATCTGAAGCAGGGCCAGATCGGTCTTGGCATCCCGGCCCTTGATGGTGGCCTTGAAATCCTGGCCGGCGAAGAGCTTGACGGTAATCTTGTCGGCGCCCTCCACCACGTGGTTGTTGGTGAGGACGAGTCCCGACGGATCGATGATGAAACCGGAGCCCAGGCTGCGGCTCTTGAAGGTCTTGGGCATCTCCCCGAAGAATTTCTTAAAAAATTCCTGGAAGGGGTCTCCCGGCCCGAAGGGGGTTTGCCCGCCGGGTCCGGAGGGCGTCTGCTGGTTGAAAAATTCCGTGGTCTGGTTTTTCACCTTTCTTTCGGTGCTGACGTTGACCACGGCGCTGCCGGTTTGCTTGGCCAGATTGGCAAAGGTGTCAGCGGTTATGGCTTGCTGGGCCGGGGACGGGGCCTGGGCCTGGGCCTGGGCCGGACCGGGGGAGAACCCCAAGGCAACCAGGAATAGCAAGACTGGGATAAAGATCAACAAACTAAGAGACAGACTTCTTTTCCGCATTCTGCTTCTCCTCTATTTTTAAATCGTTATTCCCGATCAAAGACGGCATGGCTGATTTGTTGCCCACCACCACCAACAGATAATTGTCCGGTTGCAGGTATTTTTGCGCCACCCTCTGGATATCCGCGGGGGTCAGGCCCTGGATCAACTGCGGATACTTCCAGGGATAATCCAACCCCAGCCCGTAGATTTCCACATAGCCCATGAGCTGGGCCCGCTTGCTCATGGAATCCATTTTCCGGGGGAAACTGCCGATTAAATCGGATTTGGCATCCTCCAGTTCCTTGGGTTGCACCGGCTGGCTCATGATGAGCTTGAGCTGGGCCCGCACCTGGGAGATGGCCTCGGCGGCGCTGGCGTTTTGGGTCTCCAGGGAGACGGTGAAGGGACCCGGCCCCAGCCCCGGGGCAAAGGAGCTGCTGACGCTGTAGGCTAGGCCGCGGTTCTCCCGGATGACGTCCATCAGGCGGGAGGAAAAGCCGCCGCCCCCCAGGATGTAATTCATTACCTGGCAGGCGTAAAAGTCCGGGTTGGCCCGGGTAATGCCCAGGTTCCCCAGAATGACGTTGGCCTGGCTGATGTCCCGATCAATGAGCACCACCTGTCGTTTCGCCAGAGGCGGAATGGCTGCCAGTTCTGGCGAAGGTAGAGGGGTGGCGGCCCAGGCTCCGAAGATCTTGGTCACCCACTGGCGGGCCTCATCCTGGGTCAAATCCCCCACCACGGACAAGACGGCGTTGTTGGGGCGATAGTAGGTCCGGTGAAACTGCGCCAGGTCCTGGGGGGTAATGGCGGCCAGACCCCGGGGGGTGCCCAGCACCGGATGGCCATAAGGAAAGTCCCCGTAAAGGTCCTTGGCGAAGGTGCGGCGGGCCAAGACCATGGGGTCGTCTTCTTCGCTTTTCAGGGCGGCCTCGACCTGCGGCACTTTTCGCTGCACTTCGGCGGGGGCGAAGGCGGGATATAACAGGACGTCCTGGAGGAGCCCCAGGCCGGGGCCCAGGTCTTTTTTCAAAATGACCAGGCTGATGGTGGCAAAATCATCGCCCCCCCTGGCCCCGAGGCGAGCCCCGAGGCCATCGGCTTCCTGGGCGATCTCGGGGGCGCTCAGCCCCTTGGCGCCACTCAAGAGCAGAGAAGCTGTCAGGTTGGCCAGCCCCTCCTTCCCTTTGGGTTCTTCCAGGGTGCCGGCTTTGATGAATAGCTGCAGGGAGACCATGGGCAACCCGGACTGCTGGGAAAAGAGCCAAACCAGGCCGTTGGGCAGTTGCCCCCGCACCCCCAAAACCGGCTCAGAGGCTGCGGCTGGTCCGTGCCCCAGCAGCCCGCTCAGCAAGCCGGCCAGGACCAGCATGATTAACCGGCCCCTGGCCGGGAACCGCCAATTCTTCGACTTAAGACCCATAAAGTGATCCTGAAGTAATAAACACTTGCGGCGGGCCACTCCGGCAACCGAAACCGTCCCCGCCCCTATCTGATTACCCCGCCTGGATGGAAATGTTCGCCTAAGGGCTTGCCGGTCTTGACCGGCGCCAGGAGACCCACGGTGCAGTTCATGGCCACCAGGTATTTTTGCGCCACCCGCCGGATGTCGGCGGCGGTCACCTGCTGGAGCTTGGGGATGTACTCCTTTAGCAGGGTCCAGCGGGCCACGGTCTCAGTTTGGCCCAGCAACATGCCCCGGTAGAAGATGGAGTCCAGGTCCAGGTAAAATCCCGCGGTGGCCTGATTCTTGGCCTTAATAAGCTCCTGGTCACTGACCGGTTCCGTCTGCAGCCGCTGGATCTCGGCATCCAGGGCCGCTTCCAATTGAGCTGTGGTTTTGCCCGGCATGGGCTGGCCATAGAGCATAAAGAGAAAGGGATCGCGGGTATCCAGGTCGTAGTCCGCCCCCACCTCCAGGGCCAGCTTCTGCTCATAAACCAGGTCGTGATAAAGACGGGAGCTTTTTCCCCCGGAGAGGAGGCGGGAGAGAAGCGCCAGGGGATAGGCGTCCTCCGGGGTCTGCCAGTTAGGGACGTGATAGCTCATGAGGATATAGGGGAATTGCGCCTCCCGGTGCACCCAGACGCGGCGTTCCCCGTATTGCTGCGGCTCCTGGGCGGTGACCTTGGGGGGTTCGGGCCCGGCCGGCAAATCCCCCAAGGTATCCTCGACCTCTTTCAAGGCCTCCTTGGGCTCGATATCCCCCACCAGCACCAGGGTGCAGTTGTTGGGTTGATAGTAGCGGTGATAATACTGCTGGAAGTCCTCCAGGCTGATGCTCTCGATGTCGTGCTGCCAGCCGATCACCGGCCACTGGTAGGGGTGGGCCTGGAAGGTGGCGGCCAGGGCGGCTTCCTCCATGAAGTCTTGCGGCTCGTCATCGGTGCGCAGGCGCCGCTCTTCCAAGACCACCTTTTTCTCCGTCTGGAAGCCCGCCTCATTGACGTCGATGCCCTTCATGCGGTCGGCTTCCATCTCCAGCCAGTGTTTGAGCTGGTCCTTGGGGCCGGTTTCAAAAAAGGCGGTATAGTCCCGGGAAGTAAAGGCGTTATCCGAGCCCCCCACCCTCCCCACTTCCCGGGAGAAGTATTTGGGGCCATACCTGGCAGTACCTTTGAACATCATGTGTTCGGTGAGATGGGAGATGCCGGTCTCGCCCAGGCATTCGTTCCGGGACCCCACCCGGTACCAGAGCTGCACGCTGACGATGGGCGCCCGGCTCTCTTTGAGGAGGAGCACCTTCAGCCCGTTATCCAGCTTGTGCTCCACCACCTGGTCGAAGAGCTTGGGGCCCTCCTGGGCCCGGAGGGCCAGCGGCGTCCCCAGGATGAGGCCCGTGGCCACCAGGATGGCCGCCAGCAGAACTCGTCCGGCGGCCGGGGCGGCTCCGGGGCGGCCACCGCCGCCATTAAAGATGCGGGAGAATAAGCTCATGAGTTATAGGGCAGCTCCCTTTGGGTTTGGCCACGCCCGGGCGGCCGGAAAGCCACCGCCCTGGTTCCGGGGACCGGGGAAGAGGCTAAAACTCCTTCCTTTAACCGGTTAAGTTATATATTTCCCGGAAATATTCAAGGGAAGAGCCCCAATATTATGCCTCCGGTACTGATTCGGTTCCTGATGCGAAGGCCCGGAAAAGAGTCAGGATCAGGGCGACGCTGGAGGACGCGGCCAGGTCCAGGCCCACATCCCAAAGGCTGCCGGTGCGGGATCTGAGCAAGGATTGGTGGCCCTCATCCAGGAGGGCCACGGCCAGGCAGAGCCCCACGGAGCAAAGAAAGGCGCGGCCGCGCCGGTAACCCAGGCCGGCCCGGAAGGCCCGGAACCATAACAGAGATAGAACGCTGTAGTCACCGACATGCCCCACGCCCTTGCGCACATAGAAATGGATCACGTCGAATTGGTGGTCGCTCAGGTTCGGCAGCAACCAATGCAAGATTTTTCCGGTATTGCGGGAAGACCCCAGGTCTCCGGAGAGAGCTAACATTACCCCGCACCAAACCAGGACCGGCAGCCAGTAGCGTAGAAATTTTCCACCTTTCGGAAGCGTGCTCCCCAAGCCCGATCCCCTTTCGGTTAGTTGGATTTTTGCGGGACGTTCCTCAACTGGCAGCAGAATAAAAACTGTTATTGTTATATCAAAGGATAATGGCAAATTGGATTTATAGAGGATCGATCTCGGGAAAAAAGAGAGTTTTCAGCCGGGATATTATCTTCAAAATCTTATATTCTGCTTTCTCGATCCGGTAAAGCGTGGGGGTAAGGCCACGACTTTTCGAATCGCTCCCGCTTTTAGGGGCTGCCGGTTATGGGAAGAATGCCCGGCGCCCGGCTGGGAGCGTTCTCCGATCGGCAATTGCTCCCGGGAGGCAGGCCCCGGGAGTTAAGGGCTTAATCAGGTGATGGATTTGACCACCCCGCCGTCGACCCGGACAGCCGCGCCGTTGGTGGCCGCGGCCAGGGGGCTGGCCAGGTAAGTCACCAGGTTGGCGACCTCTTCGCTGCTGGCGAAGCGCTGCAGGATGGAGGTAGGGCGGACGGACCGGAAGAATTCCTTCTCCACCTCCGCCGGCGTATTTCCCTTGGTCTGGGCCAGTTCAGCGATGAAACGGCCGACGCCTTCCGAGCGGGTGGGACCGGGGAGCACCGCGTTCACCGTCACTCCCGTGCCCCTGGTCAACTCTGCCAGGCCCCGGCTCAAGGCCAGATACATGGCCTTGGTGACGCCGTAATGGATCATCTCCACCGGGATGTTGATCCCGGACTCGCTGGACAGGAAGATGATACGGCCCCAGTCGGCGGCCTTCATGCCCGGCAGGTAGAGGCGAGACAGGCGCAGGCCGCTCATGAAGTTGACCTCGATGATAGCCTGCCAGTCGGCGTCGCTGATCGCTTCGAAGTCCCGATGCTCGTAAATTCCCAGGTTGTTGACCAGGATGTCCACCGCCGGAAAGCGGCGGCCGGTCTCCGCGGCCCCCTCGGTTTGGGCCAGGTCGGCCACCAGGGGCTCAAGTTTCGACTGGGGATGAGTCTGGCGAATTTGCGCGATGGCCCCGGCCACTCGGGCTTCGGTGCGGCCGTTGACGATCACCCGGCACCCTTCGGCCGCCAGTGATTGGGCAATGGCCAAGCCGATCCCGGCGGTGGACCCGGTCACCAGGGCCAGTTTATTCTCGATCTTGAGGTCCATAGGTACTCCAACCAGTTTCTTATCTTACGATAGCCACTGGATTGGAGTCGTCAAGGCAGGTGGGTTGCCGGAAAAGGCTGGGGCGCACCACTCCCGGGCTGGCGCCGGCACAAGGTGGGAGCCGGCGGCCTCAGCCCAGGATGGCCTCCACAAAGGCCTGGGCCTCGAAGGGCCGCAGGTCCTCCATGGCCTCGCCCACCCCCAGGTAACGCAGGGGAATGCCGGTTTCATGGACCACTCCCAGGGCCACCCCACCCTTGGCGGTGCCGTCCATTTTGGTGAGCACCAGGCCGGTAAGCCCCACCGCCTCGTGGAACAGGCGGGCCTGGCTCAGGGCATTCTGGCCGGTGGTGGCGTCCAGGACCAGGAAGACCTCGTGGGGCGCCCCGGGAAGCTTCTTGGCCGCGGTGCGCTGCATCTTTTTCAGCTCCTCCATCAGGTTCACCTTGGTATGGAGGCGCCCGGCGGTATCGATATAGACCGTGTCCACTCCCCGGGCCTGGGCCGCGGCCAGTCCGTCAAAGACCACCGCCGCGGGGTCGGCCCCGGTCTTTTGCTTAACCACGGAAGTCCCCAGACGCTGGCCCCAGGTCTCCAGTTGCTCCACCGCCGCAGCCCGGAAGGTGTCGGCGGCCACCAGCAGCGGCGTCAGGCCCTGGGACAGGTCCCGGTGGGCCAGCTTGGCGATGGTGGTGGTCTTGCCCACGCCATTGACTCCCACCAGCAGCACCACCCGGGGCCGGGCCTCGATCTCCGGCGGCGGCGCCGTTGCCAGCAGGGCCACCATCTCCGCTTTCAGGGCGGCCTGGAGCCGGGCTGCCTCCAAAAGCTCCCGGCGCCGCAGCTTCTCCTTAAGGGAGCGGATGAGAAACAGGGTGGTCTCCACCCCAAGATCGGCGGAGATCAGTAATTCCTCCAGATCCTCCAGGAGTTGGGCGTCCACCTGCTGCCGCCCTTTGAGGAGGCGGTCCAGGCCTCCAGCCAGGGCCTCGCGGGTCCGGCCCAGGCGCTCCCGCAGGCGGCGGAGTCTGCCCTGGCGCGGCTCACCAGCCTCGGCTTCAGGTTCCTCGGCGGCTTCGCCTGGCGTGGCCGCGCCGGGTTCAAAACCCGCCGCTGCTTCTTCTGCGGCTTCCGGCGGAAATTCGGGCTCCGGGGGGGAGGACCCCGCCCCTCCGGACTTTAAGGCGGGGACTCCTTCGGGCGCCGGGGCCTCGCTTTCCTCCGAGCCCTTTTTCCGATCCCGGTCTTGACGGCGAAACCAGCGGCCCATGGTTATTGGGTGGTGATCCGGGAGAAGTCGGCCATCTGCAAAAAGGTGGCGCTGATGCGCGCCAGCAGGCTCAAGCGGTTGCGGCGCAAACGCTCGTCATCGGCCATCACCATGACTTTATCGAAATAAGCGTCCACCGGCCCCTTTAGATTAGCCAGGGCCTTTAAGGCCGCGGGGTAATCCCGTTTCGCCAGGGCCACGGCTACTTCGCCCTCCATTAGCACGGCGGCTTCCAGGAGCAGCCTCTCTTCCGGGTATTCCAGCAACAATTCGTCAACCTGTCCGGCCTCGCAGCCCCGGGAGATGTTGATCACCCTTTTAAAGGCCAGCGCCAGGGCGGGGAAATCCGGGCTCTGGCGAAATTCTTGCAGCGCCTTGGCCTTGGTGACCGCCTCCTCCACATCATGTAATTCCGTGGCCAGAATCGCGGCCACGGTTTCGTATTCGAGACCCTCCCCTACCAGCCTATTGTGCAAACGAGTCTTGAAGAAATCGAGAATCTCGGAAAGGACTTCCTGGGGTTCACGACTCAATTTATCTTTAAGTAATTCCAGGCTCTGGCAAATGGCGTCCCGGAGGTCGATACGGAGGCCTTTGGCATCGATGATATTAAGGATGGCTAAGGCATGCCGCCGCAAACCGTACTGATCCGCGGTGCCGGTAGGTTTGAGGCCCACCCCGAAGAAGCCGCAAATAGTATCGAGCCGGTCGGCTAGGCCGATCAGTGAGCCGATCAGGTCAGGAGGCAGGATATCCTCGGCGTGGCGGGGCAGGTAGTGGCTGAACACGGCGGTGGCCACCTTGGGGTCCTCGCCTTCCAGCAAGGAGTATTTTTCGCCCATCACCCCCTGGAGGCTGGGGAATTCCCCCACCATCTCCGTGGTGATGTCCGCCTTGGCCAAAGTTGCGGCACGGCGCACCTGGCCCTCCAGGTCCGGGGCCAGCTTCCGGGCCAGGGTAACCGCCAGTTCCCGGAAGCGCTCCATCTTCTCGTAAGAGGTTCCCAGCAGGGAGTGGAACACCACCCCTTTCAGGGCCTCCAGGCGCTTCTCCAGGGGAATCTTGGCGTCCTCCTGGAAGAAGAACATGGCGTCGCTGAGACGAGCCCGCAACACCCGCTCGTGGCCCCGGCGCACCAGGTTGGGGTTCCGGGCCAGGGTGTTGTTCACTGCGATGAAGTGGGGCAGTAGTTTGCCGTCTTGGCCCCGCAGGGAGAAATAGCGCTGGTGCTCCCGCATGGAAGTGATGAGGACCTCGTCGGGGAGTTTTAGGAATTTTTCCTCAAAGTCGCCCACCACCACCGAGGGAAATTCCACCAGGAAGGTATTCTCCTCCAGCAACCCCGGGTTGGGCGCCACCACGCCGCCCACCCCGGCCGCGGCCCGGGCCAACTCCTGCTCCAGGTGCGCCCGGCGAGCCGCCGGGTCTACCAGGACGTGGGCTGCCTCCAGGCCGGCAACATAGGTTGCCGCGTCCTGGACCCCAATGGCGTGGGGCGCCAGGAAGCGGTGGCCATAAGTTACCGGGCCGCTGGCCACCTCCGCCAGGGAGAAGGGCACCACCTCTCCCTGGAAAATCGCCAAAAGCCAGTGGATGGGCCGGGCAAAGGTGAAGTTAAGCTCTCCCCAGCGCATGGACTTGGGGAAGCTCAAGGCCATGATGAAGTCCGGCAGGATCTCTTGCAGGCAATCTAGGGCGGGCCGTCCGCTGACGCTTTTGCTCACTGCCAGATAGACCCCCCGGGGGGTGTCCAGTTCTACCAGATCGGTCACCGCCACCCCCTGGCCCTTGGCGAAGCCCAGCGCTGCGGCGGTGGGCTTGCCGCCGGCGTCCAGGCCCACCGCCTTGGGAGGCCCGATGATCTGCTGGACCGTTACCGTCTGACCGGCTGCCAGCTCCCGGACCACCAGGGCGAGGCGCCGGGGGGTGCCCCAGGCGGAAATCTCGCCGACCCCGAGGCGGGCTTGCTCCAACCTGCGGCGCAGGTCCTGGGCCATTTCGCTGAGCACCGGCGGCAGAAAACGGGCCGGGATCTCCTCCGTGCCGATCTCCAATAATAGTTCGCTTCCCATGGGGTTCCCTCGTTAGCAGCCTTCAGCCATCAGCCGGTCCAGCTTCTTCAGCTCATAAATCTATATTTGGCACGATTGGGACTATTTCCTTTGCAGATCCAGCCCAGGTTTCATCGAGGTAAAAATAGTTCTGCAAATGCTGCCATTGTGCCGTCCCAGGATTATCTTGCCTAAGTAGCGAGGTCTTTTCTCCCTCCCCCCTGCGGGGTGAGGGTTGGGGTGGGGGTGAATATCTATTTCTTCAAGAGTGGGAAGCCCATCTCTTCCCGCTGTTTCAGGTAGCCTTCGGCGCACAGGCGGGCCAGGTTGCGCACCCGGCCGATGAGGCTGTTGCGTTCCGCCACACTGATGGCCCCCCGGGCATTCAGGAGGTTGAAGGTGTGGGAGCACTTCAGGCAGTAGTCGTAAGCGGGCAGGACCAGCCCCAGACCGGCGATGCGGCTCGACTCCGCCTCGTACATGGAAAAGAGGCGGAAGAGCATGTCCACGTCGGCCTGCTCAAAATTATAGATGGAGTGCTCCACCTCGCCCCGGTGGTGCACGTCGCCGTAAGTGACCCCTTTGGTCCAGTGCAGGTCGTAGACGTTTTCCACCCCCTGGAGGTACATGGCGATGCGCTCCAGGCCGTAGGTCAGCTCCACGCTCACCGGGTGGAGGTCGATGCCCCCGGCCTGCTGAAAGTAGGTGAATTGGGTGATCTCCATGCCGTCCAGCCAGACCTCCCAACCCAGGCCCCAGGCCCCCAGGGTAGGGGATTCCCAGTCGTCCTCCACGAAGCGGATATCGTGGTCCAGGGGGTCAAGGCCCAGGGCCTTGAGGCTTCCCAGGTAGAGTTCCTGGATATTCTTGGGGGAGGGCTTCAAGATCACCTGGTACTGGTAATAATGCTGCAGGCGGTTGGGGTTTTCGCCGTAGCGCCCGTCGGTGGGCCGCCGGCTGGGCTCCACGTATGCCGCGTTCCAGGGCTCGGGCCCCAGGACCCGGAGCAGGGTGGCCGGGTTGAAGGTGCCGGCCCCCACTTCAATGTCGTAGGGCTGCCCGATGAGGCAATCCTGGTCGGCCCAGAAACGCTGCAGGGTGATGAGCAGTTCCTGAAAAGTCATGCGGGCCCCTCCCGGAGGGCAAATATCTGGTTAATTTACCAATTAGGCCCCAGGTTGTCAAGGCTGGCCCCCGGGCCGCGGCCTCGCGCCCTTTCCCCTTTTTGGTCTTTATTGGTCTCGTCTGCCTTTTCTATCTTTTTAGTCTTTCCGGAAAATTTCTGGAATTGGCGGTACAGGCGTCGGGCCGGCGCGGACGATCGCGGCTGGCCAGGGCAAGATCGGTGGGGCGGGCCTTGGCGCCCGCCGGCCAGGGGGCGCCCTCGGCGCCACGAGGGAGAGTCGGGAGGCGATCTTTGCGCGGTCCGCCTCCAGGCTCGAGCGCCGGCCGGGGCCGGCGGCCAAGAATCCCCTTGACGGCGCCCCGGCCAGGGGTTATATGAAAATCATAGGCGCGTAGCTCAGGGGGAGAGCACTACCTTGACACGGTAGGGGTCCCGGGTTCAAATCCCGGCGTGCCTACCATAGATTTTAAGGGGTTACGGTTTCAGACCGTAACCCCTTTTTGCTATTTGTGACCATTTTGTGACCGGTAGCTCCAAAAACCGCATTTTCCAACCAGCAGGCTGCTTCCTGATTGGTGGGTTTCATAAGGTGGGCATAGACGTTCAGGGTGATGGTGGGGCTGGCATGGCCAAGCTGGTTTTTGATGTATTTGATGTTTTCCCCATTCTCAAGGCGAAGGCTGGCGTTGGTATGGCGGAGATCGTGAAACCGGATGGAGGGACAGCCCGCGGCTTGGAGGAAGGTGGCGGGGGAATTGATGGCCCCGGGCGTCATTCAAACAGGTCCGCTGCGTCGAAAAGCAGCTATCATTTGTATATCACACCATTTTTATCTGGTATGCAGTAGCAAATAGATAGCAGATAGCCGCACGGCTCTTATAATAGCGTCGCCGCATTCACTCCGTGATTTCCGATAGTCGGTCCTGGTCCAGGATGTCAACCGATTGCCCGGTGAACCGAACCAGGCCATCATTGGTTAATTCCCTGGCGGCGCGGTAGAAGGTCTCATGGGTCATTCCCAAGAAAGTGGCCAACTCTTTACGCGGGACGGGGAGAATAATGGACCGGGAATTTTGCATTTCGGCCAGGACCACCAGGTAGCCGGCGATTCTCGCCTTGGGGTCCTTGAGGGCCAGGTCGACCAGACGCCGGCGGAGATGAATAACCATCTGGGACAACAGGCGCATCCATTCGACCGCGAAGCCTGGGTCGCCGGTTACCAGGTCTAAAAATTCCTTCTTCTTGATGAGATAGAGCCGGCTAGCTTTCAGGGCCTCAGCGAAGCAGTGATAAGTCCCGGAAAATGGGCTGGCCAGGGCAAAGGCGCTCTGTTCACCGGCGATCTCTTGGGTGATCTCTTTGCCCTGGGAAGACATGCCGTAGACCCGGATGACGCCCTCGACTACCACATAAAACCCGCGGGATCGATCCCCGGGGCCGAAAAGCTGCTCTCCTTTTTTCAGGAAAACCTCCTGGGCCATGTCTTCCAGCTTCCCACACTGCTCCGGGGAAAGATCCGCGAAGACCGCTTCGAGCCTTCCTGCCGCCGCCAAAATTATTTTTCTCCCTGGAAAATAATTTGCCTTCCTATGATTCGGATCATACTCCCTTTTCCGCTTACAGCCTATCATTACTACCAGTAAAGGGGCTGAGGCGATCAGACCTGAACCTGACGGCTCAACCATAGTTCATAATTGTACCGATGAAAACTTTAAACGAACCAGCAATTGCCCATATAGCCCGCGCTTTTCTGCACCTGGGGCTTACCGCTTTCGGCGGCTTGGCCATGGTGGAGCCCATTCGGAAGATGGCAGTGGATAAGCAGAGCTGGTTGCGCCAGGAGGAATTCCTGGATGGCCTGGCCTTGTCTCAGATGCTGCCCGGAGCCACGGTGGTGCAACTGGGAACGTACATAGGATACCGGCTCCGGCGAGTAAGCGGCGCCCTGACCGCGGCCGCGTCGTTCATCCTGCCGGCTTTTATCCTGATGCTGGCGCTCTCCTTTCTTTATTTCAGGTATACCGATATCTCCTGGGTGCAGGTCGTTTCCAGGGGTTGCGCTGCGTGGTCATCGCCCTCCTGCTGCAAGCCTTGTGGCGCTTGAGTCAAGCGATTCGCAAACATTGGCTCGATGCGGTCATCGCTCTCCTGGCCTTGGGGGCTTTTGGGCTCCGGATCAATTTTCTGTTGGTTTTCCTGGCAGCCGGCCTCCTCAGGATAGCCTTGGGGCTTTGGCTTTTGCCAGTCCAGGGGCCCCGAATTTTTGCACTTGTAACCGTGAAACCAAGGCTGGGCCGGACCTTGGCCCTGATTACCCTGGTCTTGTTTGGGGTTGGCCTGGGGGTCTGGGCTTTGGGATGGCTGCACGCCGATCTGGGCCGAATGGCCCGGATCTTCCTCAAGATCGGTGTGGTGAGCTTCGGGGGCGGCTACGCCATGGTCCCGATTCTGCAATGGGATGTGGTGAATACATGGCACTGGCTCACCCTCAAACAGTTTATGGACGGCATCCTCCTGGGGTTCATCACCCCCGGCCCCATTATCATCCTGGCCACTTTTGTGGGCTATCGGGTATACGGGTTTCTGGGCGCAGGGGTGGCCACCATTGCCGTATTCCTGCCGCCTATATTGGCTATCATCTTCGTGACCCCGTATTACCAACGGCTCAAAGAGGCTCGGTGGATGCGCCCGGTGATTCAAGGCATCCTGGCGGCCCTGGTTGGCATGCTGGCCCTGGTGACCTTGCAGATGGGACAAGCGGCCCTCACCGCCGTGCCGGATTTATTATTAACCGCTGCGGCGGCCATCGTCCTCATCGTTTTTGAGGTGAACCTTTTATGGATTGTTCCGGCAGTGGCCGGTCTCTCCCTGTTCATCTTCTAAACTTGAGGCTGTGCCGGATAATACTCTGAAGGTGGATATGAGCTCAAGCTGTTACCCTCGAAAAGCTGTAAGCTAATTTTTCTCGTCGGTGCGATCACGTCATGGATCGGTCAGGCCGCTGCTGCCGGGCAGGATTACCAGACCCTCAGCCTGGATGACTGGGGATTACACAACTTACGGAGGACCATCATGAAGACGCAAAGGTCGTTGGCCAAGAAGATAGCTGCATTCGGCGGGATCATGGTTTTTTTCATCATGGCCTTGGAAGTGATGATCATGATCAGCCCCTTCGCCTTTTTCTTCTACTCGGTTTTCAGCCCCTTTTTCAACTTTCTGGGCCAGCATGCCGCCACCCGCTGGGCCATCGCTTTTTTCCTCCCTCACATGATCTTGCCGCCCAACGCTTTTCTCAAGACCGTGCGCATCGCCGGCTCTTTTTTCTTTGTCATTGGTTTTCTGGGCTTCAGCTTCTGCGCCCTGCAGGTCTATTTGGGGAAGATCTTTAAATGGGGCCTAGCCTCCAAGGGCCTGTACCAAATGATTCGGCATCCCCAGTACCTCTTGCTGGGGGTCTGGGGCAGCGGCATGGCCATCCTCTGGCCCCGGTTCATCGTTCTGGCCAGCCTGTCGCTGATGTTCGTCCTCTACTACTTCCTGGCCCTGGACGAAGAACGGCGGATGTTGAACCAGTATGGAGATTCTTACCGGGAATATATGAACAGCTCCGGGATGTTCCTGCCCAGGGCTCTGGAGCGGCCCCTGGCGGCGCTGGTCCAGCGGCTGATCCCTTCTCCCAGGCTGCAACATGCGGTTATCCCGGTCTTCATGGTCATCCTGGTGATGGGCAGCGGCATCCTCCTGAGGGAAATTACCCTGGCCTCCCTGACATTAACCACTGCCAATAACCTCACGATAGTGCCCATTCTCCCGGAGGACAGCCCCCTGGCCGCCGAGGCAATCAAGGGCATTTTCACCGCGTCTAGGACGGGGGAAGTCCCCTTCCTCAAGGGTGACAAGGATTACCTTGGCTATCTTATGCCCGCGGACTATGTGATGCAGGGGATGATTGCCGATACGGGCGGCCACTCCCACTTGTTCAAGCAGCATCATACCGTGGCCTTGATCATCGATTGGGTGTTTCACCCCTTCGCCCATCTTCGCAGTTCGCCGATGGCCCACATGGCGGCCATGATGGGGGTCGACCCGGCGGTGGCCCGGCGGCATCACTGCCCGTTAGGGCTGGACCTGCCTGAGATGTCCTGCACCACCTGTCCTTACCGGCGGGTTATCCTGGTGGAGGTAGAGCACGGCCAGGCGGGTCATATCTCCGGGAGCAGGCTGCTAGCCAGCGGCACCGTCAGGACCCCGGTGGGCTTCATTGACCTGGACACCCAAACCGGGAAAATCGTCCAAATCAAGCCGGTGGCCAAGGACACAGCGTGGAAAGATGTGCCCACCCCGGCTATTTGACCCAAATTATATGGAGAAACACATGAAAAAATCAGTGATTTACTTATTGTCGTTTCTTGGCTCATTGGTTTTCGTGGTGGGATTATTAGCCGCTCCCTCCCCCCAAGAACTACATGGAGGTGTATACGGCAACGGGGCCCATACTTTTGCACTAGCCACCGGCAGCCCCGGTCAATTGGGATTGGTAAAAGCCTTGGCAGAAGCCTTTGCCACTAAAGAAGACGCCAGCGTCACCTGGAAGGAGGCCGGGTCAGGTGAATCGCTCGGATTATTGAAGAAAAAAGCGGTGGACATGATCATGGTGCATGCCCCGGACGCCGAGAAGCAGGCAGTCAAGGATGGCTGGGCTACGAAAAGAACCTTGATCGGCTCCAATGAATTTTTCATTGTCGGGCCGCCGGATGACCCGGCCAAGATTAAGGACGCCAAGACCGCCATTGAAGCTTATACCCGCATTGCCCAGGCCAAGGCGAAGTTTTTTTCCCGGGGAGACAACTCTGGAACCCATATGGGAGAAATGGTCATATGGAAAAAGGCGGGAATCAGTCCGTCGGGGGACTGGTACATCGTGACCAAGGATTTTATGTCTCCCACCATGACGCGGGCCAATGATGAGCACGGCTATTTTATGATCGATAGCAGCACTTGGGTGGCGGAAAAAGCTGACTTTCCCAAGCTCAAGATTCTCTTTCGGGGCGATAAGGCGTTGGTCAACGTCTACCATGCTTTGTGCCAACCGCCGGGAGCCACTCCTGGGGCGGCTTGAGCCTCAAAATTCATTGACTTCGTGGGATCCGAACAGGGTCAAAAGATCATCCGGGAATACGGCCAGGGTCGTTACGGCGAAGGCATTTATAATGATGCGGCCTATGCCCAAAAATATGAATAAGCTTGGGTAACCTGGCGGATTCAGTTTAAAAAACTATAGATAGAGCAGGGTCAGCTATGGCCCTGTTTTTGATTGTTGAAACGGCCCCAAGGAGAGGCTATCCGGCCTTTAGAGGCTGGTGCCCTCAATAATGAGCTTAATGTGTTGATATGTCGCGGATAGGGGAAGTTTTCAGGGTCTTGATAAGTTCCCAGTCATAGCAGAGATCTACAGATCAGGCATCTTGGTGTAATACAATGATAGATTCTCCCTCCCAAAGTTTTCCGGTGATCTGTGGTGGGTAAACCGCTTCCTGCTCACCTCCCTGCCTCCCTGCGATCCAGTACTCTACCATAACTTGTGGATCAGTTTTTGGGGGGCAGGTCAGCCCCTCCAATAAGTTTAGCAACGCTATCCTTAAGTTTGGATAAGTCCGATGATTTTTCCTGCAAATCATCGAAAGGCCGATTGGAAGGAGGAAGCTCCTTATATTCATCAAATAGTGCTGTAAAGCAGATCACTGGTAAATCCGCTCGGGTTTTTTTTATAAGCCAGAGAAAATCTAACCGATCAGGTCCAGCATGGCGCAGATTCGCGATTACCAGATTCACAGGTATTGAAGGATTATCTAATATCTCAAGAGCTTTCTTTCCAGAATCAGTAGTCATCACTTTATACCCGGTCCCTTCAAATTCATCTCTGAGCATTAAAAGGGTCGGATAGGCATTATCAACAATGAGAATAGTTTTCATTTAGTCTTTTCATTTCTATTCTACCCCAGTGACCTGCCCCCAGTAGACGAAAACCCCCCGCAAATGCGTGGCGCATTTTCTGAGAGAGGAAAAGGAGTGTGCCAAGAGTTTGGGTAAGGGTCTGGGACATGCCTCGCAGAGATAGGCCCAACCTTGAAATTTTACAATTTTTGTTACCTAAGAGTTCTGCTATCATGCCTCCCACAAAGCAATTTGGGGACAAAAGGAGGAAACTTGTCGCGGTTAAAGAGGGCTCCCCAAAACCATTTTTTGCCCGTGGTGCCAAGGCCCCATAATCTCGGGTAATTATAACAGAAAGGCCCGGGAAGCAACCTGCCTTTACAACCTGTAAAAAATATTGACATGTAAATCCGCGAATTATTCCGGAAGACTTGGCGTGTTCGATAAAATGATTAAATAATACAATCAGTTACCCGAATAGCTCTCATTGGAACAGCCATTGCTTAACTGATTCATGGGATGCCCCCAATTTCCGGGAACCGGCAGACCGGGTTCACCTCAGGGAAAATCTCGGACATAAAAAGGCGGTCATGAGGATGGAGCGAGAATACTATAAGAGATTATGGTGGGAAATTATCCTGACGATCCTGGCCTTTTCGGTAATCCCGCTGCTCATCCTGGGAGGCGTCATCTACCAGCAGTTTAGCAAATCCTACTATACCAAGATCATGGAAGATATGAAGACACTGGCGGAAAACCGTTCCAGTTCCATCGATCTCTTTTTGGAGGAGCGCATCTCCCAGCTCGCCAGTCTGGCCCATACCGTTCCCCTGGAACAACTGCAGGATGAAGCCCACCTGGAAAAGATTTTCAACACCATTCAGGCTCGTTCCAGGTCTTTTTTGGATCTGGGGGTTATCGACCAGGAAGGCAACCACCTGTCTTACGTGGGGCCGTATTACGCCCTCTTGAAATCGGTAAATTATAAGAACGAAGACTGGTTCCACGCGGTGATGTCCACCGGCATCTATGTGAGCGATGTTTTTCTGGGATTTCGTAAGAGTCCGCATTTTATCATTGCGGTGATGGTGCGGGAAAGGAACCGGAGTTGGATCCTGCGGGCTACCATCGATTCCGATACCATTGAGAACATCGTGCGGGCCGCCTGGGTCGGCAAAAAAGGGGATGCCTTCATTATTGACCGCAATAATATTATGCAAACCCAACCACGGTTTGGCGGGGCGGTGCTGCAACCGGCGCCGCCGCCCGATTTCTCCAAGGCCAACGTCTCCCAAGTGGAAGATATCGCAGTCAAAGGCAACAAAGGGCTCTTCGCCGTCGGCATCATCAAACTGAAAAAATGGGTGCTGGTAATCCGGGAAGACCCCAGCGACCAGTTCACCCCCCTGCTGCGCACCAGGTTCCTGATGGCCTTGATTGCCTTGGGGGGAGTGCTGTTGATTTCCATCGGCGGGGTGCTCGCCACGCGCTCGATGATGAACGAAATGATGAGCATGGAACGGAAGAAGGCCGCCAGCGAGGAAATGGCCCTGCAGGAAAGCAAGATGGCGGCGTTGGGGAAGATGGCTGCCGGTATTGCCCACGAAGTCAACAATCCTCTGGCGATCATTGGCGAAAATGCCGGCTGGATTAAAGACTTGCTGAAAATGGCAAGTGACGCCAATAGCGAGGGTTTTCAGGAAATTGCCGAGGCGGTGAACCGGATTGAATATCATATCAATCGCGCCAAGACGATAACCCACCGTCTCCTGGGCTTCGCCCGGCGGATGGAGCCGGTCACAGAGATCCTCAATATAAATACCGTCCTGGGTGGGACCGTGGCCTTTTTGGAAAATGAGGCCCGCTATCGCAACATCGATATCCGGGCCGATTATGCCAGCGATCTCCCCATGACCGCCAGCGATTCGGCCCAACTGCAGCAAGTCTTTCTCAATATCCTCAATAACGCCATCGACGCCATTGGCAAGGATGGTGAGATCCATCTCAAGACCAAGCACCTGGACAAAAATCGTGAAATCGGCATAGAGATTCACGATAGCGGCCCCGGCATCCCCAAGGAGATACTGAGCAAGATCTTCGATCCCTTCTTCACCACCAAGGAGGTGGGCAAGGGTACCGGCCTGGGCCTTTCCATTTCCTATAGCATCGTGGAAAAATTGGGGGGCAGGATGATGGTGGCCAGCGAGGATGGCAAGGGCACTACCTTTACTATATATTTCCCTATCAGATAAGCCGAAAGGGGGCGTCATGGAAAAGTTCAAGGTTTTGATCGTGGACGATGAACCAGATTTTATGGAGATTATCGTCAAAAGGCTCAAGGTTCGCGATATCGACGTGAGCGGGGTGGGGAGCGGCTATCTGGCCCTGGAAGCCCTGGACAGCCTTAATCCAGACGTCATCATCCTGGACGTCAAGATGCCGGGCCTGGACGGCATTGAGACCCTCCGGGAAATCAAAAAGAAGAAGCCCCTGACGGAAGTCATCATGCTCACCGGCCAGGCCTCGGTGGATTCGGGGATCCAGGGGATGAAACTGGGGGCCTTCGATTACCTCATTAAGCCGGTAGCCCTGGATGAGTTGCTGGAAAAGGTGCGCCAGGCCTACGAAAGAAAGCTGATCCAGGAAGGCCGGGGCTCCCATTAGGCTGGCGGAATGGACTTGAGTCCCCCCATGATCTCGACTGGGTCCCGGAGGACCGGCTGGAGCAATTCCAAAAGCTGGCGGCCATCAGGGTGCTGTCCGCCGCATCGTCCTGAAACCAACAATCCCCTGGCCATCATCCGCCAGGAGGCCGAAGGGATGCAGCTTCTCTTGAAAAAGGAGGTTCTGGCCGCCGAGGAACCGCAAGTGTCCCGGCACGGTCCACACCGGCTTGCGCGGCGCCTACGGTCTCCTCCGCCGCGGCGAGTGTCAGATAAGCGTCCGCCGTCGCGACCGCAACATCATACCGGGTACGCTGGAGCGTCGCCTCGGCCTCGGTCCGCGCCGCTGCCGCCACCGCTACGTTCGCCCGGCGAAGACCGAAATCGAATGGCTCCCAGGAAACCAACACACCCGCTGCGCTGCCCCAGGCGTTCCCGAAATTGTCCGAGCCGATCACCGGTCCCGACATCGACGGGATGACATTCTGCGGAAGCAACAGACCGAAGACGTTGTTTCTGGTCGCGCGATTCGCCTGCGCCAGCAAATCCACGCGCGGCAGGTACGACGTTCGAGCTAACTGAATGCCTGCCGCCGCCGCGCTGATCTGTTCCTGAGAGACCCGGATTGCCGGATAGTTGCGCAGCGCATCCTCCACCGCCTGGCTGATGCTGAGTGGTTGGCCGAACAGCGCCGCACCACCAGCGGCCAGCAACCAGATAACTGCGCCCGCGGTCCTCATCGGCCCTCAATCAGCTCTCGAAACAATTCGCGCACCTTGCCTTTGGCTGCCGCCAGCGCGCTCTTGCCCAGCGGAGTCGCCCGGTAGACTTTGCGCAGCGATTTGCCGTTCCGCCGTTCGGTAGCCCGCAGATATCCCTTCTTCTCCAAGCCGTGCAGTAGAGGGTACAGCGTGCCTGGACTGATCCTGTATCCGTGGCGCGCCAGTTCTTCCACCATTCCCAGGCCAAAGATCGGTTCGTGTA
>JBKQLU010000046.1:0-13696 GCA_052326585.1 Desulfobaccales bacterium | reverse complement strand
GGCGCATCCTCCCGGGGGGGCGAATCTAAATTTCTCATGTCAATCCGATTTATTGGGTTGGAACATCTGCCTCAGTATCCCTGAAAAGTGATAAGTAGGGTTCATAAGAAAAACGCCGGTTGCGCTTTTGGCCGGTTGACTCCACAAGGAGACCGAGATTACAAAGATCCCTTACCAACCTATTAGCATTTGCATATGAAAGTTTACTAGCTTCCATGACCCCATGAACCGAGGTTATTGGACGAAAATAAAGAACTTCTAGGACCAGGAGGGCCTTAGATGCACCCCGGCCCAATTTTTGGGTAATCAAGGCACGATGGGCCTCTCTTAAATTCACAATCTTGCGGGCAGTTTCTGTAGCCTCTTTTGCAACCTCATAAATACCTCGCAAGAAAAACTTTAACCAACCTTCCCAATCGCCATTATCCCTGATAGACTGCAAACGATCATAATATTCTGAGCGATGCCGCTTGAAAAAATATGACAGATAAAGAAGAGGAAGCTTAAGGATTCCTTTCTCACACAAAAGGAAGGTTATGAGTAATCGTCCAATGCGGCCGTTACCATCTAGAAACGGATGGACAGTCTCAAATTGGGCGTGAATCAGTCCTACTTTTATGAGTAGAGGCATGGGCTGTTTATCATGAAAGAACTTTTCTAAATTATCAAGTGCTTCATTCATCTCGTGTGGGGGGGGTGGCACGAACATCGCGTTTGCCAGTCCATTAGCTCCAGGAGATCCGATCCAATTCTGAGATCGCCTAAATTCTCCGGGACTCCGTTCACTTCCTCTCACCCCGCTTAAGAGTCTTTCATGAATCTCCCGAATTAATCTGAGAGATAGAGGCAATTTTCTTAACCGTTCTAGCCCATAATTCATGGCATCTACATAATTGACTACCTCTGCTACATCATTGGGTCGTCCAGGTTCCAAGGCCTGTGCTTCAAATTCCAGCACATCTATCAAAGAAGCCTGTGTTCCCTCAATCTGGCTGGAAAGGACCGCCTCTTTGCGCACATACATGAAAACAAAAAGGTCAGGGTTAGGCAGAAGTTCTATCGAACCATCTAAACGACCTAAAGCGCGGTCTGCCTGCGAGAGAAGCGTCCACATCTCCGGATCCATGAAGATGGGCGGCTCTGGCGGCAATCCCTCAGGGATAAACGCCTTATATCCTTGAATCTGTTGGATGTATCTGCCAGAACGGATAGCTGCATGAGTTTTCATTATTATCGTCTCCGAATAGATAGGGCTCTTAGTCGAGTTATATTATCGCCATCTACGCCTTATCGATAATATAAATTCAGATATGTTTGTTCGCAATAATAAAAATATCCCTGTCCCTGGGGCAGCTAATTCCAGGTTAGGGGAAAGCTCGGTTTACTGTCGGCTCAACCCTCACGGACCAACGGGATCACCTTGGCGTTGGCTTCCGCACCTTCGACTATGACCTGGAGCTTGCGCCCCCAGGATTCCAGGGCTTGACGCTTCTCCTGGTCGTAAGAGTGCCGGTCATATACGGCGGTTATGCCCCTCTCCACATGGTTCAGGATTTTGCTGACCACCAGCCGGGAAATACCCATGCCGGTCATGTGGCTGGCCGCGGTGCGCCGTAAGTCATGAGGAACAAAGGTGAAACCCAGGGCCTCCAGGCCGGGACGTCTGAGGGCATGATCGACGGCCTCCGGGGTGATGTGCCTGTCGGTCTGTGGTGATGGGAAAATCCACGGCGAGTCACCTGTGATATTCTTCTCTGCCTGGAGCAGTTCCATCGCCAGGGGAGATAGGGGCACCCGGTGGGCCATCTTATTCTTGGCCTTCTCCGGCGGGATCGTCCACCATTTGTCGGCTAAATCAATTTCTTCCCAGGCCGCCGATATGATCTCGCCTTTACGCTGGCCGGTCACCAGTTGCAACCTGAGGGCCAGCTTGATCCCCTCCGCTATTTTCGCCCCCTCCAGCCCATGCCAAAGGGCACGAATCTCATCCGTGGTCAACACCCGATCCCGCCGTTGCTCCGGGGCGGGGGCTTTAATCTTTAAGCAGGGTGAACTAGGAATGATTTCCAGCTCATCCACCGCGTAGTTGAACATTTTTCTGATTAGCGCCAGGGTGCGATTTGCCATGATTCCTCCCCGCTCTAATACCTTTCTAAGCAGATCTTTGACATCACGGCGGGTAACATCCCTGACCTTGCGCTGGCCCCATTCTGGCAAAACATCTTTTTCCAAAATACGCTTATCGGTTTTCCAAGACCGCTTTCGGGGCATGGCCCATTCCTCTAAATATTTGGAGGCCAGGTCTGCCACGGTGGGGGCCTTTCGTTCAGCCTCACGCTCAGTAATAGCCTTGGCCGCAGGGTCAACCCCCTTATCGAGTTTGTCTTGGGCATCTCTGTGCGCCTTTCGGGCTTCGGCCAGAGTTATGGCAGGATAGGTAGCCCTTCCAGACTCATTGCGCAAGGTCATCATCCTGAGCTTTCCGCCAAATCGGTATACAAAGACAAAGCTCTTAACACCTTTAGGGGTCACACGCACCCCTAAGCCGTGGGGGTCCCATTCGATATACCGCTTTGGGCTAGCCTTTAGGTTCTGTATTTTGAAGTCAGTAAGTTTCTTGCCGGCGCCGTTCTTCATTTCAGCACCCCCTATTCTGGGCTAACATCTGGGCTAACACTTGGAGTGTGGCAGAAAGCGAAACTTGGTGAACTCCTGTGAAACACAAAATATGCATAACATCTGATAATGTCAAGATATTTTAGCAGCTGGATGAATTATTATGAGGAATGCTGAAACAGCCTGAAAGGCTACTTAGCGTGACTCTTAATCACTAGGTTCGGAGTTCGAGTCTCCGACGGCCCACCATATAAAACAAGGGATTAGCCAAATCAGCTAACCCCATTTTTATCTCTGGGTACCATATGGGGTACCATTTCAAAGAAAATGGTCCCTAAGTTCATTTTCTCCTAATTCGTAATCAGCAGGTCCTCGGTTCGAATCCGAGTGCCGGCTCCAGCTTTCAGGGATTTGAGGGGAAGAATGTTTACCATTTCTTTACCACTCGGTAAATCGCTCAGGAGATTTAAAATCCCCTGACCCGCATGGGGTTCAGGGAGTCGGAGGTTCAAAGGCGATATGTCAATGTTGATTTAACTCACTCCCCCTGGTGCTTTTTTCCCACCTTGGCTTCTCAGGGGAGGCTGTTCCCGCCAGCATCACCTGCCGATATATATCCCCCCACCATTATTGTCTGCCTTGATTGGATAATTATATTAAAAGGACACCGCGGCTCTGACCCTAAATCATTCCCCTTTCACCCAGAGGAAAAATTGACATGGATTCCATTACGTCAGACTCAACCTTTTTCCCCCTGGCCGGCGCCACTGATGAAGAATCTACCGAAGCCATTTCAGGGTCGAAAAGGTCCATTAAGATTATCGCCCGCCGGGTGAACTTCTTTTACGGGGACCACCAGGCTTTGATTGATAATAACATGGAAATTGCCCGCAACCGGGTGACAGCTATCATCGGCCCCTCCGGCTGCGGCAAATCCACGCATATCCGCATCTACAACCGCATCTTTGAGCTTTATGGAGATCAACGGGCCACCGGGGAGATCTTACTGGACGGCAAAAATATCCTGGACCCTTCCTATAGCCTCATGGAACTGCGCCGAAAAGTAGGGATGATCTTCCAGAAGCCCACGCCCTTTCCCATGAGTATCCTGGACAACGTAGCCTACGGTTTCAAGATGCACTATCGCCTGAGCCGGAGTGAAATAATGGAGCGGGTGGAAGATGCCTTAGCCCGCGCCGCCGTCTGGGACGAAGTGAAAGACATTCTGCACCACCCGGGGACCTCCTTATCCGGTGGTCAACAGCAGCGCCTGTGCCTTGCCCGGGTACTGGCGATGAAGCCGGAAGTGTTATTGCTGGATGAGCCCACCTCCGCCATTGACCCCATTGCCACGGCTAAAATCGAGGAACTGATGCATATCCTGAAGTCGGATTATACCATCGTCATCGTGACTCATAATATGCAGCAGGCGGCCAGGGGTTCCGATTATACCTCCTTCTTCATGCTTGGAAAGATCATCGAATCTGGCCCAACCCAGAAAATTTTTGGCAATCCCTCGCACCAGGAAACCCAAAAATATGTTACTGGCCGTTTCGGCTAACCCCAACCAGATTCAGAAGGATAACCAGGGTGCGGAAATTACTCCTGTTGGCAGGGAGGGATAACTCGGAGATAACCCATGGGTATCTGGGCCTGAAAGGGCGGATCTACTTTGCCTCAGAATCGGCAAGCTCACGAAAACGTATCGCCATCTCGGTCCCTCCGGCCTCTCCCTCGTGTTTAAAGAAAACGAAGGCCTTCTCCCATTTCTGCGCCAGAATTTTTCCCAGCCATTGGGCCAGATCGGCCTCCGTATAAGCTGAGCGACGCAGGCGCAGGTATCCCCATGGCGCCGTACTGATCACCCTGGCTGCCGGATTCTCATCAGCATCCGCGGTACACAGGCTGTAGTCCCTTTCACGGAGGAGGTTGAGGATTCCATCATCAAGCCAGGATGGGTTACGGAACTCGAAGGCGCAGGAGATATTGCCGGGAATCAGAGCGAGAAAATCTTCCAGCCGCGGGCGGTCCACAGGAAAACTCTTGGGGAACTGAAAAAGGACCGGCCCCAGTTTCCTGCCCAGGATGGGCAGAGTCCTGAAAAGGTACTCGGTTTCCGCAGCCACATTGCGCAAACGCTTCAGATGCGTGATGACCTGAGGCGCCTTCAGCGCCAAAATAAAATTGTCGGGGACCTGTGCGGCCCAGGAGGCGAGGACGGGTTCGGTGGGCATGTGGTAAAAAGTATTATTGATCTCCACCGCGCTGAGGCGTTCCGCATAGAAGTGCAGCATTTCCTTGGGTGAGATCTTGGCAGGATAGAATTTTCCCAGCCATTCCTTATAGCCATAGCCGCTGGTTCCGACAAAGATTTTCATATTGGCTCAGTTGCCTTGGGTTGTTCGCGCCCCACTGCATGGGCGGCCTTGTCTTCACGAAGCCTCGAAAAAACGGGATGCCGCAGCAGGCCCTCTTCAGTCCAGCCGGCGAAGGTGACTTCACAGACCAGCTCCGGCTTTACCCAGGTGGCCGGGGTGTTGGCCGGCGGCTCAATTTTAAAAGGACATTCCTTCTGGATCAGAGGCTGCAATCTCTCATAGATTTTCTTTAGATTTGCCGCGCCGAAGCCGCCTCCCGAATGACCGATGTAAACCAGCTCGCCTCCTTCATATGCGCCCAGGACCAGGCTGCCAAAATATCTCCTGCCCCCGCTCGGTTCCGTGAATCCGGCAATCACGCCCTCCTGGGTGAGCTGCCTCTTGATCTTCAACCACTGCCGGCTTCTTTTGCCCGGCCGGTAGGTGCTTGGTGAATGTTTGGCGACGATCCCCTCGAGTCTCTTTTCTTTGACAACCTGGAAAAACAAGACGCCCTCTGTTAAGACGTGGTCGCTGAATTTTATGTATTTGTCGGGCGGCAGAATTTTATGCAGCAATTCTTTTCTCCCGATCAGGGGTAGATTCACCAGGTCATGCCCATGGAAGTAAAGGAGATCGAAGACATAGTAGATCAAATGGCCGCGGCCGGATTTTGGGTAATTCTGCAGCATCTGGAAATTCGGTGCTCCCTGATTATCCACTACGACGATTTCGCCGTCCAGAACCGCCTCAAATCCGAATTTCTGCAACGCCGCGGCAATCGGGAAAAACTTCTTATCGAGGGAGATTTGATTGCGGCTATAAAGGGAAACCTGGCCATCCTGAATTTCGGCAATGGCCCGGTAGCCGTCCCATTTCACCTCAAAGAGCCATTCCGGATGATCAAACGGTTCTTTAACCAGGGTCGCCAGCATCGGTTTGATGCCGTGCGGCATCGGTTTGACCGGGGCCTCAACCAGGTCTTCACCTTCCAGGGCTTCGTGCCGGCGGATCTGCTTTATCTCTTTTTGCCGGGAAGGCAGCGAAGGGTCGGCTGCGGCAATCTCCTCCAGGGTCTTATGGGAAACCACCGAACGGTTATCGCGGAGGATATCCTCTTTAGTGGCAAAACCATCTTTTTTCTTCAAGAGGAGCCAGGATTTCTCGTCCTTTGCCGTTCGCACCAGGGCGAATTCACCCCGGAGCTTTTCCCCGGCGAGCACAAACTTTAGATTCCCTTTGCTTAATCCGTCCAGCAGAAGCTGCTCGCTCTCCTTTCTGTCTCTGGCGGCCGGGTGCTGATAGAGGCCCCGGTCCCAGACGATGACGCTGCCGGCGCCGTAATTGCCCGCGGGGATAATGCCTTCAAAATCCTGGTAATCGAGGGGATGGTCTTCAACCATGACGGCCAATCTCTTTACGGCAGGATTTAGCGAAGGCCCGCGCGGCACCGCCCAACTCTTCAACACCCCGGCCACTTCCAGCCTGAGATCATAATGCAGCCTCCGGGCCGCGTGCTTTTGCACGACAAAGATGAGCCCCTTCCCCTCAGGCCGCAAAAGCGGTTCGGGTTCGGGGGTCGCAGCGAATCGCCGTTTGGCTTGGTATTCCTTTAAGCCCAAGTTGGGTTAACCCGCCTGCTTCCGTTCAATTGGAATCATAGCTCCCAAGGTCATCTTTCCTTGCTGGCAAGTATTCTCTCGATCCGCCGATCCGGGATCAACCAGATCAGGGCGACTAAGACGTATAGGCCTTGCGCCACCCAGTGGCGCCAGAACGACACCGGGATGGCCACAACATAGAAGACCAGCGACAACTTTCCCTTCCAATCGCGGCCAATCGCCTTTTTCAAAAGCGAATCGGGGCCCTGCGAGGTGATAATCAAATGTTGCAAGGTAAAGTAGGCGATGGCTGCCATGAGCAGGACTAGCCCATATAGGGCCGAAGGTATGGCGGCGAAATGGTTTAGGCCCATCCAGCCGGTGGTCAAGGGAATAAGTGACAGCCAAAACAAGAGGTGCAGGTTAGCCCAAAGGATCGATCCCGTGACCTTTTCAGTGGTATGCAGCATGTGGTGATGGTTATTCCAATAGATGCCCAGGTAGACGAAGCTCAAAACGTAGGTCAGGAACACCGGGGTTAATGGCGCCAGAGCCCGAAAAGTCACGCCCAGAGGAGCCTTCATCTCCAGCACCATGATGGTGATAATCACGGCAATCACGCCATCACTGAAAGCTTCTAACCGGTTCTTGCCCATTTAGCCTCGATGACCTGCCAAGAAGCCATTATATATGAGGAAGCTGCTGTTCTTGCACCAGCACTTCTTCAAATAGATCACCCTGTTTTTCGGCCCGGCGCACGGCTTCCGAATGTAAGACCTGCAGCTTTTCCGGGTCGTCCTGCCCGGCTAAGGTCTCCAGTTCCCGCCAGGCCAGAGGAAACGAGACGAAGGGTTTTTCCCGGGCCCGCAACGAATAGACGCAGATCATCGTCTTGGCGGCATCGTTCTGCGACCAATTGATAAAGACTCGGCCCTGCCGGGATTCCTTGGCCATTTTGGCGGTCACCAGGTCCGGATAATTTTTTTGCATGATTTCGGCCACGGCCCTGGAAAATTTTTTGGTAGCCTCAAAGGTCGTCCCGGGGCGGTTCAAGGGGACAAAGACGTGGAGCCCTTTTTGGCCCGAGGTTTTGACATAGCCGGTAAGCCGCAATGGGATCAGCAGGTCCCGCAGGATCAGCGCCACCCGGGCGCAATCGAGAATGTTGGCCGGGGCGCCGGGGTCCAGGTCGAAGACCATGGCATCAGGGGTTTCCGGGGATGAGGCCCGGGCCAAAGGCACATGGAGTTCCAGGGACGCCAGGTTCTCCACCCACATCAGGGTGGAGAGATCGTCGGCCAGGCAGAAGGTCAGCGGTTCGTCATCACCGTGGCGGACCGCCGCAGTCTTAACCCAGGCCGGACGATGCGCTGGACAACGCTTCTCGAAAAAGAAATCCTGGTCCACTCCTTCGGGATAGCGCTTTAAGGTCAAGGCCCGGTCTTGCAAATGGGGCAGGATGAACCTGGCTATCCGCAGGTAATACTCCAGGATCTGGGCCTTGGTGAAACCATAGGAAGGATAGAGGTCCTTTTCGAGGTTCGATAAGGAGAGTCTTTTCCCGGCGATCGCGACGATTTTTTGGCTCACCGCTGCCGCTTCACTCTGCGCATACCCTGCTTCATTTTGCGCATACTCTCTTCCAGGGCGGCGACCAGATCAGGCGGACCGGCTCCTTCTGCTTCCTCTACGTGAGGCGCCGCCACCAGGCCCTGTTCTTTCTCCTTCTGCTTCAGGAGATCCATGACCTTTTTACGGCGGTCGTCCGCATATTTTCCCGGGTTAAAGTCCCCCAGCATTTCTTTAATACTTTGTCTCAGCCGGCTTTGCACCTCGGCGTCGATCTTTTCCCCGGCAGGTTCGATGTCTCTATAGGCCAATATTTCATCATGGTAATGCAGGGTGATCAGGGCCAGGGCTCCCTCCGTGCTTTTAACCGCGACGAGATACTCACGCTCATGGAGCACGAATTTGGCCAGCCCGGCTTTGTTGGTGCGGCGCATCACCTCGACCAGCAGCCGATAAGCCTTTTCGCCCCCCTTGGCAGGAACGAGATAATACGGGTGCTCGTAATAGATCGGGGCCACCTCCTGCATATCGATGAACTCGACGATCTCGATCGTGCGGCTCCGTTCGGGGGATAGGGATTCGAGTTCCTCGTCCTTTATCGGGAGGTATTCGCCGGGTGCGATTTCATAGCCCCTGATAATCTCTTCCGGGGGGATTATCAGCTCTTCTTCGGGACAGAACATTTTTCTAACCAGGGGGGAATAGTCTTTGCTATGGAGTAGGTGAAAGGAGACCCGGCCGGGCTCAACGGCCTTAACCAACTGCACCGGAATCGCCACCAGGCTGAAACTGATCGTCCCGCTCCAGATGGCATGCACAGCCATCTCGGTCCCTTTGCTTTGAGGGGGCTTCGACGCGCCGGGCTGGGAGGGCAGGTTTTTCATTTAAGCGACTTTCTTCAGGCTCGCCTCCAGGGCCTGAAGTAGCTCTTGCGGCGCGGTGCGCTTCATGGGCCTGGGGCGCGGGAGGTCAATTTTTTCGCCACGGGCTTTTTTGTCGATCAAATTTTGCAGTTTTTTCTGATGTTCGTTTTCGAATTTTTCCGGCTCAAAAGGAACGGTTAACTGATTGATCAGATCGCTCCCTACTTGCAGTTCCTTTTCAGACAAAGGAAATTTCTGCAGAGCCAGGGATTTTACCGAAATAACTTCGTCGGCATAGCGCAGGGTATGCAGGCGCAGGAGCTTCCCGCGGGCCTGCACGGCCCCGAGATAAGAGCGCTTTCTCATGGTCCAGGTGCAAATACCTGCCACCCTGATCTCCTGCAACGCCTCGACCAGGGCACTATATCCTTTTGAGAGGGTATCGGGCTCCAGATAGTAGACCCGCTCGAGGAAGATGGGATCGATCTCCCCGGTAGGGACGAATCCGTGGACTTCGATCATCCGGCTGCTTTCGGGTTCGGTCGGCTCGAGCTCTGAAGGGTCGATGAGGATATATTTGCCATCCTCCAATTCAAACCCCTTGGCCTGTTCAGCCGGCGATACGGGCACTTTCTCATAGGCGCAGATCATCTGCTGGTGCAATTTCACCCGATCACGCCGGTGGAGCAGGTGAAACTGCATCCGCTCTTCCTTGACCGCGGTATGCAGCTTCACGGGCACATCCGTATCGGCAAAATGGATATAGCCTTTCCAGATAGTTTCTCCCGCCACTGAAAGCCTCCGCGCTGCTATCATAGATGGCTATCAAATTAAGGCATCTTGATCGATAAGCAATAGTTAACTATTTTTTCCCAAATTTTCTTAATTTAAGTCCTATGGTTTTAATCCCAGTCCGCCATCGGGCCCGAACCCAGCCAACAGAGTCCCGGAGAAGTTCCAGGTGGCTCAAAAAAAGAGCGGCGCCCAAACCCAGGGGACCCTCCGGTTGACTTGGAATATGTCGCGGCCCCAATAGACCCTCAGGGGCAGGCGGGAGTGATTTCAGATATTGCGGCGGAGAGCGAATATTTCTGGCATGATGAGGGGATTCATCTATGGATCTTCTGCCTTTTCCCCCCCTGGGCCATATTTCCGGCGGATGGAGGCGGAGCTTACCCGGATAGGCCAGACCGGGCGGCCACCAGCTCTACCACCCCAAGCAGATAAGCGTCCCGGCCATGGCCGGCCAAAAGAGAAAGACCCACCGGGACGCCGCCCACCTCGGCGAGGGGCAAAGAGACCTCGGGCAGGCGACCGATGCCGGCAATGGCCGTCAATGACAGGGTGCGCAGGGAGTAGTTGGTTTTGGGCTTATCGGGCCGCTCGACCTTCAGGCCGCCTTTGAGCCGAGCCGGGGCCGGCACGGTCGGGAAGCAGATGAGATCTCGCGGTCCCAGGAAGTTTTCCAGCCGGCGAAAATAGCGCTCCCGGGTGCGGATGGCATCCCCCAGCCGGCCGCGATCGGCATTCTTGATAAGGTCGAAAAATTTCCCGGCTTTGGGGCTGAGCGCCGGTTTGGCGCTCTCAACCCAGGACCCCCAAGAGTTCCAGATCTCGCACCACTGCAGGATGGAACTCGTTTCATACCAACTGCTTAAACCCGAGCCCGCCTCAGCAGCGATTTCCGTCAGGGAAGTCTCCCGGACCTTGCCGCCGAAAAGGCTTTGTAGTACCTGTTTGGCGGGGCCCAGGGCCGCCCTGATCTCCTGGTCGCTGATATCCCAGGCCTCTCTGATCAGGTGGACGGCGCCCACTTCAAGGTCGCCAGGTATTGGGGCAGCCAACAGTACCGCGCCGGCCCGGGTCAGGAGGTCGGCTGACGCCGCCAGGAGGCCTACGGTATCAAAGCCGGGGGCCACGGGGGTGACGCCGGCCAGGGAAATAAATCCATGCGATGGGCGCAAACCAAAGATGCCGCAATTGGCGGCCGGGACCCGGATCGAGCCCCCGGTGTCGGTGCCCAGGGCAAAATCGGCCAGGCCGCAGGCCACGGCCGAGGCAGAGCCGCTGGACGAACCCCCGGTAACGTGATCCGGGGCCCTCGGGTTCAGCGGCGCGCCATAGAAATAGTTATCCCCGTCCAGGCTGAAGGCCAGCTCATCACTGATGGCCTTACCGATGCCTTGAGCCCCCGCCCCTAAGAGTTGGTCCACGCAGACGGCGTTGGCGGCGGCCGGGGGATGGGTCTTGGCCCAGTCGGGCGAGCCGCAAGAGGTGCGGCGGCCGGCCAGATCGATAATATCCTTCACGGCAAAGCGCAACCCGTCCAAAGGCCCCCGGGCCGTGGGCGGCAATTTCACGACCTCGACAAAGGCTCCCGATTCCTGGAGGCTAGATTTTCTGAGGCGAGGCATGTGGTCGTCCATTTCCCGGCCCTTTTCACTTCTCGCGGTCGGGGTCCCGCCCGGCTGCCCCCCGCCTGCCCCGGTTTTCCCAGCGGCCCAGCAGGATCGCCCGGGTCGCGGCGGCATATTGCGCGGAGAACTCATAGTCCCAATGCTGTTTGAGAAAAATCTCTTTTACCTGATGCCGATAGTTCAGTGGATCAACCATGAGATGATTGATATAGGGCGCAATGGCGGCATAGAGTCTGGTGGGATTCATAGGCAGGATAGGGGCGATGAACACCCAGGTATTGATGCCGGCCGCGTGTAATTTGCGCAAGGCGCTTAGCCGGGCGCCGATGGGAGGGGCATGCGGCTCCAGCACCTTCCGGACCTCATCGTCGTCGGTGGGGATGGAAAACCCCACACTCACCCCGGGGGTTGCGGCAAGAAGGTCCAGGTCCCGGGTCACCAGAGGCGAGCGGGTGAGGATGTCGATTCCCCAGCCGCGGTCCCTCAAGACTTCAAGACAGGCCCGGGTTAGCTGGTAGCGATATTCCAGGGGCTGGTAGGGGTCGCAAACGCTGGAGAGCAGGGCTCTCCCCTGCCGTCTTTTCCGTGACAGTTCGGATTGCAGCACCTGGGCAATGTTGGTCTTGGCCTCTACGAAGCTCCCCCACGGCGACTTGGGATGATGCGAGTATTTCCGCATGAATACGGCATAGCAGTACCGGCATCCATGGGCGCAGCCCAGATATGGGTTGATCACATAGTCCACGCCGGGAATCCGCGACCGGACCAGGGCGCTTTTAACACTTATCTCTTGGACATCCATGGCGTCATGGGGGGGGCAGGAAAAAACCGGGAATCTTCCGTTACCCCGGCCGGGATGCTTCTCCAGGCGGACCCTACTGATACAGTGCACCACCTTTTCACATTTCAGACAGAGTCAACGTTTCAGGTAATTAAGCAGTTGGGATCACTGCCTGCGAGGCAGGCGGACTATGGTAAACCAAAAATCCTCGATGGTTTTGACCACTTTGGTGAATTCGTCCAGCCCCACTGGCTTGGTGACGTAACAATTGGCGCCCAATTTATAGCTTTTGAGGATGTCTTCATCCGAGTTCGAGGTGGTCAAGACCACCACCGGAATAGCCTTCAAACTGTCGTCAGCCCTCATTTCTGCCAGAAAGGTGCGGCCGTCCATGCGGGGCATATTCAAATCCAGGAGAATCAAGTCCGGCCTGGGGACCCCGGCATACTTCCCTTCCTGCCGCAGGAAGGCCAGGGCTTCCACCCCGTCGCCTACCGTGTGCAAATCGATATGGATCTTGGACTTGGCGATAGTATACTGCGTCAGTTCTACGTCTGCCGGGTCGTCTTCCACCAGGAGGATTACCGCCGGTTCGATTAACATAAAAATCCTTCCCTTAGCTTGGAATGCTGAAAGAAAAAGTGGCGCCCCGGCCAGGCTCCGACTCGGCCCAGATGCGGCCGCCGTGGCGCTCGACGATCTTTTTGCAAATAGCCAGGCCTATTCCCGTGCCCGGGTATTTTTCCTGGCTGTTTAGCCGCTTGAAGACGGTGAAGATGTTTTCCGCATATTGGGGCTCGAAGCCGATGCCGTTGTCCCGGACGGAGATCACCCATTCGCCGTCTTCCTGCCTGGCCGCCAGATGAATCCGCGGGGGCTGGCCGCCGTGAAACTTGATGGCGTTGCCGATGAGATTTTGCAGCAGTCGCCCCATCTGGAGCGGATTGACCTTCAGGCTCGGCAGGGGGTCGTGGCTGATTTCGGCGTGGCTCTCCTTAATCAAGGCGTGCAGGTCGTTCAGGGTCCCTGTAAGGATCTCCTCCAGGGGGGAGACGATCAATGGGAGTTCTGCCCGGCCCACCCGGGAATAGCTGAGCAGGTCATTGATCAGGGCCTGCATGCGTTTGGCGCCGTCGGTGACATAACCGAAATAACGGACCGCCTGCTCGTCCAGTTGGCCTTGATACTGCTTGGCCAGCATCTGGGAGAAATTGGCGATCTTGCGCAGGGGTTCCTGCATGTCGTGGGAGGAGATGTAGGCGAAGTCCTCCAGGTCCCGGTTGGAGCGCTCCAACTCGGCGGTGCGCTCCTTGACCCGCTGCTCCAGCTCTGTATTGAGCCTGGCTAGTTCCTCCTCGGCCCGTTTGCGTTCGGTGATGTCCCGGGCCGCCGCAAAGACCCCCTGGACTTCGCCCGCCTCGTTGCGATAGATGGCAGCGTTGTACACGACTTCCATGAGACGGCCCGAGGCGTGGCGCAGAGTCAGGGGATA
>JBKQLU010000045.1:0-32306 GCA_052326585.1 Desulfobaccales bacterium | reverse complement strand
GTGGACGCCGAAAGGTGGCGGCCACAGCCCGCCAGAGAAGAGGGAATTTTCTCACCGCGGCAATCTATGAAGCTGGAAGAAGCCCGCCAACTCTTGAGCCTGGGTCTTAAGGCTACCCGGAAGGATATCCGGGCGGCTTATCGTCGCGCCGCGCGGCGCTGGCATCCCGACCTGGCTCCGGCGGGTGAAGAGGAGACCTACCGCGCCCGCATGCAACAGATCAACGCGGCCTATCAGAAGATAGTCAAATTCATCGAGGACTATCGCTACGACCTGGTGGAGGGCGCCGACCCCGAGGACCTGCAGAAATGGTGGGCCGACCGCTTTTACACCGGGGTGTGGGCGCCGCCGCCCCCGAAAGACCCAGACGCCGGGGACGGCTGATACCCGCGACCGCGGCCTTAAAGGGCAGGTATCCGGGGAGCTACCGGCCTCCCAGGAGACTGAACAGCAGGATCCCCAAGACAATCACGGTCACCATGACGTAAACCCCGTCGCGTTGCCAGGCGAAGGCCAGAATGCTGAAGGCGACCCGGGCCACCGGCGTGGCAATCAGCAGCAGCAAGCCGAATTGGATTATGCCTCGCCGCCGCAACGCCAGGGCATCTCTGAGAATTCCCGATATTCCGCATAGGTCACTGGGCTCTCCGCGGAAGACGTGGTAATCCGGTTGCGTGGCGCCATATTGATACAGGTAAAGGACCCCTCCCACTAATACCACGGCGGCGGAGATCATGACCCCAGCCCGGAGTATCACTCCGATGACTCGATCCATGGTCTCATCGGTCAAGGTCATCTACAGCCTCCCGGTCAAGCCGTTATAAATCATCTCCAAACCCAAAAACAGGATGACTACGGCAAAGGTGAGACGCAGCCAGCGGGTCCGTATTCCTATGAGAAGGCGCGCCCCCAGTAAGGAACCGATGACTACGCCCAGCACCACCGGCATGGTCAGTCCCGGATCGATATAACCCCGGTTGAGGTAGACCCCGGCACTGGCCGCGGCCGTTACCCCGATCATGAAATTGCTGGTGGTGGTGGAGACCTTAAAAGGGATGTGCATGGCCTGATCCATTGCCAGAACCTTGATGGCGCCCGAGCCGATCCCCAGCAATCCGGAAAGGCTGCCGGCCAGAAACATCAAACTAAAGCCGGTGGGGACGGCTTGCACGTGGTAGGCCAGCGGCGCCTGGGCGCCGGGATATGAGGAGTCCATATGCAGACGGGTGGCCAACCGGTCAGGCTGCGCCGCGTCAGACCTGTCGCGTGGAGGGTGCGTCGATAAATATGCGGAATAGACGAGAACCGCCCCGAAGATCACGGCAATAAAAGCCGTCGAAATTATGGCCGCCAATGCCGCCCCGAATAACGCCCCCAAGGTAGTGGCCATTTCCAGAAACATGCCGATGCGAATATTGGAAAATCCCTCTTTCACATAAGCGGCCGCGGCCCCCGACGAGGTGGCAATGACTGACACTAACGAGGCGCCGATGGCATAGCGAATGTCTATGCCCAAACCTAAGGTTAGAAGGGGTATGATCACCACCCCGCCGCCCATTCCGGTCAGAGACCCCAGGAATCCCGCCGCCAGCGACGCGAAGAAGACGATACCGGTAAGGTCGGTAATATTCATGGGCGACGTGGGGGGAACCGCAAAGGTTATTATTCTGCCGGTGCCTCCTTAAGGGGCGAAACTCCCGATCGGTTCAGGGAGTCTTAAGTCCGACCGCCCTCCGGGTGGGCACCGTTTTCCATTAAAATCTGCACCGCTATAGTCTTTGTCAAGCTTCTCCTCAAGGACGCGCCCTGGGCGACAGCCTCAGCAGGAGCCGGCAGGCCGCAGGAAGGCTGATCCAGGGGAAATAGAGACTAGAAAATTATCAGGCTGATCCCGGCCGCCAGGATGATCAGGAGCACGATATTGCGGAACAGCTCCGGCCGGACCTTTTTGTTCAGGAAGTTGCCGAAATTGCTGCTGAGGATGATGAGGGGAGACATGGCCAGCACGATCAGGGTGGACTTCGGAGTGAGGATGCCAATTCCCCAATAGGTGAACATTTTCAATAGATTGGTGAACGCGAAGAGGAGCATGAGGGTGCCGACCAGGATGCGCTTATCCAGGTTCCGGCCCACAAAGTACATGGACCACACCGCGCCGCCGGCATGACACAGGACGGTAACGAAGCCGCCCAGAAAGCCGACCAGCACCGCGAGGACCTTGGCGTCCTGAAGACCGGTTTTCCCTAAGGAGACGGCTTTCAGGGGCCGGAACCACAGCCGGGCGGCGGAGCCCTTAAGCAGTTGGTAGAGGGAAAAGGTGATGGCAAATATCCCGACCCCGATCTTGAAGAGGTGGTTGGGGATAATATTGATCACGCAGGAACCCAGGATGATGCCCAGGCCGGCGGCTATGAACAAGCGCAGCAGTTCGCGCCGCTCCCCCCACTCCCGCCAGTAATTTTTAATGCCGACCAGACTGGCAACGAACATCAGCGGCGCTCCCAATCCCAGGGCGACCTTGGCCGGGAAGGCCAGGGACAGGACCGGCAGGAGAAAGATCCCGGCGCCGATGGCGACGCCGTTTGAGATGACCGCGGAGGCACTGGTGGCCGCCGCCAGGATCACCAACTGGTAAACTTCCATGAACACCCTTTCAGGAGGGCCGATCGACTTGAGAGGCCGCGATTTTGCCTGGCACCCGGCAAGAAGGCAATATCTTAGTTTATTTGATTTGGCAGGGATTTCAACCAGCGCGCCACGTCGCCCTTAGCTGCGGCTGGGGTGCCCTGGTGATCGGCGGAGACTACTACGAATTGGCTAAAGGGGTTGGCCGGCGCCTGGGCGAAGATATAATCTTTAGCCTGATTGGGATAAGACCCATCCTTATCCCCAATCACTACCAGCAAAGGGATCCCGGCCTCCAGGCCGGCGGCGTTGCGCCCCATGGCGCCCAGCCCGGCGGGGTGGAAATAGCTGAGATAGATCCGGGCCTGCGTGTTGACCCAAAACGACTTCCCCCGGTTTACGTCCTGGAACTCTGCGTTTTGGGTCCCGCGGCCGGACTGCACCATCTCCTTCGCCTTGGCGACCCCCAGTTTAACACTTTGTTGAAATTGGGGTAAATCCGGATAATGTCCCGGAGCCAGCATGATGACCCCGGCAACCCCAGCCCGGTTGGCGGCATAGGCCAGGGCGCCATTGGCCCCCATGCTATGTCCCCCCACTACGATGCTGGTGGCTCCTTCCTGTTTGAGGTGGTCGCCGGCGGCGGCGATCTCATCCAAGGCCGTCTCAAAGCCGGCATCGAGGTAGCGCTTCGAGGACCAGGGCATAGTCGGGGTGGAGACGAGAAACCCCTGCGCCTTTAATGCAGACGACAGCTCGCACAGCTGGCTGGGTTTGCCCGCCTTGCCATGCAGGAGCACCACCCCCAGGAGCGGGGTTTGGGCGCGGAGGAGCGCGGAAGTAGTCAGAACCATGAGCGGCAATCCGAAGGGGCACTAGTTCGATTTATTATTAGCCTAGAATTAACCGGCACGGGTCCACCTCCTCACGCAGGACCTTTAGTTCATGTGCGGTAGGAGCGGGGGACTCTATTGCCTGGCTGCAGTCCATCTCAAAGCCGGTGTTCAGGGCAATCTTCTCAAGGCTTACCGAGGGATAATACTCCGCCAGGTACATGCGGTGGGTGTCCGGCGCGAATTTCATCACCCCCAGGTTGCTCACCACCGCCAGAGGCCCGCCGCGCTTGAAGCCGGCCCGCTGGCGGGCCTCGCCGCCGGAGAGCCAGCCGGGACTCGAGATGTAGTCCACCTTTTCCACGAAGCGTTTCCGGTCCTGCTGCATGAAGATGATGCTTCCGAAGGCCTGGCTCATGGCGTCGCAAGCCCCGCCGCAGCCCGGAAAACGCAGGGCCGGTTTATAGTAGTCACCCAGGCAGGTGGAGTTAAGATTGCCGTAGGCGTCGATCTGGGCCGCCCCCAAAAGGGCGATAGTGCGCAGCCGGCGGTGCGCCAGGAGGGAGAAGGCGTCTACCAGGCCGCTATTTATGCAGGTGCCCACCATCACCCGGGGATCGGCTACCGCCAGGGGCAGCTCCTCAAGAGTAGGGTCGATGCCGCCGGTCTCTACGAATAGCACCGACAAGGGGGCGTGGATCAGCCGGGCCGCGCTGGAGGCCAGCAAGGCGACCCCGGCCCCCGCAAAGAGAATATCGCCATTGTGCACTAGGCGGCCCGCGGCCAGGGCCATCATTTCCTTCTCCGTGTATGAGGCGGTCATCTTTAAGGTCTCCTGGTCAGCTCCGGTCCAGACCGGGCGCATAACCCACCTTCGAGTTGGCTTTAATGCGCATGAGGTCTATGGCTCCCACCTTGGCCAGATAGCTCTCCTGGTCAGGCAGTTCGTGGACCCATTCCTGCAAGTAGCGCGCAAAGGTTTGGTCGTCGGCCGCGGCCTGGCCGTAGAGATTCATATGGCGCGGGTCGTAGTCATAAAAAAAGTGGCAAGCGGTGGGATGCGCCCCGTAGGGCGCCAGCACCACCGCATCTACCAGGAAGGAGGGTAAAGAGTTCTGGTCGGGATCTACCCGCAAGCAGGAGACCGGCACAATCTCTTCGCAGGTGACAATGACCCGGCTGGCGGCGCGGGCCTGCTCCAGATCCAGGAAGGTGAGCCCCTTGATGCGCACGGTGCCATCCTCCCCGACGTACTGGGCGTGCATCAAGGCGACATCGGGGGTCAGGGCGGGCAAGAGCAGCACCGGCTCAGCATCGGCGCTGAAGGGGTCGGTGATCTGAACCATCTTGTGCTTGGGAATCATGCCCTTGCCCCGCATCTCGGGTCCGAAGCCCCATTTCGCCAGCACGTCGGTCGCAAAGCCCGAACGGGTGGCCATGAAGGGCAGACTGAGGGCCCCCGCCAAAAAGCGCAGGGCCATATGAAAGTTGGAATAGTCCTCAACCTTAACTTCACCGTTTTGCACGGCCTTGCGAAAGCGTATCGCCGTAGGGGCAAAGCGGCCGACGCCGCCGAAAGCCAGCTCCAGGCGACTGGCGCAACCCGCGCCCACCAGCAGGTCCAGGGCCTGGCCTTGGGAGTGCATAACTAGATGAAGATCCCGCCGATTCTGGCGGATGATCTCCCGCACCAGCGTCATGGGGGCGCGGGTGACGGTGAAGCCTCCCAGGGCGATCATGTCGCCATCCTTGACGAAGCGCCGCACCGCCTCCTCAGCGCTCATCAATTTGCTGTGCAGGCTGCGAGTATCCTCCATGCTCTATCCCCCTCAAGGGTGGTGGGCCGGTATGCCCCGCCCGCCAACATCTGCTTGTCCGCCGCCAACCCGGGCCCGCGCCATAGCCGGCAGGAATCAGCAGAGCTTAAGATCGTGCCAGGCCGATACCCTCAAACTCCCGTGCCTGGTCGCGGGCCTCCTGGACTTCGAGACCCGCCTTAACCGTCCTGCGGCTTAAGGGCCGCGGCCACTATTTCGGCAATATCCAAGACCCTAAGGGACTCGCCGCTGCCGCTGGGGTTGGCTTTAACCCCATCATTCATCATGGTCATGCAGAAAGGACAGGCGGTGCACAAGACCGCAGCCCTGGTGGTTTGGGCCTGCTGCGCCCGCAGGTGATTTATCCTGGCGCTGCCTTCCTCTTCCATCCAGGCGCAGCCGCCGCCGCCGCCACAGCAGAAGCTCTTGCCCCGGTTCGTTTCCATTTCCACCAGCCGCAATCCAGCCAGACTCTTGAGGATTTCCCGCGGCGGCTCAAAAATCTCGTTATAGCGTCCCAGGTAACATGGGTCCTGGTAGGTCACCTTCTCCGCATAACCACCAGCCATCTTGAGTTTTTGCTCCCGTAACAATCTCCCCAGGTACTCCGTATGGTGATAGACGGCAAAGTCTCCGCCCAATTGAGGATATTCATTCTTAAAAACGCTGTAGCAGTGCGGGCAGGTGGTGACCACCGCCCTTATCCCGGAGTCATGCAGCGCCTTAATATTGGCTGAGGCCAGGTTCTGGTAGAGATACTCATTCCCGGTGCGCCTGGCCGGGTCCCCGCAGCACCGCTCTGCCTCACCCAGGATGGTAAAATTTACCCCCGCCTGCCGGAGCAATTCGGCAAAGGCCTGGGCTATCTTCATATTTCTCTCATCCAGGGCAGTAGTGCAGCCGACCCAGTAGAGAACCTCGGCCCCCTCTTTGGCAACGGCCTCTTCTATCCAGGACTTCTTAAACCAGCTCCCCCTGGAGTTGGGATTGCCCGGGTAAGGGTGGCCTCTCGATTCCAGACTGCGGACCGCGTTGTCCACCCCGTTCGGGTAGGCTGACTCCTCCATGGCCAGGAACCGTCTCAGGTCCACTATCTTCGGCACATGCTCGTTAAAAACCGGGCAGTTATACTGGCAGGCGCCACAGGTGGTGCAGGACCAGATTTCCTTCTCGGTAAAGATGTTCCCGATTAAGGCCTGATCACCAGCCGCAGGCAGGACCTGCGCCCCAGGCCGTGCCAGGATTTGCCCCTGCTCGATCAGATGGTCCTTTAACTTATTGATCAGCTTTTTCGGAGATAGAGGCCGGCCACTGAGATATGCCGGACAATTGTCCTGACAGCGCCCACACTGAGTGCAGGAATAGCAGTCGAGCAACTGCTTCCAGGTAAAACCATCAATCCGGTTGACCCCCAGCTCCTGATCGACAGTAAAGTCAAGGGGCTGAAGCATCTGCCCCATCGGGGCCAGGGAGCGGAAATAGACATTGAAAGGTGATGCCAGCAAATGTAGGTGCTTGGAATAGGGGATGAAAACTAAAAATCCCAGGATAATCAGTACATGCGCCCACCAAAAGGCGCCGTAAAACGCTTGCAGCACCCCGGGGCGCCAGCCCAACCCCGCCAGCCATCCGGCCAGCGGCCCAACCACCAAAGTCAGGTGCAGCCGGCCTGAACCCTCAAGGGCTCCCTGAAACCCGCCGAGAGCAAAAAGCGTAATGATTACGCCGGTAATTAGAATCAAAATAACCGCGGCTTCGGTGTTTTTATCCAGGCGGTCGGGTTTAATCACATAGCGCCGCCAGGCGGCCATGGCGACTCCGATCAGAACCAGCAGTGCGAAGAGATCCTGAACCATATAGAAGAGTGGGCTCTGCCCGATCAGGGGCAAACTGAAGCCCTCAAACAGCCGCTCGCCTACAAGCTGCACCTCACCGAGAGCCAATACCAAAAATCCCCAGAAAATGAAGAGATGCATGATCCCGGGGTACGGCTCCGCCAGAACTTTTTTCTGCCCGAGGACGTAGATCAGCAGGGATTGCAGCCGCGCCCAGGGCTGCGCCGGCCTATTTTCCGGCTTACCCAGCCGCAAAATCCGGTAGCGCTGCCTGACGGCCTTGGCAAACAGCACCATTGCCGCGGCACAGACCATCGCAAAGAGCGCCTTAGCCAATAGACCCATCCCTGGTTCTCCCTGCATTACCATTTCCTGCGGCAGTCTAAATCACTTCCCGCAACTTTTCAGTCAGCGCCGGCAAAACCTTCCGGTAATCTTCAACTACCCCGATCTCGGCCACCTTGAAAATTGGCGCGTCGGGGTCGGTATTAATGGCGACAATATGCTTGGCGGCGGATATGCCTGCCAGGTGCTGACTGGCGCCGGAAATGCCGACGGCCAGATATAAATCGGGAGCGACCATCTTGCCGGTTTGGCCGATCTGCCAGGAAGGCGGCACCCAGCCGGCATCTACCGCGGCCCGGGACGCCCCCACCGCACCCTTGAGTAACGCAGCCAATTCCTGAAGCATTTTAATATTTTCCGGTCCACCTAATCCACGTCCGGCGGCAACGATAAAATTGGCATCCTCCAGCTTTATGCCGCCAGTCTCTTCCTTAATCAGTTCCACCAGCCTGGTCTTCTTCATACCGGGTTCAAGGGTCAGCGACACCCTTTGCACTTCCCCCTGGCGGCCGCCATCCTCCGCCAGCGGATCTAAGTGGCGCGGGCGGATAGTGGCAATTTGAGGCCGGCTCAGAGTCATTATTGCCATGGCTTTACCGCCATACACCGGTTTGCTGAAGAGTAGCTGGCGGTTTTCAGCGTCCACCCCAATGGCAGTGCAGTCGGTCACCACCCCGGTACCCAGGCGGTGGGCCAGACGCGGGGCCAACTCCATACCAGCCGAGGATGCAGCGAAGAATATAGCCTCCGGAGACAGCTTGCGGCAAAGCTGTTCGGCGGCCGCCAGGTAAACATCCACCTGATATTCGAGGAGCAGTGGATCTTCAGCCACATAGACCTTATCCGCCCCGTGCGCAATCAAAGTTTTGGCGCAGCCCGCCGGCGCCCCGCCAAGCAAAGCCGCCGCAACCGGGTATCCCAATCGGTCCGCGGCGGATCTCGCCCCTCCAAGCAATTCGAGGGTCGTCCTGGAAGGCTTCCCTTCCGACACTTCGGAAAATATTAGGATATCAGCCATAAGAGATCCTCCGCCTAGGTGCATGCGGCTGGCAGGAGGGGAAGCACCCTGAGGCAATGGCGCTTTCCACCACCACCGGTCTGCTAAAGGATTTTTCTTGTGAGCAGCTTATCTACCAGAGACGCAGCCTTCTGTTCCCCGTCCTCGCCCTCAACAAATTCACACTTGCTTTCCTGGACCGGGATATAGAGCTCTTTTAGCTCTATCCCGGCGTTCTCAGCAGCAAAGACGGTTGCGCTGAGCCCCAAATTGTCCAGGGTCCAGACGTCCAGTTTCTTACTTTGGGCCTTCATCACATCCCGGACCTTGGGAATACGCGGTACGTTGAACTCATCATTGGTTACGGTGATCAAGGCGGGAAGCGGCGTTTCCAGGATCTCCATGCCTTCATCCACCTGGCGCTTAAGCCGCAGCACCTGATCGTTGCCCTCAATTTTACAGACCAAGGTGGTGCAGGGTAAATTCAGTTCCTCGGCAAGTAAAGGACCTACCTGCCCGGCGTCCCAGTCACCCGCCTGGCGCCCGCACATAATCAGGTCGTAGGCGCCCAACTGTTTAATCGCGGCCGCCAGCACCCTGGCAGTAGAAAGAGATTCCGGCCCGGAGCTCCGGTCATCTTTGACCAAAACCGCCTCATCCGCACCCATGGCCAGGGCCTTATAGAGGCTGTCTGTGGCGGTATCGGTGCCGTAGGTCAGTACGGTTACCTTTCCTGCTCCCAGTTCTGTCTTTAACTGGATGGCCATTTCGATGGCGTTTTCGTCAAAAGGGCTAATGACCAGGGGCGCCTTGCCTCGGAGCACCCTATGATTTCGGGTATCGATCTCGAAATCGGCGGCTGGTATTTCCGGGTCGATAATCTGTTTGGCGCAAACCAAAATGATCATGTTTTTTACCCCGAAGCACATTAAGGAGATTAGTAGTGGTAGCCGTGGAAACCCCGGGAGATAAGGCCAACGCAACCGCCTCCCGTCGCTTCACAGAGTTAGTGGAGAAGAGATTCAGGCCCGGGTGCGGAGCGTCTGGCGGCCGCGGCGCTGAACCGCTTATCTGCTTTTAATCGTTCTCAGGCCAAGCACTATTTCCCCCACCAGCATCCGATGGATCTGGCTGGTTCCTTCCACGATTTGTTGTATCATGGACTCGCGGAACAATCTTTCCACGTGGTATTCATCAATAATCCCATAGGCGCCGTGAATCTGAACCGCATCATTGGTAACCTGCACCGCAATTTCCGTGGCGTAGAGTTTTGCCGCGGAAACCTGCACGAACAGGTCCGGATGATTGGTTTCCCGCATCCAGACCGCCTTATACAATAGATTCCTGGCGTTTTCGACCTTGGTATACATGTCGCAAGCCATTGACTGGATCATCTGAAATTCAGCGATATGTTTGCCAAAGGCCATTCTGTTCTTGGCGTATTTGACGGCCAAATCCATGGCACCCTGTGCTATGCCAATGGTCCTGGCGGTAACGTGCATCCGCGCCATCAGCACCGAGGCCATAATGATCTTCCAGCCTTCCCCTTCCTCACCCAGGCGGTTCTCCCTAGGTACAAAACAATTGTCAAAGAAAATCTCGGCAGTATCCGTCGGCCGGTTGGCCAGCTTGCCGTGTATGGGCCTGGCTTCCATGCCGGGCGTACCTTTGAGCACCAAAAATGCGGTAATGCCTTTATGCTTGAGGGCGGGATCCACCGTGGCAAAAACAATGACGAAATCGGCCACAGAGCCGTTGGTAATGAAGGTTTTTTGACCTTGCAGGATATAACCGGCGTCCACCCGCAACGCCTTGGTCCGCATGGCTGCCATATCCGACCCGCAACTGGGCTCGGTCATGGCCGTGGCGCCGGTCATCTTGCCCTGGGCCAACGGTTTCAGGTAGTTGATTTTTTGTTCCTCAGTCCCTTTCAGGAGCAGGGCCTGGCCGTGCAGAGAGGAAGGGCTGGCCGCAATGGTGGCGGCCGCCGGGCATACTTTGGCCAGTTCCTCTACTATTATCAGCCAGCTAATGACATCCAGTTCCTCTCCCCCGTACTCTTCGGGAATAATGCCGCCCAGAAGGCCCTGGTCAGCCATTTTTTTCTTTATTTCTTTAGGGAATTCACCTTTTCTATCGTACTCCACCACATAGGGCTCAATCTCTTTTTTAACAAAATCCCTTACACTCTGTTGCAGGGTTTTTTGTGCCTGAGTCAGTCCAAAGTCCATGGGAATTAGCCTCCATTTTGGCATACCGCCCTAGTTTAACCGGCCAACTGCATAGTTTCTTACAGTTAACCGGTTAAGTTCAGGATAGACCTAATCACCTATTATGTTATTAGGGCAATTACCACGCCACCTTAAGATTTATGGCATGGTCTTCATTTAAGCTCCCCTTAATTGATTTGCCATCTACCAGTACGTCGATTGCATCATATTCGCAGCTTTTGATGCAACTTCCGCAGGCAGTGCAGTAGTCAGTCCAAGGAGTCAGCAAAATCCAAATGGTGGGGTCGACCCGCTGTTCCTTGGGGATGGAAAAGTCCCTTTTGTCCTTCGGGCGAGTGGCTATTACACAAGCCCCGCACGCCTGCAGGCACTTTTTGCACCCGGTCGGGTCATACATCGAATACCGGCATTTTTCCTTATCGACGATTACCTGGACGCCGGTATCTCGCTTTTCAATGGCCATGATCGTTCCTCCTCCAAAATGGGTGGCGCTACTTTTTACCTCGAGCCCGGTTAGTATAGCCCCCGGGCGGCGGGCACCGTTTCCCGATCCACCATGTGAATGGCATCTTTCTTACAAACATCCACGCATAAACCGCATCCGAAGCATTTTGTCGGCTCCACGCTGCTGAGCTTGGAGAGGCGCGAATGGTTGATGGCCCCCCATTGACATTTTTTGATGCAGTTCCCGCAACCATCGCATTTGTCATAATCTATTACTGAGACATAATGGCCCTTAAGACAGTAATCCTTTACTCCGTAGACGTCACGGTAGCGCCAATAGGTGCAGTAGGGGCGTTCGCAGTTACATATGGCCTCGATCAGGGGGAGTCTGCCGCGCCCCATGATTAAATGCCAGAGGCCTTGTTTTTCCCACTCATCCAACAATTCCTTGGCTTCGTCCAATTTCAGGGGTACCTTGACACCTTTACGCACATCTTTTCTCAACTCCGCCCAATCTGCTCCGCCGAACTCGGTCAAACCTGCCTTGGGAAGACGCCCGTAAGCAATCTCCATCGACATGGTTACCGGCAGCCCAAAGCCGATGCAGACATAATCCCGGGTGCCATCATAGACCAGGCGGCAGGGGCAGTGACCCACCACCAGCATACTATCCTCAGCCTCCACGGCTTTCTGAGCCAATTCGAGGACCTTCATGGTCTCTTCTTTGGTAATTACCTGTCCACCCAGGCCGCCTGCCGCCCTGCCCCTCAAGAAGTCCGGGTTCCTGACGAATTCGTCGTCAGAATAACGCCACTCGGTCTCGGAAAAGGTGCCAATCATGGACTGTTTTATCTTGGCCTGTTCCTCGGGGTCCGGATATATTTTGTTGAACAGGTAGTTTTCATAGTTAAAATACCAACGCTCATCACGTTTGGAATGCTTGGTACATAAATCACACATTTTGCTTCTCCCTTTTTTGTTTGATAATTTCAGCCCCCTGATCGGGGCATTTATAGGTTGTTTCCTTCAACCTGGGTCGCGGCCTGAGGCCCGTCGTGCCTCGGGTAGTTCAGAGAGCAACTTAAAGCTTCACGGGGCTCAGGGTTATTTCAGGAACCTCGTCCTTCAGGTGGGCGTATTCCGGAATAAAGCAGCCCACAATGATAGCCAGCATGGCCCAAAAGAATGCCATCAGCATAATGCCACCGCCGATGGAGTATTGTGAAGCAACAATCCCGATCAGAAGCGGGGCCGCCGACGCAAAACCTCGCCCTAAATTGAATGAGGTGCCTACGGCAGTGGCGCGTATATTGGTGGGAAAACTTTCCGACATGTAAGCACCGTTTAGAGCAAAAGGTACTTGTTTAAAAATACCATATAAGAATGTTAAAGCAAAAACATTGCTGGCAGTATTATAGTGAATAAGCAGCGGCAGTCCCAGGGCTGAGACCACCGCGCCAACAACATAGATAGGCCTCTTCCTCCACTTGGAGGCCAGCCAGCCGGCGCTGAGATTACCTAAAATCTGCCCAAGTGATAGGGCGATCATAAATATTTGGGCATGGACGATACCATAGTGCTTTTCGGTGGCGAAATAGGTGGGCAGCCAGATAGTGAATCCCCAAAAAGCGCATTGTAAAAAGAATATGGCAAAGCTCCATAAGATAAACATCTTCAAATTACCGCGTTGAACTATATCCTTCATATCGGCCCGCCAGGTCGATTTTTTCTGTCTCTCCAGCCTCCAGGTCTCAGGTTCATTAACGTTACGCCTGATCCAATAGGCGGCAATTACCGGCAAAACCCCAACTATAAACAACAAGCGCCAGCCGTAAACCGGTAAGATAAAACCGGCAACAGAGCTTGCCAAAATAATACCCAGCGGCCAACCACACTGCACCACGCCGGAGCCGATGGCCCGCTTTCTGGTGTCCAGATACTCAGCCATTAAGACGGCGCCGATGGCCCACTCGCCGCCCAGGGCTAAGGATCCGATAAAACGGATGATAGTGAACTGGATGACGTTCTGGGACAAGGCTATCAAACCTGAACAGATGGCAAAAACATAAATTGTATAACTTAATGTCTTAACCCGGCCAAAACGGTCAGCCACGAATCCCGCGGCAATCCCTCCGAAACCGATGCCAATTAATTGCCACATAGCCAGTTCGCCGGCCACGACTTTACTGATTCCAAAGGCAACCATTAATATTGGCAAAGAGGCCGCCAAAAATTGTAAATCCATGGCATCTAGAACATAACCGATGAGGCCGGAAGCAACAGCGTAAGCCGCCTGGTTCTTCTCTTTCTTAACCCCGTCCATTTCTTGGGACATTGCTGGTCTCCTCTCGCGCCAAGGCATGAAAAAGACTCAAATAGACTAAATGGTTAGGCTCACCGACCCCTTGCACCTGCTACAATTTAAAATATCCTCAGCTCCTTTACCGCGGTCTAACTGGCAACCCTGTTGTCAGGGCGCCCTGTCAATAATATATTGTATACATTTTTCATGCCAAACAAAATAGTTCCTAAAATACCACGGAATAACAGTATGTTATTCTTCCAGGGGAAAATCATTTTAGAGATTTGGTATCCTTTATATACAGTTGCCCAGGAAAAATTCCCTATTCGGCTTGTATAATTTCTATACGGCTGTCTATAAAGGGAACTGCAATTCGACCTCAGCCGGCCGCGCCAAGAGGAGGAAGTGTAGGATTCATCACTGCGGCAGGGGAGTTGGGCAGGCGTCCAGCCTTGGTGGAAAAAGATTCCCTGGCCGCTTGGGGTATGCTATAATTATCCAGGGGATTTTGTCTTTAGGTCCTGGAAAGACGACGCTGACCAGCCAGGCCTGAATACCGGCTCGATTAGCGGCTCGGCCTCAGAGAAAGGTTCTCTTGCCGCGGGGAGACGCAACTATGTTATTAACGCATGACGCTAAAATTGACCTACTGTTTCAAAATATTTTAGATTCGATTGCCGAGGCAGCTATAATCGTCGATAAAAAGGGGTCCATTTTATTTGCCAATAAAAATTATGCCAACGTGGTGGGCGTGTCCGGAAACATGGTGGTGGGCAAATCATTACCGGAAATAGAGCCTTCCGCATTTTTAAACCGGGTCATTTTAACCGGGGAAACCTTAATCGGGAACAATAAATTAGAAAGAATAAAACTGGATATCCATACCAACGCCTACCCGATCTTTAGCAAAAATAGAGTCGTTGGGGGGGTAGGTATTTTCTGTAAGGCTCTGGAATCGAAATACCCAGCCAGAGATGCGTATATTCAAAAATTTAATTTAGTTGGTGAAACCACCATCTTCAAGGAAATGGTGGCCAAGGCGATTAAAGTTTCATTATGCGATTCCAGTATTCTGATAACCGGAGAGAGTGGGGCAGGCAAGGGAGACCTGGCAAAATTTATCCATAACGCCAGTCCGCGCCGCAATGGCGCTTTTGTCGCGATTAACTGTGCGGCCATTCCTGATAACTTATTGGAAAGCGAGCTTTTCGGTTATACGACTGGAGCGTTTACCGGAGCCAGACCCGAGGGGAAAAAGGGAAAGTTGGTCTTAGCCGATGGCGGAACCCTGTTCTTAGATGAAATAGGTGACATGAGCACCCAAACCCAAGCAAAATTATTGATGGCAATTCAGGATAAAGAGATCGAGCCCATTGGCGGCATCAAGAAAGTGCCTCTAAATATCAGAATCATTGCCGCAAGCAATAAAGATCTCATGGCTATGATTAAGAATAAAACCTTTAGAGAGGACTTGTATTACAGATTAAACGTTATTCCAATTAATGTCCCTTCTTTGCGAGAAAGAGAAGGGGATCTACCAATTTTAATTAACTATTTTATATTAAAACATTGTAATGCCTTTAATAAAATGATTGTGATGCCAGAGGAGCTATCACAGAAATTAGCCTTATACCATTGGCCCGGCAATATCAGGGAACTGAGCAATGTTCTAGAGTATGCGGTAGTCATGGGCTCTGGAGCTGAGATTACCGCAAAACATTTGCCAGAGTATCTCCATAGATATTTGGAATCAGGCATATCCCCCCCGTCAAAAGGGCATAATCTTAGCAAGATTATCAAAGACGTTGAATATAAGACTATTATAAGAGTTTTAGGGGAAACCGGGGGCAATAGAACCGAGGCGATAAACATTCTGGGCGTCAGCCGTAAAACATTTTACGATAGATTGAAAAAATATAACTTGTCCTAACCTTTAGCCTGTCCCTGGTGTCCATCCCTGGAGTAACCTCGCCTTGACCAAGGTTGACTCCGGCGGCTCGCAACTGTAAATCATACCTCTCGAGCTCATTCCGGTGAGATTTTCATAAGTAACTACTGAGCTAGCGGATACTCAACCTGGAGGCCGGGGAAATGGCTAAGAACGTGGTGATGCGTCTGGAGGGCAAGAAATTGATAATCGAAGTTGAGATGGATCAGGATTTCGGCCCGAGTAAGAGCGGCAAGACCCGCATCATCGCCAGCACCGAAGGAAATATCTCGGTCCCCGGTGACGCGGACGTCAAGATTGGCATGAATGTTTACCGGTACAAGAAATAGGCAGCCTTTGACGCCGGCGCCTGGCGCCCGGCTATCTCCCGGCCAACCCTGCCAGTAGGGCCCAGGCCGCGGACCCTCGACGCGAAGCCTTGCCTTTGCCGCCTCTCGGGCAGAACCCAAAGCTGCCGCCCCCCGCGCGCCTCGATTCTCCCCTTATCTCGTAGGGCCTAAACGGCCCCGGTTCATTTATTCATATGCTGTCTGGCACTCTCAGAGGGCTGCAAGGCAATCAAGTAGTAGGCAGCCAGCATAATCGCGATGCCCATCAGCATTTCCCCCGTGAAGGCGTAGTGGGCCATCCATTTCAACTGGTCCAGGCCCAAGATCGCTTGCGGGGCAATCATCATCAAGGCGCCGACGGCAAACAGGATCCAACCCAGGATCTTGGACATCTTAAGATACCTCCTCGACTTGGGGCTGAGCCAGGGGGCGTTCCCCCCAGATAAAGCGGCCAAAGACGTCTTGCAGGAAAGCCCCGACGACGCCATCATCCGTGGTATTCCCGGCCGTGGCGAACATCGGCACCAGGCCGCTGTACACCGCGATGAAAGTTGTGACAAAGACGCCCATATTGGGGGCGCCCAGCAGCACCCCAACGATGGGTGACATGAAATATCCGGCGCCTCCCGGGATGCCGGGTGACTCCAGTCCCAAGATCATCACCGGCGCGATCATCATGATGAGTTCCGAAAGCGACAGGGGGATATTGAGCATCCGGCAGACTGCGATGGTGACCGCGAACACCGCCATGGTGGCGCAGTTTTTGTTGAGCACCGTGCCGAAGACGATGGAGATTTCGGCGATCTCCTGGTGCAAACCCAGGTCTTGTTCGGCTGAAACGACGTTGACTGCCAGGGTGTCATAGGAGCCGCCGGTGCCGAAGCCGGTGGGCCAAACGGTGGCGTAATAAGAAATGACTTGCCTGAAAGTCCGCTTGGTAAAGAGCAAGGTGATGACAATCATGATCAGTGACCAGGTGCAGGTGGCAATGGCGATCCACATAACGGCCTGGGCATAGAGAACCATGCCCTTAGTGCCAAATTTCATAGGAATGCCGATGGCCAGACAGCCGATCATGATCGGGTAGTACCAGATGATCTTTTTGAAGGCCCAGAGGATATAGTCCCCAACGGCTATGAAACCATGGGCGATGCGATGCAGGGCCGGGACCCGGGCGCAAAACCAGCCGAAAAACATGGCTCCGGCCAGGGCCTGGAGGAGGGGCTGTTGGGACATGACATGGGTGAAGGTGTGGCCAATCTCCAGGAGCCAGGCCAGAGGACCGGGAGTCACGACCCCGGGGAGGCTGGCGGGAAGATGGGCCAGGAAGTGGAGCCAGACCGTGACGTAGATTAAGGAAACCCCTCCCATGACCACATACATAGCCAGGATGATGCCGAACAACCTGCCGGCTTTTTCCTTGTGGAAGAGGCTCAGCTTGGCCATGCCCCCGGCCAGGAGGTTGAAGATCAAGAAGGCGCATAAGGTTACGACGGTCTTGGGGAAAATGGTCCCGCTGATAAAGATATAATGGACCAAGGTATTCTTGGGAAAAGCGAGTCCCAAGGCAAAACCGACAATTAAGAGACTCACGACCCTGACCGGCAATGGCAGGTGCAATAGTGAAAAGCCTTTTTTCTCCATACGGTCCTCCGGTTTTGGCTCTAAAATGGCATGACTCACGGTAACTGTGACTTGGTTTACCTCCCAGCGGTTTATTAAGTTCCGGGCAGACTTAAACGATCTTGTTGCCGACTAGGTGGGCATCGACGCCGATACCGCCTAAAATTAAGGTCTTGGGCAGATCGCCACCCCGCACCTCCTGTTAAATCCCCAAGGCTTCTCCCACGATAATCACCGAAAAGGCGCCGACGCCCCTGGTTTTGCGCTCCAGGACGCAGGTCGCCCGGCAGAGCCGGTGGGGACTGTCGCAATCTTCACACGTGCCGGTGACCGCGCAGGGGGTGTTGTACCGTAGGCGCCGGGACACTAACGGCGTGACTTCTTCCCTGATTCTCTTCAGCGCCGCGTCGACATCGGCAACGATTTTTTGCTTCGAAGCCACCACGATGACCTGCTGCGGTCCGAAGATCATGGCAGCCACCCGATTGCCGGTATTATCTATATTAACCAGCTTGCCATCCTGGGTGATGGCGTTGGTGCTGGTCAGGAAAAAAGGCGAGATGACGTGGTGCAACTGGACCTCCCTAATCTCCTCGGGACTGAGCCCCTCCTGCCAGTGGTCGTAGACCGCATGGCCCTGCTGGCGCAGGGTCTCGATAAAATTCAACTGGCGGATGGTGACCGAACCGCCAATGCCAACCGGCGCGCCCGGGGGGATCATTCCCAGGACCAGGGCCTTGGCCTCGGCCCCGGTTTCCACGAAGCGGGCCTGAAAGCCATTTTTGATCAAGTTTTTCATCGCTATTGCCAACATGGGGGTATTCCCTCCGGTCAGGTTCGGGGCGCCGTCAAACACCCAGCTTTTTATAGATCTCCGGCAGCCTCCGGATGGCCTCGGCCTTGACTTCCTCGTAGAGATGCCGGCCATGGCTATCCATGGCCACGGTCAGGGGTCCGAAGTTCTTCACCCGGAACTGGTAGAGGGCCTCGGGGTGGAGATGCTCCCAGTAGACCGCCTCCACCGCTTCGATCTGCTGGGTTTCCAGGGCCGCGGCGCCGCCGACGATGGCCAGGTAGACTGCGCCGCACTTCTGCATCGCCTCCAGGCTGGGCTGATACAGACCGCCTTTGCCGATGATGGCTCGCACTCCGTACTTGCAGATCAAATCCGGGGTGAACCGGTCCATCCGGGTACTGGTGGTGGTGCCGACGCAGATTTTCTTCCACTCGCCGCCCACCTTACAGAGGCTCGGAGCGGTATGAATGCAGGGCGCGCCGGCCAGGCTGACCGGCGGTTCGTGGTGCTGGTCAAACATATAGATCTGGGTCAGGTCGCGGATGCCGAAGAGCAGACCGTCGAAATAGACGATGTCCCCGACCTTGAGCTGCCTGATATCCTTCTCGGAAAAGGGGGACTGGAGATGATATTCCGCCATGGCTCAGTTCTCCTCGCGCTTAGTAGCCATACTCGACATCCCCGTTGGGATGGATGATGGCCCGGGCCCGCCTGGCCGGCCAACACTGGGTGTTCACCGCCACCGGATTTTGGGTGATATGGGTGTAAGCCATCTCGATATGCACCGCCAGGGTGGAGATATCGCCGCCCAGGCCCATGGGGCCGCGGCCGGTGGCATTGATGGCTTCTTCCAGTTCCACCTCCATGGCCGCAATTTCGGGATCAGGGTGGCGCTGCCCCACGGGGCGCATGATGGCGTCCTTCGCCAGCTTCATGACCAGGTCGGCGGTCCCGCCAATGCCGACTCCAATAATGCCCGGAGGACAGGGGTTGCCGCCGCTCTCCACCACCGTGTCCAGGACGAACTTCTTCAGCGCCTGGACGCCGTGGGCCGGATAAAACATCTGCATCTTGCTCATATTTTCGGAGCCGGAGCCCTTGGGCGCCATGAGGATATCCAAACAGTCGGAGTCCCCGGCGAAGTCGTAGTAAATCACCGGCAGCCCCGGGCCCACCGAGGTCTGGGGATTTACCCGGGTCAGGGGATGGGTGGAACTGCCCCGAAAGGGGAATTCCAGCGTGGCTCGCTTGGCGCCCTCGTAAAGCCGGGTCTTGATCTGGTAGCCGTCCCAGCAGAACTGCGAGCCGATTTTGACCTTGTAAATGGGCAGGCCCGTGTCCTGGCAGATGAGGGTCCGGTTGCGGTCGGCGACCTCGATATTCTTGAAGATGGCCTCGAACATGGCCCGGGCCGTAGGTTGAGTCTCCCGGTCATAAGCCTTTTTGAGGGCCGCCCGGACGTCCGGCGGCAAATCGCACAGGGCCTGGATATAGAGCTGTTTGGCCGCTTCTTCCACGATTTGATAGTCGAAGTTGTTCATCGGTTCTTGACTCCTCTCATCTCATTGAGGCGCGCCGGGCCGCAGTCGCGGCGGTTGAGTCCCGACCTGGGCCGAATACTTGGGAACCTGGTCCCGTTTCAGAATTTTCATGGGATATCTGCGGAAATCGAGGGCGAGGACAAATTCCGCCAGGTCCCGCAATTCCTGATCAGGAAGGTTATATTTGGGCATGATGGAGGTGGAACTCACCGCCTGCGGGTCCTTGAAAAACTTGACCAGATAGTCCACATCTCTACCTTTGGCCAGGATGTTGGACAGGTCGGGTCCGGTGCGATGTCCGCCCCGGCCCTCGATTTGGTGGCAGTAGGCGCACTCCCGGTCCACGAAAAGGGAGAGGCCCCGGGCCTCGCTGGCCGTCAAGGGGCGCTGGGGTACCGGAATGATCTGGCCGTAGGGCAGGGTGCCGGCGAAACCCATGAGGCTCAGATAGATGACGGCGATCACCAAGGTGGCGCCCGCGGCCGCGGCCAGCGGCCGGTTGGCCAAGCCGCGGCCCAGGGCACGGCTCAGGAAGGGCAGGGCGAACAGGAAGATGACGCCGGCAATGGGGATGACCAGACTGCCCAGCATCTCCCAGGCACCCGAGAAGAAGGTCAGGAGCTGGAAGAGCCACATAAAGTACCACTCGGGCCGGGGCAGGTAGGATTCGCTGAAGGTCCCGGCAATTTGCTCCCGGGGAACGCGGACAAAAACCGACAGGCCGATGAGGATCAAGAGCACCACCGAGAAGACCAGGGCGCTGCGGAAGGCGTGTTCGGGAAAGAAGCGATACGTCCCCTGGCCGGCTGCGGTATCGGCAGGTTGCTTCTCCGGATCTTCGGCCAGACCATGGAGGCGTACGAGGTAGATGTGCACAAAGACGCAGCCTGCCAGCAAGGCTGGCAACAGCAGCATGTGGACGGCGTAGAACCGGGTCAAAGTCAGGCCCGACACGGTCTGCCCGCCCAGCATGATGCCGGTGATAAACTTGCCGATCACTGGAAGCTGCCGGGGAATGTTGGAACTGACCACGGTGGCCCAATAGGCCTTCATATCCCAAGGCAGGAGGTAGCCCGTAAAACCCAGCCCCAGGGTGATCAGGAAGAGGCAGACGCCCACGACCCAGGTCAGCTCCCGGGGCGCCTTGTAGCTCCCGGAGAAGTAGGTACTGAGCAGATGCAGGAATACGACCAGGACCAGGGCGCCGGCCCCCCAGTGATGGAGGCCGTGCAGGATCGCACCCAGGGGCACGTCCCGGGTGATATAGTCGATGGATTGGTAGGCCTTGTCCGGCGACGGATTGTAGAACATCGCCAGAAAGATGCCGGTTACGGCCATGAGCCCGAACAGGAGCAGGGCCAGGCTTCCCAGGGTCGCGGACCAACCCGTGTCCGGGTCCAATTCCTTGAAAAGGAACGGCCTCAGGTATCTTTCCCAACCGATGCGCTCCCGGAAATTCGGGCCGGCCATGTCAACCCACCTCCACGAGCAGGCGGCCGGAGTCCACTTTGAAGCGGTAGCGGTCCAGGGGCCGGGGCGGGGGACCGGCCAGGACGCGGCCGTCACGGTCAAAGACGCCGCCGTGGCAGGAACAGCGAAAGCGGTCCAGCTCGCGGTCCCACTTGACGATGCAGCCCAGGTGCGTGCAACTGGCGTTGAAGCAGGTTATCTCGCCGCCGCTCCGGGAAACCAGAACCGGCGTCGCCACCTCCTGGGTGTAGAGGCCATTTTTCAGGTCGTAGCGCATCATGAGGGTGGCGATGCCACCCTCGGGGATCTGGCTCAACGGGGCCACCGGCACCCAGAGCTTGGGAGTCCTGATGAGGCTGGGACTCACCGCGGTGGTGGCCGCGACTCCGCCCACGACCAGGAGCGAGGCGGCGCCCAGGATGCCAACCCCCACCTGGCGCAGGAAGGTTCTCCGGTCCGTAGCAGTCACCGGGGCAGTCTCCGGCCGGGCCGCGGGCACCTCCAAACGAGGTTTATCTTTGCAGTGGATGAGGGCCAGCCTTTGGATATACTTGATAGCCCTGGTGCTGCTGATGCCTTTGGGGCAGACCTCGGTGCAGTTGAATTCGGTCCGGCAGTGGTAGCAGGAGGCCAGGGTCCGCTCCAGGCGTTCGGCAAAGAGGCCGTCGCGGCTGTCGGCCAGAAGGGTAAAGGCCCGATTCAGAGCCGCGGGGCCGGCGTAGTCCTCGTGGTAGTGCACCATGGTGCAACTGGAGACACAACAACCGCAGGCGATGCACTCGGTGGCCTCGCGGCCGATAGCGCGGCGTTCTTTAGAATCGGGGCGGATCTGGGACGGTTCGGTGAGCTCCTCCCGGGCTTCATAGAAGGACAGCGTCTCCTCGTACTTCTGGAAGAAGGGATCCATGTCCACCGCCAGGTCTTTGATGACCGGGTAGTGGTTCAGGGGCCTGAGGGTGATCTCCTGGCCCGGCGGCAAATGCGAGACATTGGTTTTGCAGGCCAGGCGTTCCCTGCCGTTGATGACCATGCCACATGAGCCGCACATGTTGATGCGGCAGGCGTAGCGAAAGGCCAGGGACGGGTCCTGCTCCCGCTGCAGACGCAGGAGCACGTCCAGGATCGTGGTGACTGACTCGTCGGGGATCTCCAGGACATAACTCTGGAAATTGCCCGAGCCGCCCAGGTGCGGGTCGTAGCGGAATATCTTGATCTTGCGTGAGCTCCCGGTCTGGGCCATTTTCTTGGTCTCTCGCTCTCCCCTCATCGCCGGTTTTAGGAAAACTAGTAGATCGAATACCAGATTCTGGTGACGACGAGCAGCCCCAGGCCCACCAGGCCCCAAATAAGCGCCCGCTGGTATTTGACTCCCACCAGGTTAAAGTCGAGCAGGATGACCCGCAGCCCCAAGGCGGCGTGGAAGGTCACCACTAACAGGAGCAGGAATTGAATGACCGGCTTATAGGTCAGAATAAGGTGCAGGGCCAGCAGGACGATGATGGCCAGGGCCGAGATGCGTTGCCATAGCCAGGCCCACATGCCCACCTGGGTTCCCTCGCGGCGCTGAGGGTCGTATTCCCCCCAGCTCAGAGGCTTGCGGTACTCAATGGGACTATCTTGCGCCATTAAATGACTCCTTACCGCGGCAGGGCGTCCTCAGCCAGGAAAGGCGGATACCCTGGCTGAGGACGCCTATTTCCTGTACCGCTGGCACTCCTCCAAAGACTTGTGTTTGAAGACTACCGGCTCTTTCCGGGCCAGGGGCAGTCCGTCCCCGCCGCGGGTCAGGTAGATATTGAAGAGCCCGTAGTCGTCCCGCTGTTCCGGAAAATCTTGGCGGAAGTGGGCCCCTCGGGTCTCCTCCCGCAGCCTGGCCGAGAACGCGGTCATCCGGGTGGCGTCCACCATGCTTTGCAAGTCCAGGAAGGTGTTGTACATCATGTTGTACGCCGCGCCGCCGGTGACTCTCACCTGGTCCAGCTCCGCGGCAATGGTCTCAATCTCGTCCAGGGCCTCGGACAGATCCGGCTCCCGGCGGCCCACCCCGACCTTGGTCCAGTTCAACTCCTGGATCTGCTTGCGCAGGACGAAAGGGTCGGCTCCGGAGGCGCGGCCGAAGGGAGCCTGGAGGCGGGCAATGGTTTCCGCCACCTGGCCGCGGCGGGTTTCTTTGATGGTGCGGTTGCCATTAGCCAGGTAGTCGCCCAGGGCCTTGCCAGTCAGCCGGCCGTAGACGCAGGAATCGCAGATGCCGTTGCCGCCAAGGCGGTTGGCGCCATGGACGCCGCCGGAGTCCTCCCCGGCCACAAAGAGCTTTTCAAGGGTGGCCTTACCAGAGGTGTCGATCGCCGCGCCCCCCATGTAATAATGCGCCGTGGGGCCCACGGGAACGCGGCCTTCGGCCAGGTCGTAATTGAACTGTTGGCAGCGTTCGGCCATGCCGGGGAAGTTCTCCAGGACGAAATCAGCCCCCAGATGGGAGGCGTCAATATAGACGCCGCCCTCGGGACAGGCGCGGCCGGCCATCATCTCCAGGTAGGAAGAACGGCTGACGACATCCCGGGTGGCCCGTTCCCCAACCTCAGGGGCATAGCGCAGCATGTAGCGCTCGCCGAGGCCGTTATAGAGGTAGGCGCCGGCGCCCCGGAGGCCTTCCTCCAGGAGGGACCCGGCCACCACGCTGCCCGGGACAATGAGGCCGGTGGGATGGAACTGGAGCATCTCCATATCCTGCATCACCGCCCCGGCCCGGTAGAGCATGGCGAGGCCGTCCACGGATTTCTCCGGCCCCGGGGCGTGAAAGCGATAATGCGTGGGGCCGCCGCCGGTGGCCACCATGGTGGCGGCGGCCTCGGCGACGATGAACTCGCCGCGCCGCATGTTGAGGAGCAGCGCCCCCGTGACCATCTCTCCGCCCTCGTCCAGGAGCAGTTCGACGGCCCGGCAGTCTTCCATGACCGGAATGCCGCGCTTCATGACCTGTTCGGTGAGGCGGCTGATAATCTCGATGCCGGTGAGGTCGCCCTTGTGTACGGTGCGATCGAAGACCTGGCCCGCGAAGGCCTTTTGATGGATGCTGCCGTCGGGATTGCGGTCGAAGAAGCAGCCGAATTTAGTCTCCATCTCCTTGATGGTGATAGTGGCTTCTTCCACCAGGGTCTGGGCCAGGTCCTGGTTGTTGATGTACTGGCCGCCTTTGAGGGTGTCCATGAAGTGTTTCTCATGGGAGTCGCCGGGGTTCAGGACCACGTTGAAGCCGCCCTGAACCATGCGGCTGCAGCCGCCCTTGCCCCGGAGGGCCTTGGTCACGATGAGGATATTCAGGTCCGGCTGGCGCTCCTGGGCATAGAGCGCCGCCATCTCGGCCGCGGCCCCCATACCGATGATGAGCAGATCGGCCTTGACCTTGGTTACCATGGTGTCTCCTCGGGCCTCGCCGGGGTTCCGGAAGAGTGAGGTGGTGCGTCTCTATCTGACTGTATGAAAATCGGCCCGGGGCCGCCCTAGATTTTCAGCCGGCGCGGCCCCAGGCCTTCAGGTCGACGAGGCGATCAGGCGCTCCGGTAAAGTTTGGTAAAGACAAACTCCCGGTGCCCCAGGGCCTCAGTGGCGGTCAGGCGGCCGTTGGCGGTCCGCCGGGCCATCTCCAGCAGCCGGTCCCCCGACTGGTCCAGGGTCAACTCACCGCGCAGGATGCCGGAGCAATCGTAATCGATGTGCTCGGACATGGTCTTCACGGTTAATGGGTTGGCGGAGAGCTTGATCACCGGCACGATGGGGTTCCCGCAAATATTGCCCTGGCCGGTGGGGAAGAGGTGCACCACGAAACCGGCCGCGGCCCACAAGGTGACGGCCTCGGCCGCGGCCGAAGAAGTATCCATGTACCAGAGTCCGGGCCCGGTGGGGGCTTCGGCCGGCGCCAGAACGCCGACGTATTTAGACTTCTTGCCGATCTTTTGGAGGTTGCCGAAGGCCTTCTCCTCGATGGTGGTCAGACCGCCCCGGATGTTGCCTTTGGTGGGTTGGGAACCGGAGAGATCATCGGTCTTGTTGGCCTGGATGAAGTCGTCGTAATCCTTCCAAATCTGGTAAAACTTCTCTCCGATGGCCGGGGTGGCGGCGCGTTCCTTACAGACCATCTCGGCGCCGGTGATTTCGGAAGTCTCCCCGAAAGAGGTCGTGGCGCCCGCGGCCACCAGCTTGTCGATGGCGTTGCCCACGGTGGGGTTGGAGGCGAGGCCCGAGGTCGTGTCGGACTCGCCGCATTTCACCGAAACCCAGATCTCCGCCAGGTCCACTTCTTCACGCCGCAGTTCCGAAGCCCACTGCAGGTATTCTTTGGCCTGGCGGCTGGCTGCAGCTATGGTGTTGAGGTCGCCATGGCGCTCGATATCAAACCCGGCTACGGGCTTTCCGGTCTTTTTAATGCCCTCCACCACGATATTGGTCCACTCGGGTTCAATACCGATGACCACGGCGGCGGCGACATTGGGGTTGGCGCCCATGCCGATGACGGTGCGGAAGAAGACCCGCAGGTCTTCCCCAAATTGCAGGCGGCCATAAGCGTGCGGCAGGGCCAGGGTGCCCTTGATATTGTTAGCCACGGCCTCGCAGGCCGCATTGGAAAGATCATCCAGAGCCAGGATGACCACATGGTTGCGGACGCCTACCCGGCCGTTCTCACGGCGATAAGCCGAAACTTTGCCTAAACTCATCTTACCACCTCTTTGTCTTCAGGTTGTGGATATGGACATGGGCGCCCTTGGAGAAGGCAGCGGAGACCACGCCGATGTCATGACCGTATTTGATCACCGTATCGCCCTGTTTCATGGTCTGCAAGGCGATCTTGTGGCCCAGGGGGATGTCCGCCAGGGCCTTGACTTCCGCCGGCTGCTGGCTGTCCATGTATAAGCCTTTGACGGTCTCGTTCGCCTTGATATCCACCGTCGCCACGCCGACCGTGTCACCCTTTTCATGAACCAGAAATTGAATCATGCACACGCTCCTTAGTTTGGTACCGGTGAGATTCGGCCCAACCGGCAGTTAAATAATGGGGCAGGGAAGGATTTCGAGCCTCCTCAAAAGCCCCAGTCCGGGGAAGAGCGAGTCCCCCGGCAAAGAAGATTGCCAGGGCCACGCCTCCCGGATTAATTGTTAAATTTGATTATGCACAGGCTATGCCATGGGCGGCCCACGGAGGGAACCGCTCTGGTGGGGCGCTGGCGCCACTTTGGCCTGCCGCGCCGCCAGGCAAAACGAGACCAATTTTCGGCTCTGAGCCGAATATTAGGCTCATGATTGACTTGAGCCTGAAGATATCTAGGCCTACGGGTTCCATTGGCCCAAATTCATTGTAAAGATGAGACTATTGCGAAAAGCAGTTTGGTCATCCCGAAGGCAGCGCAGGACCCGGTATCGCCTCAGTATTGCTGAGATTCTGCGGCTGCGGCGCTCCCTCCGAATGACCCAAATGGGGACTTTCTTAGAGGTCTCAAGAGAGCCCATTATTGGGCTTGGTTTCCGGCAGAGGCCGCGGCCCGGCCCGGGAGGCGCCTCAAGGTGTATCAGGAGGCCAGGAATGCCGGGGAGGCCGATCGTTTCGCAAGAGCCGCAAGGTCTGGCGCAGGCTTGCTCCCAAGCCAATGCGGTTCGGCGGCGCCAGGCGGTTGGCGGCTGCATTATTGAGGCAGGCGCTGAAAGACAATCTCGATATGCCGGCGGCCATGGCCCCCAGGATATCCCGGGGCGCCAGCCGGCTGGCATCGTGGAGGGACAACCCGACGGGCACGCGGCGGCGAAGCTGCTGCAGGAGTTCCAGATCGAGTCTTACCCGGCGCCCGGATTCCAGGGGCAGGGATACGGCCAGGGAGTCGATCCCGGTTTGCCGGACAAATTTAGGCGCCAGGTTGCAGATGTAGCAATGCCCCGCGGCGTCCTTGCCAAAATCGGAGAAAGCGCCAATCGCCCCCTCCAGAGGGATCCGGACCGCGGCAGCCAGGTGCACGGCCCGGGCCGTAAGTTTCACGTTGCTGGCCAAAGGCAGAAAAGAACCGTCGAACATCACCGTAGAAAAGCGCAAATCGAGGGCAAGTTTGACCAGGTCGAGGTTGCGGGCATGGCTCAAGATCACTGTTACCGGAACCGAGGCGCGTGCCGCCAGGGAGGTGGCTGCCGCGCTGAGGACTTCGATAGCTGCGGGCGGCACCAGGTCCCCATTAATGGACAGCGCCACCGGCGAGTCCTCTTCCTCGGCAATGGCAATGACAACTCGGATAGTCTCCTGGTCCTGGACGCTGAAAGCCGCAACGCAGCCCTTATAGGCCGGTGGCTCCAATAGTCCCTGCGTGCTGTTGCAGTCCTGCATGTCGTCCCCTCCTGAGGCGGCGTCAGCCGCGGCGGGAAACTGCGCCGGCGCGGGGTTCCTACCCTGGAGTCATTCAATATTCATGCCAGCCAAACCGCAGAGAGGCCGGCCGGCGGGGGAGGGGAACCCCATATTTGACTGCGCCAGATGAGACTATTGGGTGAGTTTATGCGGGTTGATGCCGTGGAGGCGGAGCCGGTATTGGAGAGTGGACTTGGGCACCTTCAGGATGGCGGCGGCGCCGCGTTTACCGCCGACGACCCCATTGGTCATGGAAAGCACCTTGATAAGATGGGCGCGCTCCATTTCGTCCAGGGTGAGCAGGGGGCTTGCGGTCTCACCCTGCTGCAGGTTGAGCAGCGGCTCAATGTCCCGGCGGGTCACCGTTTTGCCGCTGAAGACGATGATCAGCCGGCTGATAATATTTTTGAGCTCCCGGACGTTTCCGGGCCAGGAGTGCCCCTGCATGATCTCCATGACTTCTGCGGAGTAGATGGGAGGCGCCCGGTGAATAGACTCGGCTTGGGCCTGGGTCAACTGGCGGAGCAGAGGTTCGATCTCTTCGACCCGCCCGCGCAGGGGCGGGAGGTGGAGGGAAACCGTATTGAGCCTATAGAACAGGTCGGACCGGAAGGTCTTCTCTCTAATGGCAGCCTGTATGTCATTATTCGAGGCCGCGATCACCCTGAAGTTGACCTCGACGGAACGGCTGTCCCCCACCCGCTCGAAGCGCTGGTCCTGGAGGACGTGGAGCAGTTTGGCCTGGAGGGGCATCGGCAGTTCGCCGATTTCGTCCAGGAAGATGGTGCCGCCGTTGGCCATCTCGAAGCGGCCGATGCGCTTGGAATGCGCGCCCGTGAAGGCTCCCTTGACGTGTCCGAAGAGTTCGCTTTCGAACAGGCTGGACGACAGGGCCGGGCAATTGACCTTAACGAACAATTGCTCCCGCCTGCTGCTCAGGTAGTGCAGGTAACGGGCTATGCAGTCCTTACCGGTGCCGGTTTCACCGGTGATCAGCACGCTGGCGTCGCTGTCGGCGACGATCTCCACCTGCCGCATAATTTCTTGCATGGCCGGACTGGCATAATAGAAATTATCCGGGTTGTACTGGGGGGCCACCTGTTTCAGGAGGTAGCTCTTCTGTTGCTCCAGGCTGGCATTCAGGCTGATGAGCTTGCGGTGGGAGAGCATGTTGTCCACGGCCAACGCCACTTGCCCCGAGAGCTCAAAGAGGAACTGCGCCAGTTCATCCATCATCTCGGGGGGTTCTTTGAAGGAAAAATGCAATGAGCCCAGCACCTGGTCGTGGACGATGAGCGGAAAGGCCATGGTGGCCCGCAGGCCGGCCTCCATCATCAGTCTGATCGTGTGCCAGTGGTTGTACTGGGACATATCTTGGATGATCAGCGGCTGCCGCGAGGTGACTACGGCCCGGGCCACGGGCCCCTTGTCCAGGGAGCGGGAGCTGTCATCCATGCCCTTGACCAGGATGCCTTCGGCCATGGCAAACCAGCTCAGGGAATTGGAGTCAGGTTCGTAGATGCAGATGCTGAAGCGATCATAATGAATGATCTTGCGAATCTCCCGGGCCATACTCCGGAACAGATTCTCCTGGGAGGTCTGATTAACGATGGCATTGTTGATGTCAAGCAGGACTTTATAGCGGGAGGCAGGATTCCAGACAATTTTGGGGCAATTGCGGTCAGGCTGCGGGCGCTGACTCCTGGCCTTGAGGTCCTCTTTCATGCTGCTCTAAAGAATCCTTTTAATAGCATCTAGGTCTGGCCGACTGCATAATTTTAACCCGCCGGCGGGATATATTCAATGAGAATTACCGGGCGGCGGCCCGGCCAGGGTTAATCCTTGCAATTTTGTGCTATAAAGGATTTATGTTACAGGCAAGGGCCATGAATGCACCTTTCAGAATCGACCTTCAAGCCTTGCAAACCGCACCGATTGGCTGGAATTACATGGAGCACGTCCACCGACCAGCCCTTATAGCCCTCCTCGAGGCCCTGGGGCCGAGAGCGGGAGCGGGGAGGATTTGTGGCTGACACTCGCGTTCAGCTTGAGGTAGAGGATTGGGTGCGGGAACATTGGATGTCGAAAAAATTTGGAATTCCTTTTTTCAGGAATAGGCTCTCCTTAAGTTCTGGAGGGGTGTTTGATTTCGATGCAGTCAATCAAGACAAAACAATTGCAGCCTGTATATCCACGAGCGCAGGGAAAACCGCACGAGGCAAGCATGCAGTTGGAAAACTCTTCAAACTAAGGTCGGACATGTTGTTCTTGCATTTGGCCCAAGGATTGACTCAAAAAATGGTCATTCTGACGGAAAAAGACATGTACGACGTCTGCCAGAAGGAAAAAGCGGGAGGCAGAGTTCCGCAGGAGATAGAGTTCTATCTTGTTTTTGATATTCCTATAGATTTACGATCACGTTTACTCTCGGCCCGGGAAAAAGCGTCCCGTGAGGTGACGCGAGAAGCTTAGCCTGTCCCAGAACAACCACTGCCGACACTCGTCAACCCGCTGAAGAAACAATGCAATAATTCATGGTTTCAGCCTCGGTAAAGGGAAAATGAGCCAACTTTTAATCCAGAAATATCTTAACGAACTGCATGATCTGCGAAAGGTTTCCGGAACCAATCGCGAAACTGTGGTGCGGGAAGCCTTCAAAACACTACTGAAAGAATGGGGCCGGTCGAACGATCTGGTGTTTGTGACGGAGTATGAAATCTTCACCCCGGCGAAAGAGCGCCGTCTGGTTGATGGTGCCCTTCTCCATGAATTGCGCCTGCCGTTTGGATACTGGGAAGCCAAAGATGAAAAAGACGATTTAGATGCCGAAATCGAGTTTAAGTTCCGGCGCGGCTATCCCCAGGACAATATTATTTTTGAAGATTCGCGTCGTGCCGTACTAATCCAGAACCGGCAGGAAGTAATGCGATGCGCTTCCGATGCTCCTGATGAGCTTGAGAAGCTTCTAAAACTATTTTTTGCTTATGAACGTCCCGAAATCGCTGAATTCCGCAAGGCAGTCGCCCAATTCAAAGCCGATCTGCCTGCCATCTTGACCGCCCTGCGGCAGATGATTCATAAAGTTTATGAAACCAATCCCGGATTTCTCACCGCGGCCCAGGTTTTCCTGGAGCATGCCCAAGAGACGATCAATCCTAGCGTGACGGATGCCGATGTGCGGGAAATGTTGATTCAGCATATCCTAACCGAAGATATTTTCTCCAAGGTTTTTGGTGAAGACGACTTTCATCGCCAGAACAATGTGGCAAAGAAACTTTATGATCTTGAAGACAAATTCTTTACTGGCGGGGTGAAAAAGAAAACCCTGAAGGCCCTTGAGCCCTATTACGCCGCTATCCGCGCCGCCGCTGTCCAGATCTCCAGTCACCAAGAAAAGCAGACTTTTTTGAAAATCATCTATGAGAATTTCTACAAAGTTTATATCCCAAAGCTGCCGACCGGCTTGGGGTGATCTATACGCCCAGCGAGATCGTGCGCTTTATGGTGGAAAGCGCCGATTGGCTCTGTCAGCAGCATTTCGGCAAGCGGCTTATCGATAAAGATGTTGAGATTCTTGACCCTGCCAGTGGCACTGGGACGTTTATCACTGAGTTGTTAGAGCACTTTCGCGGCCTGCCGGCCAAATTGAAGAATAAATATCGCGAGGAACTGCACGCCAATGAGGTGGCTATCCTGCCTTACTACGTATCCAACCTGAATATCGAAGCCACATTTGCCACCCTAACCGGGGAGTACGAGGAATTCCCCAATCTCTGCTTTGTCGACACCCTGGATAACGTCGGCGCGCTTCGCAGGTACAGAGGTCACGTGGATAATCTGTTTGGCCGCCTCAGCGAAGAAAACGTCGCGCGTATTCGCCGCCAGAATAAGATAAAAATCAGCGTTATTATCGGTAATCCGCCTTATAATGCCAACCAGCTTAATGAGAATGAAAACAACAAAAACCGTGAATATCCAGAAATCGACAAACGCATCAAGCAAACCTATATCAAAGCCAGCACCGCCCAAAAAACCAAAGTCTACGACATGTACGCTCGCTTTTTCCGATGGGCCAGTGATCGGCTTGATGAGAATGGAATTATTGCCTTTGTCAGCAATTCATCCTTTATCGACTCCAGAACTTATGACGGTTTCCGGAAAGTTGTAGAGCAGGAATTTAATGAGATTTTGGTAATTGACCTTAAGGGTAATGCGCGTACCAGCGGCGAGCGCCGTCGCCGGGAAGGCGGCAATATATTTTACAATCAAATCAGAGTCGGCATTGCAGTCTATTTTTGTGTCAAAAAGAAAGGTGTTAATGGTTGCAAAATCTACTATCAAGCTGTGAGTGATTATGCTAAGTCCGACGAAAAACGCGACTTCCTTAAGGCCCAGCGCCTAAGCGAAAGAAAATTTGAACAAATCATCCCTGACAAAGATGGTAACTGGATTAATCTTACTGAAAATGATTTTGATACGCTGATTCCCATCGCTAGCAAACAAACTAAAGCAGCTAAAAACCTCTCACAGGAAAGAGCAATTTTTAAATTATTTGGAAATGGGGTTAATACAGCGCGCGATGAATGGGTGTGTGATCTCTCTAAAAAAACGTTGGAACGACAGGCAAAATTCTTCTTAAAGGAGTTTTATAAACATTATCAAGATAGTCAAGAATACAGTAACATAATAAAATGGTCTAGGAATTTGAAATCAAAATTACGATCCGATAATAAAGAATATTATGATAAAAAATTGATGTGTCCTTATGCGTATAGGCCATATTTT
>JBKQLU010000044.1:0-169347 GCA_052326585.1 Desulfobaccales bacterium | reverse complement strand
TCGTCGACCGGGCCAAATATGCCGAGATGAAGCTGGACGAGGACTTGTCCAACCGCTCCTGGTTCATCGAGCCCATCAAGAGCGGCAAGGTCTTTGTCTCCGATTTTTACACCTCCCGCTTCACCGGAGCCCTGTGCATCACGGTGAGCGTGCCGGTGCTCAACGACCAGGAAGAGCTCCAGGGCGTCCTGGGGCTGGATATCCGCTTCGAGGCCCTGGTCAAGCTGGAGGAGGAGGAGGAGGAAAGCCGAATTTAATTACGGCCGGCGCCATGATAATTGGTCCAGTATAGCGATTCCCAGCAGGTTGAGAATCCAGGGAATTGATTCTCTTGTCAAAAATTTTTACGAAAGGAATGCTGATCGCTTCTTACCGGCAATATATGGAACAATATTTGCATAAAGATACAACGAGGCCATTTTCAGAGTAAGAGTTATGCCCGTAAGTCAGAGGACGTAACCAGGCTGGTACGAGTATGACGGATATCAACCCTCTGCAAAGGCAGTGGCAGCTCAGACTTGACGATGCCTTAGCGGGCATGGCCGGGATGAAGGAAGAATTTGTTGCGCTGTCGTCGAAAAGGGTCATACGGAAGCATCAGTTTGTTTTCTGCCAAGGCGAGCTCGGAGACAGCGCTTTCTATATAGAAGAGGGCAGGATCAAGGCATATCGAATGGCCTCCTCAGCCAAGGAATGCCTCTTCTTTATACATGGAGCCGGGGAATTGTTTGGGGTTTCGGAGGTATTGGGGCTTAACATCAGGAAGGCGGATGCGGAGGCCCTTTGCGATAGCACCCTCTATGAGATCAAAAAGCCTCGATTCGAGCTTTTCTTGAAAAAACACGCCGATTTTGCCAGGCGGGTAATGGAGACCCAAGCCAGGCGGATTAGGTATTTATGCGACCAGATTGAGAACCTGATGAGCCTGGATCTATCGAAGCGCCTCTTGAGGCTTTTCCTCTATCTCAGCCATCACCAGTTGAATGACAGCCTCGTTCCCAACGATCCGGTTACTGTGCCGGTTAGGCTCACGCAGGAAGAGATCGCGTCGCTGACCGGCTCCAACCAGCAAACGATCAGTGAAGCTCTCGCGAAGCTCAAAAAAGAGGGGTACATTAAAATTTCCGCTAAGGAGATCACCCTCACCGAGCCGATCCGAATAATGAGGTACTGCGAGATGATAGATTAACCCGCGGGCTGGCAAGCTTGCCCGGCCGCCGGGCTGCAAATAATTTTAAGATTATCATCCAGATGATGGAATATCCCCCCAGCTGTGCGATTCTCTCCACATAGATATTCATATCAACCCGGTTGTTTCCGAGGGGGGCAAAAATGGTTGATATAGCGGACCCCATTCCCAAAGAAGTCGATACCAAGGTAGTGGATGTCAGCGTCAAAAGAAAAGCGCTTCTGGGTTACTTCGGGGCTTGGTTCGTTTTTGCGACTGTGTTGTTTCTTGTCCCGTTGCCGCCCGGAATGCCCCCCACAGCCAAAAAAGTTCTGGCGGTGCTGCTTTGGGCAGTCATCATCTGGGTTACCGAGGCCATGCCGGTAGGCGCGGCCGGGCTGGTGGTACCCGGGCTGCTCGTACTATCGGGTGCTCAGAATAGCTTGGGCAAGGCGTTGGCGGGTTTCTCCGAACCCGTAGCAATACTGGCCCTGGTGGCCTTCATTTTTGCTGCATTTATGCAGCTCGCAGGCCTTGACAGGAGAATCGCCTTATGGATGGTCAATAAGTTCAAGGCCTCTACTGCAGGGAGAATGATCTGGGCGCTCTTTGCGACCAATTATGTCCTCGCGTATATGATCCCCGGCTCGGTAGCCCGGCAGGGAGCCCTGCTGCCCGTGGTGAACGGGTTTCTGAAGTTATTCGGCGATACCCCCGCGGAACGTGAGGCAAAAAAGGCGCTCTGCATCCACGGTCTGACTTACGCCACCCTCATCTGCGGGGTGACGGTCCTGACCGCGCATATGCCCAACTTGATGATGACCGGCCTTTTCAAGACCCATCTCGGCATCAGGATCTCATTCTTCAAGTGGTTCATTTTGCAGTGCCCGATTCTTTTGATGTTCTTTTTCACGTTCTTATGGACCTGCCTTGTCTTCGGGCATAGGAAGGTAGCCGTGCCGGGCGGCTTAGAAATGGTGCGCAAGAAGAAGAAGGAACTGGGAAAGATCAGCAAGACCGAGCTTACGCTGACAATAATCTTCATGGCCGTGGGGCTGGCCTGGGCCACGGAGAGCCTGCACGGGATACAGACGGCCCTTACAGGGATCCTGTTCATGGCAGTCTTTTTTCTCCCCGGCCTCCTGCCTTTCAAATGGCAGGCCATCCAGGACAAGACGATCTGGGGCGTCTTCCTGATGTTCGGAGGGGCCTTATCACTCTCTTTGGCCGTATTGGATTCGGGCCTTGCCCATTATCTCGCCAATTTAGCCAGACCTATTGCGGAAGGGCACCACTGGATGGTAATTCTGGCAATCATGGTAGTCGCGACCCATATCATCCGGTTGGGGATGATGAGCAACGTCGCAGCTATCACAATGCTCGCGCCGGTGATGCTGGCAATGGCGCCAATGTTTCATCTGCACCCGGTACCCTTCACCATGATCGTGTGCAACACGGATACTTTCGCTTATGCCTTGCCCACGCAGACCACGGCCGGGGTTATCGCTTACTCCACCGGGACGTTTACCTCCTGGGATTACTTCAAAGCCGGGATTGGGGCCATGGTAATCGCGGCGACATGGGACATATTGGTCATGAGCCAGTGGTACGCGTTAAACGGCTTTCCCATATGGCAACCGTTCGTGCGCTGAGAGCTAAGTACATGAGCGGTTTTTCCGCCGCCTATGATATTGCGGTAGAACCCGCTTTAGTAAGAGCTTATGCTGAAAGCGACATCAATGGAGGACTGGTGGGCTGATTAAGCCCTAATCAATAGCGTGCCCTTTATGGTCAGGTTTAGGGACGCTCGTTATCAGGAGGAGAATAAGATGGAACACGTTCCTCAGGCCACCTGTACAATCTGTCACGAATTCTGCGGTTTCGAATTGACTGTCGTAGACGGTAAGGTAACCAGGCTCAAACCCGCGGCGAATCACCCGAACCACCCGTGTCCCAAGGGACTTCGGGCGCTCGATTATATGTATCACCCGGATCGCCTGCTTTATCCGTTGAAAAGGATTGGCGAGAGGGGAGAAGGCAAGTGGGCGCGAATCTCCTGGGACGAGGCACTCGAAACCATCGCCACCAATTTTACTAAGGTCAAAGAGAAATACGGACCCCTATCGATCGCCATCTCCAGGGGTTCCAGGCACAAGAGGGTAAACATACTGCCGACCGCCCTGTTTGCCTACATGATGGGAAGCCCGAATGTCCTGAGCATCGCCCATTCCTGCAGAAGGCCCGGCCTTATTGCGCAGACATTCACCCACGGCGAGATTCTCACCGACGATTGTGGCCCCGACTGGCTCAATTCAGAGCTGATCGTGATATGGGCTGCCAACCCGTCTCAGGCGCACCCCTCCAAGTGGCACGATTTCCTGACGGCCAGGAAGAGGGGGGCAAAGGTGCTCTGCATCGATCCGAGGGAAACCGATTCGGCGAAGAATGCCGATCTGTGGCTGCGGGTAAAGCCGGGCACCGACTGCGCTTTGGCCCTCGGTATGATAAACGTCATCCTGCAGGAAGGGCTGTATGACCAGGAATTCATGGACAAATGGACTATAGGGTTCCCGCAGCTGAAGGAGCACGTAAAGGACTATCCTCTCGATAAGGTATCCAAGATTACCACGATCCCGGCTGAAAAGATCCACGAAGCCGCCATGATGTATGCGAAGATCAAGCCGGCCTCCCTCCATTACCGGATCGGGCTGGACCAGAACATCAACTCGACCCAATCGGCCAGGGCCGTTTCCTTTCTGATCAGCATCACCGGCAACATCGACGTGAAGGGCGGAAACGTGATGAGGCGCAGGCCCAAGGGGTTCTTCACGATGACAGAATATCTCGGAAAACAGGGGTTCAGGCCGGACCCGGCACTCGAGCAGAAGAGGCTGGGCGCTGATGACTTCCCGCTGTTCTGCGGCCCGAAGGCGCCGTGGCCCGAAGCGCACCCAGCGATCGGGCTGAGGGCTATGCTCACGGGAAGGCCCTATCCCGTGCGGGCGCTTTATGCGGCCGGCTCCCAGATAGTCATGGCGGAGCCGAACGCCTATCATACGGTCAGGGCCCTGAAGTCCCTCGATTTTTACTGTATAGTCGAGACCTTTATGACCCCTACGGCCGCGCTCGCCGATATCGTCATGCCGGCGACCTGGTGGCCCGAGAGGGAAGAAGTGGTCGAGAACACGTATATCAATTTCATGTACCTCCACGAGAAGGCAGTCGAGCCCCCGGGGGAGTGCAAGGACGACCGTGAGATAGTGATAGAGATAGCAAAGAAGATGGGCTACAAAATGCCCTGGAACAGCGTAAGGGAGTACAACGAGCAGGTCCTGAAGGATGCGGGGACTAACTGGGAAGAATTCAAGAAGCAGAAGATCACCTACTGGCCGCTGGAGCCGTACAAGCGCTACGAGAACCTCCAGGGCGGCTTCAGGACGTCATCGGGAAAGATCGAGTATTATTCCGATGTGTTCAGGAAATTCGGGTATGATCCCCTTCCCGCTTACGGGCCCACGCGGGAGGACCATGAGGTTACGCCTGAAGTCGCCAGGGACTACCCGTTCCTTCTCATTTCTGGAGGCAGGAATAAGTGGCGGTCTCATGCGGACTGTCTGCAGATCGAAGCGTTGCGGAAGCATAACCCATATCCCATAGTCCAGGTCCATCCGGATACCGCGGCGGCTCACGGCATCAAAGAAGGCGATTGGGTAAAGCTGGAGACCCGCTTCGGAAGCTGCAGGATGATGGCCCAGTTCGAGCCGAATCAGGACCCGAAAGTCATACACGGCGACCACTGTTATTACTACCCTGAAAGGCCGGAGCCGGAGAAGGGTTGCTTCGAATCGAACATCAATAACCTTATGGACCCTGCCGGCCCGTACGATCCGATTTGCGGATCTGTCGCTTTCAGAGGAATGATGGTCAGAATATCGAAGGCTGAAAAGGCTCCCTTCGAGGATACTCCCGTAAAGTTCAGCGACATCGTCTAGTACATCGGCTTCTGCGACATCGGGATTCAACGGCCTGCACCTCGGGCCCTAAACAGGGGAGTGCCCCAGTGGGGCACTCCCTGGATTATAATGGCCTTCAAATGGCAATTAGCGACATAAGCGGATTATGCCCCCCGGAATTATTGCTTTAGCCAGCCTTGTGGTTGTCCTGTCCTTCATGGTGAGGGGATTAACGGGTTTCGGGTCGGGACCCGTAATGGTGTCGTTCCTCCTGCTTTTTTTCGAAATGAAGCTGGTGGCGCCGAGCGCCGCCATCCTGGCCGTCCTCACCGGATTCCTGCTGCTCTTTACCTTCCAGACCAGGAAATGGGTGAGGTATGACCTTTTCCTTTATCTGATCCCTTCATATATGGCAGGCATTGTCGTAGGCACATACGGGCTTGTCTTTCTGAAGGGAAGCCTGGTGAAGATGCTGTTCGGCATATTCATAACCGGGTATGCGGCCATGATACTCTTCTTCGAAAAGGAGAAGAAGGAATCGAAAGAAACATCGAACTATGCCGGGGTAGTCGCCGGATTTTTCGGGGGAATAACAGGGGGCCTCTTTTCCGCGGGCGGGCCGCCCGTTGTCCTGTATTTAACCGGGAAGATAAAAGAGAAGAACGCCATGAGGGCTACGCTCGTCTTCCTCTTTCTTTTGATGGACTCCTGGCGGATAATATTGTTTTTCTTCGCCGGCCTGATAAGCTCTGACGTGCTTAAATTTACGGTGTGGCTGGTCCCCGCCTTCGTAATCGGCAATATTGCGGGGTCCCTGCTGCACATCAAAGTGAATGAGCGTCTTTTCAAAAGACTAGTCGCCCTTGTACTGATGACCATCGGTCTGGTCCTGGTTTTCTCTTCGGGGGGCTGGCGCAAGTTGTCGGTGCGGCTCCATCCGGGCTTCTCCGCCGTTTGTTACGCAGGTGATAGGCTTGTGTCGCGCTACTGACGACTGACGAAAAGAGGCCGGGTAGGAGAAAGTTCAGGAATGAGACCAACCCAGGAGGATATAAGGTGAGCAAAAAAAAGCTAGACGGAAAAGGTTTTGCCGGAGGGCTTACGAAGCAGCAGCTGGTGGAGCTGGATGGCTGTGTAGCCTGCGGAGAATGCCTTAAATGGTGCCCCATTCAGGATGTTACGGAAGATACTTCTAGCTCGCCTCCGGCGCGCATAGCAATGTTCCGCGAGTTTATCGGAAAGGAAAGCGGGCTGATGGCGAAGCTGCTAGGCCCGGAAGAGATCGACGAAGAGAAATTGAAGACGTTCAGGGACGGGCTCTGGAAATGCGTGCTGTGCGGCAACTGCGGCGAGGTCTGCGAGGTCGGCATAGATACCAAGAAGCTGTGGTGGGCTCTGCGCAAGGGTATATGCGAATCGAAGGTCGGTATGCCGGAGGCTCTCAAGGGAGTGATCGCTAACTATCAAAAGAACCGGAGTCCTTTCCCGAAGCCGCTCACGAATCGTTACAGGTTTTGGTTGCCCGATGACATCAAGCCGGCGGCGAAAGCCGAGATCGGCTTCTACGAAGGATGCGGCGGGGCCTGGGATGCCGCGGTATCGGCAGAGGGAGCCGTAAGATTGCTGAACGCGGGTGGACCTTTCACGATGCTCGATCCCGAGAAGGCATGGTGTTGCGGCTGGCCTATGGTCGCTGGATCCGGGGACTGGAGCGTAATGCCTGAGCTTGTGCAGACGTTCGTAACGGAAGTCAAGAACAAGGGTATCAAGCGGCTCGCCGTGATCTGCCCGATGTGCCGCGATATATTCATGTGGCTCTACCCGCAATTTTACGGGGGCGAATTACCTTTCGAGCCGGTAATGGCCAGCGAAGTTATCGCGGAGTATATTGCTGCCGGCAGGATCAAGTTCACGAAAACTCTGAAGGAGACGGTCGCCAACCACGACCCCTGCGCGCTTGCCCGTCCTCTCGTGGGTGCTCCGGTCCTGGAGGCGCCAAGGAGGATACTCAAAGCCCTGCCCGGGGTCAGGATGGTGGAAATGGGGCGGACGAAGGAGCTCACCAGGTGTTGCGGCGGCTCGGCCGGCCAGCGGGGGTTGAACCCCGATCTGGTGGTGAAGATGTCGAAGAAGCTCATGGACGAAGCGAAGAGCGCCGGCGCCGATACGCTAGTGACAAGCTGCACCGCGTGCTATGTATCGCTGGCAGCCAGGACTCACATAAATCCTCATCCCATCGTCGATGAGTATAAGCATTTCGAGGAGCCAGTAAAGGTAAACGACTTGCTCCAGTATGCGGCAGCCCTGCTTTAGGAGGCTATATGCTTTGCCAGGTACACCTCAAAGGAGTCAGCGCTGAGGAAAAGGAGTTGCTCGAGTGCGCCTTCTTTCATCCTTACGACAAGCTCGAGGAACGCAACGGTGAGCTGGTAATGAACTACATGGGCGGGAAGCTCTGCCGCGGCGTCAATGATTTCGGGGAGCGGTGTGGTGATTGCAGGTATATGCCGTATATGGTGCGAAAAATACTCCGCAGGCAGAAAGACTTCGCCTTCGGAAAGGAAGAGAACTGATGGTCGGAGCAAGTGATTTCTGGCATATTCCCGCCGGCGACGTGACGATCATGTATGTCGTCGCAGTGATCTCGGTCGCAACCCTGTGCATCGGATTCTGGTCGAAGACCAGGATATGGATGATGGGAAGCGATGGGGATGGCTCGCTGAAGAGCCTAACGCCTCTCGGCTTCCTGCGGATAAGTCTTGCGAAATTTTTCTCGGCGGATTGCCTGTTGGCCAGAAGGGTGTTCCCGCGCAGCAAAGCGAGGGCGCTCCTCCTCATCGGCATCGTGTGGGGTTTCCTTCTGCTCTTTCTCGGGACCGTCGCCAGGACTATCAACTCTCACTTCTACCACTTCTTGTACGGCAATGTATGGTTCGTCTTTTCTTTCGTGCTGGACGTCGCCGGCTTTTTCCTTTTGGTGGGCACGGTGTTCGGGCTTCTGAGGCGCTATGTCTGGCAGCCGGAAAAAATGACGGCGAGCATCAGGGACGGGGTATTCCTGTTTTGGCTGCTCTTTGTGGTCCTGACCGGTTTCATCGTCAAAGGTGTCAGAATGATAGCGCTGGGTGCGCCCCCGGTGGATTGGTCCCCTGTCGGGTATCTATTCGGAGTGGCCGTCCGCGGCATATCAGGCGGCGATGCGAACACGTTGCAGGCGGTCCACCAGACCGTCTGGCTAGTGCACATGTTTCTTGCCCTGTTTTTCATCGCCTATATCCCTTTTTCGAAGGGATTTCACATGATGGCGAGCCAGATAACCACGTCGCTGGCGGCTGAGAGGAAGCAGCAACGGGCGTCGTCAGCCGGCGGCCTTACGGCATAGGATTCATGGGCCTCATCCTGGTCGGAAAACGATTCGGCCGTTTTCAGGCTTCGGCCGCAGCCGGAGCTGCTGAAGACCGCTGTGCGCTCGTGCTGGATATGGACAAGTGTATCTGCTGTCACAAATGCGAGGTGGACTGCAAGATCGAGAATCTCGTACCGGAAGGGATAAGGCTGTTGAGAATGGTCGGGCTGAGCCCCGAGGAATCGGACGGCGAGCTGAGGACATATAATGTGAGGGCAAGCTGCCATCAGTGCCAATTGCCAGCCTGCGTCTCGGCCTGTCCGACCGGTGCCCTGAAGAAATCCCCGGAGGGGATCGTTTACCAGGACGCGACATCCTGCGTCGGCTGCAGGATATGCGAGTTGGTCTGCGTCAATCCCGGCGCTCTGAGTTACGATCAAAGCGCAAAGAAAATACTTAAATGTGATCTTTGCCTGAAAAGGCTGAGCGATGGCCTGGAGCCTGCCTGCGTGGCCGGCTGCCTCATGAAAGCCTTGTCCATTGAGAGAGTGGCAGACCTTGGAATTCGATAAGGTGGTCAGAACGAGCTGCCCCCGCGACTGCGGGGACTCGTGCGCAATTCTCGCCTATGTCAAGGACGGAAAGCTGGTCCGCCTCACCGGAGACCCCGAGCACCCGATTACGAAGGGACATCTGTGTGCCAAGATGGAGGCCTTTCACCAGTGGGTCTATCATCCCGATCGCCTCAAGTCCCCTCTGAAGAGGGTCGGCGAACGGGGTGAGAACAAATGGGCCGAGATCACCTGGGAGGAGGCCCTGGATCTAACTGCCAGAAACATCCGGGAGACGATCGAAAAGCACGGGCCCGAAGCGATATTCTATCTCTGGGGCACGGGAACGCACGCCAACCTGTACTACCGGATGCTCCCTCACAGGTTCTTTAACGCCCTTGGCGGGGCTACCAACATAATCGGGACCCTCTGTATCGTCGCCGGTCACAAGGGCGTGGAATTCGCCTTCGGCCAGTCGGCCGCGCACGACCCGGAGGATATCATTAACGCAAAAACCATTGTGGAATGGGGTAAGGACATAGGCGCTTGCAACATGCATTTCATGCCCTTGATCAGTCGGGCGGTTAATGAAAACGGCGCGGAGCTGGTATCCGTGAACCCCCGCCTTACGGAGCTCGGCGCCAAAGCCCATCTCACTATCCGCCCCTACCCGGGGACGGACGGCGCCCTTGCCCTCGGAATGATGAACGTCATAATAGAAGAGAGGCTGTACGATGCCGAATTCGTCAGCCGTTACACTGTCGGGTTCGACAGGCTGACGGAGCGCGTAAGGGAGTACCCCCTGGAAAAGGTCGCCCGGATCACAGGCGTCCCCGCCAGCAGGATAAGGGAGTTTGCCACTAAATACGCCGTCCACAAGCCTTCGTCCATACTGCTCGGGATGGGACTGCAGCATCATACGAACGGGGCGCACATGTTTCACGCCATAGCGTGCCTGGCGGCCATAACGGGGAATGTGGGCATACCGGGCGGTGGGATAAACCCCACGAACAGACTGGGGAGTGATTCCGTAAACGATTTCTCGCTGCGCCTCGACGGCATGAACAAGCACAAAAAGACCATACCGATAGTCAGGTTCGCGGAAAGCATACTGACACAAAAGCCCCATCCGGTAAAATTATTGTTCGTCTGGGCCTCAAACCCCGTAGCTCAGAATCCCGATACGAACAAGACGATCAGGGCCTTCAAAAGCGGTAACCTCGATTTCATCGTCGTCATAGACCCGTTCATGACGGATACGGCGAAATACGCGGACCTGGTCCTTCCCGGCTGCAGTTATCTAGAACAGACAGATGTGGGGCCGTCGTACTGGCATTTCTATATGCAGATGCAGCAGAAGGTCATCGATCCCCTTCCCGGTGTGAAAACCGATTTCGAGATCTTTCGCGAGCTGGCAACCAAGCTTGGCATAGGAGAGTACTTCAACAAGTCGGAAGAAGAGTACGCCATAATGTCGATCAAGAAAGGCGTTCCGGCTACCGAAGGCATATCCCTAGAAAAGCTGAAGAGCGGAAGGTTCCGTCTGGGCCTGCCCGAGGTCACGTACTCCGACAGGAAGTTCCCGACCCCTTCAGGCAAGGTCGAGCTCTACTCCGAGAAAAAGAAGAGCCTCGGCTTCGATCCGTTGCCCATTCATCTCGAGCTTGAAGAAGGGCCGGTCAAGACCCCCGAGCTTTTCAAGAAATATCCCTTGAACTTCATATCTTATCATTCCAAGATGAGCATGCACAGTATGGATTACAAGACGCCCCTTATCAGGGAGATACAACCCGAGCCGCTGCTTGAGATCAATCCTGTCGATGCCGTCGCCAGGTCCATTCAGAACGGTGATGCTGTTATGGTTCACAACGATAGGGGCAGCGTGAAGCTGAAGGTGAAGGTCTCGAAGGTAGTCCGTGCAGGGGTTGTGGCTATGGAGCAGGGCTGGAGCCTCGACAAAGGGTGCGCCAACCTGCTGACATCAGACAGGCTCACGGACCTGGGATACGGGTCCACCTATTTTACCTGCCTTGTCCAGGTTAGCAAAACCGGTTTACAGACCGAAGAGCTTTAATGATGCAGGGCGAGAAAAGAGGGCGTTAGCGAATTGACATGGCTGAAGAAAAACGAGGGGTGCTGATAATCGGCGGGAGCTCCGCCGCGATGAGCGCGGTCGAGGCTGTCCGGTCAAGAGATACCGGGACTCCGATAACCATAATTAGCAAAGAGAAATGCCTTCCTTATACCCCTACCATCCTGCCGTATCTTATCAAGAATAAGATAAGCGGCGGCAATCTCTTCTTCAGAAGGGAAAGTTTCTATAAGGACAATAATATCGAGCTGATCCTGGGCGAGGAAGTCGTAAGGATAAATCCAGAAGACAGATCGGTATTTACGAAATCGCGCCGGTCTTTTTCTTTCGGCAAGCTCCTCATTGCCTCGGGGGCGTTTCCTGTAAAACTGCCGCTAAGCGGGGCGGAAGATGAACGGGTCGTCAGCCTGCGCACTATCGAAGATGCGGAAAAGATAAAGTCTTTGGCGCGTTTAGGCAAGAAAGCCACGATCCTCGGCTCCGGGCTGGTCGGCATGCAACTGGCCGAGATTTTCTGTGAGAACGGGCTGCAGGTGGTGGTAATCGAAGCGGAAGGCCAGATACTACCCCGCAACTTTGACATCCCCTGCGCCACTGCAATAGAAGGGATCTTCACGGCGCGTGGCGTAGAGATATCTACCAGCCGCCGGGCCGTCTCTCTGGAGCCGGCAAAAGATCACATCTCGGTCTGCCTTGACGACGGCAGGGTGGTCGATTCGGATTTCGTAATTTCGGCAGTGGGAACCAGACCGGTAATCAAATTAACCGCGGGCAGCGGCATTGCCTGCAACCAAGGGATCCTGGTAGACGATTCCATGCGCACGAGTTGTCCGGACATATATGCCGCCGGTGACGTAGCCGAAGCCTCCGGTTTCTTTGGGGAAGGCAAGATATTGAACCAGCTTTTGCCGGATGCCGTAGAGCAGGGGAGGATAGCGGGGCTGAATATTTCGGGCGCTGATGTTACCTACACGGGCGGAATCAGCATGACTACCTTCAATTTTTTTGAGTCGACTTCTTTTTCCATAGGCAATCTGTATGATGCGCCCTCGGCAAGCTCCGTATACCTGGATAGCTCTCCGGAACGACGGAGCTACGGGAAGCTCGTCTTCGATCGGGAGAGCAGATTAACCGGCGCTCTTTTCCTGAACGCAAAGGTCAGCATAACTCTCCTGGCAAATTATATAAGAAGGAGGATTGCCTATCCCGGCAACAAGAAGAACATCCCTTCAGATTTCGAAACGTTTCTGAAAGAATTCCTGGCGCAGGTCTGAATAGCCCGTCCGGGCTATTCTGCGCGAAAAAGAGACAAGGCAAATGGAAAAGAAGCTCTGGAAATTCGTCCTGCCCCTGCTCGTTGGGGCCGGCATCTGGTTGCTGCCCATGCCTCACGGATTGCAGCCCAATGCCTGGCACTATTTCGCAATCTTCAGCGCCGTCGTAGTTGCACTGATCTTGGAGCCGATACCCTCGGCAGTAGCAGGTCTGATCGGGGTAACACTTGCAGGGGTCCTGCTGTTGGTGCAGCCAAACCCCGCAGACTCAATGAAATGGGCCCTTTCCGGTTTTTCCAATGCGATAGTCTGGCTTATCTTCGTAGCCTTCATGTTCGGCAAGGCGTACGAGAAAACCGGTCTGGGGCGCCGGATTTCTTTAGTCCTGGTGAAAGCCCTCGGGAAAAAAACCCTCGGCCTCGGTTACGCCGTAGCAATTGCAGACTTGATAGTTGCGCCCTTTACCCCGTCGAGCACGGCACGCAGCGGCGGGATAATCTTTCCGATAGTCCGGAACATTCCCCCCATTTATGGGTCGCAGCCGGGCGAAACCGCGCGTCAAATCGGTTCATATATCATGTGGACGGCCCCCGCCGCCACCTGCATCAACAGTTCGCTGTTCCTCACTGCGCATGCGCCGAATCTGCTGGCCATCGCCATTGCCGCAAAAATATCCGGGCTGAGCATATCCTGGGCTGGCTGGTTCATAGGCATGCTGCCGGCGGGCCTCTTTCTTTTTGCCGCGACTCCGTATCTGATTTACAAGATATACCCGCCGCGCATAAAGGACAGTGAAGAAGTGCCGGCGTGGGCTGCCCGCGAGTTGTCGAAAATGGGCGGTATAACGCGAAGGGAAGTGATAATGGTGCTGCTGGTCGTTGCCGCGCTCGCCCTCTGGATACTCGCCAATGCCTTGAAGATAAATGAGACCATGACAGGGCTCATTATTTTATGCGCCATGCTGCTTTCCGGGGTGCTTACCTGGGATGATGTGATCGGCAATAAACAGGCCTGGAGCGTGCTCGTCTGGTTTGCCACGCTGGTAGCGCTGGCTGACGGATTGAGCATAGTAAAATTCCTGGACTGGTTTGCCAGGCTCGCTTCCGGATCCATAAAGGAATTGCCCGTGACGCTCATGATTTTCCTGCTCATTTTGATCTTCTACGCCGCACATTACATGTTCGCCAGCGTCACCGCGCATACGGTGGCCTTGATGCCGGTATTTCTCGCGGCCGCCATAGCCGTCCCGGGTATGCCGGTAAAGCTGTTCACCATGATGTTATGCTATTCTCTAGGCATTATGGGAATCCTCACCCCTTACGGTACCGGCGCCTCACCCCTGTACTACGGCAGCGGTTATCTGCCTGGAACGGATTATTGGCGGCTTGGACTGATATTCGGAGCGATATACCTGGCTGCCCTCTTTTTTATCGGATATCCCTGGCTTAGATGGATCCTAACCTGACAGACAAAGGAGAATTTTCATGGCCATAACGTTGCTGGAAAAGCCGATCATGATGATCGGCCACGAAAGGTCCGGCACAACGCTGGTCATGGCCATGCTGGGATGTCACCCCAGGATCGCCGTCCCGGAAGTAGTCTGGTATTATCCGCGATTCAGACCTTATCTCTACACTTATGGAGATCTGAGCAATAACGATAATCTCAGGACGCTCGCCGAGGAGATGGTCTTTGGTCTCAAGACGCCTTTCTGGGGAATGAAGGTAAACCCCAGAACGATCCTGGATGAGATCCTGGCCGAACTTAAAGAGCGGAGCTTTGCCGGAATATACTGCGCCATGCAGGCGCGCTATGCGCGAGAGGCCGGCAACAAGCCCAGATGGGGCGAAAAGACGCCCCACAATCTTTTTTTCGTAAAGGAGATCAAGGAGGATTTTCCCAATACGCAATTTATTTATATAACCCGTGATGGACGGGACGCCTGCACGGATTACCTGCAATCGGCGTTTGGCCCTACCAATATCTTCTCTGCCGCCGAAACCTGGAAGATGTGCCAGAACGCGGTTAAGCCCTGGCGCGCCAGGCTTCATCCCCACGATTGGCTGGATGTTCAATACGAAACCCTGGTCAAAGAGCCGGAGAAAGTCCTACGCCAGATCTGTGATTTTCTGGAGGAAGATTATCATCCAGCCATGCTGGAATTTTACCAGACTGATATCTGCAAGGCCCGCGGGGCCACCCGGGACCATAAGCCATTGGGACACGCGGTGAGCGATAAATATATGGGAATTTACCGGGAATACCTGAGTCTCCGGGAACAGCGCATCTTTGCCGGAGTCGCTGGAAAAGAATTGGCCGAGGCGGGATACCGCCTAGACGTTGAGCCTTTGCAGATAAGCGAGGAAGAGGCTGCGCGGTTCCGCGAACTGGATGGCCGTATCCGGGCTGCCACCCTGGATGCCCCAGAGGGGCACATTGTCTATGAGAGCTATAATGACTGGCTCATAGACCAGCGGGAGGCGAGAAGAGAAAAGGGCATCTGGAAAGAAGCCCCCAAGCCATTACCCTTTCCCAGCGGCGACCTTCATGAAGAACTGATTATGGGGCAGCGGGCCTGGCGCCGCTGGAAAGAATATTTTTGCGTCAAGCGCCGGTACGTCGGCAAAACAACTCTTTGAGGTCTTGGTGGTCATTGTTTGATTTTCCAGGGTGCTGGGCGTGTCCCGGCAGCATTTCTTTGCTATCAAAAAGGCTTACGCTACTGGCGGGATGCCAGCCCTACAAGAAAAGTCACGGCGGCAACCCAATTCCTTGGGCCCTCAGCGGTTTTTCCCCGGGTGTGAGCCTCTTGGCCCTGGCGGTTTCTTTAAGGAGGTTGCCCTTGACTCCAAACCAAAGGCAGCCTAATCTTTGTTAACTTTAACCCCATCCGCAAACTTTCAACTGAGTTTGGGATGGGCTCTTGAAGACTATGCCCAAGTTACCAGAGTGAAAAGAACTAGCCGTGAATGCAGATCAAGCCTCAGAGAGTTTTTGGAGACAACACCCGGTCCTGAAGGAATTTATCTGCGAGCAAATCCCATTGGTTGTCGGGGTATTTGTAGTTGGCATCCTTGTCAGCTACCTTGAATATGGTTACCTACCGGGAGCAGACCGTCCCTTCCCCATTGCCGGCATACGGGTACCCATATGGCATCTTCTTTGGATGGGATTCTGGACCGGGTACACTATGGGAATCGTGGGGCAGGCTGCGGGGATCTTTCTTCTGCCTTATACTATGTCGGTTTTACAATTTTCCAGCGTCAGTGTTAGTTCAACGACCTTAATCGTCACCTTTCTAAACCCTCTTGGCGCCCTCCTCGGATTCTGGCGGGAGAAACAATGGAACATTGATTTGGCGCTATGGCTGTCCCTGGGCGCTTTTTTCGGTTCTCCCATCGGTCCTTTTATCCGCGTTTTCTTCTTGAGCGATCCTGTTCCTTTTAAATGTGTCACCGGCATTGCCTTATTGCTCATGGCGATTGATCTGTGTATGCAACTTACTCCCTGGTACTTAAGTAAAAATGCACGCCAAAGATCTTTTAAAGAAAAGTTTGATAACCTGATGAACGAATCCTTCAAAGCTGGCAAGGCCCCATCTGGGCTGCCGGAGGATTTCCGCATCGTCACTCTGGCGAGGTCATGGAAGCATTTTACGATAGGCTATTGGGGGGAAAGGCAAACCTTTAATATACCTCTCATGGTGTTCATTGGCTTTATCGTGGGGGTGGTCTCCTCAGCCTTGGGAGCGGGGGGAGGCTTCTTGCTGGTACCGATTCTGGTATCGTTCTTCGGTATGCCCATGTACGTTCTAGTGGCTGCAACCATACCCTATGTCATCATTCTCTCCATCACGGGGCTGCTTTCTTTTACGGTGACTCTGCCGTTGCTCACCGGAATCTCAACTCCCCCGGATTGGAGCTTCGCATTATTTGCTTCCAGCGGGGCCATCTTTGGCGCCTGGCTGGCCTCGAAGACTCAGAAGTTTATTCCGGAGGAATATCTCAAACCCATGCTGGGAGCGGTCACGGGAACGGTTGGGATTCTTTATGTTATTAATTATTTCTGGAGGTTGCCTTTCAGTATTTAGGAGTGGCCTGAACATGAGAAACTTCAAAAAAGTCGGACGCAGACTCATCCCCTTTCTGCCGTTCGTGATCCTGGCTGTGGCCATACTGGTTGCAATTTATCATATTAAAATTTACTGGCACTAAGTTATTAATATTAGGCAGTAGTGAAGGTATTAGGGTTCCGAGGGGCAGGTTGTTTGTTATCTTTCCCTGGTCATCTCTTCAATTAGCCTAGACGATTTTGAATTTGTATCCCTCAAAATTGAGATGACATCTGTCATAATGTACTTATACCATGAGTTAGCGTTAGTATTATAGTCTGCAAAGTAAATCTCATCCTTTACTCTTCGAAAATGACGAAACCAAACCCCTAACTCTGGTTCGGTCCTCCTAATATAATATAATTATACTCTTCCCTAATGAGGGCCAGATGCGATTGTCCCGGACAGCCCTATGAACCTTGAAGAATGTTCGGGAGGTCTTTTTTCCCATCTCCTGGAATCCATCGACCGTAGATGCCCCCAAGTGCCAGGTTAGATATTTCTCCTTATTCCTAAAGGCCCTTGTCAGACGGCGAGCGCGAGGCCAAAAAGAGCAATCTTGTTTTAAAATCTTCCATTATGTTATTGACACTTTCTTGGACACCGGCAGGATAAACACCACCATCATAAACAGCAAGATGCACCGTTGTCTCTGTGTGTTGGGTCGGCATGATTTTCCGATATATTCTTTCAAAGTCTTTATCCTTGGATTGAGCAGAATTTAACGTAAATGGTTTCACTTTATAAACGAATATTTTAGTCGATTGATAATCGCCGGTAACTGGCTCTTTAATCTCAGACGTCTCGTATAACAAGATAATGGTGTCATCGGTTTTCAAGGAAACCGCGTAACCGAGGCATTCTCCAAGGCGGCAGGCAAGATCGATAACATCCTCCCGGTGAGCCAGTTCGGGGAGATCGGTCTGAGCCAGGTTTCCCTCATAGGGAGCGGCGCCGCGGATGGCCACCGCTGGAAAAACCACACAGCCACCCAGAGTTTGGGCGCAAATCCAGAAAAAACCCAGGGTGACGATAACGATCAATTTTTGCCTGTCCATTTTCTTATGCATCACTCCTGTGAAGTGGGTAAGAATTATGACTTAAAGAAACCCCGCAGGGTCTGCCTGCTCTTCATAAACGAACCGCAAGGTCATGTTAGGGCTGGGCTACCTCTTATTATTAATGGCAGGAGCAATAGAATTCCCCTGAAGACGCAACCCTGTGATAAAATCTAAAACGAAAATGCCGGTGGCCTTTTGCAAATCCAAAAGCGAAGTTTGGTAGTCATAGGTCTTGTTGATAAGATCGGTTTTAGCGCTCCCCAAGGCGGACAAAGCTTGACTCAAATCCACAATGGTCGCAGCTCCATGCTTGAACTTGGAAAAAACAATCTCATAATTCTTTTGGGCCAAATCTATCTGGCTCTGCATTTTTAGCAACAGGCTTTTATTGTTGTAGACCGTAAGCATGGCGCTGTCGACTTCCATTCTGATACTGCGCCTCTTGTCTGCCAGGGACAATTTGGCTTGTTCCAAAGTCTCCTTGGCCTCCCTGAGTTCCCAGACCCGCAGACCTCCTTCCAAAAACGGGAACGTTACAGAGGCAACTGCTGCCCAGTTGTTGGCGTCCTGGTCGTATCTCGGATGGTGGACGGAATAGTACTCCCAACTGACATCCAGCGACGGCTGAAAATGGGCTTTCACCACTTCCACCCCGCTTTTAGCGAGCTCCACATCTGATATCGACATCTTATGGTCAAACCGGTGATCATAGGCGGAACCGAGTAAGGTCTCGTAGCTTTGATTCGGTTCCGTCAAATGCGCCGGCTTGGCGACCTCGAAGTTCGCGGTTTTCAGACTGATAAGATTCCTGAGGTCATCCTTGGCCAGTCTCAACCGGTTGGAGTCACTAATGAGTTTATTTTCCATGGTGGCCAAGTCCATTAAGGACCCGAGCAGCACATCTTCGGTGACGGCGCCGGCGGCAAATTTTACTTTACTTTCCCGGACTGCTTCCTGGGCTGTCTGGATCAGTCCTTTGGAATTCTGCACCAATTCATTGGCGCGCAAGACCAGATAATATTCCTTACCCACCTGGAGGAGGACATCCTGGATGACCTGGTAGCAATTATTGGTGGTTTTATCGATCGTCTCATTAGCCTGGCGCCGGGCCGGGAAATAATTAGGATTATAGATCGAGTTCGTGACCTTGATATCTCCCATGGTCTGGTCTTTGGGCAAGATATTGATGACGTTAAGTATATTAGACTGGGTGATGGCCTTATCGACCGTCTGATAAGTGCCTGATAAATCGGCGTGAGGCAACATCATGGCCAGGGCTTTCTTCGTACCCAGCTTGCTTTTATCAATTTCTTTCTCGGAAATGAGAATCAGTTCATGGCTTTGAAGAGCCATACGGTAAGCATCTTCAATGGAAATTACCTGGGTACGCTCCTGAGCCCTGGAGGCGGTGACCGCCAGTGCCAGAATGATTGCCAGCAGAAGCGCCGCAGAGACGATGCCGGGCTGCAGAGATCTTCCCGGTCGGTATTCTGTTCCCCGGAAGTTTGCCGTGCGGGTATCAGTCAAGGGTCCCCCTCCTTTCAGGCACAATCCCTTAAAATCAGGGTGGGCCAGCTACACCTTTCTACGGTATCCACGACCAAATTTCAACCAAGATTAAGCGCATCAGCCAGCGGGTCCAAGCCACGCCGAACGGCATATATCTGGTGTGAATCTTGGCATAGCCGGTCATGTCGGTGTGGAGCAAGCCGTCGGTCTTAGGAAATTCGGAGATAACCCGAATTACCCCTCCTTGTTGCGGCAGGACCTGCATACCCCGATATTCCTTTTCGGTCAGGACCCGCTCCACCCGATGCCGCGGCTCATTATAAGCCGCGGGAGCAATGGCCGTTACTGTCCCGATATAAGTTTTGGTGGGCCTGGCCCAGGTCTTGATCTTCACCCGGGCCCCCAACCTGACCAGAGTGATATCATTTTCGAGAATCTCAATTTCAGCTTCGATAATGCGGGCGTCTTCTATTACGCCCAGCATGTCGCCCACATCTAGATACTGGCCGACCTTTTCTAAAGGACGGGCAGTTATGAGCCTGCCTTCAGCGGGGGCGCAGATTTTAGTAAGATGGAGATTCTTTTCGGCCAGGGTCAACTCCGCTTCCAGGCGGCGCACTTCGGCCTCTTGGGCCCTGATTTCTTCCGGCCGGAAAGGAACCTTCACCAATTCCAAATTCTTCTGGGCCAGGATGACTTTCTCCCGGTCTTCATCCCGGGTCTTCAAGTAATCTAGATAATCTTTTTCCGAAACCGCTTTTTCTTGATACATTTTCGTGTAGCGGTTGGCTTCAACGGTACTATACGCCAGAGCCGTTCGGGCCAACTTGACTTCTTGCTCAGCCTTGGCAATCTCCTCCGGTTTGGCCCCTATCCTCATCATGTTGAGCTTTTCCTGAGCCGCAGTCAGGTTTTCCTTGGCGCTTTCCATCTTGGCCTTTTGGTCCTTGTCCAGGAGGAGGGCCAGGAGCTGCCCTTTTTGAACCCAGTCGCCTTCATGTACCATTACCTCTTCAATTTCCCCCGACACTACCGCCCGGAGGGATAGCTGATGAGTCGGCAAAATCCAGAAATCGCCACCGGCATCATAGGGATAGGGAATAAAAAAGAGGATGAGCAAAAGGACCAGCACTCCCAGCCAGATTAGGCGCTTCTTGGTAAAAAAGCGTTTTTGATGGGAAAAAGGCCCTTGGGGAGAAACAAGTCTTGAACCTAGCTGTTTCATAGCATCACCATATCGTAGTCCTAGTATCATTAAAAATAAACATGCGCCTAATCCCTTCAAATTCCAATACCAGATCAGGCAGTAACCGATGATTCCAAGCACCAACAGCCAGAACGAAAAAAGAAAGGCGATTGATAAACCTCCAAAGACCTTGTACCACAGTCTTTGCCTGGAGGTTACCGGCTCCGGCAGGGGCCTGCGGAAAAACCAGGCTTCCACCAAAGAACGGGAGCGTAAAAATAGGTCCGGAACTTCTAACCAGGCTCCCAGCAGATAATAGCCGTCCCTGGGTAAAAGAGGAAGAAAGTTGATGAGGAAAAAAAATTGGGCCGCCACCGAGAAGATTACCCAAAAGGTATGCATACCGGTCCAGGGAGCGGTGATCCTCCAGCCCAGCATGCCGATGGCCACGAGCAAAAGCTGCGCAATCAAGCCCGCCGACAAAACTTTCAGTTGCACCGCCCTTTTTTTCATCCAGAGATCCATGAGGTCAAAATGAAAGGTGGGTACCAAGCGGTAGGATAAGCCCACACAGACCTCGGGGATATTACCTCCCCAATGCTTTAAAGCGAAGGCCTTGCCGAACTCCCCTATTGGATTGACGACAAAAAGCCCCAACAGCGTTTCCAATACAAAGGGACCCGGGTTCCACAAGGTATGTTTCACTTCATGGTGAAAGAAGGAAAAATAATTGCTCAGGAGCATCGACAACATGAGCATGAAGAAGGCGACCCCAACCATAAAAGTCCGGGTGAAACACCAGGAGAACACGGGGGCCAGTCGATGCAGCCAACGGTCGGGGTTGCCGAGAATATGCTTCTTATAATAGATCGGAAAGTGCCAGGGAATTTCTTCGGGCGCCAGGGCGTATTCCAACAACTCCATACTGGCAAGTTGCCTGACGAAAGCTTCAAGTTGCTCAAGTTCTAGGGGAGTATGGAATTGCTGATAGAATGACTCCTGAATGACAGGAAGTGATGTCTTCCCATCAAATTGCCGGCAGATAAAATACTCTTCTTCTCCAAAAGCAAAAATTCTGTCGTTGTGAACATCTTTAAGAATATACCGGAGGCCTTCTCCTTCGACAAGTCGCGGGACAACCTCAAAATCATTTCGAAATTTAGGTAGTTGAGTCGCCAAAAGTTTGTCCCTTAGTAGTCGAAATTCCTTCTTCTACTTCCTTATAGCTAATAGGCCGACCTCCAAATTCGTGCGCCAGGCCATCGCTCCCAGTATTCAAGGGAAACTGATTCCCCTGAGCCTTCGAGTCATGCAACCTAACCATTATCAGGCAACAAGAAAGTCTTGCCAATCTCTACTATCTGCCTCTTCGGATGACAATTCCAACCCCAACCGGTAATGCTCCCCTGAATCCTTTCTTTCCAGCCTGACAACCCGTGCGGGGACTGCTATTTTTCGATCATTTTGAATCCAGGGGGTAATTATTTCCACTTGGAAGCCCATTGGCATTTCCCAGGTAGTTTCGAGCGCCAGACCCCGCTTGGAGACATTTAAAATGATGGCGGAAGAATAGGCTCCCGGACCTTCCCGGACATCCACCGGCATCCTGAGGAGGAACCGTTCGTACCGCCGCCGCTCGTCTGCTACCGGGTAGGGCATTTTTATGAGCTTGCCGGATTCCGAGTCCGGCAGAATTATCTCGGCCCCAAGATCCAAAGCGTGGCGAAATTCCACGATTGCCTGGAGATACTCGCCTTGCGCCGCGTAGTGTTCTCCCCGAAGACTTCCCTTCTGGATAAGCCGCAGAGCCATCCGATACTCCGTGATGGCCTCCTGATAGCGTCCTCCCAGAGTAAACACATCTCCTAAGCCGGCGCGTGCCTCCAGCAATTGGGAATTTAGGGCCAACGCTGCTTGGTATTCTTGCAGTGCCGGCGAGCTTTTCCGGAAGGAAAGATAGATTTTCCCCAATCCCAGGTGAGCTTCAGCGAGTTTCGGGTTCAATCGCAGCGCTACCCGAAAGGCTTGCAAAGCTTCATGACTGAATCCCAAATGGAGATAGGATTGGCCGACTTTGGCATGGGCTTCCGCCATGTACGGACTAACCAGCACCGCCTCCTTATACTGGCCCAGTGCGGCCTCATAATCATGCCGAGCTAAAAGCATATCGCCCAGCAGTATTTGGTTACGAGCCAAGGCTGGATTGATTTGCAGGGCGGCTTCTATTTCGGCGATGGCTTCATTTTCTTGATTTTTCTGCTGGTAGATATTAGCCAGTTTATAATGTGCCATTTCTAATTGGGGGTTGTATTTAAGGGCGGAATTGAAGGCATAGATGGATTCCTCATAGAGCCTTTCCGAAAAAGTCAATTCGCCTAACAGAAGATAGCTATAAAAATTTTTCGGGTCGATCTCTACGGCTTGGCGACACTCCTCCAAGGCCTCAGGGGCATAGTCCAGCTTTTTATAGTTATGTGCCAAGATTAGATGGGCCTGTTCCAGCTTGGGGTTGTATTTGAGGGCAGATCGGCCGGCTTCAATGGCTTCCTCTCCCCGGTCCAACGCGGTATAGACCCAGGCGAGAGTTAGATGGATATCGGCATGGTATGGGTTGGTTTTCAAGGCGGCCCGGAGTTCACTCAAGGCCTCTTGATATTCACTATTTTTGATGTGCGTTACAGCGAGGGCCAGTCTGGCCTGCGGGCTGGTTCCCAGGGCATGGATTCTTGGCACCCATTGTGGTTGCTTCATGGCCAGTCGCTCCTCCATAGAACTCGAAGATCAGAGATTAGGTGTGGCTCCTCCAGGTCAAATGAGAAACCCAGCCAAAAAGCTGCATCCAGCATCCTTAGGCCTTCCTGGCCACAACCAGCAAGTAATAGCGGGTTGCCGGAATTCTCCTGAATATATTAACGGCGATCTTGTTCAAAGCTCCTAGATCGAATTCCTTCTTGTCCAGTTTCTCAAAGCAATAGCGGGCAAGATTGGAATAATAACCCTCCCAACATTCCTTAGTGGCATCCAGGATCTCAACCCCCTGATAGCCGATACGCTGATATAGCTCTGAGTATGCCTTGAGATCATTCAATAGCGCGTTTTCTTGGTCAAACCACCATAAGCGGTGCTTCTTTCCCCAATCAGTCAAAAGAATATCGGTCAGAACCAGGTATCCCTGGGGCTTTAACACCCGGTAGGCCTGTTGCAGGAACTTTTCTCTCGTACGAAAATGAAAGACTGCCTCTATACAGATGATATTATTATATAATTCATTTTCAAAATCAATATTTGCGGCATCCAGACAAAGAAAAGTTCCCCCCGGTACCTTTTGCCGACAGGTCGCCAGTTGCTTCTGAGACAGATTGATTCCCGTAATGTTCTGCGGTTCAAAATATTTCAGCAGATAATGAGCAACTTCCCCTTTGCCGCAGGCGACATCAAGAATGTTTCCGTCCTTGGTCGGAATAAAGGAGAGAAGCTTGTCGACCAAGTTTTCGCAAGCCCCCTTTTGGTCCAAGGTGTTGTCGTCCCAATAACCATAGTTAAAGAAGTCGCTAAAGCCAAAGTACTCGTGCAACCTTTCATGATACATGCTGTCGTCATAATACCTGATGATCCTGTCCGCCATCCTCCTATTCACGGTTCTCACCTATACCGAACCAGTCGGTTCCTCAGATTTTGCCGGTCTTCCCGCATGCCACGGAAATATAGTATTTTTTCATGCTCCGCCACTATTTCAGTGGGTGCCGTTGAAAAAATTCCCACATGAGGTCATTGGCGGAAATGTCTTGAGTTAACTCACCAAGGAATCTCTTCCCCAAAATACCGAATCTGCCACCAGGCCAGGTATGGCCTCCTCCCTGAATTGTCCACAGAGCCACCTCCGTGCCCTGCGCTCCGGGGCCATAATAAGAACCGCTGGCCTGGCCCCGTGTGACGGTCCTGGGTGGGCCGCTGATCTTATCCCTTTTGAGCCAAAAAGCGATCGTTTGATCGACTGACTGAAAAGACTCTCCCGGGAGAGAACGCGGCCCTCTGCCGCCGGCGTATGGAGCAAACATATCAGCGGTGCCATGGAAATGTATCACCGAAACCGGTCGGACCGGATTACAGCTAGTTACACCCATGGTACCGGAGATAGGGGCGATGGCGGCAATGCGGTTAGAGAGTTCACAAGCCAGACGGTAGCACATCATGGCGCCGTTGGATATACCAGTAGCAAAAACTCGTCTCTTATCAATATTGAACTGTTGCTCCAGGGCGTCGAGCATCGCATTGGTAAAGCCAACATCGTCAATACCATTTTCCATCGCCCACCCACAACAGGTGCCGGCATTCCAGGTATATCCATGTGGATTGATGAGGCGCCCTTTGGCACCGGTGCCCTGTGGATATACGACAATAAAACCGTAACGCTCAGAGGCCTGATCCATCATGGAGATCGTTCTCTCACTATTAGGATTGCCGCCGCCACCGTGAAAGTTGAGGATTACCGGGGTCGCCCTGCTTGCAGTATAACTCCCGGGAACATGCACTACATAGGAACGCTCCATGCCTCCAAAGTTGATGGTACGGTCATAATTGCCTGGCCCCAGGGCAAACGACCCTCCCTGGGCCGAGGCCGAGGTCTGTAACAGCAGCACCACGCCGATGACCAAGACAACAAAAAACGAAGAATTAAATGGAGTGTGATTTAAATTCATCGGGTAGCTCTCCTTTTTATTAATCTTCATAATAGGGGTTCGATTAAATCTTATCAGTGGCATCCTGTCTCTTGCGGCGACGGAAACGAAACGGGGCGATTACCACGTCACCGAGCACAGCATCCAGAGGCAAGGCTACCATGTAGGCGATCAGATCCGCCACCCGGGACGGCGGTAAGGAATCGCCGGGAGGACGAATTGGACCGTTCTGGTCCCACATAGGAGTATCAATAGCATCGGGCGCAACTACCTGAACCCTGATACCATATGGCCGAACCTCCTCCGCCAAGGCCTGGGATAGACCCATAACCCCGAACTTTGAGGCGCAATAGACCGAATCGAGGGCACGCCCCCTCAATCCCGAGGTAGACGAGATATTAATGATCTGCCCTCGCCTCTGCTTGATCATGGCCGGCAAGACGGCCCGGTTACAGAGGAAGGTTCCTTTCAGATTCGTGCCCACAACTTCGTCCCATTCCGCCGCTTCGACATCTACCATCATTTTGGGTCCGCTGCCCTTGCCACGCAAGATGGCGGCACTATGCACCAGAATATCGATACTGCCGAACTTTTCCAGAGTAACCCGGGCCATGTCCTCCATGTCGGTTTCACGCCGGATGTCCTTATTCAATATTAAGGGCTCGGGGGAGCCTGTTAATCTTTTTACTTCCTGGGCGGTTTCTTTTAGTAATCGCTCGTTCAGGTCTACGATGGCCACCTCTATCCCTAGCCGGGCTAGACCAAGGGAGACGGCCCGTCCTATGCCACTGGCCCCCCCCGTGACGATGGCTGTCTGTCCGGATAGCGATCGTTGATCAATGGATTCCATCAGTTCATCTCCGTCCGCTCCCGCTCGCGTCCCTCCATAACCCCTTCCCGGCTATCACGATCTCGGTCAGTGCGAGTATCCCCAATGAGCTACCCCTTTCGTTTTGGCACCCAAAGGAGCGATAGCCAGTTCCCCCAGGGTCGCATCGTGAGGCCAGGTGAGCATGAGGACGATGAGTTCCGCCACCCGGGCGGCCGGAATTGTGTGCGCCGCCGCAGGGAGTGGTGCATTTTGAGACCAGATCGGGGTGTCGGTATTGCCCGGCAACAATAGCTGCACCCGGACTCCGTAGGGCCGCATCTCCTGTGCCAGACTTTCCGTGAGGCCAACCACGCCAAATTTGGAGGCGGAATACGGCGTATCAAAAGCCACAGCCCGCCGGCCACTTAAAGAGGAAATGTTAATGACCTGGCCGGCGCCTTGCTCCATCATGGTTCGCAACACGGCTCGGTTGCTCAGGAAGACCCCTTTCAAATTAGTATTAATAACTCGATCCCATTCCTGGCTAGTCAATTCGAACAGTCTGGTCGGCCGGGAGTCTTCCCCGCGTAAAATCCCGGCAGCGGCGATTAAAATATCTATCCTGCCGAAGTGTTTCAGCGTCTGGCAAACCATATGCAACATATCTGCTTCCAGGCAGACATCGAGTTGCAGACCCAGGGCGGCCCGGGGTAAGCCATAGGCCGCACTCTTGGACTCTAACTCCGCTACCACGGCAGTCAGACGTGCACTATTCCTCCCCACAACGATTACGGCCGCCCCCTCTTGCGCTAAGGCCAGACAGGCGTGGTGGCCGATACCGCTGGTGCCGCCCGTAACTATGGCGACCTGGCCTTTCAGTCTCCCCGGTAGCCGGTTCCGGTTATCTCTGCATTCTAATGATGCCGGTCTCATTTTTTCACCGCGACTACCTCCAGCCAGAGGCGACGTACTTCCGTTAGTCCCATGGCTTCAAAAGCAGGGCCGGCAGAGGCTTCCAGCGCCTTACAGGCCAGCTCGATGGGATACCCGCTGAGAAGGACACAGGCTAAACCAGCATATGCCCCTACGGTTTCGAGGCTGTTCTGGTTCATCATTATGGTGCGGTGGCAGAACCATTTTACCTCAAAGTTATTCCGTAATAGGAGTCGGGTAAATTCCTCTGGAGTGGGCCACTGCTTGGAAAAAGCCTGATGCGAGGTGCCTCTCGTCCTCTTGATTCCTTCCAGGCCCTGGCGCTGCAATTCTTCATTTTTGGCCTGGATATAGCCCAGGGAGAACTTCAGCCAGCCATGGTAGAGATTTTCGGTACCGGGGGGAAAGGTGCCAGCGAAAAAAGAGGTGTTAAAGGCAAAGAGGCCGCCCGGTTTCAAGGCGCGGTGAATTTCTTGTAACAATAGGTCCTGATCAGGAAGGTTATGGATAGCATTGCCCATGACCACGGCGTCGAAGCTCTGGCTCTTGACAGGTAAGGAGTCGGCTGTGCCTTGCAGGAAAAGTATCGCTGGCTTGCCGGTCTGTCCTGTGGCGACGATCTTACTCCCGTTGTTTCCTAGAAGTCCCCTGGCCTGGAAATGCTCCCAAGCCAACCGCAGGGATCCTCTGTCCAGATCTAAACCGATAATTCCCAGAACAGGGTATTGCGCCACTAGAAGATCGGTGAGCGTCCCCGTGCCACAGGCCAGGTCCAACACTTGATGGCATTGCTGTAAATGGAGACTTTGAATAAAGCCCAGGTTAACTTCAATATACTCGGGTTGTCGGGAAAAAGGCTCGTAGGATGTGTTAATCATGTCTGCGGCCACCATTTAAGCCTTAATGATTCTCAGTCTTCTTGGCCAGACCAATGACGTAGAGTTTTACCGGCTGATTCCAGCCCGGTAATCGGCTGATAATTTCCTGATAGAGGTTTTGGGTTATTTTCCCTCCCAGTAATTTAGCCCCGAAGTATTTCATGGCGTGGCCTTTAAAGGGGCTCCAGCATAAGTGCGTGACGTCCCAAAGCTGAACATCTTTGAAACCACCTTGAGTTAAGATAGCTTCATACTCCGGGAGGCTGCTGGGTGCACCGCGTGAACCGGCCGTCACTAAATCCGCAAATACCACCACCCCCCCCAGCTTCACCACCTGGTGGACGATCCGGAAGAACTTTTGGGCCGTTGGCAAAAAGGCACTGGGGCCTTCGACACAGATAGCTGCGTCGAAAGTTCCAGGAGCGAACTTTAACTTGGGCCGTTTTTCAAGGTGGAATAACCCCGTAGGGATGGTTTCCTGGCATGCTGCCAGATCCGCAGCAGTGCTAACCACCCCGGTTAAGGCGGTGGCTGGCAAATGTTTAGCGATCATCCGGGTGGTAGCGCCCGTGCCACAGCCGATTTCCAGCAAAGAACCCGGCTCATTCGAAAGGAAGGCTAGCAGCTCCTCGACGAGATTTTCGCAGGCTTTAAGCGGGGTCTTGATTGGGTGGCGCCAGAAACCGCAGTGGCGGAAACCGCTACCCTCGTAAAAATCGCTGATCATTTCCTCAGCGAGGTCGGACAGGGGGTGCTTTCCACTCCCAGCCACTATTTCGTAGGGGACGAGGTCCTCTTCCGGTTGAGCCGCGGGGTCAGGAAAATCTCTGGAGCCCAGCCAAATCTCGCATCCCCCTTCATTGGGCTCATACCGCCAACCTGCCAGTCTCCGGACAGCCAGGGTCGGCCCGAAGGGATTCGCTACCCCCAGAAAGAGGCCATAAGGTGAGGAGACCATGGTGCGTATCCCGTAATTGCAAGGATTGCCGAAACCGTTGCGGGAAACCGGGACCCATTCCACCCCATCGCGGCTACGCCAGAGGTCAAAGCCCGCCTGGGCTCTGACGATGTTGTCCACCCCGACCCGTTCGATCCGTTGGCGCAGCTTATCCGGCATGGTTTCCGGGCGTATATAGGGCATCCAGACAGACCAATCGTAGGTCCCCAGATAAAGCCAACCTTCGTATTCGCACATGCGCCAGAAATATCCCACGGTAGGGCTGTTATAACCAGCTCCTAAACCACTGAGAGGAACTTTTAACCCCTCCGGTGTGAGGCGTGGTTCTCCGACGATTAATTCCCAGGAATCATCAGGGAAAAGACGGAAAAGTTCTGGAGCAGCCGGGCCGATCTTGCGTTCCCGGTCATGGCCACCCAAAATGCCCGTGCCGATGTAAAGGCATCCCTTGAACTCGAACAAGTGGCCGACACTCTGATTTTCCTTGCCCCGGTAGCCACCATGGGAAAGTACTTTTTTCCACCTGTATGGCGGCGTGCCACTGGCATCCGTCTTCCAAATTTGGAAACCGGTCGCAGAATTCGTGGTGGCGGCATAGAGATAGCCATTAAAAGGGGCCATGTCAAAGACACCCATGTTGGTCGTGTCGCCAAAAAAAGGTTCACAGGCCAACTGCCAATCGCCTTTTTCTGGATCCTGGTTTACCAGGATCACCATTCTGTCGGGAATATTCGCTAAGTATTTTCCTTTGGTGGTGCCCGTAGGAGAAAGGAATAATTTCCCTTGGAAGGGCACGACAGACCGGACCGTTGCCACCGTGGGATCGCCCAGGCCCGGTTGACCGACCACTTCAAAATTGAGGCCGTCACTGGAACGCAGCAAGACGGGCCCAGGCCCCTTGGAAGAGGCCCAGGTGGTGCAATAAAGCACAGGTTCCGGGTCGTTCTTGCCCTGATAGACCGTAATCCCTCGAAACCCTATGGAAAGCGGCACTTCAAAACCTTCGCTCCCCATCAGCATAGGGGAGATATAAACCTGTTGCCATTCCCCATTGCGATGATTGAATCTCCAGATTTGACCCCTAAGATCGAGATCATAGGGGTTAGCTGGCTGCTCCACGGGCCAGATGGAGAAGCGGTTGACATTTTCTCCCATGGTAAACCACAGTAGGTGGAGGTTGGCCCGCGTCGTACCCACATAAAGGTGGTCCTTGAACCAAACCATGGTATGGGGATAGGCATTGAAAGGATCTCCGAACCCATTCGGAGAGACCTTTCGGAAGTTTTGCGCCCTTAGCCCCACCGGTTGACTGGGGGTTTCTCCTCTTTCAACAGGCTTGACTCCAGGTCTTACGACTTGCAGAAATCCGGAATTCATGGTCTTAGCTCACACCCCAAAAGGGTTATTGATGCTTGGCCAGAAGCTCTTCCCACGTCTTATTGCCTCCAGCGGGCCAGAGAAGTTCGACGCCCAAACGGCAAACCGCCCCAACTTCATCATTTTCTTCTCGGACAATTCTTCCGGGTATGATAAGGGTTAAACCGTTCTGATTCACGGGGATAATAACTTCGACGTCTCCGCGCCCGATAATTTCAGAACAGTGCAGGCGGAGGCCATTCATCGAGATATTCATGGTTTTCGCTGAGGCATAAATTCCCGCGGGATTTCGCACTTCTACCGGCATTTCCACAGGAAATCGCTGATATTTTCGCCGGTCCTCAGGGGAGAGGTGGGCGAGGCGGTCTCTGTCTGCCAGGAAACGATGCAAAAGCTCGGAAAAAACTTCCGGGCGCTCCCAGGGATGAGCATGGCCAGCTTTCTCGACATAGACCACCTCGACATTAGGCAGGCAGCCTCTCAAAATCTCACCTGAAGAGCGCCATTTCGACTCCACGCCATAGACAGCTAAAGTTTTCACGGCAATCTGGCTGAGGTCGACGGCCGAAACTTGCCGGTAGCGAATATCATCCGGGGCGGTGGTGGTATTCAATAGATTTAACCAGCGTTTAGCAGCGCGCTCAGCTCCTTTTCCCCACCCATAGGGCAAGCGCACGCTTTCACATAAAAGGTTTCCTAGTTGTTGGCGAATTTGGGGCCGGGCCAGTTCCTCAAGCACTTTTAATTCCGGATAGGGCTCATCGCGGGGGATAACGATCCCCAAGTTTTCAAATTTCATCAGGCTTGGCCACCAAAAGGGCCACTCCGGAGTAGGATTGATTTCATTCAGCGGTACATCTGCCAGCACCATTGATCTCAAGCGATGGGGATAACGCCGGCCATAAGAAATAGCTATGAGGCCTCCGAAGCTGTGGCCAACCAGATGGAATTTTTCCAGGCCCAGGCGATCTACCAAACCGGCCAGATCTTCGGCCATGTTCATATGGGTATAACCGGAAGTGGGCATACCGCTGTAGCCGTGGCCGCGCAGATCATAGGCAGTTACTCGATAATGGCGCCGCAACGGCAGAACCGTGCCGCAGTACCAGAAGGCCAAACTGGAGGCCAGCCCATGGACCAAGACGACATCAGCGCCTGCACCCGTTTGGATATAGTTCAACTTGACACCATTGCTGGCTAACATCGGCATAATATTGGCATTACCCTCTAGTCAACATATCCCAAAGCTCGCAATTGAGACCAGATAGCCTCCTCTTCCTCGATAGAAAAAGGAGACTCAACCCTGGTCGGATCCGGAAAGTTTGCGGTTTCTATCCCGGCCAATATTTTATGCTCCTGCAAATATCCCTCCTCCCAGGCCCCCACGGTTAACCTGCCTTCGAATTCCTGAGGTATGGGTAACCCCAGGCAATAGAGAATGGTGGGGGCAATATCCAGGATGGAACATGGTTCAGGGTTTTCTCCGCCCTTGACCCCCGGGCCCGCCAGGATAAAGATACCCTCTGGCCGGTGCGTTCCGTTGATCTCCGGTCTGTGGAGCACGATAGGCTCCTCATTGATAATGGAAACAAAACTGTGATCACTTAGCGTTACCAGCAGATCGGGAGCATGTTCCAGCGCCGCACCTGGGAAAGCCTGCTCCCGGGGAGTTACCCGGGTGACAATTTGCTCCCCGGTGGCGGGATCCCGGTAGTCCAGCAATTGCTGCGTCAATCTTTCCCTGAAAGCCAGGTAGTCCTCGGGGTTTGCATTAGCCTCCGGAACCCTGATTTTAATCCCATTGCTGCTGGGAGTTCCGACATAAGCGGTAGTTTTTGACCAGTCCAGGCTGGCAAAGGACCATTCATGATTATGTTTTTTTACCTTTGAATGGTGCACCTCTCTCCAGCCGAGATACCCTAATTGCTCCAGCAGGACATTGATATGAAAGACATAGCGCGCCGGACCGAACCCATGATCAGAGGCAATCAAAATATGCGCCTCATCTCCGGCCAATTCGATAATATCCCGGATATACAAGTCAAGCTGGCGGAAATATTCCAGGACTTGATCCCGCAAGCGTAGTTCCCAATCGAGCAGCTTTTCCGGCGTATTCGGATCGAGTAACCGCCAATAAGGATGCAGCAGCTTGTCCACGCCATCGAAGACGATGGCGGTTAAATCGGCTGAGTCATTTTCCATCAAATATTTGAGAATAATGAACCACTGTTTATCCCGGTTGAGATTTTTCGCCACCCATTCCTTGCCCTCTTCTTCGCTGGGAAATAAGGCCCTGTGCCGCATGGCTTCGTTGGCCTCACAATAGGTCAAGGCCCATTGGTCCGCCTGGAAATCGGGGATTGAGGCGAGCGTGTCATATAAATTTTTAGGATAAATATTCTTCCTAATATGACGCCATTGCACCATGCTGGGAATAACGAACCCGTTGACGGGTTGGGGAGGGGCCATCATGGGAAAATTCAGATGTATTACCTTGCGCCCCTGGCGGCTGGCCATTGACCAGATGGTTTCACAGCGGATATCACTAGAATTATAAAGGGTGAAGTAAATTGTGCCGTTTCGATCTTCTGAGCGGATGAAGTCATAAACCCCGTGATTGCCTGGACTCCGGCCTGTGATCATGGAAACCCAGGCCGGAGGAGTCAGCGGATTAGGGGTCGACAATAAATTGGCCCGGAAAGCCCTGGTAAGGAAATTCTTCAGAAACGGCATATATCCTTCGGCCATCAGAGGGTCGAGGATTGAAAAAGTTGCGCCGTCCAGACCTATTAACACGGTCTTATGCATGATAGTACTCCGCGTAGCCCCAATAATTAGAGATTTTTCTGGAGAAAGTCAACCGCTTCTTGCACCGTAAAATCATCCCGATAGCGTTCATCCACCATCAAGAGTTTTTCGAAGGGCAGGTCTTTGCGTTGAAATTTACCCTCAAGTTGCACAATGAACTGGACGACATCGATAGATTCGAACTGCAGGTCCGATATTATCTGAGTATCAGGTGTAATCCCCCCCGAAAAATCAATGTCCCAATCACTGGTCATATCTGCCAAGATCTTGGAAACCTCTTCAAAAATAGTCTCCTTGGAAAGGCGTCCTTTGGATTCGTTGTCAGTTTTTTGTGGGCACATCGTTTAACCTCCGTTTCGAACTAACAATCAAAATTTTTTAAAAAATCCCCGATCATGAATTTAAGCGTTCTTGGATGTCGCGCGGTTTCCGGAGACTTCCTTAATGAATGCGCTTGCCACAATAAATTCTTCGGAGCCTGCCGTGTAAGCTTGGAGAGGTTTACCGGCCAGGTGTCGATAATCCTGGGCCAATTTATTCGTCACCTCCACGCTGATTATTCCTGTCTGACTATTTACCGCTACCACTTTCAAATCTCGCAGCAGGTTTGGCAATCCCCGGCCCAAGGCCTTCCCCACAGCTTCTTTGGCACACCAGAGGCGTAAGCACCACTCGTGGAATTCCGGCGTTTGCGGGGGCGGCAGAAGATCCCGTTCTTCGGGAGCAAAGGCTACCTCGGGAAAGCCTTTCCCCGGACGATGAACTGATTCGATATCGACCCCGACGCTGATGCCAGATGAGCTATCCGCAGCCAAGGCCACAGCGACTCCGTTAGAATGCGTCAGAGACAGCGCTGGCGCCGCTTCGATCTTGTTGAGCCATTCTCCCCGGACCAAGGGTTTCCCCCGGTTGTCTTGATAAATGTCAATATCCGCCAGCCACACATCAAGGCTGTAATTCTCTTGCAATAGGCGCCGGACTGCTTCCTTGCCCGTCAGGCGCGCCATTAACCATTCGATACGCCGTTTATCAAGGTCAGAAAGTTGAACCCAAGTCTGGCGCTCTTCATTACTAAGCACTATATGAGCTATCACATTCAGCCAAATCTGGCCTTCAGCGCCACTGAATTCCACCGGCAAGGGGTCAAGCCGATTACAGGTCATCTTTTTAGACTCAGGCAGGGAGGCAAGGGGCAGCCGCCAGGGACTGCTGAGCATGATCTCCCGCGAACCCCTAAAGAGATGAAGAATCTTTGGCAGCTTAAGCCGGTTGTGGTGCATCCCCTGGAGATGGACCAACAAGGTCCCGTCTTCTGCAACTAGCCGGATATCTGAAGTTATCCTGGTATTGCCTTCGAGGTGAGGGTTAATGCGACAAATAACCTCTCCTGTCCGACCCCCGAGGGAAGCGTAAAAGGTGATTTCATCTATCATCGTAGGAAAGATTACAAAAGTCGATTCCAAGGAGGCAATGGCCCAGAGACCTACCACTTGCCCGGCCCCGTCCAAAAGAATCGGGTTGGTCAAAAAAAGGTCAGAGGGCTGGTTCCGGAAGAAAGGCTGGGTGAGCGTATTCTCCAAGACCGCCTCTACGCCATTTTTGCCGGAATACCTGATCTCCTTGACAGAGCGGAACAACGGACCGTGGAAAAGAGCTTGGGGATAGAAATCCTCCGGTGGGGGAATTGATGGGAGTTCAACCCCAGGATCAAAGGGTCCGGCATCAGGAGCGGCGGGATATTCTCCCCCAAAGATCATGGTACCTTCCAGTGCCAGGCGAGGCTTTTTGGCTTGCTTGGACGTAGAATCCTGCTTGCGCAACTGCACCTCGATGGCAGTTGCCGACTGGACTTGAGCCGTTATTTCCAGCTCAAGGCTTCCCTCAGTCATCGCTAGCCAATCGTGTACCTGGATATTTTTCATACCCACGAGGTGTTTTTGCGGGTTCAGAAGGACAGCCGCCGCAGCCATCATTTCCAAGCTCATGCTGAGGGGAACAACCGGCAGCGCCAGCAATTCTGGGGTAATTTGGGACACCTGTCCCCCCAGCGTATGATGCCGGAGAAATAGGTCTTCCTCCACATCCAGAATTCTATTCACCCTGACTTCCTGATGGGGCACCAAGTAGACTATTCTACCTCCCGGCCGCAGAACCAAGGGCAGTTCAGGGTTGTCGTCATCGCCAGGCGCTCCACCACTCTTCTGTACCAGGATAACTGGGCGCTTTCCCGGCGCAATGCTCTTGGTGTCCGGCGATGCTGACAGGAACGCTACGATCTCCGCCACCGTCCGCAACGACCCGAGATCCTCGGGGGGTACTGTAAGCGCTTCACGCTGCTGGAACAGCATTCCCAGGATCTCGATCCGCTTAATGGAATCGATCCCCAAGTCTGCCTCCAGGTTTTGATGCTCATTCAGCATATCAAGCGGGTAACCGGTTTTGTCACTGATAATGGACAAGAGTAGCGAGGCCAGGTTCTTCTCCGGGGCCTGAGCCCTCGTAGAGGCGGCAACGGTCGATTCCTTGTTGAGGTTTAGGGTTTGCGGTTCGACCTGTCTGGGGGCAGGAGGAGAAACCGCAGTCAATTCTTTCCCAAATGCAATCTCAGAACCACCCTGAATGTCGGTCTCACGGTGCCGCACTCCGCTCCGAGGCTCAATCTCGCCCAGGGAGAGAGAGCCTTCCTGAATATAGGCCAGCATAATTTGCTCCTGGGTTTCCAGGAACCCTTCCATGGTGGCCAGATACTCTTGCATGACTGCCTGGGTCCCTAGCCTTTGGCCCAGTTTAGCCATTTTCTCCGTTGAAAAAGAATTCTCTGCTGCGCTTAGCTCCGTTCCGGGCGCTGCCCCTAGTTTTTCCGGAAAAATAGTATCTGTCCTCTTCGGAATAGTGGAACAAATGTCTCGATTACCTACCTGGCAGTGCTGAGGCCTATCCGGTTGTGCTTCCAACTGCGTCCCGGGCCTAACCTGGTCGTGGGGAGTATCATCCTTTCCCAGGGTCAACAGTGGCAATTCTCGTGATAGGATGACGCCTGGGGTGTGCTTCCCGGGAGGCGCGGCGACACCAGATTCTATATCCAACTGCCGGGGGGCTCGATACTTATACAAGACATCCAGTTTCATGGCCACACCATGGGCCGCGAGAACACCCAAAGCATGGTTCAATTGCGTGATCCCGGACCGCTGGTGCACATTAGCGGCCACTGCCAGAAACGATTGGCCTTTTAAAATATCATTGACGAAACTGGTCAGATTGCTCCGAGGGCCCACCTCCAGGAAGATCCGGAAACCATCCTGATACATTGCCTCAATCGTTTCCCGGAAGCGCACTGGCTTGGCCCACTGTTGCACCGCGTAACGCCGAATTTCTTTTGGCTCCTGAGGGAAAGGCCCTGCGGTCATGCACGAATAGAGAGGAATAGCAGGTGATACAATAGTCGCTTTCTGAAAATAGTTACGCAGTGGCCCCAGAATAGGTTCAAAGCGTTCCGTATGGTAGGCCCGCGTAAACGGCAAAGATTGACAGATGCCCCCCAGCTCGAGAAACTTTGCTTTGGCGGCCGCGATGGAGGTTTCTGTCCCGCAAAGCACAAATTGATGGGGGCAGTTATCCATGGCGAGCACCAAAAATTCAGAGCTTTTTTCAATGACTGCGGTAATGGCCGGTCGATCCACTCCGCCTACCGCCAGCAGAACCCCCGTCGGGATATCCTGGGCCGCCATCAAGGCTTCGAGCATCTGGTTGCCGGCCTTGATAAGCCGGACCAGTTCTTCGTCGCCCCGCAGGGCGACGGCGCCTGCCGCCTCCAGGGCCATCAGTTCACCGCTGCTATGCCCCGCGATGCCATCGGGAGTGACACCCAAGAGAGTGAGCAACCGAAAAAGGGCCCGATCTGCCGTGATCACCGCATCCACCGCGCCATCAATCTGCCAGATTCTGGTCCCCGCTTCGGCAACATCTTTTTCCGTCGGCGGGAATATGATCTGACTGGGTAGGTAGTTCCGGGGATGGTCGCTAAACGCTTGATCCAGGAGGTCGAAGCAATTTCTTACTTCAGGGAAATGCTGACAAAGATCCTGGAGCATATGCACATATTGGGAACCCTCCCCCGGGAAGAGAAAGGCCAGTTTTCCCGGTCCACTCAATGGATTTTCAAAAAAGTAGATACCGCTTCTATCTTTAATCTGACCCCGGTTTGGATCTCTCAGCTTTTGGCTGCCGTGGCTCAACTTTTTGACCAGATTTTCCAATGACTCCGCGACAATGGCCAGCCGGTATGGCTTACCTTTCAGACGTCGGTTCAGGCTGGAGGCGATATCTACCAGGTCTGCTTCAGCCTGGTGAGCCAAAAATTCCAGGGTAAGATCGCACTGGTCAATGAGTTCCTGGCGGGTCGCGCCTTCAATGAGGATGAGCTCTGTTTCCCAGATCCGGTGATAGAGTTCCGCAGGAGCCGCTTCACCGGAATATTCCTCCAGCACCGCATGCGTGTTGATGCCGCCGAATCCAAAGGAATTAACCCCGGCGCGACGCGGCAGCCGGGAGGAACCGTGAATCCAAGGTCGGGTTTCCGTATTCAGATAAAAAGGGGTTCGCTCCATCTCCAGCGCGGGATTGGGCTCCTCTGCATGGAGGGTGGGAGGCAAAATTTTGTGATATAAGGACAAGGCCGCCTTGATTAACCCCGCGATGCCCGCCGCCGGGATGAGGTGGCCGATCATGGATTTCACCGTTCCTAAGGCCACGCGGGGGAAGCCGCTATTCCGACCACCAAAGACCCGCCGCAGGGCCTCGATTTCGGTAATATCGCCCAGGGGCAAGGCGGTCCCGTGTGCCTCAATCAAGCCGATGGTGTCCGGGGTCACCCCTGCTGCCTCATAGGCTCGCCGCAGGGCCAGTTCTTCCCCTTCCACTTGAGGCGCCAGCAGGCCTTTACCCTTGCCGTCGCTGGATGCTCCCACCCCTTTTACCAGAGCATAAATCCGATGGCCGTCTCTGACTGCATCTTCCTTACGCTTGAGAACCATCATCCCGATCCCTTCGCCCAGCATAGTGCCGTCAGCCCTCTGGTCGAACGGCCTCAACTGGGGTAGATGGGAGAGGGCCCCCAGTTGCGTGAAGAGCATGTGGATAGGGGCCGGAGTAGAGATCTGGACGCCGCCGATCAGACAGGCATCGCATCGCCCAGTCAGCAGGTCTCGCATGCCAATCTCTAAAGCCAGCAAGCAGGAGGCACAAGCGGCGTCTATCACCAAACTGGGGCCTTTCAAGTCCAGTCGGTTGGCGATGATGCCGGCCATCACACTATGGGGTAAACCGGGGGCGGTATCAGGAGTAAAGGGCGGCAGGCTAGCTTTGAGCCTTTCCCGGATAGATTCCAGTTCTGCCGTGGTGTGCTCTGGATGCAACTCTTTGAGAATTTTGATGGTTTGATCCACCACCAGGACATGCTGCAACATGCTGATATAGGCCCGGTTGACGAAGGTGCCTCGGCCCAGGATGACTTCGGTAAGTTCGCGGTTAAATGGCTTATCAGGATAGCCGGCGTCCGCCAGGGCATCGTAAGCTATCTTAAGGGCCATAAAATGTTCCGGTTCCGACCCGTCCAACGCCACCGGCATAATCCCGAAATCGGCGGGATTGAAAGGGGGTAATTCTTTCAAGTAACCGCCGCGCTTACAGTAAATGCGGTTATTCGCCGTGGAGGTTGGGTCATATACCTGACTGGTCAGGCTTGCTTCAGCCGGATCATCAATGGCATCTACCTTCGAGACGATGTTTTGCCAGAAGGTCTGCAAATTGGGAGCCTTGGGGAAGATACAGGCCATCCCGATGATGGCTACCTCACCTGGCGCGGAAACCTTGTTTCCTTTAAAGTCCTTGCCTGCCATTAAACTCAACCTGCTATTTATTACGAAGAGATAAATCTCCTTCTCGGAGATGAGAACCGGCTAACCGATTTAACTCCTTGCTCCCGGTGGATTCAAACTCTTTAATGATTCCCCGGAGGCTGCCTTCCTGGTCAAAATAATAGATGTTGGCATAAACGGTCTGTCCCCCGAATTTCTTCAGCACCTCGTAATAACAGGTTAGCGTGTCGGCGGTGTGGAAGTGTTCGTAAAGCCAGATCTCCTTGAAACTGGAAGGAAGAGGGGTGATATCGAGATAAGTCCGCCCCCAGAGCAGGGCCATCTGGAGGCCGCAATCAATCGCCACCGGGTCGATAAGCCACGGACCAGAGGGGTTACCGGCCAGGCAGGATTGGGGCGAAGAAGGCGCCACCGTGGCGAGCATCCCTTTCTCGCTGATCCCCAAGATGCTTCGGATACCTTGGAAACGCGGGCCGTGGAATGTAAATCTGCGGTAAGCTTCAGCCGCGGCTATCCCGAAATCCTGGAATTCTTCCGCCGATGGTAAATGATGTGCTTCCGGGGAAATAGGCCCCGGACTCATTATCACCGTTCCCTGGTAAAATATCGGCTCTGGCCGGGAGGTCCCCTTAATAGTAACCTCGAGTTCCATTTTTGCTGACGACTGGGGGCAGGCCCCAGGCGTGCCTATGAGAATATGGATATCGCAAAAGCCATCAACCAAGACGATCCCTTTATATACTCGCACATCTTTGAGACCGACCACTTGCCACTCAGGAAAGTTTTTTTGGGCCGACTCAGCCATCAATTCTATGGCCATGGCTGCGGGTAACACCGGCTTGGAGTCCAGGCGATGATCCATCAAGTAAAGATCATGATCCGGATCTAAACGTCTGACGATCTCAAGCTGCCCATTGAGCTTCTGGTATGTAGTGAACTGCTCCAACAGTGGTAGGGAGGCGGCGATACCAACGTCAATTGGGTGCGAAAAGGCTTGCTGCCGCCAAGGACCGTCACCGATCACTACTTCTCCTTCACCTTTGCAGCCCCGATGCAGCTCCAGGTCGAAAGACCTGGCCCCGGCAGCCGGTTCTATCAACTGCACTCCCCGTTCTTGAAACTGCCGCTGCACTTCAGCCGATGCCATGCCAGCGGTTTTCCAGGGGCCCCAGTTGATGGCCAGCACCCTCCCGGGCCACTTCCGGTCCAGGTATACAGCCAGTTTGTTGTACACTTCGTTGGCAGCAGTATAATCACTCTGGCCGCGGCTCCCAAAGCGCCCAGCCACAGAGGAGAAGAGCACTAGAAATTTGAGGGTTTCAGGGTTTAGCTTTCGACTGAGGATAAAGGCGCTCTCTGTCTTGGTTCCAAAGACTCGGTCAAAAGAGTCCCGGGATTTATCCTGGAGCATTTTGTCTTCAATGATGCCAGCCCCATGGATAACGCCATCCAGCCGGCTGTAATGGCTATAAATGTGATCCAGGAGGTCTCCGAAGGCGACTGGATCTCGGACATCCACTTGAAAATACGCCACCTGGGAGCCTGCGGCGCGTAAGGCGGCAAGGTTGCCTCGAATTTCCCTTTCCTTGAGAAGATTGCGGTAAGCTGCTTCCACCTCCGGGAGGTTGATGGATTGCCCCTGGCGCCTTCTGCTCTCAACCAGACTAGCTTTCAATTCTTGGGGCTGGGTCAAGCCCGCAGTCTCGGCCCCTTCATTTTCTGGGGGTAAGGGCGCCCGCCCCGCTAATAACAGAATTGGTTGGTACTTGCGTACCATTTCCAGGGTCACTGCGGCGGTTATTCCCCGGGCGCCGCCGGTAGCCAGGATGATTGAAGAGGAATCAACCTGAAGTCCATTTCCCTGGCGAGCTGAGAGGGGCATCTCCTGCAGACCTAAAGTCAGGCGTTGTCCATGACGATACCCTATCTCCAGCATTTCGTCTCCAGCCTCGATCTCCGAGAGAAGACACTCCGCCAGCACGGCATTCCCTTCGTCCAAACTTAGATCCACACACCTCACTCGGACTTCAGGTAATTCTATCGCCACCGTCTTCAACAAACCGGCGACACCGCCTTGTCCAGGGAAAAAATCTGTTTGCTGCAGAGGATCGCTGGCGAAATATCCTCCCATGCCGGAAGCAGACACCACCCAGGCGCCGCCCGCCCCTGCCGCCTCCTTGAGATCCGGGGCTGTCAATTTCAGGAGCTGATAAAGTGCGACAATGTCTTCTTGCAAGCGACTCCGCCAGCCTGCCAGATCAAGTTCATCATAAGAGGTCCAAGGTCTCAAGGGCAGCAGATGAACCAAGGCGCCAATTGGTCCCTGCTCTCGCCGCATAGTCTCCAAGAGGCTTGCCAAACTTGCTGATGAAATATCCGCAAGACAGTATTCCGTGTCAGTGGTTCTGCCACCAGCCAATCGCACTAAAGCAGTCTTTAAGCCGTATTGCCGTAATTTTTCCCCCAGGGCTGCGGCAATACCCCGGCCATCATCGGTAATCAGCACCAGTCGCCCGGGAGCCAGGCGTACGGAACCGGTGGGGACCGGTGCGGGCACCGCCGTCAAAGTGAAGCGCGGCAAAAGTTCCTGAGCCTGAGAGGAAGTGGGAGATATTAAAGAAATAGCGGGCGGCGCTGGAGATGGGATTATGGCGGCGCTCAGGCTAGAATTTATGCGACAGGCCGCAACCTGCTCGATAATCTCGCCCAAACTATTTACCCGGCTCAACTCCGTCAATTCTTCGGGAGGTCCACCGTCCTCCAGCGGGAAGATGCACTGCAGAAAATGGCCTATGATCTCCGTCCTTTTTATGGAATCGATGCCCAAATCCGCTTCCAGGCTCAAATCCAGGCCCAGCATTTCCGGGGGATAACCGGTTCGCTCGCTCACGATTTTAAGAAGAGTCGAGCTCAACTCTTCCTGATTGGCAGTGGGCTGGTTGTAAGACAGGATAGGCGCGGTTATCTCTATCCCCCCCGGAACTGGCGCCTGCTTCACGTCAGATGATTTTGGCTGGCTTAACCCGCGGGTATCAGATTCCCCCCCCAAGAGCGGCGGCACCGCCGCCTCTTTAAACGCAACCGAAGCGACGGATGTGTTGCCCTCCTGGAAATGAACCGGCGTCTGACCAGCAACCTCGAGATACTTCAGCATTACGGCCTTCTGGGCTTCCAGGAAACGCTGCATAAGACGTTGATACTGGAGCATGACCTGATCCGGCTGATTATTTGGAGGCTCATCCTGCGATGAAGCCGGCAAGGCATCGCAGCCTGAACCAGACAGGCTTACGGGTTTACGGCCACCTTCCCCTCTTAAAGATCCCGAGGTTGAGATTGCCGCTGTTGCTCTCGTTCCTTTAGTATCTACAAAATGAAATGGGGTAATCCTGATCCCGCCACTTGAGGCGGCGGATTCCTTGAAAGGCCTGGCCTTGGCGCCATTCACCATCCAGGTTGAGGAAGTTCGCATCTGATCCTGGTCAGGCGCTGTGGCCTCAACCTTTTTAAAAAATCTGCCTTGGAAAATCTTCTCCAAGTTGACGGAAACACCATGTGCCAGCAATTGAGCTGCAGCGTGCAGCAGACTCACCAGTCCTGATCGCCCGGCCGGGTTGCTAGCCACTGCCAGATGGGGACGGTGGTTTAAAATCTGCCCCACAAGGTCTGTTAATACCCGGCCCGGCCCGACTTCCAAGAAGATGCGGGCTCCATCTTCGTACATGGCGGCAATTTCCTGGACAAACTCCACCCGACTTTCCAAGTGTTTCACGAGTTGATGGGCAATGGCTTCAGGCTCCACCGGGTAAGGGGCGGCCGTGCTGTTGGAAAAGATCCTTAACCTGGGCGAGCCCAACTTAAGGGTAGAGAGGTACGCCTCAAGAGCCTGGCAGGCAGGGGAAACGATCGGGGAATGAAAGGCGCAACTCACCGGAATAATCCGGGCCCGGATATTCTCCTTGCGAAAAATATCTACGGCGGCATCTACACCTGGTCGGGTTCCGGAAATAACGGTCTGCTCCGGCGCATTTACATTGGCGACCCAGACTCCCTCCAGTCCTTTTATGTGAGCGCTAACGGTGTCAACCTTGGCGTTGATCGCCGCCATGGCCCCGGGATGCGGCCCGGCGCTATCGACAATGAAACGCGCCCTGGCCTCCGAAAGGAGGATCAGGTCATCGGGGTCCAGTACCCCGGCCGCACTCAAGGCCACATATTCCCCGTAACTATGACCAGCCACCATTTCCGGCTTGATTCCCAAGGATTGCAAGAAATGAAATAAGGCGAGGCCGGCGGTTCCTACCGCAGGTTGGGATACCAGGGTATCTGCCAGGGCTTCTTTCTGGGAAGAAATTTCCTCCTCAGTAAAAGCTGAAGGCGGGAATACATAGCTGGTCATTGGCCTGGGAAACCTTCCCGCCAGAAGACGATCGCTTTGCTCGAACCTGGCTCGGATTTCGGGGAATTGAATAGCAAGGTCCGCCAACATGTTGATATACTGAGACCCCTGGCCGGGGAAAAGAAAGGCTACCTTGCCTGCCGGCGCCAGCGGGCGTTCATTAAAATAAATTCCCGTTGGATCGCATAAGGTTGAATCAAAATTCGACAAAGATTCCTTGGCCTTGGCTAATTTGCCTTGCAAATCTTTGCGACAAGAGGCAACCACAGCCAGGCGTAAAGGTGCTTCCGTTCCGGCAGGCGCTCTTCTCTGATCCGTAAAATGCATAAAAGCCAGATCGCCAAGGGATGAGTTGACTCCGCTGCGCAATGATTCTTCAAAAGCAGCGAGGGCTTCCACCAATTCCTGACGAGAGCCTCTTTCCCAGAAAAACAGCTCAACCGGCCAATCCTGGAATGATGCACAGCCCTGCTGGTCGAGATAATTCCTCGTATATTCTTCCAGGACCACATGGAAATTGGTACCCCCAAAGCCGAAAGCGCTGACTCCCGCCCTGCGAGGCTGATTCTCCGTAGCATTCAGCCAGGGGCGTGACTCGGTATTGACATAGAAGGGGGTATCAGGGAGAAGGAGGACGGAGTTAGGCCTTGCCACTCCCAGCGTCGGCGGCAAAACTTTATGATGCAATGCCAGGGTGGTCTTGATGAGGCTCGCCAATCCGGCGGAAGATTTGGTGTGCCCGATCATCGACTTGATTGAACCAATGGCGCAACCCCGGCTCCCGGCTCCGGCATCTTTGAAAACTTTACTGAGGGACTCAATCTCAATGCGGTCGCCCACCGTGGTCCCGGTTGCATGGGCTTCAATTAGTCCCACCGCGGCCGGAGATACGCGAGCCTTGGCATAAGCCCGCTCAAGGGCCCGGACCTGCCCTTCCCGATTGGGCGCGGTAAGGCTCTTTTCCCTCCCGTCGCTGGCAGCTCCCACCCCCTTAATGACCGCATAAATACGATCGCCGTCCCGCTCAGCATCAGCAAGACGCTTGAAAATCATTACGGTGATTCCCTCACCAAGCACGATGCCATCTGCGCCTTCATCCAGCGAGTTACAGGTTCCCTGAAGCGACAGGGCCTGGGTCTTTGAAAAACACATATAGGTGAAGGGATTTTGCATGCAATCTGCACCACCCACAATGGCCATATCACAGGCCCGGGCTTCCAGCTCCCTCACCGCCCAGTAAGCCGCGGCCAGGGATGATGCGCAGGCTGCATCTACCGTACAATTGGCTCCCCCCAGATTGAACCGATTGGCGATACGCCCCGCCGCGACATTCATCAAAATGCCCGGGAAGGTGTCCTCTGTCCATTCTGGCAGGACCCCATCGAAATGGGTCAGTATATCCCGGGATCGGTCCCCGAAGAATTGGGGCAATGCGGTCCTGAGGCTGTAAAGCTGGGCGAGTTCCCCGGACCCGCTAATCCCAAGGACAACGGAGGTGCGGTCACGACGGAATGGCCGTTTTGCATACCCCGCATCTGCCAAGGCCCATTTGGTGACTTCAAGGGTCAGAAGCTGCAAAGGCTCAATGGAAGAAAGAGAATTGGGGGGCATGCCATAGGCCGTTGGATCAAAAGGAATATCATCTATGAACGCGCCCCACCTTGAACAGATTTTGTCTCGGGTGGCCCGATCCTGGTCATAGTAAGGGCGCCAATCCCAACGCTCGGCAGGAATTTCCTTGATGGCATTAACCTTATTAAGAATGTTTTCCCAGTAGGCCTGAAGGTTGGAAGCCCGGGGCAGCAGACAGGCCATGCCGATAATGGCGACATCCGCTGGCTCTGATTCCTCGCTAGGCGCATAAGCTTCGGAGCATTCTTGCCAACTTTGGTCGATTCGAGCTGTTCCAAGGGTGGAAATGTCATGATGCAAGGAAGCAATGGTGCCAACCTGGCTCCGCATGGCAGCCAGTTGTCCAATCAGGTAGATCCCCTGCGCCCGCTGTTTGTTCTCGCTCAGGTTGATAAACTTCGGCGTTTGCGGATTATCTTTATGGTTAGGATTTCTGGCGATACCCTTGGTGGCAATTCGCAATCGCCCTATTTTGATGCGGTCCAGGGAGTTGCGCATTGCCTCCACCGTGGCACCTGATGCAGATTGCAAGCATCTTTCCTGGTTGAAAACCTGGACGAATGGGGTCTCGATGACACGATCAGCATGGCCAGGACTTGAAACTAGCAAGGTGGTGGAGTTGCATTGCAGGGCTTCTTGCTGGAAAGTCCGGACGATGGCTCCACTGGACACCGCTTCCTCGGTGAAAAGATACGCGGTACCCATTTGGAGGCCTACCTTGATGCCCCGCTCAATCAATTGGCCAGCCAAGACTCCGATCATTGCGGCAGACAAGTCATCATGGATGCCGCCGGCGAACAAGATATGATAATTCTCCGGTGCCTTGTTAACCGCGGGTGATTCCAAGAGCACATTAATCGCTGTTTCAAAAAGCACAAAGCTACAGAAAGGTCCCACATGCCCGCCGGACTCGCGACCTTCAAAGACAAATCTGCTCAACCCTTCGGCCAAGAACATCCGAAGTAATCCTGGCGTAGGGATATGAACGTAGGTTGCAATATCCGCCTGTTCCAATTGCTTAACTTGATAGGTCTGTCCGCCGGCGATCAAAGCAAAACGAGGCCGAAACTCGAGGATTACCTTGATTTGCTCGGAATATACCTCTTGGGGCAGAAATCCCAACAAGCCAACCCCCCAGGCCTGGTCTTTTAAGAGAGTTTTGGTCTGATGAAGCAAGGTCTTTAATTCAGGGGCTTGCATCCAGGCCGCCGCCGCAAACGGCAAAGCTCCTCCCTTGGCCACCGCAGCCACGAAGGCTGGATTATCACTTACCCGGGCCATGGGCCCCTGAACGATTGGATAGCTGGTACCATGGGACCGGGCCAAAGGAGAATCTTGGGCCAATGGCTGGTTAGTCGCCGCCGCCTGACAGTTGCCTTTGATGGTTTGCCGAATGGCTGCTAAAATCCCTCCAACGGTCTCAAACTTGTGGGCCAAAGGAGCTGCGAACCCAATATCCTGCCCGAAAAGAACGAGGTTATTTTCCGGAGATTGCCAATCTACCTGGGAAGCGATGGCGCGGCGGAATTGGGCCAAGCCCTCGCTCGTAGCGGTTCCCTCGCGGGTTAGTTGTTTTTCAAATTCTTGCAACTCCTTGATCAACGGAGTTCCCAAGCGTGAGCAGACCCGGAAGGGTACTCCCAATGTCTCTCCAAGACAAATGGTTTCACTGCCATCAAAGTTCGCAATTCTCGATTTAATAGCTTCGGGAAGGGGAGACTCCCGGGTGAGGGTCAATTGGCTGTCCAAAATCACCCCGGCCGCTCCCGCAGCAAAACAGGCACTGGCCGTATGTTGACCTATACCTCCCTGGGCCCAAACCGGAATGGAGAGGCTATGGAGAAATTGCTGGAGTAAAATGAAGGTGGTTTCCTGAGCTACCCACCCGCCTGCTTCATGCCCCTTGGCAATAACTCCCGCAACCCCTGCCTCTTCTCCAAGGCGAGCCTCGGACAATGACGTGCATTCAAGCAAAACTCTGAAGCCCTTAAAGCTTTGCGTTTCTACGAGCCGCTTTAATTGGTCCAGGTCGATGCGTCCTATGATGACAACGTCCAGATTTTCTGGGGGGCTAGAAGTGATCTCTTCTATGAGTTCCACATCATTCCCAGCGAACTTAACGCCGAAGGAACTCCTGGTGTTACCGGCGAGGGACTTGATGGCTTCATTAGCTGCCTGGGCGTGCGGGCAATACTCCAAATCTAACACCCCCAATCCGTCAGCTCGACAGCCGGCAATGGCTATCGTAGCATTGGGGAAGCCTGACGGGGTTAAGGTGATGATCTGAAATTTGTCCATTCTTTACCTAATTAAACCACCCTTTTTAAAAATGGGTGATTTGCAAACTAACTCCGCAAGAGCAGCATATCTGGGAAACTGTTGGTCAAGGTGATTCGTACATCAATAACGTTTATGCTCAATCTAAAATGATTTGGCGTTTTTCGAAAAAATCGCTGTCTTTTTCCAAAAAACCATCCTCCTTTGGAGGGATTTTATTAAGGATTTCTATGGTTTTAATAATTTTATGCATACAATTTTCCGCGCTTTCCAAATGCGTCTTCAATTCAATATCCGCATGCCTCGGCGTTTCATATACGTCACCTATCCCGCTAAAATTCCGAATTTCGCCTGATAGCGCCTTCTTGTAAAGGCCCTTAGGATCACGTTGAATGCAAATTTCCAAAGGGCAATTGAGATAAACCTCAAAGAATTCACCGATGGTACTCCGCACTTCTTCACGGATAGATTGATAAGGCGTGATCGCCGCAACCACCACTACTATTCCGTGGCGCACCAAAAGCTCTGCCACAAAAGCTATCCGCCGTAAATTGATTTCCCGGTCAGCACGGCTAAATCCCAAGCCTTCGCTAAGGTTCCTTCGGATCACATCTCCATCCAAGACCTCTACCTTTAACCCTCTGGATAGAAGAGCATTTTTCACCAGCTTAGCAATGGTGGTTTTTCCCGAGGCACTCAGCCCAGTCAGCCATATACAAAAACCGCTGTTCATTGTCTCTTACCCCTTTGGCACCAGTTACTTCGCCTGCGAATTATATTGACCAATTTTCATGCCATATTTAAAAATATGATTATGTCCTTAGCTCTGTCAGGGCAAAGTCAATACTTGTTTAAAAAATTTCACAAATATCGCCGCTCGGGCCAATCAAGGGTCGACATTACGGTATAAAGCAGGGTCAACCACCTTACCCATTGCGTCAATATCCAAGGGAATACCGATAAATCGAGCAACAGTAATGGCAGTGACCTCCGGTTTCCAAACCGCGTCCCGATACCGGATCACCAGAATCGCCATATTCCGTTGGTTCTGTAACCAATGTTCCGTTTGCACTAGCTGCCTGGAGAACAGTTCTCCCAGGGTCCCATCGCTGGCAGTGCTTCTGCCTGTTCCCTGTCGCTGCCTCATCTGGCGCTGAGAGGCTAACACCTCTGCCATGGGACGCTTCATCAAGATAATCTTATAGTTCAATTCCGGATGGAGATAAGGAAGCAAGGCAGAGATGACTTTACATGCCTTCCCTCCCGCCGCCTTCAGCCATGAGTTATCTCTCCGCAACGATTTAACTGGCTCGTATTCAAAGTATCCTTTAGGATTGTCCGGATCAGCCTCGCGGTTGCCATCGGATAAAATCTCCACACCGCCAGCGCTTAACATCTGCATCATCAAAGAAGTACCTGAGCGCGGCAACCCAGAGACGATGATAATGGGTTGTCCGGCGCCTCCCTCGCTCATTTTACCCCCATCTCTCATAAGTAATGGTTATTATTAAAATTAAATTATTTTTATTCAAGGTTAAGTTCTCCTCCTTGAGGCCGAAGGCCTTAGGTTTATTAAGGCGAGATTATGCCCCATCTCCAGTCATTTCTGTCCCAACAAGGTTTTGGAGCCTCTTTGTGCAAGTAAAATCTTCCTAAAAGTCCCCTTCTCGAAGCCAAATTTTCTCGCGGAATGGATGATAGTGCACATTTGGGTGAAAAGTCAATCTTCTCCAGAGTTTAGAGCATAAAAATCCTTCGCCGACCAGATGCCATATGGTTCATAAACCTAAGAATCCTTTGGCCAGCAGCGCTCGGTGGTGGCGCTACAGGGGAAAGGCTGAGGCACATGCACCTATCATCTTCGGGCCTGGTAAGAACTCTGGCCTCAATTTGATCAGACGCCAGGCGATGGACCGTTCCACTTTTTCACCCCAAACCGAGAACTGCCTGAACCTAGACAGGAGGTTATAGGCCAGAACCCCCATCTGTAACCTGCCCCGGTTGCCCTCTAACCTTTGGCAACTGGTCTAATCAGGAAATTGATAAGCAGCAGTGTACTGCTATGATTCGAGACTTAGCAGAGAGTCAAAAACCACCCATATTCAGACTTTACCTGGCATTTTTACCGCCACGGCAAAAAGAGTTGGTCCAGACCAGTGCTCCTCTATCTTGCTTTATAGGTTGCCTACCAAAAAGGCAGAGCCTTCCGACCCTGCCTTAGAGTTTGCTGAAGACGATGGCTGGTTAACTTTTCCGGAACCACCTCCAGCCAGTCAGCCCCAGGAGGCCGGAGCCGAAGAGGAGCAGAGAGGGAGGGACCGGGACGGCATTGACCTGCACCGCGAACACGAGGTCGTTGTAGTCCATGTCGTTTAAAGGCGGGTGCCCATCGCCATCCTCAAAGGCAACCAGGTAGTCACCGGCATAGGCGGGATTGATCGATGCTAGATTGAAGATATATCCATTGGACTGGCTTCCCGCGTTTTGGTTCTGGGTAGTGCCCAGGATAAGGTTGCTCATGTCTTTGTTATAAAAGCCGAAGGTGGAGGTTGGGTTAAACGTAATGCTTACCGCCGAATTATAGCCGTTGGGGTCCGGGTCAACCTCTGCCGTGGCCGAGATGGAGGCCAAGGTGGCGGTGTGTGCCGGGACACTGCCGATTCCGGTGTAGAAGCCTCCGTCGTTGTCGTTGCCCGCATACCTGGCAAGATCAATGACCGTGTAACTGCCTGCGGGCAGGGTTTCCGAGGTGGTGGCGTTCTCCAATTGGGTTTGGGTAACCGTAAAGCCCCAACCCGTGGAGATGTCCCAAAGATTCGGCTCGCCTCCGCTCGCAGGGTTGATGATGATAGCTGCATTCGCCTGAGCCGCGAACCCTACCACCACCAGCAAGACCGCTAGCAATATTCCCGCTTTCTTCATGGCGTGCTCCTTCTCATCTTGCTTGGTCTTCTCTGTTCGCTTTCCTTCCCTTAAAATCCGGGAACTCGCTTTTTATAAATCCCTTCAGCCGGTCACTCCCTTATTCCTTTTTATTCAGGGGCAATAAAAAACCGGCCTGCCCCCTCCAACCGGGCAGCCCGGCTATCTCTCTCGAATTAAAAGACCCGTGGCTTTCCGTCCCTACCTTGCGGCAGGTTTGGCTTTTCACTGTGGTAGTAGATTAGTCATAATTTTAGAATCTGTCAAGCTCTTTTGAAGAAATTTTTTTAAAAAATTGCTCATTATAAAAGTTCTGCCCAGGCTTGATGGGCTAAGTGACGAGGATCATGCCTGATTAAATATTTTTCGGGTGATTCTGCCTAACAGGCACCCCCTAGATTTTTTGAAAGTATTCTTGAACTTCATCGCCGGCATGGATGTAGGATTATGACCCGGCCAGGAAAAAGCGCCGCACGAGAAGCGTCATGAAGGGTGACTAAGGTGCCCCGCCTGTCTATCACCTTCACACTCTAGGGGGGCGGCAAGGCTAACTGGAGAAGTTTCGCAGCTTTTGCAGGGTGTAATCATCAAAACTGATTTTGTGGCCGGGTGAAGTTGTCTCCCCCGGTTAATTTTTGGTCTTGAAAGGGGAACCATGCACACTATGTGCACACCGCCAAAAATGATTAAAGGCAAGCCCAGCCAACCTTAGATAGCTTGCCTATATTATTGCCATTTATTGGTCGGGACGAGAGGATTTGAACCTCCGACCCCCTGAACCCCATTCAGGTGCGCTACCAGTCTGCGCCACGTCCCGACGCTTGCTAATCCGCGAGCCTTCGCGAACCTCCGGCCAATTCCCCTGATCCCGGCGGCTGACCGCCGCGGGGCCCTAAACCGAAACCAAAAAAACTCCCATGGGCAGGTCCGCAGAAATTTTAATATAGCAAACCGGCCCGGAATCTGTCAACCATTGGGGCGCCAGGGAGGACTTTGGTTCCCGGCCGCGCCCCTAACCCGGTTGCCGTGGCAGGCCCCCGCGCCCCGCCCCCTTAAAAACCTATCCCGCTTTGCGGTAGGGACGGACCCAGGTGTCCGCCTGGTAGGGGCGGGTTTAAAACCCGCCCTGCTGCCCGCAGGTGGGTCCACTCGTGCGGGGCGTCCCTTAAAGAGAGTCAATATCCCCCGCACCTTGCCTCTCCCCGGTCCCAAGACCCCGGTGTGAGAGAGTTGGGTGCAGGGGAGGAACCAGAGCCGGCCGCGACTGACTAAGCCCCTGCTCAGAAGCCCTGCGGCCGGGGATTATTTTTAACCGGAAACCGTGAGCCGAAAGTATCTTGAGATTGGCGCAAAAATCTGATAACTAAAAAAGATTGCCCTGGGCAGGGAGAGCTTTTCCTGGCTGGGAGGGCCACCTGAATGGGAAGGAGAGTTTAATGTCCGGCAAAACGGCAAATATCCGCAATCTGGTCCTCATCGGGCACGGCGGCTGCGGCAAGACCTCGCTGGCAGAGGCCCTGCTGTTCACCGCCGGGGCCACTTCCCGGCTGGGGCGGGTGGATGACGGCTCCTCCGTCCTCGACTACGAACCTGAGGAAATTAAACGCAAGATTACCATTTCCAGCGCCTTCCATCATTACCAGTGGAAAAAACATACCGTCTATCTGGCCGACACCCCCGGGGACGACAACTTTCTGGCGGATGCCCGAGCCGTCCTCCACGTGGGGGACGCGGCGGTGGTGGTGGTCGACGCGGTGGACGGCGTCAAGGTGGGCACTGAAAAGGTCTGGCAGACCGCCAACCACTATCAATTGCCCCGCTTGCTCTTTATCAATAAACTGGACCGGGAACGGGCCGACCTGGCCACGGCCCTCAAGAGTATCAGGGATATCCTGGAAGTGCAGGCCGTGCCCCTCCAGCTTCCCATCGGCAAGGAGGCCGGCTTTAAGGGGGTGGTGGACCTCATCAATCTGAAGGCCTACACCGGGGGGCCGGGCGGCTCCCAGGCGGGCGGGCCCATCCCCGATGAGTTGCAGGACGAAGCCGCGCAGCTCCGGAGCGATCTGATGAATTACGCTGCCGAAAGCGACGACGCCTTGATCGAAAAATTCCTGGAAGAAGGGGAGCTCACTCCGGAGGAGATTTACCGTGGCCTGAAGCAGGGGGTCCTCAAGGGGGCCTTCGTCCCGGTACTGTGCGGCTCGGCGGCCGCCAACCTGGGCCCCAGCCTGCTGTTGGACGCCATTAACCTCTTCCTGCCTGCCCCGGAGGAGAGAGGCAAGATCACCGGCAGCAAACCCGGCACCGATGCCAGGGTGGAGCTGGAGCCGGACCCGGACGGCCCCCTGGCGGCCCAGGTCTTCAAGACGGTGGCCGACCCCTACGCCGGCCGCCTCTCCATCTTCAGGATCTTCTGCGGCACCATGAGGGCCGATGCCACCGTGTTCAACGTCAACCGGGCCGTCCCGGAAAGGTACGGCCAGCTCTTCCTGCTGGAAGGCAAGGGCCAGAAGGCCGTGAGCAGCCTCGGCCCCGGGGCCTTCGCCGCGGTGGCCAAGCTCAAGGAGACGGTGACCGGCGACACCCTGGCTAGCGAAGCCCACCCCATCCTGCTGCCGCCCCTGAGGCCTTCCCAGACCATGGTCACCTTTGCGGTGGAGCCCAAGAAGCAGGGGGAGGAGGACAAGGTCTTCTCCTCTTTTTTCAAGCTCATCGAAGAGGATCCCTCCCTGTCCCTCAGCCGCAACGCCGAAACCAAAGAGATCCTCCTCTCCGGGGTGGGCGCGGTGCACATCGAGGCCACTGCCGAAAAGCTGAAGCGTAAATTCGGGGTCGAGGTCAACCTCAAGGCCCCCAAGATCCCCTACCGGGAGACCATCAAGGGCACCGTCCGCGTCCAGGGCAAATACAAACGCCAGTCCGGGGGCCGGGGCCAATACGGCGACACCTGGATCGAGCTGCATCCTCTCCCCCGGAGCTCCGGCTTCGAATTCGTGGACAAGATCGTGGGAGGCGCCATACCCAGGCAGTACATTCCCTCGGTGGAAAAGGGCATCACCGAGGCCAAGCAGGAAGGCATCCTGGCCGGCTTCCCGGTGGTGGACTTCCGGGTCACCCTCTATGACGGCTCCTTCCACGATGTGGACTCCTCCGACATGGCCTTCAAGATCGCCGGCTCCATGGGCTTTAAGAAGGGCTGCGAGCAGGCCCAGCCCACCCTGCTGGAGCCCATAATGAAGCTGAGCGTCACCGTGCCGGAAGATAATATGGGGGACATCATCGGCGACCTCAACGGCCGCCGGGGGCGGGTTCTGGGGGTCGAGGCCCAGGGCCGGATGCAGGTGATCATGGCCCACGTCCCCATGGCCGAGGTGCTCCTCTACGCCCCGGATCTGGTCTCCAAAACCGGCGGCCGCGGCAGCTATACCATGGAGTTCGACCACTATGAGGAGGTGCCGCCGCACCTGGCGGAAAAGGTCATCGCCGAGGCCAGGGCCGCCAGGGAGAAGGAGTAGGAATTTTCCCCCCGGTTCCCGAGCCTAGTACCCAATTTCATAAATCCGATAACGTAGTTATTATCGGCAGGGGGTAAGTGATTAATTCCCCCTCACCCGGTGTCGTTCCCCATTGGGGGAGAGGGGATAAAGAAGGAACTCCTGCAATACTCCCTCTCCCCCCGGCGGGGGGAGAGGGCTGGGGTCAGGGGGGCCAAAAGAGACCTACCATATTTAAGAAATGAAGTGCTTAGCCTGGAAGCCAGGGGGAGAGCATCCCCGGCGTCTTGGCGTCTTTCCCTGAGATAAAACCATGATATTCCCCCGCATCGCCCCAGGCCGGATTGTCGCCGTCTCCCTCAGCGACCGCAAGGGCGTGGTAAAACACAACGTGCCGGCGGCCCGCCTGTTGGCGGAGCACGGCCTGGAAGGCGACGCCCACGCCGAAGGCGGCTGCCGCCAGGTGAGCCTGCTGTCGCTGGCCAGCATTGACAAGATGGTGGCCCGGGGCGCCGCGGTGGCCCCGGGGGATTTTGCCGAAAACCTGACGGTGGCCGGCCTGGAAGTGATGTCCCTGCCGGTGGGGACCCTTCTTAAGGTGGGTCCGCAGGCGCTGCTGGAGATCACCCAGATCGGCAAGACCTGCCATAAAGGCTGCGCCATCCGGGAGCTGGTGGGGGACTGCGTCATGCCCCGGGAAGGAGTCTTCGCCCGGGTGCTTAAGGAAGGGCTGGTGCAGGTGGGCGACGCCATCGAGGTCTTGAACAGATGTTCCGGGTAGGGATTCTGACGGTGAGCGATAAGGGGCACGCCGGGGAGCGCCACGACGCCTCCGGGCCGGAACTGGCCCGGTTGCTGCCGGCCGCAGCTTTCCAGGTGGCCGCCACCGCCGTGGTCCCTGACGAGCTGGAGGCCATCAGCGCCCAACTGCTGGCCTGGTGCGACCGGGAACGGCTGGACCTGATCCTCACCACCGGCGGCACCGGCCTCAGCCCCCGGGACCTCACCCCGGAGGCCACCCTGGCGGTGGCCCAACGGCAGGTGCCGGGCCTGCCCGAGGCCATGCGGGCCGCCGGCCTGGCCAAGACCCCCCATGCCATGCTCTCCCGGGGAGTGGCGGTGCTCCGGGGCTGCACCCTGATCGTCAACCTCCCCGGCAGCCCCAAGGGGGCCCGGGAAAACCTGGCCGCCATCCTGCCCGCCCTGCCCCACGCCCTGGAGAAACTGGGCGGCAGCCCGGCGGAGTGCGGCGCCCCTTAAGGATTTTTAGGCGGCCCCGACGATTTCAGGTATCTATCCGGGCGCTAAAATCTCCACAAAAATCTTCTTGGTGGGTTATGGGCCAGGAGGCGACATCCGGCGGCTTTCTCCCCCATATCGGCGCGGGGGCATGGCGGTGGCATTCCCCAAATCCTCCCTCAAATCCTTCCAGGTATTTCCAGAATTTACACTTCTCGCATTGCATAAACCAGTCCCCTTTCCGGTGCTTCCGGGAACCGCAAACCGGCCCTCGCGACGCTCAAAGGCAAAGGCGGGGGGGCCCCCGGGGGTATTGCCGGGGCGGCAGCAGACCGCTGGCCGGGTTTACGGCAGCGGCGGATTATCCTCCCCGCCCTGCGGTTCCTCCGGGGCCAGAGTGCTGCAGGAGGAGCGAATCTTTTCCCGGATGGCGGCGATGGCCTGGTAATTCTCCTCTTTGAGTTCCTTCAAGTCCTTGGCCTTTTGCACCGCCTCACTCACTTCAGGGGCCACCAGGGGATTAGCCTCCCCCCGCTCCAGGGCCTGAAAGGTCTTTTCGCCCAGGAGGCGGGTGGCTTTCCTGATCTTTTGCTGCTGCCAGCAGGCCAGGGTATAGCGGCCCAGGATCTGGGCCCGCCTGGCGGTGTTCGCCGTGAAGGTCCAGAGGTTGCACCAGCAACCGCTGCACAGGGCCTGGGGCGGATTATCTTTAGATTTAGCGTCCATCGGTTCCTCCTTGATGATACCCGGGGCCAGATTTTTGGACTGAGTCAGGGGTGCAGGGGCCAGCTTGCGCCGCGCCCCAGGTCATTCACCTAAATATCAATATAGGATCGGCCGCAGAGATTGCAACCCGGCAAAAGGCAAAATGCAGACCCCATGAGGTGGCGGCGGAGCGGGCGGATCGGCGGCCGGCGCCCGCCGGCCCGTGCCCCTAAGCCGCAGGCGGATAGCTTAAGCTAATCTTCCCGGGTGGTCTTCAGGGTCTTGAGGATGGCGGGCAGGTGGCTCCCGGGCCAGAAAAGGCGCCGGCAATGGCCGCACTCGAAGAACTGGTCATGATAGTGGAAGACGTGCTCCGGCACCCGCCCCTGGGCCTGCTCCCGGGGGATGGGGCGGAGTCTCTGGTTGCAGCGGCTGCAGCGGCTCAAGGGCTTGAGCTGCCGGGGCGCGATCTTAAGAAGGGACAGCGCTTCCTGAAGTTGGGCCTCGGGGGAGCCGGCCTTGATGAACTTGAGGTCCGGGCGGGCCAGTTGTCTTAAGGACTCCTGGCGGGTCAGGATAAAGGTGCCGGGGTCCGGCGGCGGCAGGGAGCCGGGGCCATGGGGCGCCAGGCGGCGGCAGTCGGCGTCGAAGCCGCAAAACCGCAGCCATTTGGCCAGACCGCCCAGGGGCTGGTCCACCAGGAATTTCATGGCCGCGCGAATCCTCCTGGCAATGCCGGTTTTTGGGTCTCTTAAGGGAGTTGCACCACCGCCACCCCGGGAGGCGGCGTCAGGGCCAGATCAGCCGGACTCAAGGGCGGGTTGAGGCGTAGTTCCTTATAGGCCAGGCGCAGTTCCATCTTGGGGGAAGTGGTTTGGATAATGATCTCGCCGGGCAAATCCGGTCCCACCACGCCGAACTGCGAGAGCTTCAGGGTGAAACGCGGTTCGCTTTGGCCCTGGAAGTATTCCTCCTGCACCGGGTAGAGACCCTGGGCCGCCACCCACAGGCGCTCCTGTAGGCTGCCGCCCTGGCGCCATTCCAGTAGATAACGGCCGCTGGCGGCGTCGTAATCAAAGCGCGCCGGCGGGCCCGGGCTCAGGGGCAGGGCCCCCGCCAGCAGTGGCACGACCTGGGACAGGGGCACCGCCGGGGGGATAAAGACCGCCAGATTTCGGGGAGTGGCCGGGCCGACGAAAAGCTTCCCCTCGTGGGGGGACAATACCTGGACCTGGCTGCCGTCGGTGGCAAAGCTGAGGAGGGTGCGTCCCAGAAGATCCAGGATGTCCACCCGGAGGCTCTCCGGGCGGCGGGCCTTGATCAGGATGGTGCCGGAGTAGTTGCGCTCCGGGCTCAGGAAGGTGACGCGGCCCCGGGCCTGTAAAGATTCCAGGGCCTGCTGCCGGTTATGGAGCCGGGCCAGGACTTCCTCGGGGGACAGGACCGCGGGCGGCGGGGCCGGGGGCAGGGCGCGGCAGCCGGCCAGCCCCAGCCCGGCCAGGAGCGCCAGCACTGCCAGGCGGGCCATCCTGCCGGGTTTCACAGGACCGATCCTTGCTGCAGCAAATGTTCCAGCTTGTCGATTTTCTTGCGCAGCTCCCCGGTATTGGCATCCTCCTGTCCCAGGGCCCGGCGATAGAGTCGCAGCGCCTCCCGTTGGCGTTGCAGGCTGGAGTAAACGTCGGCCAGATGTTCAGTCACAGTGCCATCCTGGGGCATGAGACGATGGGCCCGCTCCAGTGCCACCAGGGCCTTGTCCAATTGTCCCTTCTTGAAATAGACCCATCCCAGGCTGTCGATGATCTGGCCGCTGTCGGGCTTGGCCTGCAAGGCAGCCTGGATTAACCGTTCCGCCTCATCCAGGTTGACTCCCTGCTCGGCATAAGTGTAGCCCAGAAAATTCTGGGCGTCGGGGTTATTCGGGTTAATCTCCAGGACCTTTTTAATATAGATGATGCTGTCGTTCGGCTCCTGCTTCTTGGCGTAGATCATCGCCAGCCGGAAATAGATTTCCTCGGGGTGCTCCGCCTTGCCGATCCCTTGTTTCAGGACCTCGATGGCCCGGTCCCAAAGGCCTTCCTCTTCATAAAAGTAGGAACTGGTGAGATAGACCTCTTCCCGGTTCGGGGCCAGTTTCTGGAGATCTTCCAGGGTTTGGCGGGCCCGCTGCTTGTCCCCCTGGTGATACTCCAGGTAAGCCACGCGCAGGCGGGCCAGGAGGAATTGCTCCGACTCACGGCCCACCAATTGATATTCCCGGAGGGCTCCCGGGTTGTCGCCCTTTTCCTCCAGGGCCAGGGCAATATAATAGTGGGCCCGATCCTGGAAACGAGGATTGACCAGCAGGGGCCGAAATTCCTTGATGGCGTCGTCCGGGAGTCTCTGTTCCAGGAAGATGACCCCGACACTGAAACGGGCCGCGGGGTCGTTTTTCTCGAATCCCTTGACCATGGTGAAGGCCTTCTGGGCCTCACCGTAACGATTGAGGATCAGAAGCAGGCGGCCGATGTTGGCCCAGGCCCGGGGATTGCTGGGCTGGGAGCGCAAGACCCGGCGGTACATGGCCAGGGCCCGGCTAAACTGTTTCTCCTTTTCCAGGATCGACGCCAGGTCGAAGATAGCCGGCACAAACTCGGGGTCCAGGTTCAGGGTCTTGTTGAGTTCCTGTTTCGCCTCATCCAGGTGGTCGGTCGCCAGGAAGAAGCGCCCCAGGTAATAGTGGCCCACCACCGAATCCGGCTCCAGGCGCAGGATCTCCTGGATGGTGCGGATGGCCTGGGGGAAGCGGCCCTGCTGGGCATAGAGGGTGGCCAGGAAGAGGCGGGCTTCCCGGTTTTCCGGGTCCAATACCAGGATATGCTCGTACTCCCGGATGGCGTCATCCAATTGGTTGAGGCCCACATGCAGGCCGGCCAGCAGAAAGTAGGCCTCCTGTTGTTTAGGATCCAGCTTCAGGGCCTTTTCTACATGAGCCAGCGCCTTTTTGACGTCCCCCTGGCGTTGATAAAGGGAAGCCAGTTCCAGTTCCATCCGGGCCGATTCGGGGTCTTCTTTAAGGGCTTCCTCGTATTCCCGGATGGCCCCGGATTCATTTTCCTCCAGCAGCATTTCCTGGGCCTGGAGATAGTGGTAATAGGCCAGGGTCTTGGAGGTTTCCTGGTCCGCCGGGGAGGCTGCCCCCGGGCCCCGGCCCAGGCTGGCGCAGCTGCTCAAGCTCAAGGCCAGCCCGAGACTCAGGATCGCCAGCCCGGCTCTGGCCCAAAAAGTCGGCCGGCGTTGGGCCCTAAAGGTTTGATCAATGGCTATCGATATCGCCAAACTATCTCCCCAGACCCCTGGTTAATCGCCCAGGGGATTGCGGTAATCTTCCCAATCGGAGATTTCTGACTTGAGGAATTGCCGCAGTCTTTTAATCAACCGGTCTTCGATCTGGCGCACCCGTTCCCGGGAGATCCGATGCCGGGCGCCGATCTCCTGCAAGGTCAAAGGCTTCTCCGCCAGCAGGCGCAAGTCCAGGATATCCAGCTCTTTGCCGTTGAGTTCCAGACGGAACTGGGAGAGCTTCTGGCGGAACAGGTCTTTGAGCTCCGCCTTGGCCAGGATATCCTCCACCTGTGGATCTGAAGCCGGGAGGAAGTTCTTGTGGTATTCGTCCGAGCCTTCCTTCAAGGGGGCGTCCAGAGAGAGCTCCCAGCCTCCCAGGCGTTGGTCCATTTCGATGACCTCTTCCTCCCGGACCTTGAGGGCGTCGGCCAGCAGCTTGGGACCGGGCTCGAAGCCCAGGGCCCGGAGCTTCTCCTTCTCCCGTTTCAGGTTGTAAAAGAGCTTGCGCTGCGACTGGGTGGTGCCGATCTTCACCAGCTTCCAGTTGTCCATGATGAATTTAAGGATGTAGGCCTTGATCCAGAAGGAGGCATAATAAGAGAGCTTAATGCCCCGGTAGGGATCGAACTTCTTGATGGCGTGCATCAGGCCGATGTTGCCCTCCTGAATCAGGTCCAGGAGGTTCTTCATCCAATATTGCTGAAACTCCAGGGCAATCTTGATCACCAGGCGGAGGTTGCTGGTGATTAGGTTGGAGCCGGCCTCCGGGTCCCCGGTCTCGCGGAACCGGCTGCTCAAGGCCTTCTCCTCCACCGGGGTCAGGAGGGCAAAGCGGTTCGCCTCCCGGATGTAACGCTGCACCAGGTCAAGATCCGCGGGGATGGGCAGGGCTGCCTCCAGCTCTTCCTTCTCCGCTATTTCCGGGGCGACCTCCGGTTCCAGGATCTCGGTCAGTTCTTCCGGAGACTCCAGTTCGTACTGATCGCTCACTGTTGGCTTCCCGGATCGAGGAAGACCGGCCGTTGCGTTACCAGGCCAGCCTTACGGGGATCCCATGCTTCTGGAGATATTGTTTGATTTCCGTGATGGTATAATTCTCGTAATGGACCATGGAGGCAATGAGGGCCGCGTCGGCCCGGCCCTGGGTCAAGACTGCCTGGAGATGCTCCGGGGTGCCGGCCCCGCCGGAGGCGATGACCGGGATGGACACGGCTTGGGAAATCATCCGGGTCAGGGTCAGCTCATATCCGGCCTGGGTCCCGTCGGCATCGATGGAATTGAGGCAAATCTCCCCGGCGCCCAGGCGTTCGCCTTCCTTGGCCCACCACAGGGCGTCGCGGCCCGTGGGAGTGCGGCCCCCATGGATCACCATCTCGTAGCCCGAAGGGGTGGCCTCCGAGACCCCCACCTTTTTCACATCCATTCCCAGAACGACGCACTGGCTGCCGAAGGCCCGGGCCCCCTGGCTGATGAGCTGGGGATTCTCTATGGCGGCAGTGTTGATGCTCACCTTTTCCGCCCCGGCCAAAAGCACGGCCCGCATGTCGTTGAGGCTCCCGATGCCGCCGCCTACCGAGAAGGGGATGAAAATCTCGGCGGCCACCCGGCGCACCACCTCGATCATAATCCCCCGGCGGTCGCTGGAGGCGGTAATATCATAAAAGACCAGCTCGTCGGCTCCGGCTTCGTAATAGAACCGGGCCATGGCCACCGGATCGCCGACGTCCACGTTGTTGCGGAACTTGATGCCTTTGGTGGTGCGCCCATCCCTGACATCCAGGCAGGGGATGATCCTTTTACTCAGCATCGGCGCCGTCCCAGGCCAGGAAATTTTCCAGGATTTTCAGCCCGAAACGACCGCTCTTTTCCGGGTGGAACTGGGTAGCCACCAGCGAGCGCCATCCCAGGACGCTGGGAAAGGGGAGGGCGTACTCGGTAACCCCCAGGACCATGGCCTGCTCGGCCGGCTCCGGATAGTAACTGTGGACAAAGTAGTATTCGGCCTCTTCCGGCAAACCCTGAAACACCGGATGCGGCTTCAGGAAGCGGACGCGGTTCCAGCCCATGTGGGGAATCTTCAACCCTGGCTGCCGGGGCAGCGCCTGGGTGCGGCCCGGCAGCAACCCTAGACAGGGGGTTTCGTTTTCCTGGCTGTATTCCAGGATGATCTGGGCCCCCAGGCAGATGCCCAAAATGGGGGTGCCCTTCCGGAAGCTCTCCTCTAAGGCCCGGTCCAGGCCCAGCTCCCGCAAGGTCGCCATGGCCTTCCCGGCCGCTCCCACCCCGGGGAAGACCACCCGGTCCGCGGCTGCCACCGCGGCGGCATCCTGGGTCACCCGGCTCTCCACCCCCAGGGCCTGGAAGGAGTTGACCACGCTGGTGAGATTGCCCGCCTTATAGTCGATGATAACCAAAAAATGATCCGTTGCCTTATCTTAGGGACAATTTAAAAATTTAACCATTCCAATGCCCGGAGTCAATAAACTTAATCCGGCCAGCCAATATTACTGCACCAGTTAGCTTAACATCTTCAGCCTGATTTGTCATGGCCCTGGACCAAATTCATCCAGGCCGCAGTATGTGTCAGGCAAGGTTTTTGCGGCGCGGCAGGAAACGGAGAGCGGTTTGAACTCAGCAGCTAACCAAGGTCATTCTGAGCGAAACGAAGAATCTAGTATTTTTAATGACTTGAGATCATTCACGCCGTTCCGGATGGCAGTGAAACAGGTTTTGCAATAGCCCTAGCATTTAAACGCCCGCTGGTGGACCCCCTTCCAGACAATTTTGCCAGCCGCGCCCCACGGCGGGCGGGGGTTCCCAGGTCCTTTCCGCCTCGCCCTGGCAATCCCCCCGCAGGTGTGTTATCTTAGCCGGTAAAATTTCTTTGCTGAGGCCAGAGCCATGAAACTGCTCACCGCCGCCGAGATGCGGGAGTTGGATCGGCGAGCCATTGCCGAGGTGGGGCTCCCTTCCCTGGTTTTGATGGAGAATGCCGGGCGCGCCGCCTACCAGGTGCTCCGGCGGGAATTTCCCGAGCTCTCCGGGGAGGTGGCGGTCTTGGCCGGCCGGGGCAACAACGGCGGCGACGGCTTCGTGGTGGCCCGCTGCCTGGCCAACGCCGGGATCCCGGTGGCCGTTTTCTTGGTGGGGCGGCGGGACCAGGTGGGGGGCGACGCCCGGGTGAACCTGGAGATCCTGGCCCACCAGGGACTGGAGGTGCTGGAGGTCCTGGAGGAATCCCATCTTGAGAAGGCTCTGGACCGCCTGGCCCGGGCCGGCCTGATCGTCGACGCCCTCCTGGGCACCGGGCTCAACTCCCCGGTGACCGGCCTCCTGGCCAGCCTCATCCAGGCGGTCAATCAGCTCAAGCGCCAGGTCCTGGCGCTGGATCTCCCCAGCGGCCTGTCTGCCGACACCGGGGAGGCGCTGGGGGTGGCGGTCCGGGCGGACGTCACCGTGACCTGCGGCTGGCCGAAAATCGGCCTGGTCATGTCCCCGGGACGGGACTACGTGGGCCGCCTGTGGCAGGCGGACCTCGGCATGCCGCCCGACCTGGCCCGGGAGGTGCCGGTGTCGCTGGCCGAGGCCCGGGAACTGCGGGAACTGCTGCCCCCCCGCCCCCGGGACAGCCACAAGGGGACCTTTGGCCACCTCCTGGTGCTGGCCGGCTCCGAGGGCAAGACCGGGGCGGCGGCCCTGGCCTCCCGGGGTGCGCTCCGGGCTGGCGCCGGCCTGGTGACCTTGGGCGTCGCAGAAGGCCTCAGCGACATTATGGCGGTGAAGATCACGGCGGCCATGACCCTGCCCCTGCCCCAGGCTGCAGGGGCCAGGGCCCTGGGGCGCCAGGCCCTGGAGCCTATTTCGGCCTTTGCCGAAGGTTGCGCCGCCCTGGCCCTGGGACCGGGCCTGGGGACCCACCCGGAGACCCGGGAATTGGTGCGGACCCTGGTGCAGCGCCTGGAGCGCCCCATGGTGGTGGACGCCGACGCCATCAACGCCCTAGCCGGAGACCAGGAAGGTCAGAAGGGAAAAGGAGCCGGGAAAAATCTCTCTCTGGGGGCCGCCGGCCCTCGGATTCTCACCCCCCATCCCGGGGAGTTGGCCCGCCTGTTGGGCTGCTCCACTAAAGAGGTGCAATCCCGGCGGCTGGCGCTGGCCCGGGAGACCGCCGGCCGCTACGGCGTGGTGCTGGTCCTCAAAGGGGCCCAGACCCTGGTGGCCGCCCCGGACGGCCGGGTCAGCCTCAATCCCACCGGCAACCCGGCCCTGGCTACCGGCGGTACCGGCGACGTCCTCACCGGCCTCATCGGCGGCTTCCTGGCCCAGGGGCTCTCTGCCTGGGATGCCGCCCGCCTGGGGGTCTACCTCCACGGCCTCAGCGCCGACTGGTTTGCCGCCCAACACGGTACCCGGGGCCTGGTGGCCGGAGATCTGCTGTCGCTGTTCCCCGAGGTGTTGGGCCAATTCACCCGGGGCTCTATCCCCCTCGTCGAGGAAGGCATATGCTACAAGCGCGTGATATCATGACGCAAGCGGTGTTCACCGTCTCCCCGGAGACCCTGGTGAGCGATCTGGCCAAAACCCTGGTGGGTAAAAATATCAGCGGCGTGCCGGTGGTGGACGCCGACGGCCGCCTGGTGGGCATCGTCACCCAGAGTGACTTGGTGGAGCGGGCCCAGGAACTGGAGTTGCCTCCGGCCCTCAATATCCTGGACTTCCACCTCTATCTGCAGGTCCCGTCCCACCTCTTCCGCAAGGTGGAGAAGATGCTGGGCGCCACCGTGGGCGACATTATGAGTCCCAAACCGGTGACCGTCTCCCCGGACACCCCGGTGCCCCGGCTCGCCGCCCTGATGGCCAAGCAGGGGGTGCACACCCTGCCGGTCGTGGAGGCGGGAAAGATCGTGGGCATTATCGGCAAGATGGACCTGGTCCGGGGCCTGGCCCGGGAGTGGGCCGATGCGGGGGCTGGTGAGGCCCCTTGAGTATGTGACCGACTCAGCCCGGGAGACCAGGGACCTGGCGGCCCGCCTGGCAGCCCGGCTGGCTCCGGGGGATATCATCGCCCTGAACGGCGAACTGGGCAGCGGCAAGACCGAGTTCGTCCATGGCCTGGCCCGGGGCCTGGGGGTGCCGGCCGCGGCGGCGGTGGCCTCTCCCAGCTTCACCCTGGTCCATGAGTACCCCGGCCGGACGCCCCTGATACACCTGGACCTGTACCGCCTGGAGGACCTCCCTGCCGAGCTGCTGCCGGATTTGGAGGAGTATCTCGAAGGCGACTCGGTGCTGGCGGTGGAATGGGCCCAGCGCCTGGCCGGGCTGCTGCCGCAGGACTACCTGGAAGTGCGGCTGGCCATCCTCACCCGGAGCCAGCGGCAACTCAGCTTCCTGGGCCACGGCCGCCGGGGGCGGGAATTGGTGGAGAATCTCAAAGAGAAAACCGGAAGCAAAAAACGGAAAACCGCCCCTTAAGGTTGAGCTGCCATCTGGCATTAAATCGAGTCGAAACCTAAGTTCCAAGGGTATTAAAGTCCCGCTTTGGGAAAGGGGATTCAGGCAGTAGTGTCCGGCAAGCTTTTTGCTAATCTGGCGTTAATATAAGGCCGCCAAATCTCCTCTCGCTAACTTATGGAGTTCTATTGATTTATCCCCTCTCCCCCAATGGGGGAGAGGGCAGGGTGAGGGGGAAGTGGTCAGTACTCGAAGCCACCCCTCACCCCCACCCTCTCCCCTCGCAGGGGAGAGGGAGTTTTGGCGCGTCGGTACTGCCGCCGTCATCTCTGGCTAAAGGAGCTAAAGGTTTGCGGCTACATTTTTCATTTTCCATTCGACCGCCCTTATGTAAAATATCTGCCGGACACTACTGGGATTTAGGGGGATTTCAGGACGGTATTTTAAATCTCTCCTTCCCCTGTTTTCCATGGGTGGTTAAAAAACCATAGTTTGAAATTTCATAGCCCATATGGGGCACTAGCCTAGGAGAACTTGATGGCCAAAATCAGCCCCCGGCAGCGCTCGCTGTTGGAAAATCCTGAAGAGGTCTTAAACCTGGCCCAACGCCTGTTGGAGCAAGGGAAACTCCACTGGAAGTGGCTGGCTTCTGGTCTGGTGCTGGTTGCCCTGGTCCTGGCCGCCTGGGCCATCTACGCCGGCCTTGAGGCGCGCCAGGAAAGGCAGGCGGCTGCCGCCCTGGCCCAGCTAAGTCCCAGCCTGGCCGGAGAGGCCGGGTCCGGCACCGCCCAGGCCCTGGAGCGGGTGGTCCGGGACTACCCCGGGACCCGCGGGGCCCGGCAGGCCCAGTTGCTGCGGGCCAATCTCCTCTACCACCTCAAAAATTACCCCGAGGCCGCCAGGGCTTACGCCTCCCTGCTCCCCAGCGGCGACCCGGCCTGGGATGCGCTTCTTAACGAAAGCCTCAGTTACTGCTACGAGGGGATGGGCGACTCTAAAAAGGCGGCGGCAGCCTTGAAGGCCGCCCAGGAGCAGCTCCCCGGACCCTTGGACGGCGAGATGGAGCAGCGCCTGGCCTTACTCCTGGAGCAGGCCGGCGACTATCCGGGGGCCGCGGTTTACTGGAAAAGGCTCCTGGATCAACCCGGCTCGCCCCAACTGGTTCCCTACCTGCAGGAAAAGCTGCGGGCCGATGAGGCCCGGGTGAAGAAATAGCCCTGCTTCGTCTCTCTGAGGCTTCCAGCCTTTACCGGAGACCGCCCCCTCCCCCAAAAAAAAAGGCCCCGGGAAGGGGCCAAAAGGGGGCGGCGCTTTAAGGATCCCTTATCTCAGGCCCTTGCCGGGGATGGGACTTGCGTTCATCATACCTTTGACCATCTCGATGTTCATCTTGATTAAAGGCGCCAGATCCTGATTGCCCGTTTCTCCGGAGACTGGATTGAGGGCCACGCAAATGTTGCCTACGGTGCATACCCGGTTGACTTGAACCATGTAACCCTGGGCCTTGGGGAGGGCCTGATTCAAATAGGTATCGGCCTTATCGAATTTCTTCATGCCGACCATCGCCGCGGCCAGATTATTCAGGGCCAGGGGGTTGCCCGGGTCCTTGGCCAGGACCTGATCCAACACTTTCTGGGCCCGGGCGTATTTTCCCTGGGATATCAGGTTATAGCTGTTACTCAAGGCCTTGTTTGCATCGGCGGCCAGGGCTAGCCCCGCCCCGCACAGGGCCAGGACCAGCGCCAGGCAAATGATTCTCATCTGGGTTCGTCTCATCTATCTCTCCCTTTAAGGTTAAGGTGCTGAATCTAATAAGCGTAAGCCGCCCTTAGGCTGCAAGATAGTTTACTGTTCTCCGCTTGTCAAATAATATCCTCGGATATCTCGGGGCCGAGGGCGGAGTTTTGGCGCTTCGCGTCTGGCGGCCCGAAACCCTCCGGCCCAGCGCCGGGGTAAGCCGGAGAGGGCGATTATCTATGGGGTTGTAAACAAAGTCGGTGGGGATCAGTCCCTGAGGCGGGGGTCAATGGCCTCCCGGATGCCTTCGCCCAGGAGGTTGTAGCTCATCACCGTCACCAGGATCGCCAGGCCGGGAAAGACCGAGAGCCACCAGGCGATCTCGATGTTGTCCTTGCCCATGGTGAGCATGTTCCCCCAACTGGGGGTGGGGGGCTGCACCCCCAGGCCCAGGAAGCTCAGGGAGCTCTCCACCAGGATGGCCCCGGCCACCCCCAGGGTGGCGGAGACCATCACCGGGGTCAGGGCGTTGGGCAGCAGGTGCCGCCAGATGAGGCGGGCGTCCGAGGCCCCCAGGGCCCGGGCCGCCACCACGAATTCCCGCTCCCGAAGCGACAGAAACTCCGCCCGCACCAGGCGCGCCACCCCCATCCAACTGGTCAGCCCGATGACCGCCATGATGTTCCAGATATTGGGCCCCAGCACCGCGATCACCGCCAGGATCAGGAAGATGGTCGGGAAACAGAGCATCAGGTCCACCAGGCGCATGAGGACCTGATCCAGCACCCCGCCGTAGTAACCCGCCAGGGCCCCCACCAGCAGGCCGATCAGGGTGGCGATGCCCACCGCCACGAAGCCCACCAGCAGCGACACCCGGGCCCCATAGATGATGCGGCTCAAGACATCCCGGCCCAAGGTGTCGGTGCCCAGCAGATGGGCCGGGCTGGGAGGCATGAGCACCTGCTTTAAGTCAATAAAGTCGGGGTTGTAGGGGGCCAGCCAGTGGGCCAGCAGGGCCACGGCAAAGAGGCCCAGGACCAGGGCCAGGCCGCTTATGGCCAGGCGGTTGCGCCAGAGACGAACCCAGGATTCGCTGACTCTCATGCTCATCCCATCCTGATGCGGGGGTCCGCCAGCCCGTAGGCCAGGTCCGCCAGCAGGTTGCCCAGCAGGGTGAGGAGGGCCACGATGACCAACTCCCCCATCACCACCGGATAATCCCGGGCCATCACCGCCCACCACAACAACTGCCCCATGCCGGGAATGGCGAAGATGGTCTCGAAGATGACGCTGCCGCCAATGAGGCCCGGCAGGCTGAACCCCAGTATGGTGATCACCGGCAGCAAGGCGTTGCGCAAGGCGTGCTTGAAGATAACCACCCGCTCCGGCAGCCCTTTGGCCCGGGCGGTGGTGATGTAGTCCTGGCCGATCACCTCCAGCATGCTGCCCCGCATGTAACGGGAGACGCCGGCCAGGCCCATGAAGGCGGACCCCAGCACCGGCAGGGTGACGTGGGCCCCCAGGTCGCTAAGCTTCCCCCAGAGGGAAAGATGGGAGGAGCCCAGGGAAGTGAGGCCGGAGATGGGCAGCCAGTCCAGGTAGACCCCGAAGAAGAGCATCAACAGCAAGGCCAGCCAGAAGGAAGGCATGGCGAAGCCGAAAAAGACCAGCAGGGTGGTGCCTTTGTCGAACCAGGAATGGGCCCGCTGGGCGGCCAGCACCCCCAAAGGCAGGGCTACCGCCAAGATGATCAGCAGGCTCAGGAGATTGAGACCCAGGGTGACGCCGATACGCTCCCGGATCTTGTCCCACACCGGACGCCGATCCGGGGAGAAGGAGCGGCCGAAGTCCAGACGGCTGATGCGTTTGAGCCAATCCCAGTACTGCACCTGCAAAGGCTTATTCAGACCGTAGAGCTCCTGCAGGCGCTTCTGGGCCTCTAAGGACGCCTTGGGATTCATGGTGGTCTGCAGCTCGGTGGGGGTGCCCGGGGCCAGGTGGATCACCAGGAAGGAGACCAGGGTGATGCCCAGGAGCATGGGAATCATCAACAGTATCCTCTTGCTGAGATAGCGCCACATATCTTAAGTTTCGAGTTTTGAGTTTCGAGTTGTAGGGGCGACCCGCCGGGTCGCCCAGTTGGCGTAGGGTGGGCACTGCCCACCATTTCCTTAAAGTGGCACCGGCTTCCAGCCGCTGACCGAGCCGCCCGGTTTTTAGTTTCAGATCCCGGTTAATATTTAGCCTGAATAGGCCAGAGATGCAATGCTTACGGAAAAAATGAAAAAAGGCGATTTTTTTAACCCGGGATTGACCTCAAAAAATTAGGGCTTGCCCAAAAATGTCATTCTCAGCGCAGGGAAGAATCTAGTAGGTTTACTGACTTGAGATCCTGCACTTCGTTCAGATGGCAGAGAAATCAGGTTTAAAGTGGCTTCTCTGATTAATCGGATCGGTTGGTTATCTGTCTAGGCGAAGAACCCCGCCAGCGCCGCGGCCATCTCCTCCACTTGCTCCGGGTGAAACCACTCGATCTCCGGGTCGGCCCGGAACCAGGTGGCCTGGCGCTTGGCATAGCGCCGGGTGTCCACCTGCAGCGCCGCCAGGGACTCCTCCCAGGAGCGCTCCCCGTTGAGGTATTGGCGCAAGTGCCGGTAGCCCAGGGACTGCAAGGGCTTCAGGTCCGGAGGATAACGCCCCAGCAGATCCGCCACCTCCTGAAGAAATCCCTGGGCCAGCATGGTCTCTATGCGCAAAGCGATCCTGGAGTCGAGTTCTTCCCGGGGGATTCTCAGGCCCAGCTTCAGGAGGCGGTAGGGGCAGTGCCGGAAGCGATGGGCCTGGAAGAGTTCCGAGAGGGGCCGGCCGCTGGCCTCCATAACCTCCAGGGCCCGGAGGATGCGGTAGCGGTCGTTATGGTGCAGGCGGCCGGCGGTGATCGGGTCCAGGGCCGCCAGGCGCTGGTGCAGGTGCAGGGGTCCCAGATCGGTAAGCTCCCGCTGCAGGCGCCCCCGGATTTCCGCCCGGGGCGAGCCTTCCTCAAAGAGGCCATAGAGCAGGGCCTTGAGATAGAGGCCGCTGCCTCCCACCACCAGGGGCGGGGTGCCGCGGGCGTGCAGGGCGGCCAGCGCCGCCCGGCCCTCCCGGGAGTAGCGGGCTGCGTCATAAGGCTCCGGGGGGTCGGCCACGTCCACCAGGTGATGGGGTACCAGGAGGCGTTCCGCCGGGCTGGGCTTGGCGGTGCCGATATCGAGCTCGCGGTAGACCTGGAGGGAGTCGGCGTTGACGATCTCCGCCTTAAGGCGGCGGGCCAATTCCAGGGCGACGGCGGTCTTGCCCACCGCAGTGGGGCCCAGCAACACCGCCACCGGAGGCTGATCTCGATTGTTGCGCGACCTGGTCATGAGCCTCAATTATATCCCCAGGCAACCGGCCGGGGTTGCCGCCGCAAACCGCCTCATTTGCTGAATGTCGGGGCGGCCCCGTGTGTCCGCCCCCAGGAGCGGGTTCCAACCGCAAACCGCCTCATTTAGGGCGTCGGAAGCTCTGGTGGATGTCGCCGTAAGGGATCAGGCGCCACAGGGGGCGGCCGTGGGGGCAGTGGGAGGATACCGGGATGTCATCCAATTGGGCCAGCAAGGCCTGAACGGCCTCCCCCTTCAGGGGGTCTCCCGCCTTGACGGCCCCCCGGCAGGCCATGAACTGGCAAGCCTGCTCCTTAATCGCCTGGGGCGAGGCGCCGCCCTTCAAGGGGGACAAGACCTCCACCGCCTCGGCCAGCACCGCCTCCAGGTCGGCGTGGCTGAGAAAGGCTGGAACCGCGGTGATCAGAAAGCTGGCCCCGCCAAAGTCCGAGAGGGCCAGGCCCGCCTGGGCCAGGACCTCCAGGTGCTCCCGTACCCAATCGGCCTGGGCGGCGGGAACCTCCACCACCTTGGGGAAGAGCAGCGCCTGGCTGGCGGCCCCCGGACCTTTGGCCTGCAGGGATTCATAGAGAACGCGTTCGTGGGCCGCGTGCTGGTCGATGAGGACCAGGCCCTCCGGGGACTGGGTCAGGATATAGGTGTTCTTCAACTGGCCGATGATCCTGAGGTCCTGGAAGCGCCAGGAGCGGGGCGCGGCCGCCGGCAGCGCCCCCGGCGCCGGCGCCGGCGGCAGGGGCCAGGGGGCCGCGGCGCCCCAGGAAGGCGGGGATGGCGACAGGAGTGAAGCCTCGGCCACCCGCGGGAAGTCGGGCTGCAAGGTCACCCGGTATCCGGGAGCCGCGCCGGAGAGCGGCCCCAGGGCCTGGCGCAGGGCCGCCAGCAGCAGGGCGTAGATCCGGCCCGGATCTTGAAAACGCACCTCGGCCTTGGCCGGGTGGACGTTGACGTCCAAGTCCGGGGCGGGGAGCGTCAGGTGGAGCACTGCCGCCGGATGGCGCCCCCGGGGCAGAAGGCCGGCGAACACCTCTTTCAGGACCCCTCCCAGGATGCGGTCCTGCACCACCCGGCGGTTCACCAGGAAGACCTGGAAGCGGGAGCTGGCCAGGGAAAAATCCGGGTCGCTGATGAGCCCGCTGACCTCAAAGGAGCCGGTCCCCAGGGACACCGGCAGCATCCGCGCCGCCGCCTCGGCGCCGTAGAGGGCCGCCACCCGGGCCGGCAGCTCATGCGGCCCCGGGGCGCTGAGCAGCACCCGGGTCGGCGTCTTCAGGGTGAACTGGACCTCCGGATACCCCAGGGCCAGATGGCGCAACATCTCGACGATGTAGGCCTGCTCTCCTTCTTTGCTCTTCAGAAATTTGCGCCGGGCCGGGGTATTGAAAAAGAGCTCCGCCACCTCCACCTGGGTGCCGCCGGCAGCCGCCCAGGGAGACGATTCCTGTAATTCCCCGGCCAGGCTCACCAGCCGGAAGCCCGGGGACGTCCCCGGCGGGCAGGTGACCAGGGTCAAGCGGCTCACCGCGGCGATGCTGGGCAGGGCCTCGCCCCTAAACCCCAGGGTGCTGATGTTGAGAAGGTCGGCCTCATCCCTGAGCTTGCTGGTGGCGTGGCGCTCCAGGCTCAGGAGGGCCTCCGCCCTCGTCATACCCCAGCCGTCGTCCACCACCCGTAGGCGGCGGCAGCCCCCCTCCTCGATCTCCACCACCAGGCTCCGGGCCCCGGCGTCCAGGGAGTTTTCCACCAGTTCCTTGACCACCGCGGCGGGGCGCAGGATGACCTCCCCCGCGGCAATCTGGGCCGCCACCTGGGGCGGCAGAACCCGGATGGCCCGCTCTCTTTTTAGCTCTTGCCTTGGCCCAGTCACTGGTTTATCATTTCCCCTTGAGGAGGGCTGTGACCCGGTTCTTCTTGACCCGCCCCGCCGGCCATCAAGACGGCCTTCTTCTGGCCCGCGGGGCCTTTTGATAGTTTCCAGTTGCCAGTTGCCAGTTTTCGGGAACTTCTACTACTCTGGGAACTGGGAACTGGCAACCTTTTCTAGAAGTTTCTGGCCGTAGGGGCGACTGTGGCATGGGCCTTTGGCCCTGATGCGGTCTCCCGGAGTTTCCAGTTGGAGTTTTACCGGCAAATTAAAGATCTGCGAATCCTTCTAGAGTGTAGGGTGGGCACTGCCCACCAATTCCACTGCTCACTGCTTACTGCTCACTGATAATATACCAAAAAATCGCCGCAGAAGGGAGCCTTGCATGAGCCGGGAGCGACCAGCCGGAGCCCCCCTGCCGACCCGGGAGGAAGTGCTCCTGAAGGCGGCCAAGGAGATCGTGGTCAAGTTCATCGAGGTGGGCCGGGTCTCCCCCGCCTCCTTTAGCGACACATTTAACCTGGTAATCGACACCCTGCGCCAATCCCTTAAGGATTAAGCCATGCGCCGCGAGAGCGGACGGGCCCGGAACCGGCTCCGGCCGGTGAGCCTGACCCCGGGTTACCTCGATTTTGCCGAAGGCTCCTGCCTGGTTACCTGGGGCCGCACCCGGGTCTTGTGCGCCGCCACGGTGCTGGAGACGGTGCCGCCCTTTCGTCAAGCCGGCGGCGGCGGTTGGGTCACCGCCGAATACGCCATGCTGCCCCGGGCGACCCACGGCCGCCAGGAGCGGGAGTCCCGCCGGGGCCAGGTGGGGGGCCGGACCCACGAGATCAGCCGCCTCATCGGGCGCTCGCTCCGGGCCGCGGTGGACCTTAAGGCCCTGGGCCCCCGCACCGTCATCCTGGACTGCGACGTCCTGCAGGCCGACGGCGGCACCCGCAGCGCCAGCATCACCGGGGCCTTCGTGGCCCTGAACCTGGCCCTGGAAGGGTTGCGGCGCCAGGGCCTGCTGGCCGCCCGGCCCCTTTCCGGGCAGGTGGCCGCGGTGAGCGCCGGCGCCTGCCGGGGGCAACTGTTGCTGGACCTGGACTATGAAGAGGATTCCCAGGCCGCGGTGGACGCCAACTTCGTGGGCACCAGCAAGGGCGAACTCATCGAGGTCCAGCTCAGCGGCGAGGCGGGGCCCTTTCCCGCCCCCCAGTTGGCGCAGATGCTGGCCCTGGCTCAGGAGGGCCTTAAGGAGCTCTTCCACCTCCAGGAGGAGGCCCTGCGCCCATGGCTGCCCCTGTCCTGGTGATGGCCTCGCGCTCGGCCGGCAAGATCCGGGAGCTCAGGCACATCCTGGCAGACCTGAATTTGCGCCTGTTGGGGTTGGACGATTTCCCGGGACTGCCGGAGATTCCTGAGGAGGGCGCGAGCTTCGCGGCGAATGCCGAGACCAAGGCCCGGGAAGTGCTGCGGCTCACAGGGTTTCCGGCCCTGGCCGACGACTCCGGTCTGGAGGTCGCGGCCCTGGGAGGCCGCCCCGGAGTCCATTCGGCCCGCTACGCCCAGGACCGTACGCAACCGGCCCGCCCCGGCGACGCCGACAACTGGGGCAAACTCTTGGAGGAGCTGCGGGAGATTCCCTGGGAGCAGCGCCAGGCCCGGTTCGTCTGCGAAATCGCCCTGGCCCTGCCGGACGGCCGCCTCTTCCGGACCAGAGGGGAGTGCCCCGGCCGCATCGCCCTTACGCCTCAGGGGAGCCAGGGTTTCGGCTACGACCCGGTCTTCTGGGTGGACGAGTTCGGGGCCACCATGGCCCAACTGGGGCCGGAGGTGAAAGACCGCATCAGCCACCGAGCCCGGGCCCTTGCCGCCCTGCGGCAGATATTGGCCGGCCTCAAAGAGGACCTGGCCCCATTAAGTGAGAGTCGGGACGTGGCGCAGCCTGGTTAGCGCGCCTGCTTTGGGAGCAGGAAGCCGGCGGTTCGAATCCGCCCGTCCCGACCAGTCATTTCCATTGGTAAGGTTTCGCATCTCTTTTGCCCGGCAGGCCCTTGGGCGGGTTTAGCGGGCCTGGCCGTTTCTGTGGGCCGGGTGGGCCCGGTTCCCGGTCATTTTCAGGTCTGCCCGGCCCCAAAGCCCCCGGACCATCCCGCCCGCGGCCGCGCCCGGCCGACTCTCTTCCCGGCAATCCTGCCCTCAGAACCCGTTTCCGGCAATTAATCAAATATTAACCGAACCGAAATTCTATCTTTACGAACCCAGGGTAACCTCAAAACATTCCTTTCCCCTGCAAAAACGGCTGGGCTGATGAAGACCCCCTAATCTGGGGGGCATAATTTGCCCAGCCGTTTTCCCTCTGGCGGCCGCAGGACCGGCCCAAATCGGGCCCCGGCGGGGAAGACGCAGTTCCAGGCGCCTGAAGCCAGAGGCGCAGCCCAGGGGGGCCCGGCTCTTAAGCCCATAGCCGGGAATGCCGGCTGGCTTCAGCTAATCGCAGCAGATCCGGCAAACCTTGGAAATCCTTGCCGAAGAAGGTCAAAATCTATGCATAGCCTTCTGGATCAGTCAAAGAGGCAGGCGGTGGAGAATATACGCCGCGAACTGCACCAGCTCTATCGGGACGTGGTGGGGAGAGAGCCCGACCCGGAAGTGGTGCGGGCCGAGGCGGAAGATTTCGTGGCGAAGCATGGGCCGGAGGCCAACCTGAAAGAATTGTTCGGCTGAATCGCACCGCCTAAAAAATTCTTCATCCGGGATGCGGCCGCACCGGCTGCCCAGTTACGCAAGGCCAACAGATATGGCTGCCGGCCATCAGGGGGGCGGCTATTTTATGGGGGGGATGCTTTATGCCGGTTTATACCTATCAATGTGTCGATTGTGGGGACCGCGAGCAGAGAATCGGGGGGCTGGATGACCAGACGGCCATCTGCGCTCTCTGCCGCGGCCTGATGCTGCGCCTGGATGAGGACCTCTTTCAGCCTTATTTCGAAACCCTGGATAAATCAGCCCAGGTCAGCGGGCCGTGTGAAGATGGAGAATCCCTTGGAGAGGAAAGAATTTGTGGCCATGTTTATGGAAAGCCCCTTCTACTTTGATCTGCGGCCCCGGGAGCGGCTTTTGCTGCTTAAGCATCATTATCAGCGCTTTTCCCGAAAGGTTGGGGCAGCCCTTCCGGCCAGGCCGCTAAATTTGTCCCCGGACCGGCCCCGGGAAGAGATGCCGTTAAAGTGACCCGCCTCTGGAGAGGAGGTCATTTTCGGTTTTTTCGTAATTTTGAGGATTTAAAAAAGGAGAAAGCGGCCGGCGGCTGGGGCGTGCGGCCATCACCCCATCCCGGAGGAGATCTCAGCTACTCAGGCAATTGGCTACCAGGTGGCGGAGCCCCGGCCAGCCGAAAGGCTTGAAGTCATAGCCCTCATCCTTGACCACGTAGGCGCCGACCGGGGACCTGACCTCGGGTCCGGGGCGCAAAATGACCACCGCAATCTCCCGATCCAGCTCCCGGACCGCCTTCAGGAAGGGGCGGGTATCGGTCCAGCCATTGCTCAAGCAGGTGATGACCAGGCGAAAATTGCCGGCGCGCAAGGACCGGAAGGCCTCCCGCGTTTCGCAGGTGGTCATGACCCGGTGGCCCGCTTCCGTTAAAAACCGGGCCAGGGGCGGAAAAATTTGGGAGCCATCACTGATTAAGAGAATGTCGCCGTCAGGCATGGCTTTTCCTCCTCAATTCCCGGAGAGAGCCCTCCCTCTCCTGAAGTTTTGCCAGTGAGCCGGAGGCCGCCCCGGGCCCATCAACCAATCCCGGCAGCCGGCCCCCAGAGACCCTGACAGGCATAGATTAAAGGGCTTTGGTTAGGATTGATTTAAGGTCGCGTTAATTATCAATGAAATTAATGAATTCTTCCCGGGGGGCTGAATGGGGGCGCGGGCGGAAAGACCGGCCAGGGCTGGAAGCAGCGACCCTTTGGTTCAGGCAGATCGGGCATCTAATTGGCCGCTTGCTGGTGGCCGGCCGTGTCCTCATACATCTTCCAGGAGGCCTGGAAGGCCGCCGCAAAGGAGCGCTGCTTGACGTAATCCCGGGCCGCCAGTCCCATCTTTCTTAACCGATCCGGATTGGCCAACAGCAGCTCGATGGCCGCGCCGAGCCCTTCCGCATCATTTCCCGGAACTATGACGCCGGTCTCACCAGCGATGACGTTTTCTTGCGGCCCCCCGGAATCGGTGACCACCACCGGCAGGCCGGAAGCCTGCGCTTCCAGGACCACATTGCCGAAGGTATCGGTGGTGCTGGGGAAGACGAAGAGGTCACAGGAGGCGTAAACCTCGGCCAGCGCCTCCCCCGCCAGATAGCCAATAAAGGCGCAAGAGGGGCCCGCCATCACCTGGCGCATCTCTTCCAGATAGGGTCCGTCTCCCACGATGATCAATTTGAGCTCCGGGTGTCTGGGTAACAGGGAATTGAAGACTGTGGCCAGGAGCGGCAAATTCTTCTCCTTGGATACCCGGCCGACATAAAGGAGCTTCAGGCCCTCTTTGATCTGATAGCGCTTTTCCAAGACCCCATTGCGTTTGGCCGGATGGAAGCGCTCGACGTCCACTCCCCGGGGATAGAGGCGGATCTTGACCGGGTCGATGCCTCTCTGGTGCAATTCTTCGGCGGTGCTGGCGGAGGGCGCGAAGACGAGATCCATCTGATTGTAAAACCAGATGATATATTTCCACATCAGCTCCTCCATGCCGGTATCACCGGTCAAATATTGCGCATATTGGGGCAGGGCGGTGTGGTAGGTGCCCCAGATCGGCAAGCGCAGCAGGCGGGCCACCCCTAAGGCCGTCAGTCCCATGGGGCCCGGAGTGGCGGTCTTGATATGGGTAAAATTCTGTTCATAACAATAGTTGAGGATCTCGAACCAGGGTGGATGGAACAGCTTCTGTTCGGGATATTCCGGTAAATGAAAGACCCCGATGGGCGCGAAATTGCGAATCCCGGGCAGTTGCGGCCGGGCCTCGGAATCACAGGTGATAATGGTGTATCTCTTCTCGGCCCGGACCGCGGCCTCCACCTGGCCCTGAAGGGTGAGTCCCACCCCGTTGACCTCATAAAAGGTATCGGTAAAGTGCGCCAGGTTGAGCCGGCTCTTGCCATTCTCAGGGCTCGCAGGGGCGCGCCCGGAAAAACCGCGCAGGATTTCCGCCCCGAGGCTGCGGTCCTTGGAGAAGGAGGAGAAGGCCGCCAGGTAAGGAGTCAACCCCAGATAAATTATCCCGGAAGAGGTCAGGGAATTAATCAAGCCGAGGATATTGACCTCGGTCAGCGCCTGGCGGAAATGTTCGTGAAACTGCTTCAAGATGGTGGTGGAGATGTCATGGAGTATCTGGAACCACTGCAGTCCGGGCCTGGTCGCCGATTTCTGCGGCGCCTTGATGGCTTCAGTGACGATCAGAGACAAGAAGGGGTCGGTCTGGCGGCTTTTCGAAGAACTGCTGAAAAAATATTTAATCCGGTCCCGATAGTGCTGATACCGGGTGGGTATATGTTTCGGTTCTGAGTCGGTCTGCAAAAATCTTTCGAAAAAATTGATGAAAACGCTGGAATCGGCATACTTACCCAAGTCGTATTTCTGTTTATAGAACTGGTAGGCGATGCTGTAAAGATTGTGCCCCAGGGTTAAGGGCGTGGAGGCCTGCCCCTGGGGCTTAGCTTGGCCGACCTCGAGGCCGTGAAAGAAATGCTTTAAGGATCTGGCCCCCTCCACCTGGGTAAACATCCGGGCAATGTTGAGAGAGCTATGGTCATCGGAACCGCCGGTAAGGTTCTTCTGCCAGGGGTTATGAAGCGAGGGCGCGATCCCATACTTATCGGCTAGGGCGTCCAGGTCTCCCGGGGTGAGTTGGGACAGCATGGCCTTCAGGCAATCGTTCAAGCGGCCATCCCGGGCCCCGTTCAGTTCGAAATTCTTGAAGAGCAGCAGAAATTTATCGAAATGGGCCGGGGTCAAGCGATCGTTGACGGACCAGAAGGGATGGGCCAGGACGTGGGGGATATGATATTCCTGCAGATAGTGCGCCAGGTCAAAGATATTTTCCCGGGCCTGCTGCAGGTCTTGATGCTGTTGCTCGTTAATATCGTAAACCAGGACGTGGGCCTTGCAGCGATCCTCCGGGAAATAGGTGGTCACTTCCTCGCTGATAAAGGTGTCGGGGAGGCCGGCGATTTCCAGACTGCCGTCGATGACGTTGTGGTCCGTAATGGTTACCAGGGACATGCCGCGCTTTTTGGCAAGGCGGTATAGGGTCCGGGGCTCCGTATAGCACTCCTGGCAGCCCAACTTTTGCAAGACCCATTGGGAGGGTCGCGTGGAGTATTTGGAGTGGACGTGCAGATCGATCTTCATAGTTCCCCCCTTTCTCAATGGTTAGGCGATTAAGACGGTCTCGCCGGCCCGGACCTTATCCCCCGGCTGGACCAGGATGCTCATCTCGGGCCGGAGCGGCGCCACCAGGTCCACCTGGGAGCCGATGCGGATCATGCCGAAGACTTCACCCTTAGTCACCTGCTCCCCCGGGTGAAAATAACTATCAATGCCCCTGACACTCTTTCCGGCGATTTGCACCACGTAGTAAGAGAGCGGCTCTCCCTTGAATCTGCCCTCCATATTGGTCACCAGGCGTTCATTGTGGATTATGTGTTTGGAATTCTCATAAAAGGGCGCCCGCTGCAGCAGGGTCCGCCAATGCATGGAAGCCATGCAAAAATTCTTCACCTTGGCGGGGTAGTGCCGGATAAAGTTGACCTTCCCGGGGAGCGGGGCCCGGTTGTAGTGGACATTGAAGGGGCTCATAAAGATGCCGATCAGGATCTTGGGAGCGGGCAGGTCTTCCCGGACGATATCGCTGAGAGTCGCCGGCAGCCCCTGTTTGATCATTATGACCTCCTGGCCGGGGGCCACCCTGGTGACATAGACTACGGTGCCGTCGGCGGGGCTGACCAGGCTCTCTCCCGGCGGCGGCACCCGGGAGGGGTTGCGAAAAAACCAGATGTGGCGCCAGTAGAGATACCCGGTAAGTACGGCCGCAAGGAAGGATATGGTTAGCCGGGTCAATGGAGGCTCTTCCAGGCGGAGGGGTTCAAGACCCGAACCAGGGCGACGCCCGAGGAAAAGGGAAAATCGATCACCTCGAATGATTCCTCCTCCCTCTTGATGAATTTCAACCATTTCTTCACCCCGGCATGCTTGACCAATTCCCGGAGGTAAATGTTGGTGTCGTGCAGGAAGATGTAAGTATTTTTAGGGGACCGCTCCAGGACCTTGATGAAGTCGTATTTCACGTCTTTGTAGGCATGGCTGCCGTCAATGAAGGCCAAATTTATGGGAGGTAATTTCAGGTCCTGGAAACTGGGGAAAAACTCATCGCTCCGCATCTTATAGTGGGTGACCAGGTTTTCCACGCCGAAGCGCTCGAAATGGGTTTTAACGTGAGACTCATCGGTCCAGACGCCTCGCCCGCCCACGGTCATGAGGGGCCCATTCTTTAATAGAGAATAGGCCGGATCGACAAAACTCAACCGGCCCCGGCCGTTGTCCTTGAGACCCAGGGCCAGGCAGACAACGCTGAAGCCATATCCCGAGCCAATCACCAGGACATGCTCTGGTCTTACGGCCCTGACTATCCCATAATAAATAAAGCCGAATCCCAGGTTTAATTCTCTGGTCTTTTCGTTGTGGCCAAAAGGCTTGGCAACTTTTAGGATATCCTGAAGAAGATTAACGCTTAAGCTAAAATCTCCCATCACTGGAACCTCCTAAATTTTTATTGAATGATGTAATTAAACAAAGGCGGTTAAATCCCGACAGCAAATTGCACCATTACTAACGCATTTGTATTATAATCGCATGTCAATCAGGTTATTTTTTAGTTAACTCTGTTTTTAGACCAAAAAACTCCAGGGATGTATATTGCCTGAGTGAAAAGAATGATTATGATTAACTATCTTTGCGGGGATGAGGAAAGGAGGGCTGGGTGGGGTAGCCGCGTAAATCTGGGGCCCGGGAAGCAGGGCAGGGGCGCCAGGCCCGAAAAGTTAATCGGTATTCACTTGGGCTGCCTCCGGCCGGCAGCTCAGGATCACCTCACGGACAATATCCGCCGCTTCCTGGCGCGAGGCCTCCAGGCAGTCTTGCCCTTCTCGAGTAAGCTCATAATATTTGCGCGCCCGGCCCTTGAAGATTCTGGTGTGGCAGCGCATGAGGTTGGCCTTTTCCATGCTATGCAACAAAGGGTAAAGACTGCCGGGGCTGATGGCGTGGCCCAGGCCGCGCAGATACCTACTCAGCCGGCCGCCATAGACCGGCCCCAGATTCGCCTGGTGCAGGACAATAAGTTTCACCATCCCCTGCCAGAAGGCCTGGGAAATCTGTTTTTGGAAATCCATATATCGAATATTGATATATATCTGTTAGGAAATTATTATGGCCGCATTGATTTTTGGTTAAATAGCCACTATTTTTATGTCTTCAAATAGCAGCCTTTGAAAAAGGAGGAAGGGCATGGCCGTTTTGGATAAAGGTCTGAAGGGCGCGGTTCCCAGCATTCTGGTGGTCTTAGGGGTGGCCCTGGCGGCCCCCATCGTTCTTCCCGCCGTGGCGGCGGTGTCTCGTCCCCTGGCCAAGACCCTGATCAGAGGCTATCTGACCCTGTCGGACATGGCCAAGGAGTTTGCTGCCGAGGCCGGGGAGCAGATCAGCGACCTGATGGCCGAGGTCCAGTCCGAACGCGATACCACCGCCACAGCCGAGGCGGCAGTCGCATCCAAAGTCAAGTCAGGCAGTTGACCTTTCTCGGAGGCGAGAATGGAACTGAAGGGCTTCAAAATCGTCCATGCCCTGCCGGGGCGGGTGCGTCTCCGGGTCGCCACGGTTAAGGGAAACCCGGCCCTGGCCCGCCGGGTCCAAAAAAAGCTCGCAGCGGTGCCGGGCATTCGCCAGGTCGAGGCCAAACCCGGCACCGGCAGCCTCTTGATCCATTACGACACCGGCGAGTTACTCTCCACGGCCTCCCTGGACATCCTGACAGAGACCCTGGGGGAACTCTTTCCCGAGATCGAAGTCCTCAACCTGGCCACCGGTTTGGCCTCCCTGGCGGAGGATTGCGTCGCCGCGACCAGCCCAACCATTGGCGCCGGCTGGACCAGTTCCCTGCAGGCCGCCAATCGTCAGGTGGCCCGGTTTACCGGGGGACTGGACCTGAAACTCCTGGTGCCGCTGGCCCTGATCTTCTTCGGCCTGCGCAAGCTGTGGGCCGGCGGGCAGGTCGCTTCGCCTGCCTGGTCTGACTATCTCTGGTTTGGCTTTGCCAGTTTTGTCATGCTGAACCGCGGCCTGGTGGAAGGGAGCAGCGGCAGCGCCGCGGAAAGAAAAGTCTGATGGGGTCAGGTTAAGTTTTTTAGGGAAGGATGAGCGGCGGGGCCGGCAGGAGGCCTGAAGACTGGGGAAGGGCCCGGGGAAAGGGCTATTATTTGGCGCCGTTGCGTCAGAAGGGGCCCAGGTTCGGCCTGGGCAGAGAAATATGAAAGGAAAAAGACTGCCGGCGTCTCAGGGATATTCGAGATATTCGGTGCCACAGTCACGGCACTTCATCTCGGTCAACCAATAGCGCCCCCAGAAACCCAGCACTGCCCCGGCAACCAGGCTGATAACGTACCACATGATCCCCCCCCTTTGGAGCTGATCAAATCAGGCCGCCGACCAACCGGCTCAGGGCGACCTCCATCAAGGTGGCGGCCATGACCGAGGTCACTGTTTCCACCACCCCCCGCGGAGAAGATGGGGGGCTCACCGGGCCGCCAGCCGTCACACCATTCTGAGACAGATACCCCCCATCCGTCAAGGAAAAGATGATGTTCCACTGGTCGATGCGCTGGGGATTGTAAAGGACCAGCACGTTGCCGGTGACGGGATTGGCGGAAACGGATTCGATGCCGCTCAATTCCTGGAGGTGCTCCTCAAGTTCCTGGGCCTTGGCGGCCGCCCCTTTAACCTTGGGGATCTTGATCCGCAGCCTCCCTGCCAGGGCGTGTACATATGCCGAATCTACTGTCATAGTCACCCTCCGATTTAATCAGGCTGTTTCGAGATAATATTACCGATGAAAGTTATGGTTTAATATTTTTAATGTTAGAATTTGGTTAATCTTGCCTAATGTCTTAAACTCTCAGGAAAATATCATTCATCCGCCCGCTTTCTCTTTCCGAAAAAACCCTTCCCAAAATATCCGGTATATGACAAAATAGCAGTGGATGATTAAGTAGATGCCAGAGGGGGCAAATGAAAAAAATCTATATTTTGGATACCAACGTTTTATTGCATGATCCGGAATCCTTATTTTCTTTCGAAGACAACTCCATAGTCTTGCCGCTTTCAGTGATTGAAGAATTAGACCGCACCAAGAGGAGAGGGGATGAGGTGGGCCGCAATGCCCGGGACGCTTCCAGAAAATTGGATGAATTGCGCTTGACGGGCCGGCTGGCGGAGGGGGTCAAACTCCCGGGAGGCGGCTCCATCCGGATTGAAATAAACGGCGTTAAAACTTACGACCTGTTGAATGGGGTCGATTTGAACATCGTTGACAATAGAATCCTGGCCTTGGCCTATCATCTAAAGAACACTGAAAATAGCCCGCTGGTTTTGGTTACCAAGGACTTAAATCTGAGGATAAAAGCAGATGTTTTGGGAATTCCTACTGAAGATTTTAATAGTGATAAAGTAGATTATTATAAGTTGTATAATGGCATCCAGGAATCATTTCTTTCCCAGTCCGAAATAGACCGGTTTTATCAAGAGGGGTCGCTGGACTCCGGCCAGGACAGTCTTCACCCCAACCAATTCTGTATCATCAAGTCTCGTGAAATTCCGTCCACTTCCGCCCTGGCCAGATACTGTGATAACAAAATCCATAAGCTTACTTATGACGGCAAGGCGGCCTATGGTATCAAAGCCCTGAATAAGGAACAGAGATTTGCCCTGGAACTGCTGCTGGACGATCAGATCAAGATCGTTACCTTAGTTGGCAAGGCCGGGACCGGTAAGACCATCCTGGCGCTGGCCGCCGGGCTGGAGAGGGTCTTTGAGGATAACGGCAGATATAACCGCCTCCTCATCACCAGGCCGATTGTGCCCTTGGGCAACGATCTGGGCTACCTTCCCGGGGATAAAGAAGACAAGATCCGCCCCTGGATGCAGCCCATATATGATAACCTGGAGTATCTCTGTAACGAGCATATCCGGCCCAACGGCTCCACCGAGTATCTACTCGGCAGCGGCAAGATTGAATTGGAGGCCCTGACCTATATCCGGGGCCGCAGCATCCCGCGCCAGTTCATTATTTGCGATGAAAGCCAGAATCTCAGCCCCCACGTGATCAAGACCATCCTTACCCGGGTGGGCCGGGGCAGCAAGATCGTCTTCACCGGCGACCCGGAACAGATCGATCACCCTTATTTGGACGCCTCTTCCAATGGCCTGAGTTATTTGGTGGAAAGGATTAAAGACGAGAAGATCTCCGGCCACATAACCCTGGTCAAGGGGGAAAGATCCGGCGTCGCTGAATTGGGGGCCAGGTTGTTATAAAGGCGCACCGGCAGATCAATTTTCACTTTCGCACCCCGGCTTTTCCAGGGAAGTTGCTGCAGAAGCATCGCCTGCCGATATATATCAGCGCCCCATCGTTGTGTGCCTTAAATTGATCACTATAATATACAAAATTAACTATACATTTGGGTTTAACGCGTCTTCCTCCATTTCTGGGCGGACGCTCTCTGCAAAGGGGGAAGGACGTGGAGGACATCGAGATCATCGCCTCCCGGCCGGGCCAGCTCAGCCTGGCCATAATCCGGGTGCGGGGCAATGAGGTTCTGGCGCGGCAGGTGCAAGAGCGTCTGGGCGCTATCAGCGGCATTCACCAGGTGGACGCGGACGCGGTCCAGGGACTGGTGTCCATTGACTATGACCGGCAGCGGTTATCCTCCCTGAGCTTTCTCTGGCAGTTGAAGGAGACCTTTTCCTCCTTATTTCCTGAAATCAACGTCTCCAAACTGGCTGCCGCGATAAGCCGCAGCCTTTGAAAACCGGCAAATAAGCGGCCAGGCCGGCGCAGGGCCGGAATAGCGGCACAGACCTGGAAATCTATTTTTAAATTACTATCCTGAATAGTTAACCAAAATTATTGGAGGTTCATATGTCCCCCCAGGATACGAAAGAGAGCAAGGGTAAGGGTATTGGGGAAATGCTGGGTGAAGTCGGCACCACCGTGAAAGACGGCCTGGTCGACAGCCTCAAGGGTCTAAACGAGATTGAAGCCCAAATCGTCAGCCTGGCGAGAAACACCGTCACCGATGTCTTGAAAGGCAGCGGCAGTGTGGCCAACGAGACCATTAATGTCAGCAAGGACGTCTTTAAAGGGGCGCTGAAGGCCACTGAAGAGATGGGCGCCGGCCTGTTGGTGACCACCAAGGATGTGGCCAAGGGCATTCTCCTGGGCGTCACCGACGTGGGCGGCGATGTCCAAAAGGCGGCCGCCCAGTTGGCCAAGGGCGCGGTCAAAGGGGCCGCCGAAGTCGGCGGCGACGTGGCCCAGGTGGCTAAAAACGCGGTAAGCGGCGTTATCGAGGCCACAACCGAGATCGGCGGCAATGCCGGCGAGGCCGCCAAGGCGGCGGCGGGCGGCGCCATCGAAGCCGCCGGCAGTCTGGGCCAGGCCGCGGTCAAGGCGGTCAGCGACATCCTCATGGGTGCGGTCTCCGGCCTCAAGGACGTGGCTTGCTACGCCTGGCCGAAAGGGAAGGCGGAGCCCCCAACGGCCTCCAAGCCGGCTCCCGAAGCCCATCCGGAAAAGAAGACGAAGGGGTAAGCCCAGCGCCGTATCCCCGGTAGCTGAATAGAATCGAACCTTAAGGTTATCCGGCCCCAATGGTCGAGGCGATACATACCGCGGTGGCAGGCAGGGCGAGGTTTAAGGTTGAGGGCCTGTACCGCTCGAAATCCCTGGAGAAGCTGCTGGAGTCGCGACTTACGCGGCTCAAGGATATTTCCCTGGCCTCGGCCAATGCCCTCACCGGCAATGTGCTGGTCTGCTACAATTCGGGTAACACCCCCCAAACCATCGCGGCCTTGATTGAAGGGATCGTCTCCGGTTCCCTAAGCCCGCCGCAGCCGGGCTCTTCATTGCCGGTCCCGGTTAAGACCGGGGCTGTCGCGGCGCCGGAAGTTCCGGCCACCGTCTTAGACCGATTCAAGGGTATCTTTGCCTATCCCTCAGAGCAGCCGGCGCAGCCCTGGCATCGGCTGAAGGCCGAGGCGGTGTTGGCCGCCTGGCAGACCTCCAGGGAAACGGGGCTGTCCTTCAAAGCTGTCCAGATAAATCTCCAGAAATACGGCGCCAATCTCCTGCCGGAAGCCGAGCCCCGGTCCGGCTGGGACATCTTCCTGGATCAGTTTAAGTCGCTGCCGGTGGCGCTCCTGGGCGTGGCCGCCGCTCTTTCCGTGGTCACCGGAGGGCTGGCTGACGCCGTGTTGATTGGTGGCGTAGTGGTCCTCAATGCCTTCATCGGCTATAAGACCGAAAGCCAATCCGAAAATATCATTCGCTCTCTGCAGACCCTGGTGCGGCCTGCCGCCCTGGTCTTGCGGGAGGGACGGCTGAGCGAAATTCCCTCCGAAGAAGTGACCCCGGGTGACCTTCTGGTCCTGCGCCCCGGCACTTACGTGGCCGCCGATGCCCGCCTCATAGAGGCCAGCCACCTGTCCGTGGATGAGTCGGCGCTGACCGGGGAAAGCCTGCCGGTGAAGAAAAATCCCCGGGCCCTGAGACGGGACCATATCCCCTTGGGAGACCGGATCAACCTGGTCTTCATGGGCACCCTGGTGACCGGCGGCGAAGGTGTGGCGGTGGTGGTGGCCACCGGGATTTATACCGAAATCGGCCTGATCCAGTCTCTGATCGGCGCGGCCGCCAGCCCGGAAACGCCCCTGGAGAGGCAGCTTGCCCAATTGGGGAATCAACTGGTCCTCCTCTGCTGCGGAGTCTGCGGGGTGGTATTCGTCATGGGGTTCATGTGGGGCTCTGGCTGGCTGGAGATGCTGCGCACCTCCATCTGCCTGGCCGCGGCGGCGGTGCCGGAAGGGTTGCCCACCGCGGCTACCACCACCCTGGCCCTGGGTATCCGGGACATGCGCAAGCACCATGTCTTGATCCGCCACCTCCACGCGGTGGAGACCCTGGGTTCGGTGCAGACCGTCTGTCTCGATAAGACCGGGACCATCACCCGCAACCAGATGTCCGTGCTGCAAATCTTTGCCGGCATGAAGACTATCAAGGTGGCGGACGGGCAATTCCTGGGGGCCGTGGGGCCGATCCCCCCCTTCTCCTGTGAGGAATTGGAGCAGCTCTTAGAGGTCTCGGTGCTGTGCAACGAAGCCGAAATCTATCAGGAGGGCGGGGATTATGTCCTCCGGGGGACCCCCACGGAGGGCGCCCTGGTCCACCTGGCTATCCTGGTGGGTCTCGACGTCGCCGACCTGAGGCGGCGCTATCCCCTATTGAGAACCAATCATCGTTCGGAAACCCGCCTCTTTATGGGCACCCTGCACGATGCGGGGCCCGCCGGCAGACTTTTTGCCTTAAAAGGCAGTCCCCTGGAAATTCTGGCCCTCTGTTCCTGGCATCTCCAGGATGGCCGGAAATTGCCGCTGAGCGATGAAGACCGGCAGCGCATCGAGACTGAGAACGAGGAGATGGCGGGGGAGGCCCTGCGGGTCCTGGGGCTGGCCTATGCCCTGGGTCCGGATGATTCCGTATTTGAGAAACTCGGCGACCTGGTCTGGCTGGGCCTGGTGGGCATGGGCGATCCCATCCGGGAGGGGGTGGGCGAGGCGATTCGGGCCTTCCACCGGGCGGGCATCGAGACGGTGATGATCACGGGCGACCAGAGTCCCACCGCCTATGCCATCGGCCAGGAACTGGATCTGAGCCAGGGGGGCCCCTTGGAAATCCTGGACGCCACCAACCTGGGGGAGATCGAGCCGGAGGTCTTGCGGGCCCTGGTCAAGAGGGCCCAGGTCTTTGCCCGGGTCAGTCCGTCCCATAAGCTTGAGATCGTCCAGGCCTTGCAGGGGGCCGGCAAGGTGGTAGCCATGACCGGCGACGGCATCAACGACGGCCCGGCCCTAAAGGCGGCGGACGTGGGCATCGCCATGGGCCGCACCGGCACCGATATCGCCCGGGAAGTGGCGGACGTGGTCCTGGAGAAGGATAATCTCGATACCTTGATCCTCGCCATCCGGGACGGCCGCACCATCTATATCAACATCCGCAAGTCGGTGCATTTCTTCCTGGCCACCAATCTCAGCGAAATCATGTTAACCTTTGTGGCCATAGCCGTCGGCCTGGGATCTCCCCTGACCGCGGTCCAGCTTCTCTGGATCAACTTGATTTCCGATATCTTTCCCGGATTGGCCCTGGCGCTGGAAGCGCCGGAGCCCGATATCCTGGAGCGCCCGCCCCGGGATCCGGCCCGGCCGATCTTCACCGGCGGCGACTTCAAGAGAATGGCCTTCGAGTCCGGGGCCATCACCACCGGGGCCTTGGGAGCGTATGGCTACGGCCTGATGCGCTACGGTCTGGGGGCGCAGACCAGCACCTTGGCCTTTCACAGCCTCACCACCGGGCAACTCCTGCACGCCATCAGTTGCCGTTCGGAGACCCACACCATCTTTAGCCCGGAGAAATTGCCTGCCAACCGCTACCTGACCCTGGCCCTGGGAGGCTCCCTGGCGATGCAATTCTTGACCATGGTGGTCCCGGGACTCAGAAGTCTGCTGGGTCTGGCCCCGATGGGCCTGGTAGACGGCCTGGTGATTTCCGGCAGCGCCCTGCTGCCCCTGGTGGTCAACGAAGCCACCAAGAAACCGCCGGCGGATGGCGTCAACGAAGTCCCGGAGCCGGCCCCGGAGTGAGCCGCCGCGAGCTTTGGGCGGGAGCGAGCCAAGAATGAAAAATGACTTTATCTTCATGTCGGAGTCGGTAACCGAGGGGCATCCGGATAAGATCTGCGACCAGATCTCTGACGCCATCGTGGATCATTTCCTGGTGCAAGACCCCCAGGCCCGGGTGCGGGCCGAATGCGCCGTGGCCACTGCCATCCTGTTCATTGCCGCCCGGTTTGTCTCTGAAGTCAAGGTCGATATCCCCGGTGTGGCCCGCAAGTTCCTCGGCCAGCTCGGCTATATGAAAACCGACTTTGACGCCCCCACCTGTAGCATCTTGACCAGCCTGCAAGAATATCCGCCGGCTGCGGATCTCTTTTTCAACGAGGACCGGCTGACGGACAAGGAAGTGGAAAATATCCATGTGCGGCAGCAGGCCACCGTCTTCGGTTTTGCCTGCCGCCAGACCGCAGCCTTGATGCCCCTGCCCATTTGGCTGGCGCACCAAACGGCCCGGCAACTCGTCACGGCCCGGGTGCAGAATCTGGCGCCCTATCTGTCGCCGGACGGCAAGACTCAGATAGGGGTGGAGTATAGAAACCGCCGGCCCTTCCGGATCCACAGCGTTACGGTCATCACCGGCAGCGCCAAGGCCGCCTGCAATGAAATACCCGAGAAGCGCTTGCACCAGGATATCCGGGAAGTGGTGATCAAACCGGCCTTCGCCGCGGAAGAGCTGAAACCGGATGATCAGACCCTGATCTTTATCAACCCCATGGAACACCTCATTTTAGGGGGCCCGGGGGTGCATGCCGGGCTCACGGGCCGCAAAACCGACGTTGACACCTATGGCGAATATGCCCGGCACAGCGGCAACGCCATGAGCGGCAAGGACCCCATGCGCATCGACCGGGTGGGGGCTTATGCGGCGCGCTATGCCGCCAAGAACGTGGTGGCGGCCGGACTGGCGGAGGAATGCGAGGTCCAGTTGAGCTATTCCATCGGCTTTTCCGGACCGGTCAGTCTGCAGGTGGAAACCTTCGGCACCGGCAAGTTATCGGATGAAAAACTGGCCAAACTGCTGGAGAAGCACTTCGATTTTCGCCTGGCCGCCATCGTGCGGGATTTCAACCTGAGGCACCTGCCCGCCCTGAATAAGGGGCGATTTTACCGAAAGCTGTCGGCCTATGGCCATGTGGGGCGCCTCGACCTTGACCTGCCCTGGGAAGTCACCGACAAGGCCGCTGCGCTCAAGAAACGGTAAATGCCTATGCTCCATCTGGCAACCATCTTGTTGCTGTCGTTATCCAGTAATCTTGATAATATCGGCGTGGGCGTCTCTTATGGCATCCGCAAGATTAACATTCCCTTTACCTCCAACCTGGTCATTGCCGTGGTTACCTCCATCGGCACCCTTTTGTCAGTGCTCCTCGGTCAGAGCATCTATCTCTTCATCAGCGCTGATCTGACCGCTTTATTGGGGGGAGGCATCATTATCGCCGCCGGGCTCTGGGTGATCTTCCAGGAGAAAGTCATGCACCGGGGCCGAGACTCGCAGGAAGAGACACCACCGGCTGCTGAAACCGGTCTTTCTGGATTTGGTTTTCGTCAAATAGTCGCGATTCTCGACAACCCGGTTATTGCCGACCGGGATTTCTCCGGGCATATCGACCTCAAAGAAGCCGTCGCCTTATCCCTGGGGCTGTCTATCAATAATATCCCCAATGGCGTCGGGGCGGGGATGCTGGGCCTAAGCCCGGTATTATTGACGGCTTCCGTCTTCTGCTTCAGCATCGGGACCATCTGGATTGGCATATCAGGCGGTCTTTTCGGATTTCACCGGCTGGGCAAGTTGACCGGGGTGATCTCCGGTTTGATCCTCATTTGCGTCGGCCTTTACGAAATTTGCTTTTGATGCCGGCCGGGCCGGGCTTACGAGTTAGATTGATATAATTCTTTCCAGCGATCACGGTGAGGGTGCAGTCTATTAATGGATAATGAGGATATATGGCCCACGAAACTATTTTAGCGGTTGAAGATGACGAGGACATCCTGGAACTCCTCAAGTACAACCTGGGCAAGGAGGGGTACCGGGTAACCGCAGTCACTACGGGGGAGGAAGGATTGCGCCTCGCCCGCGCGGCCGCGCCGGACCTGATTTTGCTGGACCTGATGCTCCCGGGAGTCGACGGACTGGAGGTCTGCCGGAGTCTGAAGATGGACGCCAAGACCCGACAGGCGCCGATTATTATGCTTACCGCCAAAGGAGAAGAGACGGACATCGTCACCGGTCTGGAGATGGGAGCGGAGGACTATGTCACCAAGCCTTTCAGCACCAAGGTCTTGCTGGCCCGGGTCCGGGCCGTGCTGCGCCGCCGCCACACCGCCCCGCCGGCTGAAGACGCGCCTCTCAGGATTCATGACCTGGTCATCGATCCCGGCCGCCACGAGGTTTTGATCCAGGGGCAGCCGGTTGACCTGACGGCCAGCGAGTTTCGCCTTCTCCATCTGCTGGCGCGCCGTCCCGGCTGGGTCCTCACCCGGGCTCATATTGTCGAGGGCGTGCACGGCGATGATTATCCGGTGACCGACCGGGCGGTGGATGTGAAAATTGTGGCGCTGCGCAAGAAACTGGGCCCCGCCGCCCACTATGTCGAAACCGTCCGCGGGGTAGGCTATCGCTTCAAGGAGTAACCAGTGGAGATTTAGCCGCGATCTTCGGCCATTTCAGCCGCAGCCATTTCCCCCGGACCAGAAGATAACCCAAAAGCAGGGCGGCGATTAGCCCGCTGGCCCAGCGGCAGTTGGCGCCAATCCTTTCTACCAGGAGGCCCGCCTGTGGGCCCAAGAAATAGCCTAACAAAATATAGGCCAGAACCCAGACCAGGACCCCCAGATAGGCAAACCGGGTAAAGCCGGCTAGCGGCAATCTGGTGATCCCGGCGGCGATGGCGGCCCAGTGCCTGACCCCGGGGAGAAAGAATCCCAGGCATAGTCTCCAGCCGCCGCCGCGCTGGAGCCACTCCTGCAGGCCCTTAAACTTGCCGGGCTTGAGGCGCCACAAGGCCCCCGATTCCCCGATTAGCCTGGACCCTGCCAGTCTTCCCACCCAATAATCCAAGGTTATGCCCAGGATGGCGCCCGAGGCGGCCACCGCCATGGCAGATATGAGCCGCAATTCCCCCCGGAGCGCCAGATAGCCGGTAAGGGTCAATAATAATTCATCCGGGATGGGAAGGCCGAAGGCCCCCGGCAGCAGCAGGAGAAATATGGCCGGATAGCCGTAATTGGTGACGAAATAAGTTACGAATTCCATGATTAATTATAAAAAGTTAAGACGATTTTCCCTTCAACGGGATCAGTTGCATCTGGCGCCGTTATAAAAAATTATTAAATAATAGCCAGTTTTCGTTAGGTTCTATTTAGTAATCGGTTATTTTTAGGTTCGGAGAAAATAAAGGGGGTAGATCCAGGTAAGAGCAAGGCCCCGGGATAGCGGCCAGCAGGTTGAGTTTTGCGCCGGGAGCGCCTCTTACTCCGCCGCGGTTTCGGTCAGCGCCCGCTGGATAATCTGGTAGATCTCGGGGGAGACCGAAGTAAACCGGATGATCGCGGTAAGAAAGCTGTCGGCTCCGGACTGCACCTGGGTCACCTTACCGTAGGCTTTCCCCGGGACCGGTGCCCCGTCCGGCTCAAACAGGTGCAGGCGCACGTCCTCCCATTCCACCAATCCTCCGGCTAAGACCACCTGGACCCCGGTGTCGCTGAGATGGGTGAGCTGCACCTCCAGGTTGCTGCCGATAAGCACTTTTTCCCGGATGCGGTGGAGCTCGATTTTCATCGGTGAAGCTAACCGGACCAGGGCGTTGCGGCGGGTTTTAAGCCGAATATTATAGGGGGCGCCGATGGCGTACACTTCATACAGGGTGGCTTTGCCGGGAATACCCTTCATTTCCGCAGAGAGAACGTCCCCCACCTCCACCAACTCCTTGACCCGCGCATAGGTGGGGGCGCTGATGAGCACCTGGCCCCCCAGGGCAAAGGCCTCGAGGCGGCTGGCGAAGTTGACGTGGGAGCCCACCACGCTGTATTTGCTGCGGCGCTCCGAGCCGATGTTGCCCACCACCACCGGTCCGGTATTCACCGCGATGCCCATTTCCAGATGGGGCAGGCCATCGGCCTGGTTCATCCGGTTCAGGTCCTCCATGGCCGCCTGCATAGCCAGGGCGCAGGCCACCGCCCTGCGGGGATGGTCATCCAAAGGCTCCGGCGCCCCGAAAAAGGCCAGGATGCCGTCACCTAAAATCTCGTCAATGATGGCCCGGTGATCCATGAGGATCTCGATCATCTTCCCCAGATAGCGGTTCAGGAAGGTGATGACCTCCTGCGGCGCCATGTCCGAGGTCAGGGCAGTAAAGCCCCGCAGGTCCGAGATCAGCAGGGAGACTTCCCGGGTCTCGCCCCCCATCTCCAGGGCCTCTTTGGACTCCAACAATCTTTTTACCACTTCCGGGGTAACGTAGCGCCCGAAGGTGTCCCGGATGAAGTCCCGCTTCTCCATATAATCGGTGAGTTCCCGGCCCATGCGGTTGAAGGAACCGGCCAGATGGGCGATCTCTCTGGCCCCGGTTTCCGGCACGGTGGCGGTGAAGTCGCCGTGGGCGATGTCCGCGGTCTTCCGGGCCAGAAGCCGCAGGGGCCGGGTGATCCTCCGGGAGATGACGATGATCACCGCGGCCAGAATGCCCAGACCCAGGACCGCGACCGCCGCGCTGCGGCGCAGCAGACGGCCGGCGTCGGCGAATAATTCAGCCTCCGGGAAGATCACCCCCAGGGACCAGCCGGTGGCCGGCAGGGGGGCATAGTAGAGCCAGGACCTCTTGCCGGTAAGGGATCTCGGGATGGGCACAAAACCCTCGCCGCCCCGGATCATGTCCCGTCCCACTTCCCGCATCTCGGGGGCGTTCCTGGCCTCCGCCAGCCCGAAAATGCTCTCCCGCATGATCAACCGTTGTTCCGGATGAGTGACGAACATGCCATTTTGGGAAATGAGAAAGGCGTAACCGGTTTCGTAGATCTTCACTGCGGAGACGATGTCTTTCAGCCACATGAGGGAGATATCAGCCGAAACCACCCCGGCCAGCTTCCGGCGTCCATCCCTTTCCCGGTAGAAAGGCACGGAATAGGTGGATTCGATAACGTTGCCGGCGCCGAAATAAGGCTCGCTCCAGAGCGGTCGTCCCAGCTCCCGGGGAATTTGATACCAATCCAGGTAAAAGTAGCGGTAGGATTCGCCTCCCAGCATTTTCACCCGGAGTTGATCACCACTGCGGAAAACGTACGGCAAAAAATATAAAGATTTGGGGTTATGGCCATAGGGTTCAAATCCGATGCCCAGGCCGAACAACTCCTTATTGTTGCTCACGGCAGTCTGCAGCAAGGGCACCAGATTTTGCTCCTGCCACGGCAGATGTTCCAGGGTGGCCGCCAGGTTCAAAGGGATCTTTTCCACCCCCCGCAGGATCGCCTCTATGCGGAAAACGGTCTCATAGGTCAGGTGTCGGGCGTTCTCGGCGGCCCGGCGGACGATGCCCTCCTCGGAGGCGTGATAACTATAGATGGAGGCGGTAAGGAAGATGATCGCCACACTGGTGAGGATCAAAAAGATGAGCTGGCTGGCCAGGCTTCTATTTTTTATCGGCATTGGCGCAATCGTGATAAAACTCGGAAAAATCGGGCATAGCTTTAATGGTCCCATCCATCATCAGGGCTTCCGCCGTCCGGTAGTAGTCTTCCCGGTCCAGGCTCCCCACCGGCCTGCCGCGGGCCAGGATCATGGTCCGCAGGTACTCCAGCATCCACTTCTGGTGCATCCGGTCGGTGGGCACGTGGGCGGCATCCACGTATTTCATGACGATGTCCAGGGCCTCTTCCGGGTGGGCAAAGGCATATTGCCAGCCGGCGATGCTGGCCTGGACAAAGGCCCGGCATAACTGGGGTCTAGCCTTGAAAGTCCGCTCCAGGCAGTAGATGCCGTCTTCGGGAAAATCGAGGCCGTAGTCGGCCAGGAGAAAGGTGGTCAATTCCTCCGGGTTGAGGCCGGCGTTGAGGAGCAAGTGGTATTCGTTATACTGCATGGCCGAAGCCACCTCCACGCCGCCCCGCAAAAAGAGATTCATGGTGGTCCCCTGGGGGACGGTCTGCACCTTCAGGTTGAACTTGCGGAAAAAGGCGTGCAGTTGGCCTTGAAAGTCCTCGCCCCAAAGGCCCACTCTCTTGCCGTTGATATCCTGGGGGGTATTAATGCCGCTCGCTTTCTTGGCCACCAGCATCAGGGCCGAATGCTGGGCCAACTGGCAGACGTCCACCAGCCTGAGGCCCCGGGCCCGGCGCACAATGCCGGCGGCGAGCTGCATGGTGCCGAAATCGGCGCGGCCCCGGTTCAGCATCTCCGAGGGGGGATATTCCGGCCCACCCCGCAAGATCTCCACCTCCAGGCCCTGCTGCCGGTAGAACCCTTTTTCATAGGCCACATAATATCCGGCGAATTGGGCCTGGGGCTGCCACTGGGGAATAAACTTGACCTGCTGCAGCCGGGGCTCCTGGGCCGAGGCGGTCTTCAGGAAAGGTCCGGGCAACGGCGCGCCCGGCCCGGCCAGGACCCACAGGCCGGCGCTGAGGAACAGAACCCCCAGCCAGGGGAAGGCCCGCCCCCGGGCGCGGCTCCGGCGGCGGTAAAATTTCCTGGCCATCGGCGCCGGCCTCTGACTAGAGGGCGTATCGAGGGGGTTCAGGGATGACACCGGTTGCTGAGTCGCGGCCACTTTTGGCCTGCATACCCAATAGGGAGAGATTTGGCCAAGGCTTTGACCCAAAAGGGTGAGGCAGCGTCCTTTTTGAAAACCTGATCCTGGAGTTTAACACCTACCATAATTAGATTATATCATAGAACCGGGGGGCGTGTTACCCTGGCGCACCCTGAATAATTTTTTTCAAGTTCGGTTTGGAAACCTTGCCCATGGCATTCCTGGGCAACTCCGGGACGATGATAATATCCTGAGGAACCTTATACGTGGCCAGCCGCTCCTTGCCCCAGGCCCTGAGGGAGGAGGTATCCAGGCTGGCGCCGGCCCGCAACACCAGGGCGGCCACGACCCGCTCCCCCCAGACCGGGTCCGGAACTCCCACCACCGCGACTTCGTTGATATCCGGGTGGCTCAGGAGGGTCGCCTCGATTTCCAGCGCGGAGACCTTGTAGCCGCCGGTCTTGATGATATCGACGCTGCTGCGCCCGAGAATGCGATAGATGCCGTTTTCCTGCACGGCCACGTCGCCGGTCAGAAACCAGCCATCCCGGAAAGATTTCTGCGTCTCCTCCGGCTTGCCCCAATACTCCTGGAAGACCGCGGGGCCCCGGATTTCGATCTCTCCCGGGGTTCCGGCCGGCGCCGGCGCCCCCAGCTCCATCAGCCGCGCCTCCACGCCCGGCAAGGGAGCTCCGACGCATCCGGGAAAGCGCTTCCCATGCAGCGGGTTGGAAAGGCCCATGCCGATCTCGGTCATCCCGTACCTCTCCAGGAGGACGTGTCCGGAGATCTCCTGCCACCTCTCCAGGATCGGCACCGGCAGGGCCGCGGAACCGGATACCATGAGCCGTATCTGGCGGCAACCCTCGGACATCCGTTTCTGCTCGCTGGGGGCGGCCTTCTCCCAGGCTTCGATGAGCTTGACGTAGATGGTGGGTACGGCCATGAACAGCGTCAGACCGCCCTGGGCGATGCGCTCCCAGACCTTCTGGGCATTGAAGGCGGGAAAGATCTCACATACCGCCCCTACCCAGAGAGCGCAGGCGATGACGTTGACAATCCCGTGGATATGGTGCAGCGGCAAGACTTCCAGGATGCGATCCTCCGGGGTCCATTCCCAGGCCTCCACCAGACTGGCAATCTGAGCGGCGACGTTCTTATGGGTCGTCACCACCCCCTTGGGCTTGCCCGTGGTGCCGCTGGTGTAAAGGATCATGGCCCGCCGGGCGGGATCCACCCGAGGCAGGGAACCCGGGGGATGGTCCAGGGCTTCGAGGCTCAGGCCGAATCGCAGCCGGCGCTCTGTGGCGCTGGGCTCAACCCGGTCGGCCAAATCGGGATGCGCCAGCACCGCCGCGGGCGCAATGTCCTCAAGGACGTATTCCAGTTCCGGCCGCGGCTGGTGCAGAGACAGCGGCACCGCAATCCCGCCGGCGCGCCAGATCCCCCAGTGCAGCGCCACGTATTGAAACCCCGGCGGCGCCAGAAAGGCCACCGGCTTCTCCTGTAAATCGGCGGCGCCCTTTAAGAGCCAGGACGCCACCCGGGCGGACGCCTCCAGGAGTTGCCGGTAGGAGAAACTGCCTTCCGGCGCGACGATGGCCAGCCGCTCCACCTGCTGTTCAGCCCGGTCTATGAGAAGTATCGACATGATGCCCCCAACTCTTTAATCGGTTTCATCCGGATGCCTGGTAACTCATTCTTAGCTATGGTTCTATCACCAGTTCCTGCTGCCGGCCATTGGCGAAGGTGATGGTGACCGACGGTTTTCCCCGCGGCACCCAGCCATGCGCCTCCCGTTCCAGCGGGACATCGTGTCCGGGATAGAGCTTGCCGGCCAGGCTGGCCAGTTTGCGGACCGAGGCCTGAAATTTCTCCGCATCCCATACCGGCAGCGCCACCTGGCCTTGCAGGTCCCAACGATTCTTCAGCGCATCGCCGCACAACACGGAGCTGCCGGTCTTGAGCGCCAGGCTTCCGGGCGTGTGTCCCGGCACCAGCAGGAGCTCTATATCCGGTTCGAGTGGGCCATCACCCGCAATCAGGCGCAGTCTGGGACTCTCTGCCAGGGCCCACGACTGGTGGCGCAGCCCACTGAGGTCGGCCTGAGGCGAGCGCGCATACTCCATCTCTTTTTCATGAACGACAATTTCGGCGCCCGGAAACAGGTCCCAATTCGCGGCGTGATCGAAATGGAGGTGGCTGAGAACCACAGTATGAATGCTGTCGAGCGCGATCTGCCGCTGGGTGAGCGCCGCGACCAGGGTGGCGCGCTCGTTGTAGCCGGCAGTATCGAAGAGAATTTTCCTGCCCTGGTTGGTAACTACCAGATAAACCGCGCTCCAGCCAAGAAAACCGCGGCTGCTCTTAGCCGGGAACCCAGAAAAGAGAGTTTCAACTGTGGCCATCAATGCCTCCGCCGCCGCCGGCTTCCCGCCGGGCGCTAGTCGCCTGCCGGAAAATCATACAATTTCGCCGGGTTCTCGACCAGGACCCGGTGCCGGAGGCGCGGATCCGGCACCCACTCCGTCAGCAGATCGAGCAGGCCGGCATCCACCGGCATCTCGCCCACAAAAGACGGGTGCGGCCAGTCGCTGCCCCAAACCATGTGCTCCGGGCCAGCCGCCACCAGGGCTTGCGCCAGCGGGACGACGTCGTCGTAAGGATAGGGCTTGCTGGAGATGCGATAGGCGCCCGACAACTTGACCCAGCATCTGCCCTCCCGCACCAGCGACAGCAGTGCCGCAAAGGCCGGGTGCTTGACGGTCAAGGCCGCCGGCAGGTGGCCCAGGTGGTCGATGACCGAGACCACCGGCAACTGCTGGAGGCGCGGCGCCAGGTCCACCAGGTCGCGGCCATCCACCAGCAATTGCAAGTGCCAGCCCCAAGGCGCAATCCGCCGCGCCATCTGCTCCAGCACCTCCATCATCAGGCCTGCCTTGAAAAGCAGGTTGATCCTTACGCCGCGGAAACCCGCCTCGTGGAGCGCCTGTAATTCATCTCTCGTTACCTCAGGGTGGACCACGGCAACTCCGCGCCATTTCCCGCCTGATTGCCGGACTGCGTCATAGGTGCGGCGATTGTCGCTGCCATAGATGCTCGGTTGTACGATGACCGCCCGCTCCAGGCCCAGAGCGCTCAGCAGGCGCGCATAGGCGGGTATGCCGGCCTCCGGTGGTGTGTAGCTGCGGCCGGCAACCATGGGATAGAGATTGGCAGGACCGAAGATGTGCGCATGGGTATCGCAGGAATGCGCCGGCGCGGTCTGCTTCGGCGTCCCCGGGTCAGGATGTGGGCCTGGTACGATCACTTAGCTGCCGCGTCAATCATAAACCCGCAGCTCCTTGCCTCTGGTTTCGGGCAGCAGCAGCACGGCCACAATCATGATGGCGTAAGCGGCAACCGCAAACAGCGCAATCGCCTTTCCCAGGGTCAACATGGCGCTGAGATAGCCGACCATGGTCGGGAACAGGGCGCCGAGGGCACGCCCGATGTTGTAGGAAAAACCCTGGCCGGAGCCGCGCAAATGGCTCGGGAACAATTCGGTGAAGAATGAACCTACCGGGCTGAACGAGCCTGAGACGAAGAACCCCAGCGGGAACCCCAGGAGCAGCATCACCGGCCCGTTGGCCAGGGGAAGATAGGTATAAGCCACGACGCTCAGGGCGCAACAGGCGGCGAACAAGATCAGAGCCTTCTTGCGGCCGATACCGTCAGCCAGATAGGCACTGATCATGTATCCGCAGAACGACCCGACAATGATGACGATCATGTACCAACCCGTGTTCAGGACGGACAAGTGACGCACGGTCTTGAGATAAGTTGGCAGCCAGGTGGTGACCGCGTAGTATCCCCCCTGGACGCCCACGCCGAGAATCGAGGTCAGAATCGTGGTCTTCAGCACCGCGGGAGCAAAAATATCCAGGAAATGCGGGGCATTGCCTTCAGCCGCAACCTTTGCCCGGGTCTTGGCGAAGACCTCAGGCTCGGGCACGTTACGCCTGATGTAGAAGACCAGCAAGGCCGGCAGAATCCCGATCCAGAACATGGCGCGCCAGGCGTATTCTTTCGGCAGCCAGGAAAAGAGGATGACCGAAAAGATTGCCGCGATGGCCCAGCCGACAGCCCATCCGCCCTGCACGACGCCAACCGCCTTGCCGCGGTGTTTGGCGCGGATCGCTTCCCCCATCAGCACCGAGCCGACCGCCCATTCGCCGCCGAATCCGAGACCTTGCAGGCCACGCGTCATGAGCAGGCCCCAGAATGAGTTGGTAAAGCCGCTTAAGAAGGTGAACACCGCGAACCATAAGATGGTGAGCTGCAAAATTCTGGCGCGGCCGAAGCGGTCTGCCAACAACCCGGCCAGCCAGCCGCCGAGCGCAGAGGTTAGCAGCGCCGCGGTAGCCAGCCAGCCGGCGTCCCCGGTGCTGATGTGCCAGGCCGCAATCAGGCTGGGAATCACGAAGCTGTAGACCATCACGTCCATCCCATCGAGCCCCCAACCGCCGAAAGTAGCGACCAGGGTGCTTCGTTCGGGAGGACTCAATTCCGAGATCCATGCCAGCTTACCTTCTCGAACCGGTTGTTCCATCATAATGGCCACCCCGTATAAGTTGATGAGATTGACGCCGCCCGCCAGGTGCTAGATCTTTCTTACTCTCATTCATTAGCTCCATCAACAAAAAATCTGCCTAACAGTCCTCCTTGGTGAGCTGCCGTGGATCGTGCCGGACCGCCCTTCCATCCACCCCTCATTCGGCCGGGGGCCGCGGCTGGCCGTATCCTCCGCCCCCGGGAGTTTCGATGCGCACCAGGTCGCCCGCCTGCAGACGCACCGAGAACTTCCCCGGCATGATGCGCGTCTGCCCCTTTTGGACCAGGGTATTCTTCCCGGGCTGGCCCGGATCGCCCCCGGCGAGTCCATAAGGGGCGTTGGCACGCCGCTCGGAGAGCACGGTCACTTCGGCATCGCAGAGCAACCTGATTTCCCTGACCAGGCCATCTCCGCCATTGAAACGGCCTTTGCCCCCCGAACCTTTCCGGACCGAATATTCAGTCACCTGCAAGGGATAGGCGAATTCGAGGGCTTCGATGGGCGTGTTCAGGGTGCTGGTCATGTGGGAGTGCATGGCCGACTCGCCGTGGTTGCCTGCCGTGGCGCCAACGCCGCCACCCAGGGTTTCGTAATAGGCAAAAGGATTGCCGGTGCGCGGGTCGATCCCGCCGATGGTCAGGTTGTTCATAGTCCCCTGGCTGGCCGCGGGAGCGATGCCCGGCAGCGCCGCCGAGAGCGCCCCGAGCAGGACGTCAACGATGCGCTGGGAGGTCTCGACATTACCGCCGGCGACGGCAGCCGGAAACTTGGCGTCCACGATGGTCCCGGGCTTGGTGATGATCTCCATGGGCCTGAGGATGCCGGCGTTGGTCGGCACATCCTCGCGGATCAGTGAGCGAAAGACATACAGGACCGCCGAGAGCGTAATGGCCCGCACCGCGTTGACGCTCCCGGCCACCTGGGGGTCGCTCTCGCTGAAATCGAGCCTGACCAGGTCCCCGGCCACCCGCATCTCGAGGCGAATGGCAATCTGTTCAGTGCCGATGCCGTCGCCGTCCAAGACGTCGGTGAACCGGTAGTGCCCGTCCGGGATCGCTTCGATGGTGGCGCGCATGACCCGTTCGGCATAGTCCTTGAGACTCTCGGCATAGAAATTGACCCGATCCAGGCCGTATTTTTTCAGAAGCTCCATGGTCCGCTGGATACCGGTCAGATTGGCCATTATCTGGGCGGCGAAATCCCCCTCCCGTTCCAGGGGGGTGCGTACGTTGGTCTTTAGGAAATCCATGATCTTACGGTCTACGGCGCCGTGCTCGACGATCTTCAGGGGCGAAATGATAATCCCTTCCTGAAAGATCGAGGTCGAAAGGGGCATGGAACCCGAGGTCATGCCGCCGACATCGGCGTGATGCGCCCGATTGGCCACGTAGTAGGCCGGTTGCGGGCCATCGCAGAAGACCGGCGCGACGATGGTGATATCGGGGAGATGGGTCCCGCCCTGAAAAGGGTTGTTAAGCATCACCATATCCCCGGCCTCGAATCGGCAGCCGTCGATGGCGGCGCGCACTGAAAGGGGCATGGAGCCCAGATGGACGGGAATATGCGCGGCCTGGGCGATCATTTCGCCGCCGGCATCGAAAATGGCGCAGGAGAAATCCCGGCGCTCCTTGATATTGGGCGAGAAGGCAGTCCGGTTCAGGGTGACTCCCATCTCCTCGCTTATCGACGCGAAGCGGTTCTTGAAGACCTGCATCAGGATGGGATTAACCGTCATGGCGGCATCCTTCAGGCGTCCAGGGTGAGAATGATGTTACCAAAGACATCGACCGCAGCCGTGGCAAAAGGGGGTACGACAATGGTCGAGGAGTATTCGACCACGATGGCGGGCCCTCTGAAGAGGTTCCCGTAGCCCAGCCGGTCCCGGGCTATGACCTTCGCCGTGAGGGGGTCACGATCGAAATAGACCCGATTTTCCCCCAGCAGGGCGTCTTCTGGAATTTCCCGGCCGGCCGGCGGGAGGCGGGGAAAGTTCGGCTTCTCCTGGGCGCCCACCGCCCGCAGGCGCAGGTTGACGACCTCAACGGCCTTGTCCCGGTTGCAGTAGCCGTAGAGTCTTTCGTGCAGACCATGAAAAGTCTCTCGAAAATCGAGGTCCAGGGGCACGAGGACCTCGAACGACTGGCCGCGGTAACGCATATCCAGATATGGTTCAAGCCGGATCCGGGCCGCGGCAACCCCCTCGGCCAGCAATTCCTCGGTGCCCCGCTCTTCCAGCGGGGCGAAAAGCCTTGCCAAAACCTCCGGGGAGACTTCCTCTTCCGGCAGCATAACGGTCTGGGAATAGTCCTTGATGACGTCCGACATCAGCATGCCGCAGGCCGACAGGATGCCGGCGTTGCGAGGAATCAGGACGCGCGGGATGTCCAGGCCGCGGGCCAGATAGGCGGCGTGCATGCCGCCGGCGCCGCCAAAGGAAAAGAGGGTGAATTCCCTGGGATCGAAGCCGCGCTCCACGGAAATAACCTTGATGGCCCTCTCCATGGTGGTATTGGCCACCGCCAGGACCCCTTCGGCAAGTTCGGTCGGCCGCAAACCCAGCAGGTCCGCCATCTGCCGAAAATGAGCTTCGAGTCCGGCGGTTTTCAGGCTCATGGCGCCGCCGAGAAAATGGTCGGGAACCAGGCGGCCGAGAAACAGGTTGGCGTCGGTGACTGTAATCTCGGAGCCTCTCCCATAGCAGATCGGGCCAGGATCGGCGCCGGCACTTTCCGGGCCGACTTTCAGGGCGCCGCCGGCATCGATGGCGGCGATGGAGCCGCCCCCGGCGCCGACGGTGTGAATGTCGATCATGGGCACCTTCACCGGGTAGCCGCCGAGGTTCGATTCCATGGTGAGCGGCAGTTTACCGTCGATCAGGGCGACATCGGTCGAGGTGCCCCCCATGTCGAAGGTGATCAACCGGTCGAATCCCGCGGTCTTGCCGATTTCGAAGGCGCCGACCGCGCCACCCGCGGGCCCCGAGAGAATCGTGCGGACCGATTCGGACATGGCGGTAGCCGCGGAAATACTGCCGCCGTTGGATTGCATGATGCGGAAACGGCGGCTGCCCAGATGGTTTTTCAGAAAAGTGATGTAGCGTCCCATCTTGGGAGAGACGTAGGCGTTGATAACCGTCGTCGAGGTGCGCTCGTACTCGCGGAACTCCGCCAGGGTCTCATGGGAGAGGGAGATGGGGATGCCGAGTTCCAGGATTTCCTGGCGCACCGTGCACTCATGTTCCGGGTTCTTGAAAGAGAAGAGCAGGGAAACGGCAATCGATTCGACCTGGGCGGTTTGCAATGGCGCCAGGAGAGCCCGGACCTGACCGGGATCGAGTGCTTCGAGGATGTTGCCGGCCGAATCGACGCGGCACTTCAGCCCGAAACGGAGGGAGCGGGGAACCAGGGGAGGATTTTTACGATAGGAAAAGTCGTAGAGAACCTGCCGGTTTTGGCGGGCGATTTCGATCACGTCCTCAAACCCGGAGTTGGTGATCAGGGCCGTTTTTGCCCCCTTCTTTTCCAGGATCGAATTGGTGGCTACCGTAGAACCGTGCACGATTTCGAAATCGCGGTCCCCGGCAATATGGCGAATGCCGGCCAGGACTGCTTCGGCGGGATTGGCAGGGGTGGACAGGGTCTTGTATTCGCCCCACTGGCTGCCGTCCTTCCAGATGAAGTCGGTGAAGGTGCCGCCAGTATCAACCCCGATGATGAGCATGGATTCCTCCGGAGCTGGTTTACCCCGGGGCCGATTTATCCATTCAGGCTGAGGGGCCTGAAAAAAATTGGCGAATGACCTAAAATGGCGAAAAATTTCGCCGGGTAATCCTGCCATATGATGTCAAATTTGCGGGATCGAATCAAGCAAAAGTTCTTTTGGAGCGCCTGAGACTCCAGATCTGGTCCTGGCAGAGAAGATCGCGGCCCAGCGCGACCGGCTGGCGTCCAACGTCGTCGGACACCTGAAGAAAGGCGTCTCCGCTCCCGTGCTGCAGCGGGCCTTCGAATACTGGCGCAAGATCGATAAGGAGATCGGCGACCGCATCGCCAAAGGCGTGCAGGCCGGCTGAGAGCTCCGAAGCCCTCGCTGGCCTGCCCCTTTAAACCCTGGCGGGCCAGGAGGGGCTTAGGCTCGGATGGAAACCGCGCCGCGGCGGCGATTACTGGAAGCTTTTAGCCAAACCACAATGCTTCGGCATTGAGGCGAGCCAGCTTTTCCCTGGCCTCCACCGGCAGGGCCTCCAAGAGGCCGTTATAACGGGCCATGGTCCTCCCCGCCTGGTCGAATTTGCCGCACAGGTCGCTGCCGAGCATTATCCGCCCTTGATATGGGAGGACCACTTCTTCAAGCCACTCCTGCCGGGGAATCAGCGGTTCCCGTTCACCGCGGCGCGGTTGGCAGATGAGGTCCTCATATACGACCCAGGAAAAATCCACATAAAGTTGCGGGTACTCATTTAACAAGCCACTCACCATGCGATAATATTCCGGGTGATAGACCCGCCGGGAACCGCCGCAATGGGGCCACACCACCGTGGTATCCGGATGCCGGTCCAGAACATCCCGCAGTTCATGGAGATATTCATATTGCGGGTGCGGGCCCACGGAGGTGCTGTTATGGTGCACGCACACCGGAATCTTTTTCCTGGCCCCGAACTCAAAGACCTTGGTGAGCGCGGCATGATTGACCCTGGCGGTTTCATCCAGGGTCAGGTTGGTCAGATCATCATGCCGGCAGAGTATTTCGCCAATCCCCTTCCAAAAAGGATATTTTTCGAACATGTACTCGATATAATCGCTGCAGGTCATGTCGGTGGGGTTGAAGCCGCATAAACAGGGGGCAATGCGGTTCCGGTCCTCCGGCGCCAGCCGGGTATACTCATGGGCTACGATCTCATCGGTTCCCACCCAGTAATAGCACCGGGAATTATCATCCAGGTAGTATGAGGGCTTGAGCGGTTCGATGGAATCCCACTTTTTCTTCACGGGAAGGCCAAAAACCACGGCCTTAAGGATATTGCCCTGGTTCATAGCCTCCAGGAGGTGATTCATCCCTTCGCCGTCCTGAAGAAAATTTACCAGATGAAGGTGCATGTCCACGGCGGGCACCATGGTCCAGGTCTCGTGATATTCCTCGATCTTTTGGGCAAATCTCGAATGCATACTCATGGCGTTTCCACCCCAGAGGGCTAACCTTATTTTAAAGCCGATTTTTCCAGGGCAGCTTACCTGGATATCTTAATCTTAATCATTTTCCCGAATAGATATACAAAAAATCCAAAGCCAATAATTAGCCCCACTCCTACCAGCCAATTTATCGGGGTTAAGCATATTCCCGCGACAACGGCTGACATCGCCCCGATTTCTATAAGCCCAAGCGTCATAATAGGAAGAGAAAGAGCTAGATTTTCTATCTGTTCAGGATGCGCCCGGGTGGCGATCCAGGCGCCTACCACTCCGATAATGGCACATAGAAACCCCAATCCGGTTGAGAAATAGTTTTCATTGGCCATCTTAGGGAATAGATTGAAATGGGTAAGGGCTTTTTCGAAAAGGCAGCCCAGGGCCGCCAGCATTATTATTGATATGACTAAGATAAAGAGAAGCCGTCTCATGATTAGTAGCGCCCTGCTACTTGTGCCGATTTTCCCGCCATATCATCATGGCCGGGCCGCCGGTGAACAGAAAGCCAAGGAGGCTCAACCACCTGGGCACCACAATGCCGTTCACGGTCAAGGCAACCTGATACTTCTCTCCACAAATTTCTCCGCAATTCTGCGCATGGTGATTGGCAGCCGCAGCACTAAGGAAGACGAACTGGTAAAGTTGAATTTGGGCAAAAATAAAACTGGCCGGGAGTGGGAGTTCTCGGCCAGTCAAAGAGGGAAACTTGGCTTAAGGGCGGACCCTTAATTTAGTTCATGAATTTTATACGCATTAATCCCGCCAGGTATCCCTCTATTCTATCAGGTTGCCTATCCTGACGCCGAAACAGGGACAAGTTCCAGTTAGCTTACTTGCAAACCGAACTGCCTCCTCTCAAGCTTTCCTCCTCCTCCAGCCGAAGCCGGCCATTCCCAGCAGGCCCGAGCCCAGCAACAGCAGCGAAGGCGGCAAGGGGACCACCGGAACGACAGTCTCGGTGACGATATCCAGGATCGCCGCCTCGGGCCAGGTACTTGACGCAATGGGATCCGCGGCATTGTTGTCGAAATAACCTGCAAGTAATGTTGCGCCTGGCGGTGGTACAGTACCATCGTCACCAGGTATTCCTTCGGAATTCACCCCGGTCTCATTATTCAGGGCCCACCCAGAATAATCGATAAAGTATTGGGTTCCTCCCGTCAGCGTCAGCGGGGTGGTAAAGAGAGCTCCGCCAGCCAAGGAGGGGTTAAAGGAGACTGATTCAAGCAGGGTGCCGGCCACCTGGTTATAAATCCCGACGGTGAGGGTCGTGTCATTGTTAGTGGGACTGGCGGTTTGAAATGTACTTAGAATCTCGGTTACGGTAATGGTGGTTGCCGGGGTGTAGTTCCAGCCGATATCAGTTATGCCATCCCAATAGAAGTTGGCCGGGGTTCCCGGATAATTGATGGCAATATCCGCCTGGGCCGCCACCGGCAACGCCACTAGCAGCGCCGCTAACACACAGAACAGGTAAGCTTTTTTCCGCATATCCCCTCCTTTTCTTGTTGTCCGGATCCGTCTGTCTGAAGTTAAATCCCTTTAGCCATTGCTCTTATTCTTCCCAAACAAAAAAAAACCGGATTGCCTCCCGGCAACCCGGCTATCTCTTTAATCGGAGACCCGTGGCTTTCCGCCCCTACCTCGCGGCAGGTTTGGCCTTGCGGTATATTTACAATATGCATGAGGTTTAAATCCGTCAACCTCTTGAATGAAATTTTAACAAAAAATTAGGCTCATCATAAAAGATCTGCCACAGGCTTGCTAAGCTAACTGGCAAGGATCATGGAAGATTGAAGATATTATGGTGTTAAAATTTAATCCTCCTCCAGGCCCCATATTTTTCGTCTCAGATGCCATGAAACTCGGGGAGCCTTGGCGTAAGTCTCTTAGCCGGCCTCGATTATATGCTGCGAGAAGTGCTGCTGGGATAGTCCGCGGCGGCATGGGAAGACGTAAGGCGAACCAGGCTGCCGGCGCCATTGAGCCGGCTTTAGAGCCTGGAAGGTCCGGTCATTCATGGGACCAAGCGCGGAGTCTTAGGTCCGCCCCGTTTCTTACGGGTCCAGAGGCGCACCTGCCGGCGCTGGAAATCTACCTCTTCCCAGGTGAGGCTGTTGACCTCGCGGACCCGGGCCGCCCGCCGCCAGATCGCGGTCAGGCCATTTCGTTTATCAACCCTGGGTGGGGTGCTTTCCTGGTGCTCGCCAAATGCTGCCCAGGCAGTGGCTCAGTCACCCTTGGCTGCAGCTATTAGAGATCTGGTGTCAGCTTCTTTTGCCGGTATGAGTAACACTGCGACAGCACCAAGTATGGCAAAAATTGCCAGGAAATACATTCCGCCTGCGGTCGAACCGCCGGTAAGGTCCTTGATAAAGCCCACAGCATAGGGTCCGATAAAGCCGCCTAGATTACCGGTGGAATTGATGATGCCTATGCCCACTGCCGCCGATGCTTCTGTTAAGAAGAGAGCAGGCAATGTCCAGAAAGTTCCTACGAATGAATAGACTCCTATCGCGATTAGACAAATAAAAAACAGGGATAACCAGAGGTTGCCCGTCATATTAAGGCCGATGTAACCGAAGAATGGCAGTGCAAGTGAAGCGGCGACGTGATAGCGTCGTTCCAACGTCTTGTCAGAGTGTCTTGCTACCAACAACATAACAATAACAGCACAAATGTAAGGTACTGTGGAAATGAGCCCAATCTGCGTATTAGTCAGGAGCTTGGAAAGTGACTTAAGAATTTGAGGCATCCAAAATCCCAGTCCATACAGTGCCATGCAATAACAAACATAACAGAACGCTAGATGCCAAATACGACCATGTCCGAATACAGCCCATTTGGAGATTTGCAGTCTATCCTTTTTTGCTTCATGCTCTCGTTTCAGTTGAGTCACCAGCCAGCTTTTTTCTTCTTCGGTCATAAATTTGGCCTGTTCCGGCCGATCAACCATGACAAAAATATTAACAATGCCAAACAGTATGGCGGGTATGCCTTCGATTATGAACAGCCAGCGCCAGCCGTCGATACCAAGCCAGTGCACATGATCCATGATCCAGCCGGAAATTGGTCCTGCAATAATGTTGCCCAAAGCCATGCCGACAACCAGATAGGACACTGTTTTACCCAGGTGCTTGGACGGAAACCAAAATGTCAAATAAAGAATGATACCGGGATAAAACCCGGCTTCAGCAAATCCAAGCAGAAATCTGAGAATGATGAGCTGGAGTGCTGAGTTAACGAAACCTGTGAGGATTGCAACTACGCCCCAGCTCAATAGAATTCTTGAGATCCATTTCTTGGCGCCAACCTTGTGCAGAATGACATTACTTGGAACCTCGAAAAGGAAATAGCCGATGAAAAAAATACCTGCGCTCAAACCAAACACAGTGGCAGCAATGCCAAGTGCCTTGTTCATCTGCAAAGCCGCAAATCCTACATTCACACGGTCCAGAATGCAAATGATATAAAGAACCATAACATAAGGCACTATTTTCCACTGTACCCGGCGGATTAATTTTTCTTCGGAAAATGTTGTAGTCGCCATTTTACGACCTCCCTTTAGTGTTTATTCGCTGCAGGTCTTGTCTGAACAGCCATGAGTTGTGCAGTTCTACAGAGTGCTTCAGCACCCCCGTTTAGGGTCTGATTACTGGCAACATATCCGGCGCATGTGTCAGGACCGCCACCTTGGCATCAGGCCCCATACGTTTCAGTGCTTCATCGACTGCCAATTGGACGTCCGCAAAGGGTGTGAATCCCAGTTTGCCCGCTTCCAAGGCTGAGATGCCATCCGAGACGAAAAATACCTCTTCGCGCTCTTTCACCTGAGCCCAGGCGATTGCCAGTGCCGCCGCCACTTCATCGCCAAGCTGCCCGGAGGCAACCAGGTCTCGGAGCCGAGTCGAGGAATGACAGGTGATATCGAGGATGTCGCGGTGAATCTGAGAGATGCCTTCCTGACAGGGGGTGAGAATGATGACGATGCCCCCCGCTTTGACCGCCAGGTCCGATGGATACTGGGTCTTGTGCGCCTGCCAGAAATCGAGGTCGCAAGGATAAGAGCTGGCAAGAACCACGTCGGCTTCTTGAGGAAGCTCAACCGCGTAGATTGCCAAGGCCTGCTTGACGCCGGCGCGAAAGGCTGCTTCCACATCGCCGAAAAAGGCCCCGACCACCTGTCCATGGCGGTTCAGAACCGTGTTCAGTATGGTGTGGAGACCTACTCTGCGGGCAATAGCGTCCATCTCCGTGCGCACGGGATTGTCCAGAATGCCCAGATAGGAACGCGGGGCGCGGACGGAGAGCAGGTGCGTATAGGCAGTGGTTGATTCGCCGGAGACCCCTGGCTGGATGATTTTGGCTCCGCCTGAAAAGCCACAGATATGATGCGGTACGATGCTGCCAATGCCAATTTTGAAGTCAGCTTCAAAGACTTCCCGATTGACCTGGATTCTTCCTCCGTTTTCGGTTGTGCCAACGTCGACATGGGCCCCGGGGTCTCTAAAGGGGTGATTCTTAATGGCCACCCGGCTTACGGCCTCCTTGCCGAACTTTTGGACAATCTCCTCCGCGGTCATGAACCGATGGGTTCCGAGAGCGATGACGATCGAAATATTGGCGTCTGGGACGCCTGCTGCATTGAACTCGTCCAGGAGAAGGGGCGTGATGATATCCGCGGGCGTGCATCGGGTATTGTCATCAGCTACGATCACCACCTTTCTCTTCCCCGCGACGAGCTCCCGCAATGAATCGGATTGGATCGGCTGGGCCAGCGCCCGCACGATTTCACCCTTCACGTCCGCAACGGCCGGAATGTCCTTTGGGGAATAGACTCCCAGCAGATTATCCGAGGGGATGGCCACTTTGACCGTTTTTTTCCCGTACGGAAGTAAGATGTGCTGGTGCGTCATAGAACGATCCTCCCTGGCGTTACGATTGTGCGGGAGACCCCCTCACTACTCATTTCTCCCGAAGCATTCCCTCGGTGAGGTCCGGTCCCGACAATCTCTATGATTTTTTCCAGTGTGTCCTTCGCTCCAAAGGCCCCGGCTTTGGTAATCACGGCAAGGCCTGCCATCATCCCATCCTGCACTCTGCTTATCACGACCCCGCCTATTAGTTCACGATCGATTTCAACCCCTTTGACCCCAAGGGAATTCAGGACGCTTAGCGCGGTTTCGCCACCGGTCAAAACCACTGCCAGCCCATCCACGTTGAGGGTTTCCGCAAATTGTTGGAGCACCGCCGACGCAATGGAACCCAACAAACGGGTAATGCGGACGTGAATGGGAGGACGAAGGGGACCGCTTGCAGAAATCCCGCCGCAATAGACCTTGAGGATAGCGTGGCCTTGCCTGAGTGTCTCTGCTATCTGGCCGCAGAGGTCCTTCTGGTATTCTTCTCTTTTGTAGTTATCACTCAAAAGAATGGATCGATCCAACTCGAAGGACCTGATCCCCAGGCTCTTTTCGAGCTCTTCCAGTTGCTGGTGAGTGACGCTGGAGGCGCTGCCGCTGATGATGAAAAAATGGCTGAAAGGCCCTTTTGCCGGCGCACAAGATGGCAAGAAGCCGCCCTGGGCTGACGAGCATATCTGCTTTGCCACTTCCTCGCCCAGCCCGGCAGAACCGACGAGCAAGGGAACCCTGTCCAAATTGAAGGCCACTTCAGCAACATGGGCCAGGTCAGCGCGCCTGGTTGCATCGAAGATGATGATCTGAGCCCCCTTTTTCTTTTCTTTCAGCACGGCTTGCTTAAGCTGTCTGCAACCCGATGCCACCTGGGTGAGTTCGATCAAGGCCACGCGATGGCGGGATTGCCGCTGGATCAGCGTGCAAATATGGGACTCCCTGACAGGAGAAACAGCATCACAGGCCATTTCCGTCAAGGCGACGGGCTTTCCGGCGACCATCATGATGCCCCCGACCAGGGTCCGGTTCTGCTCGGGCAGGGATGGAGCAACGAAGGCCATTGGAATTCCCGTTTTCTCCAGTATGGCGTCGATTTCATACCCGATGTTTCCTCTGAGGGTCGAATCTATCTTCTTGTAGATGATGGGGAAGAGTGCCTTGTCGTAAGTGCTCATGACGGACGCCACAGCCGAGAAGGCCTTCCCGGGCCGCAGGCCTCTTGAACCGGTGTTGACGACCAGGATGTCACTGTGGCTGTATTTGGGGAAATCGAGATTGGTGAGGTTTGCAGATATTAGAAAAAATGTTCGGGGACCTCTTTGGGAGAATTGGACCCCTGTGTCCGCCCCGCCGGTCAGGTCATCAGCAACGATCAAACAGCGCTGGACCATAATTTGCTCTTCTGACCGCCACCGTCGAAAAGTGATCTTAAAGACCCTTTTCACCGAGGTTAACTTCAGCAAGCTTCCGCTTTTGTAGCCAAATTGCCTCGTGGAAGGCATAATAGCACAAATTTCAAGGAATTTGTCAACCGACCAGCCGGGAATAATTTTTTCAAAAATTTTGGCATATCTACTCCTCAGTCTCTGGATACCTCACCTGGAGCTTAAGGACCCCGGACCGGCACCGCCCGGTCATGGTGAGCCAGAGGAAAAGCCGGGGCTACATGGGCCTACCACCTCCGGGCCTGGTGGCTGGTTATCAGCCAAATGATCTCTACGTGGCGTGTGGTATTCGAGAGTAGCGACTAACTTGCCATAAGGGAGACTTAGCGCTGGCCTAAGGCAATGTCCGATGATAATGGGTCTGACCTATTCGAGAATTACCCCCAGGAGACAATACAATTCCAGTTGGGGATGCTTAAAGGCCGCCATAGGTTCGTTGCTATTCGGGTCTATGCCATAGCTTATGTTGCGGAATTGCGGCTTTCCTGCTCCATAGCTGCTTGGGCTGCTCGTGTAAGGAAGGAAGAACGGCTCAAACCCCGTCGTTTCCTCCCACTGATAATTGCTGATCCTGGCAAGTTACTTACCATTTTTACGCGGCCATAAAAAAGGCAGAGCCATGACTGACACTGCCTTGGTTTGTCCGTGAAATGGAATGGCTGATTAACTCTTCCTGAACCTCCTCCAACCAGCCAGGCCCAGGAGGCCGCTAAATAGAAGCGTCGCGCTACCCGGTCGGGGCACGGATGATAGGGGCGCGGATGAGACGTTCACCTCCCATTTGCCAACATAATAGTAATCTATTTTTAACAGGGTAAGCCCCTCCTGGCCCGCCAGCATTTACAGGGGCGAGCCAGCGAGGGACTATATTGAAACACCATCTTCATATGTTGCTATAGCCTCCGTTGATCGTTGAAAACATCCGTCAGCTCGTGGGGGTTATCGCTTTCTGATCATCCGATTTGCAGTTTAGAATACGCTTCAGAAGCCCTCGAAGACGTTTATGCCACGATCAGGCGAGGTCGAAGCGGTCAAGGTTCATTACCTTGTTCCACACCGCGACAAAGTCGTGCAGGAACTTCTCCTGGGAGTCCTCACATCCGTAGACTTCCGCCACGGCCCGGAGTTGGGCGTTCGAACCGAAGATGAGGTCGACACGGGTGCCGGTCCACTTGAGTTCGCCCGTGGTGCGATCACGACCCTCGAACACGTTTTCGTCTTTTGTTGCCTTCCATTCCGTTCTCATGTCGAGCAGATTCACGAAGAAGTCATTGCTGAGCGTCTCTGGCCGCTTGGTGAAGACGCCGTGCTGGGACTGTCCGAAGTTGGTGTTCAAGACGCGCATACCGCCAACGAGAACCATCATCTCAGGAGCGGTCAGCTTCAGCAGGTTCGCCCGATCAACCAGCAGTTCCTCCGCCGTTACGGCGTATTTGGTTTTGAGGTAGTTACGGAACCCGTCCGCATACGGTTCGAGGACGGCGAATGACTCCACGTCGGTTTGCTCCTGAGACGCATCCGTGCGTCCCGGGGAGAAGGGTACGGTCACATTGTGACCGGCGTTCTTCGCGGCCCGCTCGACGCCGGCGCAACCGCCCAGAACGATCACGTCAGCCAGTGACACCTTCTTTCCGCCGGACTGCCCAGCGTTGAACTCCTTTTGGATGCCCTCAAGGACTTTGAGGACCTTCGCCAGTTGGGGCGGCTGGTTGACTGGCCAATTCTTTTGCGGCGCCAGTCGAATACGCGCCCCGTTTGCACCGCCGCGCTTGTCGGAGCCGCGGAACGTGGATGCCGACGCCCAGGCGGTGGAGACCAACTCCGAGATCGACAGGCCCGAGGCCAGGATCTTAGCCTTGAGGTTGGCGATGTCCTGCGCGTCGATCAGCTCATGATCGACTGCGGGAACCGGGTCTTGCCAGATCAGTTCCTCTGCCGGCACCGCCGGGCCGAGATAGCGCGAGCGCGGGCCCATGTCGCGGTGGATCAGCTTGAACCACGCCCGGGCGAAGGCGTCTGCCAACTGGTCCGGGTTCTCGTAGAAGCGCCTGGAGATCTTTTCATAGACAGGGTCGACCTTCAAGGCAATGTCCGTGGTCAGCATGCTGGGCGCGCGACGCTTCGACGGGTCGTGGGGGTCCGGCACTGTACCCGCACCGGCGTCACCCTTCGGTTCCCACTGATGCGCCCCGGCCGGGCTCTTCGTCAATTCCCATTCGTAGCTGAACAGGTTATTGAAGAAGTTATTGCTCCACTTCGTTGGCGTTTGGGTCCAAATGACCTCCAGGCCGCTGGTGATCGTGTCGTTGCCTTTGCCGGTGCTGAAGCTGCTCTTCCAGCCGAGGCCTTGTTCCTCGATGGGGGCGGCTTCGGGCTCAGGCCCCACATGGGACACCGGGCCGGCGCCGTGAGTTTTGCCGAAGGCGTGACCGCCGGCGATGAGCGCCACCGTCTCTTCGTCGTTCATCGCCATGCGCGCGAAGATCTCACGGATATCCTTGGCCGCCAAGAGGGGATTCGGGTTGCCGTCCGGCCCTTCCGGGTTGACGTAGATGAGGCCCATCTGTACGGCCGCCAGGGGGTTGTCCAGCTTCCGGTCGCCGGTGTAACGGCTATTGGGCTTGTCGCTCGTAGCCAGCCATTCATGTTCGGCACCCCAGTAGGTGTCATCCGGCTCCCAGATATCCTCGCGCCCGAAGCCGAAGCCGAAGGTCTTGAAGCCCATCGACTCCAGCGCGCAATTGCCGGCGAAGATAATGAGGTCGGCCCAGGAGATCTTGCGGCCGTATTTCTGCTTGATCGGCCAGAGCAGCCGGCGCGCCTTGTCGAGACTCACGTTGTCGGGCCAGCTGTTGAGGGGCGCAAAGCGTTGGGCGCCGGATCCCCCGCCCCCGCGGCCGTCGCCGATGCGGTAGGTGCCCGCGCTGTGCCACGCCATCCGAATGAAGAGCCCCCCGTAGTGACCGAAGTCGGCCGGCCACCAGTCCTGCGAGTCGGTCATCAGCGCATAGAGGTCCTTCTTCAGGGCCTCCACGCCGAGTTTTTTGAATTCCTCAGCGTAGTTGAACTCCTTGCCCATCGGATTGCTCATGGGACAGTTCTGGTTAAGAATCTTCAGGTTCAACTGGTTCGGCCACCAGTCCCGGTTCGACGTGCCCCTGGCGGCGGTGGTGAATTTGCGGTCGTCGTCTTTCATGGTAAAACCCTCCTTATTCAGGCGATTGCCCTTCCTTCTGACACTTAAGGCAAAGGCCAAAAAAGTTCAATTGCTGATGGGTGATCTGATAGCCGGTCTGCCGGGCTATTTCTTGAGAAATACCAGCCACGGCCTCGAACTCTGGATCCAGGATCTGGCCGCATATGGTGCAAATGACATGGGGGTGTGGGTAGGGTTTATTGCCATCGTAATGGCTGCCTATGCTAGCAAAATTAAGCTCCAATACCTCGCCCAGACCCTTTAGCAGGGTCAAAGTCTTATAGATGGTGGCCAGGCTGGTGGTGGGAAAATTGGCTTTCATCTGTTCGTAAATCTGCTCTGCATTGGGATGTCCTTCGCTCTTGGCTAGAATCCGGAGCATAGCCAGCCGCTGAGGGGTAATTCGGCCCCCTTTCTCCCTCAGCATCCTGATCATTTGCTCCAGACGCTTTTGAGGATCAGCCAAAAAAATCCTTCCGGATACTTTTTTTGTATTAATAATCACTATCCATTAGATGTCAAGGAGCTGCAATCTTATCTGCATAAGGAATCAACAAGGAAGACAGCTCCTGAAGTGTTCAAGAAACCAGCCAAGACCAATAGCCAGACCGGGCCAAAAGCCCACCAGATTCCCGTACGACTTCTATCTCAAGCCTGACGCCGAAGATAGCTATACTGATCCCAAAATCATGACACCATCCTTTCGCCGTCGGCCAGCTCCCAGACTAAGCCCGTTCTCTCACCGGGATGCGGGACTCACAAGGCACCCCGGTTTGGCAGAGGCCACAACCATAGCGTTCAAAGTGAAAGCCCTTCCTGCCATAGTGCGCCCCCACCTCAAGGAGATGATCCCGGCATTTGTCTTTGTCGTGGCCGGCTTCCGTAATCGCCCCGGCAGGACAGCGCTTCATGCATTTCCTGCAAGTGTTTTGGGAAAAATGGAGACAATATTCATGATGATCCGTATATGGCCTGACCGTTGGCGGGATAGGAATCCTGGCCACCACCGAGCCGACGCGCACGGCCTTGCCCCGGGGAGTGATAAGTCCATCGCAGAGCCCAAAAGTTCCCAGGCCGGAAATATGTGCGGCATGCCGCATGGACCAGCGGGAGGCGAGGCCGTAACGCGGCGATACTTCTCGCGACCAGAAAGGCGCATCCACCGGCGATATCGCGCCAAATCCGGCGTTTTGCAGGGTCGCCACCACGTGCCGGCGTAGTATTGTATTGAACATCTCGCCGAAATGCCGCGTCCTGATCCAGCGCTCCGCCGGGTAAGTGTTCTCTTGCTGATTGTCCGCCTTGGTGGCCGCAGTTTGCGGCAAAATCCAGCAGACCACGGTGAGGTCTTCGGGACGAGTTTGGGCCTGAGGAAAGGCTTGCCGGAAGATCTCAATGGGAGTGAGGTAAAACGGGCCGATATCCTCTTTGATGCGGAGATAGAGGGGGTCGGCCCCATTAGAGAAGCCGACCAGCGGCTCCTCCCAGGCCCGTTCACCGGTACCATGGTTCAGGGTGTTTTCGGGAGAGGTGGCGCAGAATTCTTTAACGACATTGGCCAACCAGGAAGATGAGAAATTCTGCTTTTTCCCACCCTTACGCGGTTGGATCATGTGACGATCTCCTTATATTTCTTAAATATACACGGTTGCTACCCAAAGTGGACATCTAATCATCTAAAAATAACCGAGCATCGGGGCCTCGCCTTGACTGGAGATACCGCCGCCGAATAACTCTCCATATATCTAAGCCATATCTACATTTTTACCCACTCAATTGATAATCGCAACTCCTGGCAAGCTATCAACTTTTTTTATTTTTAAGTCGGCAACAAAAAAGGCAGGGCCATCAATGGCCCCGCCCTGGCATAGCCGTTGAATTAAATATGCTTAGTAGCTATTTCTTCCTTCTCCAGCCAAGTCCCACCAGGCTCAGGAGTCCACTGCCGAACAGTAACCCCGCGGACGGCAGAGGAACTGTAGATGGAGGAGCGAACAATTCTGCGCCCGAGACAAATTGGAAGTCTTGGGTATCTCCTCCAATGACGCGCCCATCGATCACCGAGTTGTCAATACTGATATTCCCGTTGGGGTCCAGAAATATTCCTGTGATTGTATTGCCGTTAGTGCTGATCGTCAAGGTTTGCCCGCCGGACAGGGTTGTGTAGTTGCCGGCGTCAAAGTTGAACAGGACGTGGTCGGCGGTGATCCCGCCTGTGAGGACGATACTGCCGTTGAATCCATGTCCACCGGTGTCGGGGATGTTGAAGACCACATATTGGGAGGCGGTGCCGTTGATCGTAAAGGTATTCACCTCGGTGAAGTTGCTGTTAATTGAAATTAGTGCGATGACCGAGATCACATCTGATGCTATATAACCCACCAAAGCATAAAAGGCAGAGCCGCTTAAACTGACCCTGCCCCGTAGACATCACTCTATGCACATGCTGTTAAGCGTTCTTGAATTTCTTTCTGAGTGCTGCAAGCCCAGCCAGACCAGAGCCTAAAAGGAGCATGGTGCAGGGTTCGGGAACGACTGCTCCCTGCGGACTAACACTGACATTGTCCAGCCCGGTGTACTCGGAGGTGTAGTCCGAGTCGGCTAAGAACTCGATTGTGGTCGCGCTGCTGTCCGCCGTGAATGTTAGCGACTCCGATTGCCATTGATTGAGGGCGGTCGGAACCAGCGTGGACAGTTGCGAGGCATCCAGGATACTGCCTGTAGCGCTTGCGGTGAGGGCGGCGGCGGCGAACCCCGTGCCATTCCATTCTGTCGAGGCGCCAAGGTCGAAGGTCAGCACGTACGTAACGCCAGGTGTCGTCGAAATGGCCTGCTCGATACCGCCGTAGGGCTTGCTGTTAGCTTGTCCGGTGAGGTCTACGCCATATACGCTGCCGTTTCCAGGACTTGCTGTGAGGGAGTAGCTGTTCGAGGACCCATTAAACCAGAACTCGTTGGCAAAGCCCGGAACATTTGTCCAACCCGGGATGTTAGTGGCGCTGGAGTAATGCAAATCGTCCGACCCGAGCCCGGTATTGTTTACCCACACGTTGCCGATATTGTCAAAGTCGCCGTTGTAGACCAAGTTGGACGCATGCGCCGGTGAGACAAAGGCCAGTTTCAACGCCAGTGCAGCGGCGAGGAACCCAATACAGAAAACCATCTTTTTCATTTTGAGTCACCTCCAAGCCGGGCATAGTAATTTTTCCAATAATTTGAGCATACCTGCCCCTTAAACCCTGGATGCCTCACTGTGAGGAAGCTTAAGCCGATATTATGCGGCTGCACCTTCTAGCGCGCCTGACTCCCGCCCCAGCCCATAAAAAAACCGGACTCCCCTTTTCCAGGCAACCCGGCTATCTTTCTGAGACCCGTGGCTTTCCGTCCCCGCCTCGCGACGGGTTTGGCTTTTTCAGGGATATAAGAAGGTTAATAATTAAATCCGTCATGTCAAGCCCTTTTGAGGAATTGTTAAAAAAAATTATGCTCATTATAAAATATCTGCCACAGGCTTGGTAGGCTAACTGGCAAGGATGATTGATAGTTTAAGATTATACAGTGATTTCCCTAACCTCTACCTTTGAAGGATATCGCTAACTGCTATTAATGCGCTCTCCACGAGGATTTGAAAGGATTTCATTATCCAGATCATATCCGCAATTTTTCCCGCCCCACGATAGGTGCCGATCCTGGCAAGTAACTCGCTACAAATTGGAAACAAAAAAGGTAGGGCCATGGCTGACCCTGCCTATAATCTACAGAGACGAGATGGAATATCCCCTGTTGAATCTCCCGTCCAAACCAACCCTCCAAGGAGACCGGACCCAAAGAGCCAGATGGCACTGGGTATAGGGACAGCGCTTACGGTGCTTCTATGAATCAGCGCTCCAGTTTACCAATTTTTGGAATCGATCTCGTTCTGCAGGTGACATAAAAATAGTGTGTTCTGGCCCTGGATAACTGCGCGTTGTTACATCTTCGATGTAACTTTTAAAGACTTTTTCCATTATCGGCAGAAGCTCTACGTAGACTTTAGAGTGGCGCGGTGTATGCCGATCATAAAGCTTAAAGAGATCACAGGTAATGATGTGAACTCCATCGGCCTTCCAACCGGCGCCGAGGCTTATTACCGGAATCGGTAACGTCTTGGCAAGATATTCACAGACTTCTGAAGTGGTCACTTCGCAAAGAATAGAAAAGCAGCCTGCTTGATACATGGCCATGGCGTCGTCAATCAGTTCTTTGGCTCGCTCGGCAGTTTTTCCTTGCGCTTTGAATCCGCCTAATTGAGTAATCCTCATGGGCGTTACACCCACGTGACCCATCACCGGGATTCCTGCTTTGACGATGGCTTCGATGTTTTTTGCGTGAGCCGCCGTACCTTCGCACTTCATCACCTCTGCACCCCCCTCTGCCACAAAGCGAGCTGCGTTCTCAATTGCTCTCTCTGGAGAGGTGTGAAAGCTCATATATGGCATATCCAGCATCTTCAGGCCAGTTTTGCAGCCACGGGAGACAGTCTGCATCATGATCATGCATTCTTCAAAGGTCACCGAAGTAGTGTTTTCTTTCCCAAAAACGGCCATGCCTCCAGAGTCACTGACACAAACAATGTCGATTCCGGTCCGTTCGGCAATAACTGCGTTAGGGTAATCATAGATCGCCATCATGGTTATTGGCTCTTTTCTCTGCTTCTTCTCCATCAAGTCTGGGATGGTGACTTTTTTCTTAGCGTTCATGTCATACCTCCTGTTTTATTCTGATCAGCCATTCATAATCGAACCTAGGGGTTCATATCTCGTAAGCCAAATCTAATTCCCGCGGCTGTCATTTTTTGAATGAGTTCTTTGATGTGGAATATGCCTCAAGGAAGTCGGCTACGGCGACCTTGTTGCCGCTTTCAAAAGCCTTCATTGCCTCATCATACAAAATCTCAAGGGCCTCTTGCTTATAACGCTGATATGCTTTCGAGGTGAGCATCGTGAATTCGCGGGGTCTTGCCAGATCGATGTCTATGATGCTTCTGGTCCGGGCTGGCCTATTGGATAGAAGGATAAGCCGGTCAGCCAAGAAGATGGCTTCTTCCAACTCGGTAGTAACGAAGAGGTTAGTAAATCGGTGCTTCTCAAAAAGGCGGAGGTAGTACTCTTGCATCATCTCTCGGGTCATAGCGTCCAGCCCCCTGAAGGGCTCATCCATCATCATAACTTTCGGGCGGTTTATGAAAGCTCTGGCAATCTCGGCGCGCCGCTGCATACCGCCAGAAAGTTGGATGGGGTACCTGTCCAAAAACTCGCCGAGGCCAACCGTCCGCAGGACGCCGATAGCTTCGGTTTCGATTTCCCGCTTGCTCTTCTCACCTCTCGCCAGTGGACCAAAGGCGACATTCTCGAGTGTAGTCATCCACGGAAAGAGCGCGGTTTCCTGAAAGACCACCAGCCGGTCCCGACCGGGCCCTCTAATGTCTTCGCCATCGATGGTGATTGTTCCAGAGTCAACCTGGTCATAGCCGGCCAGCAGATTGATAATGGTGGTCTTGCCACAGCCGGAAGGGCCAATAAGCACAGTCAGCTTGCCAGGCTCGAGGGCGAAGGAACAATCTTTGATCACTATTTGCATCAGGGGGCCAACCCCAAAAGACTTAGTGATCGAGTTTATCTCCATCTGCCCAGACATGGGTGCTCCTCAGTGCCCCGCAAAGTTTCCCCCTGCTCGTGCATTTCGTATCATGCCTGCTCCGCACTTCCAGGAGTTTAGGCTATATTATTTTCAGCCAGGGCATTAGCCGCGCGCCGAGGAAGCGAATCAGTGAACTCGAGAAGTATCCGGCGATACCCATGCTAATCATGCCGATAACGATGACGGGATAATCGCCAGCAACATAGGATTTCCATGTCAGGTAGCCAAGGCCCGATTGGCTTGCGATCATTTCTGCCGCAACCACGACTGCCCAGGTTATTCCCATCCCAACCGTACTACCCACAAAGATGCTCGGCAGAGTTGCAGGCAAAATGATCCGCCTGAAGATGTATCTCTTACTCGACCCCAAAGACTCTGCTGCCCAAATATAACGGCTGTCAATACTCATTACCCCTCCGAGGATGTTTAGAACCATAGTAAAAAAAGCTCCAAGGAAGGTCACGAAAATCATGCTCAATTCTGCCGTCGGCCAGAAAATGACAGCTATCGGGACCCATGCTAGAGGGGGAATCGGCCTTAAAACCTCAATTATTGGAAAAGTGAGTCCCCGGAATATGCGGCTCATGCCCATGAGGAGGCCGAGCGGTATACCGATGATCTGGGCAATAATAAAGCCCAGGAAGACACGCTCGAAGCTCACCAACCACGATCGCCAATAATAGGTTTCGAAAACCAAGTTCCGAAAGGACTTGAAGACAATGCTCGGTGCCGGGATCATACCGATTACGGGCACTTTTAGATCGGCGCAAATTTCCCAGAAGATGATGCTGGCAATTACCGCAACGATGCCGCGGTAATTTGTCTTACTAAAGACCGCTTTGCGTAATTTGGTAAGGTTGATGCCGAAAATAATCCTTGGTCCCTTTGTTACCATTGGCTCTGCCTCTATTCACCTGCCGTGCTAAGCAAGTTCGCGCTCTCCCGCCTCGAAGGCCTTCTTGGCCTCTTCATGTACAGTTACTAGGACCTCTCTTTTAAGGGCGAGGTAATGATCCATCGACAGCACATGGAAGTCCCGAGGTCGCGGGATGTCCACGTCGACTACCTTCTTTATCTTGCCCGGCCTTGTGGTCATAACGTAAACTTTGCTGCCTAAGAAAATTGCCTCTTCCAGGTCATGAGTAATAAAGAAAATGGTCTTGCCCATTGTATCGTAGATGTTGAGAAGGTTTTGATGCATTACGGTTTTAGTCAACGCATCCATGGCCCGGTACGGCTCGTCCATGAGCAGCACCTTCGGATTGTTCATGAGTGCCCTGGCAATCTCTACCCGCCTTCTCATGCCTCCAGATATTTCGTTGGGGTAATTTTTTAAGAACTCCTGAAGACCCATTTGGCTTAAAAGGTTCTCTGCTGCCCGCCGGGCCTCGGTCTTCGACATCTTGCCTTGTACCAAAGGGCCGTAGGTGACGTTGCTCAAAATATTGAGCCAGGGGAATAGGGCACCCTGCTGAAACACCACGATGCGGTCTGCTCCTGGTTCAGCCGTTTGTTTTTCGGAACAGAGTAACTCATCATCCAACCATATTTCGCCCGACGTGATTCCGGAAAACCCTGCAATCGCATTGAGAAGCGTGGTTTTGCCGCACCCGGAAGGGCCCACGAGAACACAGAACTCCCCTCTCTCGATCTCCAACGAGCAGTTTTCCAGGGCAACGAAATTTGCCCCGTCGGGATCATAAACCTTGGTTACGTTCCGGATGCTGATCCTGCCCTGGGTGACGGGAGAATCAGGAGATTGCGCCATATCCTGCGACATCAGATTTCGGCTCCGTTGGCCAATGGGCTCACTGTCATGAGGCGGCACCCCTGACCTTCCACTTCATCAAGACAGTTCCAACAAACCTGACCATGGCGCTGGTCCACCAGCCTATAAATCCGAGGGTCACCATGGCCATGACAATTACCGGGTACTGGACGAGGGTGAAGGAGTTCCAGATCAGGTAGCCCAGTCCATACTCTCCAGCTAACATCTCGCCAGCCACGAGGGAAAACCAGCATAGGCCCATGCTGATCTGGAGGCCGGTAAAAATGTAGGGGAGTGCCCCGGGGACGAGAACGTAGAAAAAGATGTGGCGCGGTTTTGAGCCTAGGCAGCGAGCCGCCCTGAAGTAGACCTCATCGATCGATTCGACCCCAAGGAGCGTGTTGAGGGTTGTCGCAAAGAAGGAGCCAAGAAAGGTAAGGTAGATGATCGCCTCCTCCCGCCCAGTCCACATGAGAATAGCCAAGGGTACCCAGGCGAGCATCGGAATCGGCCGCAAGGTCTCCAGAATAGGGAAGGTGTAATCCTTGAAAGTCTTCTTCCATCCCATAAAGAGTCCAAGGGGCACGCCAAGGATTGTAGCCAGGCAAAAGGCCTCAAGGATACGGCGGACGCTCATCCAGATGTTCCAATAATACTCAGGCGTATAGATCGATATTCCGTAGGATGGGTCCTTGGAAAACCACTCTTGAGCAACTATTACCGGGCCTGGCAGTTTCTCGAACCTCGGTAGCTTTAGCACCTCTGTGGTCAGCCACCACAAGAGGAGAAAACCTGCCAGGCCCATGAAGGCGAGATAAGGGCTGGGGCTCTTGAGCCATAGACGGAAACGGTAATAGAGGAGCCCCGCGGAGGAGATTTCGCCTTTGTGGACGAATTCTTGCTTGCTGGGTTCGGGCTCCAATGGCATGGTCATCCTGGGCTTCCTTCCATCAACTTATTTGAAGGGATCCTGGTCGGCTGGTTGGCCGATAATCTTGCCCAGCGGAGCTTTGAGTTTGGCTTCGCTGAGCACTTTCTGGGCCAGGGTGTCGTCAATAGTTCCGGGAAGAGGCTTATCAAACCTGATGACTTTTTCTTTGGCCAAGAAGGCATATATGCTTTCAATGTTCTCCCGAAGTTCATCAGTCCAAATAAAAGTCCGCCAGGCTCTTACCTCTGTTCCACCCACGTCCGCGGGAATTTTACCATAGAGGGAATACCAGAGGATTCGCTTTGAAATGCCGGTGGCGTATTTAGAAAGCATCTCGATTACATCACTCCAGTTTTTCGGATCCAGCATGTAGGTCTGTGCCTCGAGTTCCGCCTTGAGGTAATCTTCTGCCAACTGCGGGTATTTATCAATGAAGTCCCCGCGCATAACCAAGGCACCAGAATCGATGTTATTGATTACCTTCCCGGTTGCTACGATTCTCGCATAACCTTCACCGACTATGTCACCGATTCTGGAAACCGTAGGCTCCCATAACGCCGCGGCGTCAAGCTTGTTGGCGCGGAAGTTGGTTGCTATCACTTCAAGTGATTGGTTTAGATATTCCTTGGGTTTGATACCCTTCTTAGCCATTAACAGGCGGATGAATTGATCGGCGCAGCTTCCTTTCGGAGAGGCTATCGTTTTGCCGTTCAGCCATTGTACCGCTTCCTCGGGGGACGCGAACTGCGGTGCATCTTTTCTGGCCATGATGATCGAGCAACGCTGACCGTCATCATGTCCAGTGCTCGCCACCAGGCGAATGTTGGCCTGCTCAGGCTTGGTTGCAGCCATAATGCCGGGGAGAATGCTCATGTAGCCTATTTGTTGTTTCCCAGCGATCAGATTATTCGAAATAATGGCACCCTGCAGCGCAGGTTCAAACTCGATCTCAACTCCTTCGGGCATGTATTTTTTCCAGAGCTTTAATTCCTGAATAATGGCTACCTGATAGGAAATGGTGTCGTAGGGTTGCCACCCTACTACGATCTTTACTTGTTCAGCAGCGTTGGCTGTCACTATGGTGCCAAGCATTATTCCCACCATGAATAACATGATCATGAGCCCGAACTTTCTTGTTAATTTCTGTGTCTTCATCTGCCTCTCCTTGCTTAGATTTTGCTAAGAGATTCACCCATCTCGTCAATCGAGATGACTGTCTGGGGAACTCTGATAGCCGAGACTCTCAAAAATCTACCCGCGTGAGGCTTCTCCGATCTGAAATATCGATGCTAGTGCTTCTATTGGTCTCAGCGGCTGAGAAAATGGTTAATAATTAGCTTGAGAAAATGCCAATGAGAATGATCTCTGCACGGACCAGATTGGCTGTAACATTCAAGTCCATGATCCTCGTCCACTTATCTATCCTCATAGAATTCTATAGGGGAAGGAAGAGAAAAATATGTCAGCAATACGACAAAATATTAATTTTTTGGACAAAAAAGCAATTTCCTCATCAAAATTGCGCTGAATTGATTTTTTCCCGGAGAAAGTATGAGCAGATGGTGCGGCTGGCAGTTCTTCTGAAATCATCTAAACCTTAATAGTCGCTTTGAATCTATATTCCTTTGACAATACTCCTAAGCATGGACATCGCTGTAATATATAATATTCATCATCTTCGCCTTATCTGTAATAATTATACGTTTTCTACTATCATATTTAATCACTCCTTTTCGGATAAGGCTATTTAACACCTCGGTAACACTCTGCCTAGCAGCCCCAACCATATTCGCAATATCCTGATGTATGATTTTTTTTTCAAGCAATATTTCCTGGTTTATTTCAACGCCATACATATCTGATAAATTAAATAAGAGCTGTACGACACGGCAAGTCAAGTTTTCACTACTCACAGATTCAAATCTTTTACCCATAGCCATTAGCCTCTTTCCTAGCGTCTCTGCAATTGAACGAGTAAATAGACTGTTTTTATCAAGAACCTGAATGAATTTACTGCTATGGATAACAAGAAGCGTTACCTGTTCTATAGCCTCTGCAAAGCTTACACGTACGTTTTTTCCGAAGATTTCAGAAAGTCCTATTAATTCGCCAGGAAAAAATATGAATAGAATCGACTCCTTGCCTGAAGGAGAAAGATTATACAATTTTATTCTTCCCTCCGTTATTAAAAATACCGTGTTACCTTCGTCACCTGGCATAAAAATGATTTCACCTTTATTAAAAATCTTCCTCCCGGCCCCTTCCATTAGAAAATTGAGGTCGTTGGGGGTGAGCACCCTTAAGCTGTCGATTCGCTTTAGATACCAGCTTTCTTTGGTTTCCATTGTTCTATTGCCGCCTATTTATATTGACAATATCGGATTAGAAACCCGTAAGCATTAGCTTGGTACGATCGTAGAGCTGGGATAAACTTATACGAGGATTCCCACTGGTTTTCCTTGGCCTATGGCTTGCGACCCGACACTAATCAGATAGCAATCATGAAATCCAGGGTGATGATTACTTTTCATTTGGCAACCAAATGCGGTCCTCTATTTTTTACCACTACGTAAGATTATGTGGGAAGCTTATTGGGTCCCTGCAAAAATGCCTTTGGCAACTACTCTTCCCACGGAAAGTTTTTTAGCAAATTGTTTCGTGAAAGGTATGATAGCACAAATTTTAATGCATAAGTAATTTTTTAGAATATTGGGACACATACACACTTGCGGGCGATTATTCGTGAGTCTCGGGTCTTATAGCCCGAATCGCACGGTACCGGTGAGCTAGGGGGAAGGCTGAAGCCACAGGCGCGCCCCAGGTTTGAGGGTGACAAGAAACATAGCAAGGAAAGGTGTCGCGATCTGCTATAAGTCGGGACTTATCAGGAATCTAAAAACTTCCTATCTTCAGATCATATCCGGATTTTTCCCCACCCAGACGATAATTGGCGATACTAGCAAGCTAGTGATGCTTTTAATTCACCTTTCAATAGCCCAGGAAAAATCATTTTCGGGAAAGCATTCTGAAGACAAACGATTGACACTCAGAGAGGAGTTCTTAGCATTAATTAGCCCATCAGTTAGAAAAATTCTTTAAGAGAAGCATATCACCATAACGCGGCAAGTCCACAGGCAAGGCGGGGCTGACCAATTCCGCAATCACTAAGAAGGTTTAGGAGAAGGAGAGGAAGTCATGGAATATAACGCGCTGTTGCAAAATCTCGTTACGCACGGAGTAGCCATCGGTCTCACGGTGCTGGGGGCCCTGGCCGTCTGGATTGTCGGTTCCCTGGTGATCCGGTTCACCATCAGCCTGTTGACGCGGACACTGGCCGCTAAAGAAGTCGACACGACCCTCATCAAGTACATCGATTCCGCCGTTAACATTTTGTTAAAGGTCATCCTGATTGTCGCCATCTTTGGCTATTTCGGGGTCCAGACCACCACCATCGCCGGTCTCCTGGCCGGGGTCGGTCTGGCCGTGGGCGCCATGTGGGGCGGGATGCTGACGAACCTGGCGGCCGGCGCTTTCCTGGTCTTTTTGAAGCCTTTTAAAGCCGGAGATTTTATCCAGGCGGGCGAGGTTTTAGGGACGGTGCATGAAATCGGCCTATTTGTCACGAGCATTGACACCCTGGACAACATCCGTACCTATGTGGGAAACAGCAAGATCTTTTCCGGAAACATCCAGAATTTCACTGCCAACCCCTATCGCCGCGTTGACCTCACGGCCCAGCTGAACCATGTGGTGGACCACAACGAAGCCATTCGGCTCCTGAAAGAAAGGCTGGCCCAGATTACCAATGTCTTGACCGATCCGGCCCCGGATGTGGAAATATTGGAGTTCAATGCGGCGGGGCCGGTCCTTGCCGTGCGCCCCTTTGTCCATAACGACCATTACTGGCAGGTTTACTTCGACACGAATCGCGCCATCCGCGAGACCTTCGGCGAGGCACATTTTCCAGCCCCCGAGCACCACTTGGTAATCCGGAACGCATGAGTTGCTATGCGTAAACAGATACCTGCTACGAGCTTTGCGGAGTTAACCTAAGGAAAAAAGGACCCATTTTTAAACTGCGGTGGCATAAGTTGCGCCTTACTAACTGAATTGATAGGAAGTTGGCAAATGAAATTGCTCTTGGCGAAATTTATTTTTGCCGGTGTGCTGGCATTGTTTTTTTCTGGCTGTGCGGGGGTACCCCTCTCACAACCAGTTAATCAAGCAGATTGTCGTGTCGTCCAAGGGGGGTCGTTTGCCGGAGAAGGTATGATAAATTTCCCTTTGGGTCTCCCCAATGACAAAAAGTAGTTTGTGGAATGCGCTTTAGGTTCATCAGAGCCCACCGCGGCTAACCCTCCCAGGACTTGATATTGATATTATATCTGCAATTTTTCCACCCCACTGATAGGTGCCGATTCTGGCAAGATATCGCTTATCGGGCTTCCATCTAAGCCTCCGATTCTTTTACCTACATTTCCACCTGAGCGACCTTTTCTCCGAGGGTCTGTGTCTAATCAGTACGTAAGTGGAACGCCAGGGGGACTGCGATGGACAACTTCCGACGGTTCAGGTTGGCGGGAAATGGGGGAAAGTGGCCGACTCTGCGAATGGTTTCTTTGGCGGCCTCATCCAGCAGGTCTTGCCCCGAGGAGCGGCTGACCCCATAGGATTCGATCTCGCCGCCGGCGGCGATGGTAAACTCCAGCACCACTACTCCTTGGAGCTGGCGGCGACGGGCCATGAGAGGATACTCCTTCTGCTCTTCCAACAGCCGGCGAACCTCTTTGAGATAGCCTTGGAGCGCCGAACCGGCCCCTGAGCCAGGCCCCTCACCTTGGCCAATACCACCGCCGGTCCCGGTTCCCAGTCCTCCGCCCTGGCCCCCTTCGCCCGTACCCGGGAGGCCGCCCGGGACCCCTGGGCCAATGGCCCTGCTGCTAGTGATTGCGGTTTGCGCAGATTTAGCTCTGGTGCTCGCGGCTGGCGGCGCCGGTATAGGGATTACCGGCGCGGCGCTGGGTTCCAACGGTGGCGGCGGAACCCGCTTGATCTTGGGAGGCTTGAAGAGTTTGGCCTGGGGTTTCGGGGGCGCCGGCTTGAGCGCGGCGGCCTCGGGCTTGGCCACCGGGGCGGGCCGGCCTCCGCCACCTCCGGCTGGTCCCGGGTTGAAGGGCACCAGGGTAACGGCTTCCACCGGCACCACAATTCGCGGCCTTGATGGTCCTCCCTGAAAGACTGCCACCACGACCGCTACGAACAGGCCATGCGCCAGCAGAGAAGCCAGCACTGCCCAAAACCAGGCGCCCCGGTCTTGCCAGACATCACCCCAACACTGAAAGCGTTCTCCCATGCGCTACTTTTGATCAACTTCGATGCCGATGCGCTGCACCTTCAGGCCCCGGAGGCGGTCGATCACTTCAATCAGCCGGCCATGATGGGTATCGGTGTCCGCCGCGATGATCGCCTGGGGCTCCTTGCCCTGTTTTTGAGCCTCGAAGACCTTGTCGAAGTCGCTGTCCTGGGCCAGTTTGATCCCATTCACGGCTATATGCCCCTCCCGGTCTATGCTGATGATAATGGGGATGCTCTCCAGCTTATCGGCCTGGCTGGCCTTGGGCAAGGCGATGGCAAAGGTGCGGGGCATCATCACCGTGGCCGTCAACATAAAGATGATCAGGATGACCAGCACGATGTCCACGAAAGGGGTCATGTTGATCTCGGTAATGGGCCCGTGGATGTTGCCTTTCATGCCAGCTTCCCGGCCTGGCCGGCAGGTTTGGACTGTTCGGTATCCGGGAGGGCAATCTCCCCGGTCCCGGCGTCACGGTCCAGATGGGCCAGGAGCAACTGCTCGAGAAACCGGGAACGCTCCTGGACCACGTGCAGGCGGCGATGAAAGAAGTTGTACATCATCACCGCGGGGATGGCCACCAGGAGACCCACCGCAGTGGCTACCAGTGCCTCGGCGATGCCGGCCATCACTGCCGGGCCGCCGCCCCCCTCGGTGAGGGACAGGTCCTTGAAGGCATGGATGATGCCCAGGACGGTGCCGAATAGGCCGATGAAGGGGGCGTTGGCTCCCAGGGTGCCCAGGAAGCTCAAGCGCCGCTCCAGGAAGAGGACCATCCTGAGCCGCTCGCCTTCCATGATGTCCTGGACCGCACTTTTGCCCCAAGGAATCTCGTTGAGGCCCGCCAATAGCACCCGGCCTTCCAAACCGGATTCAGCCTGGCAGCGGGAAACGGCCTGGGGCCAGTCGCCTTGCTTGAAAGCAGGTTCGATCTCGGCCACAAAGCGGTCCGGGTCAAAGCGGCAGCGGTAAAAGGTCAGGGCCTTGTCGATGATGATCGCCACTGAGGCGACGCTCAATCCCAGGAGCAGCCACAGCACCCACGCGCTCCCGCCCTGGGCCAAATTGAGCAGGGCCTTGGTTATGTCCATGTATCCTCCCTAAAAAAAAAGCCATGCGGCTGCGGTCCTTCCGGACCATTGAGCCTTCATGGCTTGGATTTACTTTATTGCGCTGGTTAGTTCGATCTTCAGGGAGTTCAATCTCCCTGAATGGCAAAAATTATAGCCCTCTCCTGCATCGGAAGTCAACCAGAATCGCTTTCCCAGCCCATCCGGTGTAAATGATGCATTGCTTGGTTCCCTTCCCGCTGAATTATTGCTTGACAACATTTCAGTAAGGCGCTATATAACCGGCAACTTATCGGGGGGCACGAAGTCCGCCCGCAAAGAAGAGATAGCCAACAGGTTTTCAGTGGCCACGAAGGTCCAGCGGCAGAACGCCGCCTGATTTTCGTGGCTTTTTTTTCCTGTGGTGGCCTGAGTTCCAGGAGCCGGAAGGAGGAATTTATGGCAAGGGCAGCACTTCTTAAAGACGCTTAAGTAAACTAAAAATTGTCGGGGGGGCAGGAAGTCTGCCCGAATAGAAAAGATCGTAGACAGGTTTTGAGTGGCCACGAAGGTCCGCGGCAGAACGCCGCCTGATTTTCGTGGCTTTTCTTTTCCTGGGGTGGCTGGAGTTCCAAGGACCTGAAAGGAGGAATTTATGGCAAGGGCAGCATCTCTTATTTGTACTTGCATGGTTTGGATAGCCCTGAGTGCCTGTGCCTGGGCTGCGGAGGAAGCTGGAACCCCCAGCGCCGGGGACGTGTCGGAGCAAACTGTCCCTGCGGTGACCTCTCCCGCTAAGGCGGGCCAGGTCCCCAAGAACCCAGCCCAAACGTCCGGTGCGGGCACCTCCGGCGGGGCGCCGGCCGCAGGGGCTTTTACCTATGAAATTGGCCAGCTCCCAAAAGGCACAGAGCAATTGCCCGAGATATTGGTGGAGGAGCGCAGCACCAGTATGCTCGGCATTGCTGATAGCTCATCGCAGGGCACGGTTGGCTCCAAAGAAATACAACAGCTCCCCATCTCGCGGCCCGGAGAGGTCCTCGAGACCGTGCCCGGACTCATCGTCACCCAGCATAGCGCTGACGGCAAGGCCAACCAGTACTTCCTGCGGGGCTTTAACCTCGACCACGGCACCGACATAGCCGTCTTTGTCAACGGGGTTCCCATCAACCTGCCCACGAACGCCCATGGACAAGGGTACACGGATCTCAACTTTCTCATCCCTGAATTGATCCAGAAAATTGACTACCAGAAAGGACCCTACTTCGCAAACGTGGGCGACTTCGGCTCCGCGGGCTCTGTATTCATTGACTACTTTAAGACGCTTCCCACCGGGATTGCCAAAGTCGAATACGGAAGCTGGAACTACGAGCGGGGGTTGCTGGCCGACTCGGTGAAGCTCGGGCCGGGCAACCTCCTCTTTGCCCTGGAAACAGTGCACACCGACGGGCCATGGGTAACCCCCGAAAATTATATGAAGTACAATGGAGTAATGACCTATAGCCAAGGGACCAAGAGCGAGGGCTTTAGCGTGACCGCCATGGGCTATAACGCCCCCACGTGGACTGCGACCAACCAGATACCTGAGCGCGCCGTGGCGGAAGGGCTCGTCTCGCGTTTCGGAAACCTCTCCCCGACGGACGGAGGTTTTACGGACCGCTATACCCTGGAGGGTGAATGGCACCAGACCGGTAATAACTCCGCGACTAAAATCATGGCATATGCTTATTATTACAATATGGGTCTCTGGAATGATTTCACCTTTTTCTTGAATGATCCTGTCCATGGGGACCAGTTCGAGCAAAGGGACACCCGCTGGGTGCAGGGACTCAAAGCCACCCGCACCTGGTTCGGCAATTGGGGCAACTTTCCCATGCAAAACACCCTCGGGCTCGACATTCGCGACGACATAATCCACGACGGTCTTTTTCACACCATGAACCGCGAGGTGATCAGCGTCGTCCGGGTCGACAATGTTGAGGAACCCAGCGCCGCGCCCTACTTCGAGAACAAGATACAATGGCTTCCGTGGTTTCGCACCGTTGCGGGCTATCGCCAGGACTTCTACATGATGCGTAACGAAACCTACCTTTCCAACAATAGCGGCACTGTCTTGGCCACGGTCCCGGAGCCGAAACTTTCCGCGATCTTCGGCCCCTGGGACCAGACGGAGTTCTATCTCAACGCCGGCCAAGGCTTCCACTCCAACGACGCGCGCGGCGCGAACACCACCCTCGATCCGACCACCGGCCTCCAGCTGAGCAGGGCCAAGCCGCTGCCGCGCTCGCAAGGAGGCGAGGTCGGCGTGCGCACGCTTGCCATCCCGAACCTGCAAAGCACGGTGACGTGTTGGGTGCTCGACCTCGATTCCGAACTGGTGTTCGACGGAGATACGGGAACGACCGAAGCGACTGGCCCCAGTCGCCGCTATGGCGTAGAGTGGGCGAACTATTACACACCGACGAAGTGGCTGACGATCGATGCCGATTTTGCCCAATCCCAGGCATTTTACCGCGGACACCCCGTCGGAGGAGGTTACGTCCCCGAGGCCGCGGGCATGATTATCAACTCGGGAGTCACGGTGCACGATATCTACGGTTTTACCTCCACCCTGCGGTTGCGCTATTTCGGCCCCCGCCCTCTCGTCCAGGACGGCAGCGAATGGTCCCGCAATACCACTCTGCTCTACTTTAACCTCATTTACAAAATCAACCCGACCTGGGAGATCGAAGGAGATATCTTTAACCTTCTCAATACGAAAGCCCCCGATATCACCTACTATTACGCCAACCGGCTGCCGGGGGAGCCGGCCCAAGGCGTCAACGACTTCACGTATCATGCAGCAGAGCCGCGCACTTTCCGTCTCGCGCTGACCGCCCACTTTTGAGCGGAGCGGCAGTTATTTAACAAATGGAGGAAGAGGCTTTTAGCCAGATAACAGCTATGACTGGGAACTTATCAAGATCCTTAACCTTCCCCTATCCATTCCATATCTGGAACTTCTACTTCTGCGCAAATAATTTTCGCTCATGGCAAACTTTATGAACAATTTAGCCAAAACAAATATGATGGACCAGTGTCGACCTCCCGATTCGAGACGACCGCGAAGAAGTGTCCCATCCACTTTTTCTTCTTGACAAAGGGGAAAATTTATCTATGATGCAATAAAATTGAGCATACAGGCGCCCTTCGGGGCTTAAAAGGGAAGCCGGTGTAAAACCGGCGTGGTCCCGCCGCTGTAACCGGGGACGAAACCTGCACAGAGCCACTATCCTTTCTTAAGAGGACGGGAAGGCGCAGGGAATAGAAAGATCCGGGAATCAGAAGACCTGCCTGTAAGCTGAACTGTTGCCCCAACGAGGCATTGGGAGGGCAGTGGCTGCGGAGAGATGGCAAATCTCCTCAGCCAGCCAGGGATCAAGCAAACTGGGTGCAATCCTTGGGTCCACACGGGCCCAAGGTTTTTTTTTGTCCGGGTGGATCATGCCTCGGAGTGCCTCGGGCTCCCTTATCTCACTATCGTGGAGGGCATGATGACACAAGGAGTAATAATTTTTTTACTGGGCGGGGAACCGCCGGATGGCCTGAAAGCCGGGACCCGGTATCAGGGGCTCAGCCTACCTACAGGCCCCATGGAAGTTGTGGTCTCACAGCCTGGAGTCCTGGAATTGGATGATGCCTGGCATTTCCTGTTGAGGCTGGGATGCGAATCGATCCACCTTTTGGTAACCACGCCGGAGCACGACCATCTGCGCCTCATTTGTCCATCGGTGCGCCTTACGGGCGTGGCTCGGGTGGCGGAAGACCCATCAGGCGCTTGCTTGCATGGAAGGGTGCTGCATTGAGCAAAAAAGCTCTCTTTTGCGGTGGTGCTAGTGGAGCATGGCAGTCCAGATTGGGGCAACTTGCGCAAGGACAGTCATGCCGGCAAAATGGTCATAACTAAGTTTTACAAAACCTTCCTCTTGTACTAGCGGGCGTGGAAATTCCTGCTAAAAATGAGGATGGAAAAGGAGGAGCAAAATGCATATTGAAGATGGCATCTTAACTGCGCAGGCGTGTGCCGTTTGGTATGCCGCCACAGCAGCAATGATTGTGCCCGGTGTCATGGAAATCAAAAAAAGGGTTAAGGAAAATTTGTATTATAAGCCGTTTCTCGCCATGGTGGGAGTAGCCGTGTTCGTGATTTCGGCAATGCACCTGCCAGTACCCGTGACCGGATCGTGCTCTCATCCCTGCGGTACTCCGCTGGCTGCGATTATCGTAGGCCCCTTCGCCACAGTTGTTATTTCCGCCATCGTCCTATTTTTCCAGGCGATATTTCTTGGACATGGCGGGATAACGACGATCGGCGCCAATACCGTTTCGATGGGAATTGCGGGTACGTTTATCGGCTTCTTTATCTGGAAACTCTTCAGGATGTTTGGTTCCCCGATTTGGCTGGCGGCGGGTTTGGCTGGATTCTTCGGTGACCTTGCCACTTATCTGGTCAGTGCTTTGCAGCTTGCCATCAGCCTTCACGGGAATGTGCCGCTAATTAAGCAGTGGCTGATATTCTTTATGGGCTACGGCCCTACACAGCTTCCTTTGGCAATTGTGGAGGCGATATTCACCGCGGTGGTGGTTCAGGTGATGGTCGCCAGGCGCCCGGATCTGATCCCCGGCGTCTTGATGGAGAGCGAAAAAGCAATAATTGAAAGGAGCTAGTATGCCCGCTGAAACGATGAAGACCCAGAAACCTGCCGTTGACTGGTTTGACAGCTTCTCTAAAGTGATGCTACTGGTGATGTTCATTTTCCTGACAGGCATATTCATATCCGGCAAGTACATGGCCAGTCACAAGATGGAAGGCAACGGCACCGACGATAAAGTCAATGCCATGGCATCCGAGATCGCCGGCAGCAAATCTCATCCGTTCGTTGAGCTTCCGGGGGACGCCGAGGTCGGAGCTTTTTCCATCGCCAATTTCTTCGTAGGAATAATTGTGGGGCACCAGTGGACCGTGCTCTTCGGTAAAAATGCCGGGAAAGAGGAAACACCGCAGGACAAAGGTATGTAATAACGATGGATCTAGATTTTTTCAAATCGGTCGGTATTCTGGACACGCCATTGCGGCGCCTAGACGGGCGTGTGAAGACCGTGTTTTTCCTGGTTGCCATTATTGTTGCCGCGGTTGTAAGACACTGGTATTTGGCAGCCGCCTTATGGGTGGCTGCCATTGCCATATTCTCTACGTTGCGTCTACCCTGGCGCCTCCTGGCTCTACGTTTGTTCATCCCCTTCGGAGTCGCCTGGCTGGTTTTCCTTACCCTGCTCTTTACCAATGGCAGCCATCCGCTGGCGACCTTGCTCACGAAGCCTTTTCCTTTGGTGATCTATTCCGAGGGTATCTGGCGCGGCATATTGATTATGCTGCGGATTATGGCGGCGGTGACGATGGCCTGCGTGCTTTCATGCAGCACGCCCATGGTGGAGATCCTGGAGACTTTGCGCATCTTCAAGCTTCCGGGCATCATAGTAGATATTGCAGACATGATGTTCCGCTATGTTTTCATCATGGCTGAAGTGGCTCGCAATATGCGCCATGCCCAGATGTGCAGGACATTTCGCAGGCTCTCTTGGATGGAGCGGATCCGTAATGTCGGAAACATCGCCATACATGTCCTGACAAAATCCCTGGACCGCAGCACAAAAATATACCATGCCATGGTCTCGCGGGGCTACAGTGAGGAGATTATGGTTCCGGCCTATTTTACGGGGCCGGTTCCCTCCCCGGATTTGCGCCTGGGCCTGCTTTTGACTGCCTTTCCGCTCTTGGTTCTGACAATGAACTATTTGGTTTAGGAGAGGAAACAGCAATGAGCCTTATCGATGTCCAGGAGGTTTGCTACACATATGCGGGCGGATTCGTAGCACTCCGTCAAGTGAGCCTGAAAATCGAAAGAGGCGAACGGATTGCGGTGATTGGACCGAACGGTGCAGGAAAATCTACGCTGTTTAACACCTTTAATGGCCTTTTACTGGCCTCCTCCGGCAGGGTTTATGTTGACGGACTGTTGGTTGAAAAAAAGAACTTATATCGGATACGCGCCAAGGTCGGGATGGTTTTCCAGGATCCGGATGACCAGCTTTTCAATGCAAGCGTGCGCCAGGAAGTGGCCTATGGGCTAATGAATATGCAGGTCACCGGAAAGGAGCTGGACCATGCGGTCAATTGGGCTCTCGAGGCCGTGGGCATATGTGGCTACAGCGAGAAGAGCCCGCTCAATCTGAGCCAGGGGGAGAAGAAAAGAGTCGCTCTGGCCAGCGTTCTTGCCATGAAGCCCGACGTACTCGTATTGGATGAGCCAACTGCCGCGCTTGATCCCCAAGGCGCAAGCAGTCTCGTGGGGCTGCTCAACAAAATCAACAAGGAAATGGGCATCACGCTGATATTCTCTTCCCACGATGCAGATATCATCCCACTGTTGGCGGATCGGGTTTATCTGATGAATGCAGGAGAAATCATCCTTTCGGGTAGCACGGCGGAGGTGTTCGCCCAGAAGGATATTATCCGAAAGATCGGCCTGCGGCTGCCCAGGGTTGCCCATTTGATTGAAATACTCAGGAAGCAAGGCTGTCTGGAAGCGGAACGCCTTCCGCTCACCATCGGACAGGCAAGGCATGTGCTGGAAGAAGTCTGCTTTATAAATGGCCCAGGCAAGACGAAACGGAATCTGGACAACAATGGTTAGGTGTTTGAAATTAGAATGTTAATAAAAGATGTGATGCCCGAAGGCCGGGAATAAAATGATCATAGAGATGAAATCATGAAAGTCCCCATAGTTCTGGTAGCCTTCGGCACCACCACCTCAGCCCGGCAGTCTTATACTTACCTGGATACACACATCCGGACAGCCTTCCCTGCACATGAAGTTCATTGGGCCTTCTCTTCCCGTATGGTGCGGGACTTTGACCAACAGCGCCGGGGGCGGAAGTGGAAAGGTCCGGGAGAACTACTGGAGGAATTGCAGGCCCGGGGTTTTGAATGGGCGGTGGTGCAGGCCTTGCATCTCATGGCCGGGCACGAATTTTATCGCCTGGTGGAAGAGGTGCATGCCTGCGGGATACGGACGGCCATGGGGCTACCACTCTTGTGGGCTCCAGAGGATTATGGTGCTTTTCTGGAAGCGCTGGCCCCTAAACTGGACGCCCTAGGGAGCGAGGAGGCCATCATCTTGGTGGGACATGGCAGCGATCACCCCAGTTGGGCCACGTACCTGGCACTGCAATACCTGTTATCCGGGCGGTTCGGCCACCAGGTCCACATCGGCGTCCTGGAAGGCCCCCCTTCCCGGCAAGAGGTCATCGCCCGGGTGGTCAAATCCGGCCTGAAGCGGATACGGTTGCTGCCCCTCATGATGGTGGCGGGGCGTCATTTCAAGATAGATCTGGCCGGGCCGGAAAATTCCTGGCAAACCGCTCTGCAAGAGGCCGGCCTGACCGTCACCCTGGATCCCACCGGCCTGCTGCATTACCCGGGAGTAATTAAAATTTTCCAAGAGCACATCATCAATGCCCTGGAGGTGATACCTGACTGGAATCAGGGCCGATAAGATAAAAAATTTTGCATGAATCAGGTCATCATGCAGGGGTTGAGAGAGCAGCAAGAGATCGTCAATATTTATCATCTGACCCAAACTCTGCAGAACTTATAGGAGGTGATATGAGGAGCGGGCTGATCGTCTATCTGGTGGGTGGCGCAGAGTTGCCGGAGAATTTTGATCTGGCAAGCTGCTGTAAGGAAATGGGCTTCCCGGCCGATCGAGTGGAACTGGTGGGCTCAAGTCAAGGATTCTTCGAGGTGAACGATGCCTGGCATCACCTGTTCACCAAGGGTTATGCGGATATCAAAATCTTGGTGGCGCAAACTGACCAAAAGTATTTGCGGCCTATTCACCCTTTGGTTCGACTTAGCGGATAGGGAATGGAAAGAAAAAAGGGAAAGCCACGAACGCTCCTCCGGTCTTCAGACCAGATAAAGCCTTCGTGGCCTAATTTTCCGCGGACCCGTGGCTTTCCGTTATTGGCAGCACTTATGCTCGTGGCTGTGATGGCCCTCGTCGTGGGTATGCTCATGGCTATGGACGATGGCCTCATGCCTATGCTCGTGGCCGTCGTGGGCATGGGTCTCGACCCCATGGGCGTGTTCGTGCTCATGTTTATCTTTGTTGTTACAGCACATACGGTATCACCTCCTTTTTACTATATTTTCAATATATTATAACCAGGCTTTTGTCGATGTCAATAGCAGCTCCGATGAGATAAAAATAGGACCAAAATCGCTTGAAGTGAATTTACAGGGTTTCCGTGGCCTTTTTTTGGCCGTCCATCTAAAAGGGGGGAAACATGAGTTTCATACATTGCAGAAGAGCGGCAATGTTCTTGATAGGCGTTGTAGCGGCCGCCAGCCTTCTCTGTCCGTGGTTATGCCATGCTCAAATGACTAGCCCGACGCCATCACCCCAAGGCACACCAGTCACTTCTAAAGAAGCCGAGCAAGTGGTGCCGGAGATCTGGGCCATACACGGTCAGTCCACGGTCACCTGGGAATTGCAGCCGGCATTCTATTCCCCCTATTTTAAAGTAGGGCCGCATAGCCTTTATCCTAAAGCCAATGGCAGGGAGACTACTGATATAACGGCCTATCTCGGGTTACGCCCGTGGCAGGGCGCCGAACTCTGGGCCAATCCAACTATGGACCAGGGCTTCGGTCTAAGCGACACTTTCGGGGTGGCGGGATACCCCAGCGGCGAAGCCTACAAGCTCGGCAGAACCACTCCGTACTTCAGATTGGACCGGGCCTTCTTCCGTCAGACGATCAATTTGAGCGGCGAGACTGAAAAAGTTGACCCTGATGCGAATGTCTTGGGTGGCACCCAGACCGCCAACCATCTGGTGATGACCATTGGTAAGTTCTCCGTGGTCGACATCTTCGATACCAACAAATATGCCCACGATCCTCGCGGCGACTTCCTCAACTGGACGATCGTCGACCTGGGTGCCTTCGACTATGCGGCGGACGCCTGGGGCTTCACCTACGGAGCCGCGGCCGAATGGCAACAGGATTGGTGGACCGCCAGGGTCGGTCTGTTCGACATGTCGAGCACCCCGAACAGCATACATCTCAGCACCAGGGGTTTCTCGCAAGGGCAGTTCTGTGCGGAATTAGAAGAGAGGCATACACTATGGGATCAGCCCGGCAAGTTCAAGGTCCTGTATTTCCTGACTGGTGGCAATCTTGCCTCTTATAACGATGCGCTAGCTTGGGGTGGCGAAACCGGCCTGACGCCCGATGTCGAAGCGGTGCGCAGATTTCGCACCAAATACGGTATTGGGTTTAATCTCGAACAGCAACTTGTTCCCGATCTTGGTATGTTCCTCCGGGGAGGCTGGTGCCAGGGCGGCGTGGAGGAGGTCGACTTCACCGACGTAAACGTCTCTGTTTCGGGTGGGTTGTCGTTGAAAGGATCTCACTGGTGCCGCCCCGATGATAACGTTGGGTTGGCATTTGCAGTCAACCAAATTTCGAACCCGGCCAGGCAATATTTCGGAGCCGGTGGTCTCGGCGGGATTATCGGCGACGGCGAATTGACGCATGCCTCACCTGAACTAGTATTCGAAACGTATTACAATATCGCCGTGCTCAAATTCGCCTCGCCGCTAACATTGGTACATGCAGGAACAGGCAACGGCACACTGAACATCACCGCGGACTACCAGTTGATTATCAACCCGGCTTACAACCAGGATCGTGGTCCGGTATCGGTCTTTGGCCTGCGGCTGCACGCAGAATTCTAAGGCTAGACTAAAATATGCGGCAATCTCATTAAATCAACCGCCCTGTTGGGTTTCCTGGCGGGGAGCGAATATCTCGCCACCGAAAATGGTCCTTCTCCGCGGGTTGCGCCTTCGACGCTAAGTGGGAAGGTAATGTAAAATTGCAGATCACTGCTATATATCCGCAGTTCACCACCAAGCTTGTAGGGTTCTGATATGCACATCGTATATTGATCTCTGACCACACCCTCGCCCCTTCTCTGCCGCACCCCGGGGGTGTTCCTATGGTTACAGGTTCCTAATCGACCGGCGAGAATTTTTCATCAAAAAATATTTGGGCCGGCCCTTCGCAGGGGGGGCTGCCATTTCTCCCTCGATAGAATTTGAGAATATTGTCCATGGCGCCCATTCAAGCACAGGGGGGGTAGGAGTCCCGGGTCCGGGTTTGCCTTCCCGGGCCGAAAATTCTTCAGGCCAGCGGGGCCGCCGCTGGCCAGGGACAGGCAAAGAGTGGGAGGCGACCCCGATCCCCCCACCACGGCTCCCCAGGATGCCCTACACGGCGCGATAGAGAGGAGAGCCTTTACTATGGGGGGCCTCAATGCTCATTTGGGTCTCTCGGCATTCCCTCACCAAGGACCAGGAGCTCGTGCTTCCCCCTCTGCCAGGGCCAGACACCCCACAGGTTATTTCCGTGCCAACTGGAGTAATTTCCGCACCCTGGTTATCCCTGGGTTATCCTTGCCGGAAAACAGGATTGACCAAATCTGTCATACACTCACCAATAATGGCGCCCCCGACTGGACTCGAACCAGCGACACAAGGATTAGGAATCCTTTGCTCTGTCCATTACTGAGCTACGGGGGCGCAGGGCCACTGAGTATAATATGCCAGGTTCGCCCGGGGCGCAAGGGGGAGCGGGGCGGCGGTTTCCTGTTCCTTTGTCGTCTGGCCCGCCGACGCCAGGGCCCGGAAAAATTCGCGGCTGGACCGGCCGCCGCCGGCGGGGTGGAGGTGTCTGAGAAGCACCCGGCAAGAAAAAAATCCTGGGGCGGCGCCCCCAAAAAGGTCACAAATTAACCGGCCAGCCCGCCAATCCCGGCCGCTCACCCTCTGGCCTGCGGTTGTTGAAAGATGCCGGGGGGCATGGTATGATGCACCGATTCCGGGGGGCGGGTGAGACAAGGGATGGGTATGGCGAAGCGCTGGGTCAAAATCTGCGGGGTTCTCCCCATCTTGCTTTGGGCCGGGCTGGCCCTGGCCGCAGAAATGGACCTGTTCAAGTCCGAGCGCTTCCAGGGGGGGCCCTGGCGGATCAAGGCCGAGACCCTCACCTATGATGCCGCCAACCACCTCTATGTCGCCCGGGGGCGGGTGGAGATCAGCCAGGCCGACCGGCGCATCACCGCGGACCAGGCGCAGGTGGATGAAGCCACCAAGGTAGCGACCCTCACCGGCAACGTGGTCATTATTATGGAGGAAGACGTCTTCACCGGCACGAAGGGCCGCTTCAACCTGGCCACCCGCGGCGGCGAGTTGCAGGACGGCCGCCTCTTCTTGATGAAGAACCATTTCCGGGTGGTTGGCAAACTCATCCGCCGCACCGGGGACAATACCTATGTGGCTGAAGATGCCACGGTGACGACCTGCGACGCCGACCGTCCGGTATGGAGCTTTTCGGTTCACCAGTTGTCGGTGAAGGTGGAAGGTTACGCCACCGGCAAGGACGCCAAGTTCAACCTGGGGGGGGTGCCGGTCCTCTATATGCCTTTTGCGGTGCTGCCGGTGATGAATGAGCGCCAGAGCGGCTTTCTGCTGCCGTTCTTCGGGGAGCACAAGGCCGGCGGCACCGTGGTGCAACTCCCCTTTTATTGGGCCATCAACAACAACACTGACGCCACTCTGTATCAGACCTTTCTTTCCAACCGGGGCTACATGCAGGGGGGCGAGTTCCGCCGCCAGGGGCACGATGATGCGGCCGCCAATGTCCGCTTTTTCTATATAGATGACGGCAAACCCAACGAGCCCACCGACCACCGCTATTGGATATCGGGGATGGTAAACCAACCGCTGCCCGACGATTGGGGGCTGCGCACCACGGTGGACCGGGTGAGCGACGTCAACTACCTCAGTGACTTCAACTTCGGCTACATGGGCCTGAACCGCTATTCCCGGGACCTGCTGGACACTTTCGGCCGGAATCTCGAGGAGCAGGAGGTTAGCACCCGGGTCTCCACCTTCCAACTGAGCCGCAATTTCTCCTGGGCCAACTTTACCGCCTACGGCACCTATTTTGAAAGGCTTAACCCGGCCGACCCGGCCGTCTGGCACCAGCTCCCCGGGATGAACCTGACTTCCCTGCCCCTGCCGGTGGCCAATTTGCCCTTGGTGCCCGATTTGCCGTTATATTTCGGGATGAATGGCAGCTATGACTATTTTTTGCAGCACCAGGGCCTGAACGGCGACCGCCTGGATCTCCATCCGCAGTTCTCGCTCCAGGGGCAGCCGGTGCCGGCAGTGGCCTTCAGTTCCGAGGCCGGATTCCGGGAGACCGTTTACCGCGTCGACCAAAGTGTCCTGGGTGGCCCATCGGATGGGTACCTGAACCGGCAGATATTCGATTCCCGGGTGGGCCTGTCCAGCGCCTGGGACCGGGATTACGGCCGGGATGATGGGGCCAGCACTTACTTCCGGCACATTATCCGGCCGGAAGTGACCTACTACAATATCGGCAACTATAACCCGCAGCGCTACCCGGACTTCGACCTCAACGACGTGGGCTGGACGACCCACACCAACCGCAACCTGCCGGTACGGGATGGGGACGACCCCATCGGTGGCGTCAATGCCTTGACCTACGGCCTCTCCAACACCATCCTGTGGCACGGCCTCACCAAGGATGGACAGGCCAATGTCAAAGACCTGGTCTGGTTCCGCCTGAGCCAGAGCGGCTTTTTTAACCGGGATTTCATGGGCCTCGACGGCACCCCCGAGCGCCACCATCTCTTTTCCGACTTTCTGGGGCAGACGGAGGTTTATCCCAGCCGGCAGGTCACCCTGGGCCTGGACCTGGCCGTCTCCCCCTACCAGGAGGGTTTCGAGCAAGCCAATGCCAAACTGACCCTCCTGGACGCCAACCGGCAGAACTTCTTAAGTGTGAACTATGTTTTCCTCGAAGACTTCGCCAAACAGATAAACGTCCAAACCTATCTGAATCTGATGCAATCAGTAAAGACTTGGCTCACCTATGGGCATACCTTTCAGACCAATAAACAATTGGAGAACAATTACGGGCTGATTATTCAGCGCCAGTGTTGGGGGGTGGCCCTCTCCTTTACCGACCGCCCGGACGACAAGCGGGTGTCGGCCATCGTATTCATTCCCGGCCTGGGAGAGAAGATGAATCACTCCCCGGTGCACTTCTCGGGAGCCAAGTCCAAAGAGGAGGCCCCCGATTTCTTCTAATGAGAGGTCTGCGGCCGGGGTATGGGCCGATAGCTTTTTTTAGGCAAACTGATAAATTTAAAAACTTTGAGCGGTATCCGCCCGGAAAAGCGGGTGAAGAATTAGGGCACCGGGGTGCGCCGGTGCGGACTGCGTGACGGGCGGCAGGCCCGGCCCACCGGTCTTCTCATAATTTAGGGGTGGGCCCAAGGCCCGGGAACGACTGCTGGGATTCCGGACTATAACGGTCCAGTCAACGACCGCCTGAGAATTCCCAGGGAGGTAACCTTAAATGAAATTGGCCATCATCGGGGCAGGCTATGTCGGTCTGGTGACCGGGGCCTGCTTCGCCGAAATGGGTAATAACGTCATTTTGGTGGACGCGGCGGTCGCCAAGGTGGAGGCTCTGGAACAGGGGCGCATCCCCATTTACGAGCCGGGGCTGGAGGATTATGTCAAGCGCAATGTCCAGGACCAGCGCCTGAGCTTCACCACCGACCTGGCCACGGCGGTGCAGCAGAGCCTGCTCTGCTTCATCGCGGTGGGCACGCCCCAGGACCGGGACGGCTCGGCCGACCTTTCCATGGTCCTCCAGGTGGCCCGGGAAATCGGCCGCCACATGAACGGCTACAAGGTGATCGTGGAGAAGTCCACGGTGCCGGTGGGCACCGCAGTCCAGGTGCGCCAGGTCATCCGGGAGGAGCTGGCCGCCCGGGGCCAGGTCCTGGAATTTGACGTAGTCTCCAACCCGGAATTTCTCAAGGAAGGCACCGCCTTGGACGACTTCATGAAGCCGGACCGGGTGGTGGTGGGCTGCGATGATGTCCGGGTGGGAGAGTTGATGCGGGAGCTCTATGCACCCTTCGTGCGCACCAACGCCCCCATCATCGTCATGGACGTGGTTTCCGCTGAACTTACCAAGTACGCCGCCAACGCCTTTTTGGCCACCAAGATTTCCTTTATCAACGAAATGGCCAACATCTGCAGCCGCACCGGCGCCGATATCAAAATGATCCGCCAGGGCATCGGCTCCGACCGCCGCATCGGGCCCCTCTTCCTGTTCCCGGGACTGGGCTATGGCGGTTCCTGTTTCCCCAAGGACATGCAGGCCCTGATCCACACCGCCAGGTCCCGGGGCTACACCCCCCGCATCCTGGAAGCCGCGGAGGCCGTCAACCAGGAGCAGCGCCGCATCTTTGCGGAGCGCATCGCGGCTTATTACCATGGGGATCTCAAGGGGAAGGTCTTTGCCCTGTGGGGCCTCTCCTTTAAACCTCAGACCGACGACATTCGGGAGGCCCCGGCCCTGGCCCTCATTGCCAGCCTGGCGGCGGCCGGGGCGCGCCTGCAGGCCCACGATCCCGAGGCCATCGCGGCCACCCGCCAATACCTGGGGGACCAGCCGGCCGTCAGTTTCGCGGCCTCCAGCTATGAGGCCCTGCAGGGTGCCGATGCCCTCATCATCTGTACCGAATGGGCCCGGTTCCGGGAGCCGGACTTCGACCGGATCAAATCCCTGCTGAAGAGCCCGGTAATTTTCGACGGCCGTAACCTTTATCAGGCCGATAAGATGGCCAAGCTGGGGTTCAAGTACTTTTACATCGGCCAGCCGGGGAACGGCCAATAACCCAGGCGTTCCCGGGGCGTTTCCGGAGAGTACCCGCACTGGGGTCCGGCCAGGTTTGGGCCTTCGGTTTCTCGTTCCCCAACCCTTGCTGGGGAATGTCCCCTGAGCCTATGCCTTGCCTGGACCCAGATTACGACGCGAGGAGCGGTGCCGGCAGTGTTCCAGAGCCAGTCAGGCGGCAGTAGCGCAGATTCGGGTTTGGGCGAGGAGTTGCGGCGCCTGGACCTCTCCGGCTTCTCCAGCCTGCGGGTCCTGGTGGCCGGGGATTTCATGCTGGACGAGTACCTCTGGGGGCGGGTGGCGCGCATCTCCCCGGAGGCGCCGGTGGCGGTGGTGGACGTGGAGCGGGAAACCCGCACCCTGGGTGGCGCCGGCAACGTGGTCAACAACCTGGTGGCCCTGGGGGCCCGGGTGGAAGTCCTGGGACTGGTGGGCGACGACCATCCCGGCAGCCTGTTGCGCCGGGAGCTTGAGCGGCTGGGAGTGGATGACGCCGGCCTCTTCGCCGACCCTGAGCGGCGCACCTCCCGCAAGACCCGGGTCATGGGCAACACCCAGCAGGTGGTGCGCATCGACCGGGAATCCCGCCGCCCGGCCGGCCCGGATTTCCTGGCGGCGGCCGCCGGTTTTCTCCAGGACCGCCTGCCCCGGCTCTCCGCCATCGTCCTGTCCGATTACGCCAAGGGGGCCCTCACCGCCCCATTGCTGCAGGAGGTCATCAGGCGGGGGCGCAGTCAGGGGACGCCGGTGGTGGTGGACCCCAAGGGGCCGGATTTCTCCAGTTACGCCGGGGCCACGGTCATCACCCCCAACCGCCAGGAAGCGGAACTGGCCGCCGGCCGCTCCCTGTCCCGCTGGGAGGACCTGGTCCGCAGCGGAGCCGGACTCCGGGAGGACCTGGACCTGGACCATCTGCTGATTACCCTGGGGGCCGAGGGCATGCTCCTCTTTCCCCGGCAAGGCCCGGAGCTGCACATCCCCACCCGGGCCCAGGAGGTCTTCGACGTCTCCGGGGCCGGGGACACCGTGGCCGCGGTCGTAGCCCTGGGGCTGGCCTCCTGGGGCAACCCGGCGCTGGCCGCCGCGGTGGCCAACGTCGCCGCCGGCGTGGTGGTGGGCAAGGTGGGCACCGCCCCCATCTTCCGGGCGGAGTTGGAGCGGGAGTTGGGACGCCGGGCCGCCGGCCTGGAGGATAAGATCCTGGGGTTGGCCGAATTGGGCCTCAAGGTGGCCCATCTCCAGGCCCAGGGCCGCAAGGTGGTCTTCACCAACGGCTGCTTCGACCTGCTCCATGCCGGCCACATCAAGTTCCTGGAGGATTCCCGGCGCCTGGGAGACCTCCTGGTGGTGGCCCTCGACAGCGACGCCTCGGTGCGGCTGGTAAAAGGGGAGGGCCGCCCGGTCATCGGCGCCGCTCAACGCTTGCGCATCCTGGCGGCCCTGGAAGCGGTGGACTACGTCATCCTGTTTGAAAGCCCCCGGCTGCCGGAAGTCCTGGCCGGCCTCAAACCGGACGTCCTTACCAAGGGGAGCAATTATCCGGAGGCCCAGGTGGCCGGGCGGGAGATCGTCCAGGCTTACGGCGGGGAGGTCCGGCTCCTGCCGGTCACCGAACCCGAATCGGTCTCGAACCTCATCCAGCGCATCAAAAACGGCCAGGGAGGCTCGTAGCGGCAATTAGTCCAGCGGCCTCTTCCCTCACCGGGTCCAGTAAACCCGCACGAACCGGCTGGGCTCACTCCAGCGGAAGTTCAGATCGCCTTTGTAGGCCTTGAAGATGGTGCGGCCCAGGTGTTGGGCCAGCTTTTCGGTGGTGGTCTCCACTACCAGCTTGCTGTCCGCCTCCGGAAGCATCTGGATAATGCGGTCAGCGAAGCTGCGCCGCCCCACCTTGCCGGCTTCCTTTTCCAGCAGCTTGACGATCTCTTCCCGGTGCTGGACCCAAAACTCGCCGCTCAGGGTGAGGTAGCCTTCCACGTAACGGTCCTTGATCTTGCGGCAGGTAGGACAGACCACCTGCCGCACCTTGGCGGGACCTGACAGTTGGTCGTAAAGCTTCGCATCAAAGAACCAGCGCTTGCCCTGGTAGACGCCGTGGCACTCCTGGCACACCGCCGCCTCCTGGCCAGCCGCCAGCTCGTAGGGGTCGTTGACCCGCCCGGCATGACCGAACTTCTTGCTTTTTTCTCCACTCCATTTGCGCTCTTTATATTTTTCCATCCCCGGAATCCCCCCTTTTTCTCTAAAAATCGACGTACTCGCCGCGGCTCAGGCCGCGCAGGTGGCAGGTGCCGTTGAGTGACACGATCTGCCAGGCGCCGCCCGTCCAATGGAAGCGGTTGATGGCAGTAGTGTCCTGGCCGATGCGCCAGAAGTTCGAGTTATCCAGGCCGATGAAGGCGGCGATCAGGACCTTATTCACCGCCCGGTGGGCTGCCAGCAGGACGGTCTGGTCCGGATGGCGCGCCAGCACCTCGGCCATCGCGGCCAGCGCCCGCTGCTTCACCTCGTCCAGGGTTTCGCCCCGGGGGAAGCGCACGCTCTGGGGGGCGGTCTCCCAGCGGCGGTAGAGGTCGGCGTATTTTACCTTTACCTCCGTCAGGGGCAGGCCCTCCCAATCTCCATAGCAGAGATCGCTCAGTCCCGGCAAATCTGCCACCGGCAGGCCGTGATGCCGGGCGATGGCCTCGCCGGTGTCCCGGGCCCGGGACAGGGGGGAGCAGTAGGCCGCCTGGATGGACTCTCCCTTGAGCCATTCCCCCGCCAGCCGGGCTTCTTCCCGGCCGGTGTCGTTCAGGGGAATGTCCCGGGAGCCGCGAAAGATCTTATCCTTGTTCCAGGGGGTCTGGCCATGGCGCACCAGGATGATCCGGGTCATGTGCCCTCCATTTATGGAAAATATGAGAGAGATGAAAAATTATGAAAAACGGGGCCAAATTTGGGAAATTGGCCCCGTAAGGATTCGCCTGGAGGGGGGGCGCCCTCTCAGGGGAGGTCCCAATTGAGCGCAAAGGTGTTGTCGTTAAGGGTGTACAAAAACCCCATCATCCGGCCCACACCCGGCATGACCCCTTCCTGGACCCTCCAGAAATTGAGATAGACCGCCGGGATCATGCGGGTCTCCCCGGTTTGCGGGTCGGGGTCGATGTTCTGCCAGACCTCCTTCTTCTCCATGACCCGCCATTCCGTGCCGTACTTCTTGCTGCGCACCACCTGCCCGACTTGGGGGAGCTTCTTCTGCTTCGTGATTTCTGCATACTCTTTCATAGGTCACCTCCAGGGGAAGAATGGTTAGGGGGCCTGCCCAGAAAATAAGAACGGGCGGCCAAATATCAAGGGTAAATTTCCAACTTTCGCCCGGTTCAAATATTACTTGACCCAGGCAGGGACTTTTCCACCCGGGTCTTCAATCCCAATAACGCCCCCTCGCCGCGGGAGATTTCGGTTAATCTTTGCTCCATTTCTCCGGCCCGCCGCGCCGCTGCCTGGGTGCTGCTGCGCTTCTGGGCCCTGGCCCGCTCCAGCGCCTGCCGAATGCCTTGGGTGGTGTCATCGATCCGGGAGAGCCAGTCTTTCCGGAAATCTCGGGTCAACTCCTGGAGCCGCTGCTGGAAATCGTAACGCAGGCGGCCGCAATGCTTATCCACCAATTCAGCGACGTTCTCCAGAAGCTTCTTGAGCAGCAGGCCCTTGGTGAGGGCCCGGGGGAGCAAAGAAGCCACGGTCATTTGCAGGATCTCCAGGCCCACCGGTTCATCTTTAAATTTGAATCCGAAGCGGCTCTTTTCCGTGAGGGTCTCCGCGGCCGCAAAACCCGGCAGGGGAAAGTCAAAGATGCGCGCCGTCAGTTGGGTCAGGCGCTCCAGGATGCCGTTTATCCGGGCGGCGAACTCCTGCTGGGTGTCGGCCAGCGACCGCGCCAGTTTCTCGACCTCACCGACCCGCCAATCTAGGAAGATATCCCGCAGCGCGGCGAACAGGTACCCTTCCATCTCCTGGCGCAGGTCGAGGGCCAGGCGGCTCTGGCGCTGGAACTCGGCTTCCACTTCCCGGCGCAGCCGGACGCCGGTTTCCCGCTTAAAGGCTTCCAGGTCGCGGCTCAACTCCGCCACCAGCCCTTTGACTCTCCCCTCCAAGAGCAAGAGGGACATCTCCCGTTCCTTCTCCAGTCCCTGCAATTCCTGGCTGAAGCGGGCAATCTTCTCCTCCAGCTCATTAAGAGGGATGGCGCTGGCCTGGCGTTCCACCGTGAGGGCCAGGGTGGAGTCATTCAGGGCCTTCAGGGCCCTGTTGATACAAGAAATCAGCAATACCCGGCCCTTTTGCTGATAAAGAAACCCTCGCAGGTGATCCTCAAATTCGGGGAGGAGACTGGCCGTCAAGGCCGCAGAGCCGCCGTCGGCCTTGCCTTCCAGGCCCAGCTTGGCGGAGAGGGGAAAGATCAGCACCCTTGGGGCGGCCAGGGCGCCGCGCAGGACCTCAGCGGTAAAGTCCAGGGCCTCCTGCCGCTCAGGCTCGGCCACATAGTCGATCTTATTCAAAACGAAGAAGAGCTTGTGGGCATATTCCCGGATATCCTTCAAGAAAGCCTCTTCGGCGGCGGACAGCGGCGGGTCCACGGCAGTCACGAAGACGGCGGCGTCCACCCGGGGGAGATAATTATAAGCGACTTCCGTGTTGTGACTATAGACCGAGCCCACCCCCGGGGTGTCGATGATGCGCACCCCGTCCCGAAGATAATCTGTGGGATAGGTGATCTCCACCTCCCGCACCCCCTTATGGTTCCTGGGATTGCCCTTCTCGGTGATATAAGCCGCTAATTCCCCCCGGGTGATGACGGTGCGTTGGCCGTTTTGAAAAAGGACGCGGATCTCCAGGTGTTCGCCGTAACCCAGGATGGTAACCACCGAAGTTAGGGGAATGATGGAGGTGGGCAGCACGGCCTCACCCAGCAAGGCGTTGATCAGGGTGCTTTTCCCCCGTTTAAAGGCGCCCAGGACCACCAGATTGAAGCGGTTTTGCCGCAACTTGTCCAGCAGTTGCGTGAGAAGCGCCCCCCGCACTTCAGGCAGCGCGGCCAGCCGGCCCAGCTCCCCTTCCAGGTCTTCCTTCAGTTCCCGGTAGACTCCCATACCTTCTCCCGGTCATGAGCAGCATAAAAAAACTTCTGCCCCTTAAATGAGAGCAGAAGTCATCAGCCCGCGGGCTACCGCGAACAGTTCAGGCGGACTTCATCGCCGTCGCAGGATAGATTATTCCTTCAATAGGGCCAGGATGTCAACCCTAAAAGAGGGGTGATTGTGAATTATGGTACATTTTCCTTGACCGGGCTGGGGACCGGGGTTAAATTATCCCCAGATTAGGCGATGGAGTCCGCCGGGGCGAAGGATAATCTGCCCGAACCGTGATGACACTAATGGCTCCTGATCAGCTTAGGCGATCAGGGGCTTTTTGTATGTAGCGCCCGCCTCAAGATCGCCGGAGGAGCATATCGTGGAGCAAGTGTGGTACAGTGCGACGGCCTGGATCGGGTTGGCCTTCCTGGCCAGCCTGATCTCGATCCGCATTGGCATTTCCGTGGCCCTGGTGGAGATCTTCCTGGGTTTTGTGGCCGGCAACTGCGGGGCCCATTTCGGTGTCGCCCTCTTTCAGCCCAATGCCTGGATCAACTTCCTGGCCGGCTTTGGTTCGGTAGTCCTCACCTTCCTGGCCGGGGCCGAGCTCGAGCCGGCAACCTTCCGCAAACAGTTAAAACCTACCCTGACCATCGGCATCATCGCCTTCTTGGGTCCATTTCTGGGATGCATGGCTTATGCCTATTACGTTGCCGGATGGAGTCTCCAGGCCTCCCAGATTGCGGGCATCGCCCTGTCCACCACCTCCATGGCGGTGGTCTATGCGGTCATGGTGGAGACCGGGCTCAACCAGACGGACTTGGGTAAGCTCATCCTGGCCGCCTGCTTCGTCAACGACCTGGGCACGGTGCTGGCCCTGGGCCTCATCTTCGCCAACTACGACTACTGGCTGGTGATCTTTGTAGTGGTGACGGCGTTGGTCCTGGTTGTCCTCCCCGCCTTGAGCCGCCGGGTCTTCGCCTGGTGGGGCGGCCGCGTGAGCGAACCGGAAATAAAATTCATCTTTCTGGTCCTTTGCGCCCTGGGCGCCCTGGCGGTCAAAGCACGCAGCGAGGCCGTGCTGCCGGCTTATATTTTCGGCATAGTGGTGGCGGGCTTATTTGTCCACAATAAAGCGATCATGCTGCGCCTGCGCTCCATCGTTTTTGCCTTGCTGACGCCGTTCTTCTTTCTCAAGGCCGGGACCCTGGTGTCTTTGCCTGCCTTGATAGCCGGGTTCGGGGTCTTGCTGGCCCTGTTTTTGGCAAAGATGATCACCAAGTTTATCGGGGTCTGGCCGACCTGCCGATTATTTGGGATGGCGCCTCGGGAGGTCAATTACACCACCTGCATGATGTGCACCGGCCTGACCTTTGGCAGCATCGCGTCGCTCTTTGGCCTCAACTATGGATACATAACCCAGGCGCAGTATTCCTTATTGGTGGCGGCGGTCATCGGCTCGGCGGTGATTCCCACCCTGGTGGGGCAAATCTGGTTCTACCCCGGTAAGGCGGGCTCCCCCGGAAAAGATTCTTCCCAGTATCGGGGCACCTCGGAACATTTCCTGCACATGCCCGAAGATTGAAAAAATTCTCCGGTTGGGGCACAATAAGTGATGGTTTTGGTGCGGCGAGGAGAAGTGCGTCAGGAATTTTCCCTGCTAATAGCCGGCGGCGCCCGCCTAAAGCTGGCGGTACTGGAGGTGGAAGATGTACAAGAAAGTTTTGGTGGCCTATGATGGCTCTGATGGGGCCAATAGAGCCCTGGAAGCGGCGGTTAATTTAGCCAAAGTTTACCAGGCGGAGCTGGCCGCCTTGGCGGTGCAGGAGCGCTTACCCAGGTTCGCCGGTACTATCGATGAAGTGCAGGAAGAGAAGGAGTTTGCCAATGGACAGTATGGCAAACTCTTGAAATCGGCGGGCAGCCGGGCGCAAGAGGCTGGCATAGACCTGAAGACCGTGATGCGCCCAGGCCACCCGGCCAAGACCATCCTCGAGGTGGCCCGGGAGGGCGGCTTTGACCTGATCGTGGTGGGCCACAGCGGCCTTTCCGGAGTCTGGGCCCTGCTGGGCACCACCGCGGAAAAGGTGAGCCGCCACGCCCCGTGCAGTGTCCTGATCGTGCGCTGATAGCCCCCGGGGCCAAGATTGCCGCTAAAGCAATAACCTGGATCCAGAAAGGCCAGACTGCATACCGGCCGATATGGCGCCGCATCCGCCGCGGCAGCATGGACTTCTTGACAAAGCCCCGCCAACTTCATATAAAAAATGGTGCTTATCCGCTGGGGGATCGTCTAACGGCAGGACTGCAGACTCTGGATCTGCCTATCCAGGTTCGAATCCTGGTCCCCCAGCCAGCAGCAAACATCACTCCCCGGTAGCTCAGCTGGTAGAGCGGGTGGCTGTTAACCACTTGGTCGGCGGTTCGAGTCCGTCCCGGGGAGCCAGAAAAAACATGGGGTTGGCTCTTTCAGCCAACCCCTCTTTTTGTCCTGGTGAATATAGGTGAATATCCTTACCGGATTTCCCCCACCAAAGCCCTCAGTTCTTCCTTATTTACCGTGTTGTACCCCTTGAAAACGTTCATGGTCTCGTTGACCCGCCCCTCAAAAACTGATCCATTTTGGGGGGGCAGGTCACGCCTCACTCTTGTGGGCGAGCATGCGGGTGGCCACACTGATTCCAATTAGAGCAACCATACTGGCCATAAGTCCGGGATAGAGCGAATCCATACCCTGCGGATCAAAGGTGTGCCATAAAAAATTAGTTATTGGTCCCAATATCACCGCCGCTATGCCAGCCGCCGGGGTAACCAAGCGTCTAAAGAACATGGCTCCCAGGAGCGGAAAGAAGGCACAACAAGCCCTCAATCCCTGTCCTAGGAAGCCGAAGCTCAGAATCACGCTACCCAGGCTGCTATTGACGCAAACTACGCAGATAACACAAAGACCAAGTACCAACATGCGTTGCACCCACAGATCCCTTTTATAATCGGCTCCCTTGGCAATATACGGTACGTAGATGTCACGGGTGAGATTAGTCGAAATGCCGAGGTTCATACCAGCTATGCCTCCGATCGTCGCAATAAACAGGGTGGCTAAGATTATGCCACCGAAAAGGGGTGGCATATAATGCAGAATGAAAGTCGGTAAAACATTGGCTGAGGCCGATTCCAAGCCGGGGAAACTTGCCACCTGCGCCCTCATATACAATCCCACCAGGACGCCGCCAACACCAACCACTGGACTAAGAAATGCTGAGAGCAATAAGCCCGTGCGGGCTTTGCCGATAGTCTTGGCTGATGAAATAACTTGAATATAGATCTGGGTAGAGAGGACCCCAAGCACCAGGGACGATCCAGCCGCCAGGTCCTTTGAAACTCCGCGGCCAAACAGGGAAAACCAGGGGAAAGGGTTTGGAAAAGCGTGATACATAGCACTGATTCCGCCGAACTTGTAAAGAGAAATCCCGCCTGCAACCGTCATTGCTAATAAAAGTAGCGCCATTTTGACCGCGCCGACAATACCAGTCCCCTGAATTCCTCCAGCCATGACATAGACTAGCGATACCACCAGAGTAAGAATCACAGCAAAAGTAGGACTGACATGAGTTACTGTAGTTATCAGGGCTACGGCTGCCAGACCGTTTGCCACAACATTAAAGAATATGCTAAAACTACTGCAAATACTGGAAATGGGTCCGATTTTATAACCGTAAGTCTTGACCAGATACTCGGGTAGGGTGGTTATTTTGCTTGAATAGATGGGCTTGAGCACAAAAATCGCCAAAACCAAACAAGCGATCCCTCCTCCCAGAGAAAACCACCAACCGTCCATACCGTATAAGAACGCTAATTGTGCAGCACCAATAGTAGAGTTACCGCTAACCAGGGTCCCCAGAATAGTCCCAACAACAACTGTCGTCCCTGCTTTACGGGAGCTGCCCGCATAGTCTTTTTCGTCATTAATTCTGGTTCCAGCATAAAAACCAAAGCCGGCAATTATTAATAACGTGATCACCATGCCAATTATATGGGTCGAATTAACCATAACATCTGTCTTCCCTATATATCCGGTTGATAAAGCTCAATGAGTTTGAGCCCTTCTTCTCCTCCTTTTTCAGGATCTTGGAAAAAGTAATTGTCGCCACAGATTAGGGTAGCTCCAATTTCAGCCTTGCCATTCAGCTCTTTTTGAAGAGCCATGCCGGGGCCTACGGCGCCTTCCTTCACGACAAGCCCGTATCTGCCTTGTCTTCGCCGCACGCTTCTCAGTGCTAACTGGCAGGCCTTCCCGCCAGGGGCGGCTACCTGTATCATCACATGGCCTCCGGTTCGAACAGGGTAGGCCCGTCAACCTTAGTCTGAAGAGCTTTTATGATTGACCTGGCGAATTTGATCCTCCAGGCCTTCTCGTCTTTTTCAGAGAGGGCCGGGTTGCCGCAGGGACAACTGAAACGAGTCCCCCGGAGGACGCGGTTGGCGCCAACCTTGAGCGCCACCGCGGTCAAGCTGGTTACCGTCACTGTGGGCAGGCCCGCTCTTTCCAACTCTTTTCCCATCGTAGCACCGCTACGAGTTCCCGACCCTCAGGTGGCAACCAGCAAGGCCGCCCCCACCTTCTGAGCCAGCAGGTCCGCGGCGATCTCCCTGGCGTGCTGGGCCATCTCGCTTAATATGCCGTGATTCCCGCAGGTCACGTAATATGATTCCAGAAGCTCACCGAGCTCGCCGCGCCGGACGAGTTCCCGCAGGGCGTCCACCGGGACCATCCGGTTAGGATCGGCGAGAGTGTGCACCGCATCATAGCCACCGTGGATCACCTCGTATTCACCGGACTTCAGTGAATCCTTCCCTGCGATGCTATACTTGAACCACTTTGAGGCGCGCACCCACTCCAGCTTGTCAGGGTTGCCGCTGGGGACCAGCCCGGACTCGGTTACCACGGCCAGGCGCAGCCGCGCCGCATCGAGCACCGGCGGAGGCGGGGGGACTTTGTCATAATTTGGCAGCGGGACCTCGGTGGTGAAAGGACGCCCATTTACCCGGGCCAAGAGGAGATCGAGGGCCCTCGAGGAGGCGGATCCTGCCACCAGCGCGTTGACCCGCTGGCCGCGAGGCAGATAGCCCTCGGCAGCCGCGGGGCCCAGGGGTTCTCCGCGCCCAAGCTTCAAGGCCAGACGAGCCATGTCGGCAAGAGCTTCTTTCATGCCGACGGCCGAGGCGCTGGTCGGCACGATTAGTAAATTCCGATAGAGTTCGACCGCGGCATTTTCCTTGAACATCCCGGTGACCGTAGGCTTGCCGAGATGATTTACCACGTCGGCGCAGACCCGGCCGCAGGCCAGGCCGTAGCGCCCGGAATTGAAGGCGGGCCCGGCAATAACCACGTCGGGGGCAAATCCGGCGATCAGCTTGAGAACCGCGGCAGCAGTCTGCTCCAGGTGGTCAGCAAAGAGGCCGTCTCCGCAGATCACCGTACCCACGATCTCGGCTTCCTCGCCCAGGGCGTGCTGGAGGGCCTGGCCAGGACCGATTGCTCCGGGCCTGGCTTGGGGAGGGAAGTCCGCTTTGTCTTCGCCGCCAATCCCGCCAAAAAACTGATTCAGATAATGGACAATGCGCATGATCAATACTCCTGTGCCGTAACGCCGCGCTGGTTGGTCTCGATGGTCGCGGCATAGAGTTCCTGAAGCGGCAGATCGAGTTCCCCCTGGGCTGGCTCGCCCCGGTGCGCCAGGTGGGTTCCCCCAATCACCCGGGCGACGGGTGGGAGTTGCAGCCGCCGGTCGATCCCCCCGCTGCTGGCCATGGCCACGGCTTCGGGCACGAAGTCGACCAGGGGAATGTCCCTGCCTTCGGGCCCGCCGTACTCGTGGACGACAATCCCGGTGGTAATCCCTGTCTTTTCGAGGGCCTGGACGGTCAGCATGAAATCTATATGGGTATTACCGGTCGCTTCGTAGGTGCACAGAGCCCCGTCCGCGCCGAGCATGCCTGCCAGCTTGGCTACAAACTGGGCCGAACGTTCCTTCAGAAATTCGGTCTCATGGTGGCCCCGGGAAATGATCACCCCCCCGAAGTTGAGCTCCTTGCCATGCCTCTGGTAAAGGGCGACGAGGGAGGGGTGCCAGGTATGCCGAAAAGTAGGCGTCCGGGTGCCGATCTTGTAATTTGAGCCAATGACGGCTCCATCCAGCATTTCGTTGGGATGCAGGATGGTGGGCAGGCAGCCGCTGAACTCGTGGCCATAAACATGGGTCTGGAGCATCGGCCCCTGAGCCCGAACCTGATGCACCCAGACAATCCGCGGCAGGCCCGCAGTCTCTTGGTCAAGTCCGAAAATTTCCATTTGCGGAGGAGTGAGTTCCCGGGTCGCCCCTGCCAAATAGTCGGCCACCCGCAGCGCGGCGCGACGCAGGGCATCATCGTACTCCATATTAGTGGAGGCCTCTCCCGGCACAAATTCCAGCAACAGGTTGACCCGATCGGAGCAGCCACTATAAACCGCACCAGGTCCGGACATCTCGATGATGCCTTCTTCAAAGGCATGAACTCCGCTGGCCGGGAAAGGGAAGTCCCCCACCTCCACTACTGTGAAACCTTCGAGGCGGTGGGTGCGGCCGGAGCCGCAGGTGCGCGGCGGACCATTGAATCCCGGGAAGGCACAGGATGGACCGCTCACTTTAAAGAGCGGTTCGATGGCATCCAATACCCGGATTACCCGGACAGAATCCCCGGGGAATACCAGGTGGAGCTGAACATCCTTGATTCGCCCGTCCTGGAGGATCAGGCTTCGTATCGCCTTATCCTCGATGGTGAGAACGCCGTCACGATAAGCTGTCCGGTCTCCGAATCGGGCGGACCGGACAATAAAGGAACCTAATTCCAAGCGTGCCATGCTTGTGCACCCCCGTGTTTCGAGACTTCTGCAACACTCTCGAAATCCGAATCCCACCAATACTTGATGGCCTGCAGGTCCAGAAAACCCAACTCAAAGCCGGCCTGCAGCAACATGTCTTGAAACTTCGGATCTGCACCGGCCTTCTCACCTGTCCTCGCTGCCATAATTCTCCTTCCTTTGCGTAAGGGTTGACGGTCCATTACCACTTCCGAGAGCGACATCTCCGTGACTTTCCTTGCCAAGCTTTATCGGTCCAGATTTCAGCATCTTTTGTGGCCAAACGCGACCTACATTAGCTAATTTTTCAACTGCCTTCTAAGGTGAAAATCTTAGGCTCATCTACCTCACTGTTATCTGTTTTGCATTTTCATGGGGTGTATTACGCAGAGTGTAAGAAGTTAACACACTGCATGATTTAAAAAAATCTTATAACACATCAATTTCTACTGTCAAGATATTTTTCCTGCAGTTATTAATTATAGGGTAACTTATTCATATAAAAATGATATTTATATAACTTATCTCCCGACGAGGACTAGAACGGCCTCATGTTCTTGGTGCGAGACGCCTGTACCGTTCCTCTCCCCCCTCTCTGCTTCTCTTCGGTTCCTGCATCCTGGGTCTGGTAGGATGGGGGGCAGGAAGGCTTAAGCAGATTTTCCATCTCGGCAAATAGTCAAGGCAAGGGCAGTCATGGCCCTGCCTTTTTTGTTTCCGTTTATCCAGCGGGTTGAACTGGAGACCAGGGACGCCCTTGGATCCAATACCGGCAAATCTCACCCAAGTTTTCCTTGACAAGGGCAAACTCGTTCGTCTATTAATCGAATAAAGAAGCGGCGTTCATCATATGAACCTAAACCGGCTGCCAGGCCTGGACCGCCCCAGATGTGAGGAATCCGTCTTGGTGGAGCCCTGTCCGGAAAACCGTCCCGGGAAGTCTCCACTCTATTTCTGTTGTCCAATATTTATTCCGGTTTCCCTCTCAGGTTCGAAGGTGGTTCTTTTCCGGGATCGCCTCAGCCCGGCCTAACTCCAACCAAGCGTAATGCTATTCCGGATTGAACCGGGCAGGGGAGGTTAGCAAACTATTTTTCGACTGTGGTGGCCAAGGTGAGCCGCATAATCTCGGATTAGAAGGGGAAAGCCATGGAGATGGAACTATTCTGGGCACAGAGATGGAAGGCCTTAACCTATATCTCTTTCCTGGGTTTTATTCTCGCGGTCAACTATACCAACCACGGCCCCCTGGTGCCGACCCTGGTCAAAGATTTAAACATAACCTATGCCATGGCCGGATTATTTACTACGGCCATCTTTTTGGCCCACGGGGCCTTACAGATACCCGGCGGGGCGCTTTCCGACAAGTTCGGGGCCAAGAACATTTGCAGCATCGGTATCCTGATTATTGCCGCAGGCAATATCTTTATCGGATTTTCCAATAGTTACACCCAGATCCTGGTGTGGAAATTCATCGTCGGCATCGGCACCGGTTCGGCCATCGTCGGCGGTTTGCGTTATGTCCCCACCTTTTTTGCCGGCAAGGAGATTCAGCGGGCCCAGGGGGTTTACGGTGGTTCGATCCTCTTGGGCGCCGGATTCGTCATCTATGGCATACCGCAACTGATGAAGGCCGCCGGCTGGCACGGCGTCTTCTTTATCACCGGCGGCCTGGCCGCGGTCTTCTTCGTCTTTTGGTTGTTTTTCGCCCCCAAAACCCCCATCACCGGGAAGGTAGCCAAAATTGAATGGGGCAAAGTCATAGGCAGCCGCAATATCTGGATTCTTTCTCTGGCGCAACTGGCCAGTTTCGGCACCATCATTTCGGCTGGCGTCTGGGTTAATACGCTATTAATCAAGAGCCTGCACCTGGTGCCGACCACCGCCGGCATGATCGGCTCAGTTGTGCTGCTGTTGGGAATCTTCTCCCGCCCCTTGGGGGGCTATATCCTGGATCATGGTTTTCTTACCTCGAAAAAGCTGTTAATTTACTCGGGCATCGGGCTGGGCCTGGGCTATATCCTGATCGGGCTGTCGGCCTGGGTGCTCATGGCTCTTTTGGCAATCATCTTTACCGGCATGATGGCCGGCTTGCCTTTTGCCGGGATCTTCAACGGGGCCAAGGATAGCTGCCCGGTCAACCCTGGTCTGGCCATGGGATTCGTCAATACCTGGGGATCATTTGGGGTTATGGCGCTGCCCCCCATTATCGGCAAACTGGTGGATATCAGCGGCACGTTTATGGCCGGCTTCTTCGTCATGGGGGTCATTTCGGTAGTGGCCGGCATCTGTAGCTCGCGTCTGGCCCTGGCGAGCGATGAAATCTGCGTGGCAGTTGAAACGGAGAGCACCTCCTGAGGAGATTCCATGGACGCCCATCAGATCAAGTTCCGGGAAAAACTGGCTGAACACCTGATCAAGCAACTGACCAAAAGAAGGATGGCGGCCAGCTATGCCCCCACCGCCGCCCAGGCCCGGGAAGAAGTCGTCGCCATGATTCCGGAGGGCGCCACGGTGAGCCGCTGCGGCTCCATGTCCCTGGTGGAGATGGGGCTCTGGGAGGCGCTGGCCCTGAGGAAGGGGGTAGAAATAATTAATCCTTTCATCCCCGGGCTCAGCCCGGCGGAGGCCCACGCCCTGCTGCGGCGAGGCTTGCTGGCCGATTACATGATTGCCAGCAGCAATGCCCTGACCATGGACGGCAAACTGGTCAATCTCGATGCCACCGGCAACCGGGTGGCCGCCATGTGTTTCGGGCCGGATAAGGTCATCCTGGTGGTGGGTCTGAACAAAGTGGCTCCCGATCTGGATAGCGCCATGGCCCGGGTCAAAGACCTGGCGGCCCCTATCAATGCCATCCGCCTCAACCGGGAAACTCCCTGCGCCGAAACCGGCCGCTGCCAGGACTGCCGCAGTCCGGGGCGGCTGTGTAATATATGGACGATCATTGAGGGCCAGCGCTTTGAAGACCGCCTCCACGTCAAACTGGTGGGCGAGGATTTGGGTTATTGAGGGGCGGGGCAGGAACGGTGTCAGCCGGGGAATTTGGGTTATCGCGCCTTTAGGAAAACGGCAAAGATTTCCTTGACAAGGAGAAACCCCTTCGTCTATTAATCAAATAAAGAACCGGCGTTCATATTATGAACTATGAGCCAGTTGCCAGGCCTGGACCGCCCCGGATTTGAGGCTGCCCGATACTTATCCCGGTTCCCCCATCGCCAGTTCGACGGCCAAGCACCCTCTGACCACGGCTGCCAGTTGTCCGAAAGTAATCGGAGGTGCAGGCGCTGCGGGCGGAATCCGGATTAAGCTCCAAGTCCGCCGGGAGAACTAGTCGAGCGGTTTTTTAAAATCTACTCTTAACCAGTCCTGGTAAAGGAGGCTTATATGAGGACTTGGGCTAGAAAGTCGCTGGTTTTTATGGTCTTGGGCATTCTCTTCTCCTGTCTCGGTTCAGTTCCAGCCGCGCCGGCCGCAGAGCCCATTAACATCGCCATTATCGCTGAATCGGCCACGCTGGTCGGCAAGGCCATAGTAAATGGGGCGCAGCTTGCGGTCGAGGAGATTAATGCCAAAGGCGGCATCGATGGACGGCCGATAAAGCTGACTGTCTACGATGACCAGGTTAAGTCTGCGGAAGCGGTTCAAGATTTCCAAAGGGCGGTTTATAACGATCATGCCGTCGCAGTGGTGGGCAGTTGGATCAGCGAGGTAGCCTTATCCCTGGCGCCCTGGTCCGCCCGCTTGCATACCATTTATATTACCACCGGCGCCGCCTCCCCCAAAATAACCCAATTGGTGCATGACGACTACAATGCCAACAAGTACGTCTTTCAACTGAAATACAACGCCATCGAGATGGCGCAAATGGTCTGCAGCTTTGCCCAGGATGACCTGGTCAAAAAGCTGGGATATAAGACGGCCTTTGTGGCCAGTGAAAATGCCGCCTGGACCGAGCCTCTCGACGACGAGTATCTAAAATGTTTGCCCACCTCCGGCCTAAAGGTTGTCGGCCATATGCGCTTTTCCCCCGACACCAACGATTTTACCCCGATTTTCGCGACCATCGAGAAAGAACATCCCGATGTCCTCATCACCGGCTGGGCCCATGTGGGACTGAAGCCGACGGTGCAGTGGCATGAACAACAGATCCCCCTGCTGATTGCCGGGGTGGACGCCCAGGCCAGCACCACGGATTTCTGGGAAAAGACCAACGGCGCCACCGAGGGAATTATCACGCAAGCCGAAGGTTCGCCCAGCCCCATCACCCCCAAAACGATCCCCTTCGTGAAGGCCTATGAGAAGGCCTTCAACATCAGCCCGGCATACGCCGGTTACACCACTTATGATGCCATCTACGTCTTGAAAGAAGCCATGGAGAAGGCCAAATCCACCGAAACCGAGGCCTTGATCAAGGCTCTGGAGGAGACCCATGATACCGGCGTCATCGGCAATATCGAGTTCTATGACCGGGAGAGCCCCTTTGCCCACGGCATCAAATTCGGCAAGGGCCTGGGGATGGGCGTGCTGCTGCAATGGCAAAAGGGGCAACTGGTGACGGTCTGGCCCCAGGAGGCGGCCACGGGTTCCTTAATCATCCCCAGTTTTGTGCAGAAAAAATAGTTCATCTAAATCTGGACCGGTTGGTCTCGATTGGGCCACAGGCTTACGGTTTGACGAACTCCCAACCCCGCAACCGTAAGCCTGTCGTCTGCATGGGCCCGTGATCATCTCTGGCCCAGCCATCGGCCCGAAAGATCATGGCGGCGCTGAACCTTTCGCTCCGTTCCGGGCATCTTCACCTCAGCCACTTGCGACACTCTTAATGTTATTGCCTCCACCTCTACCCCACATAATGAAGAGATGCCCATGCAGGTTGCCTTCCAGATATTGATTAATGGCTTTATCATCAGCTCTATTTATGCGCTGGGCGCCGTCGGCTTTTCCCTCATATTCGGCACCGCGGGCATCTTGAACCTCGCCCATGGCGCCTTTCTGGTGCTGTCGGCGATGGTCGCCTGGTTTTTCATCAGTGCCTTTAAGTTGCCTCTAGCAGCCGGCATAGCCCTTGGCGTCCTCTCCGCGGTAATCTTTTCTTATCTACTCTTCTTTCTGGTGGTGCATCCGCTGGACCGATCCAAGAAGATCCCCAAAGAAGAAAAGGAGGTCTTCATCCTGACCGCGACCCTTCTCTGCTCCATGATAATCCAGGGTCTGCTGGACTACACCTTCGGATCGACCCCCATTGTCATTGCGCCCTTCACTCCCGGGGTGGTGCGTATCTCCAACATAAGCATCACTTATAACGAAGTTATCCTGGCCCTGGCTTCTTTAGCTATCATAGGTTTGCTCTACCTTCTGATTAATCGCACCAAGACGGGAAAACTGCTGTTAGCCGCCTCCATGAGTCATACCGGACTGGCCCTCATGGGCGTCGAACTGAAGAAGGTCTATATTCTCCTGTGGGGCATCTACGGTTTGCTTACCGGGGTTTCGGGGGTGTTGCTTGCTTCTTTCTTGGGCGCCTCGGCCTCATCGGTCCCGGATTTGACCGGCTTGGCCTTTTCGATAGTGGTGCTGGGCGGCTTGGGCAGTATTACCGGCTCCTTTTTCGCCTCTTATATCATAGGGTATTTGGGGACTATTACCGCCTACCTCATATCGCCCTCTTACACCACCCTGCCGGCTTTTTTCGTGCTCATCCTGATACTTTTCATTAAACCACGCGGTCTCTTCGGGAGGTTTTAGGACCAGAGCCTATGCAATTACAACTCTCCAGGAGCACTATCCTTAAGTTTGGCCTGATCCCCATCATCGCCTTCGCCTTTCTGCCCCAGTTCTTATCACTCTATCTCCTGGGCACCTTAACTATCGCCCTCTATTTCTCGGTTTTCGCCATGTCCTGGGATCTGCTCTTCGGCTATTCCGGTGAGGTCAATTTTGGCCCCACCTTCCTCATCGGCGTGGGCGCTTACACCGCGGCGCTGTTCAATGTCAATACCGGCTTGCCGGTGGTAATTTGCATCATCCTGGGAACCAGTGTGGCGGTCATCGCCGGCCTGTTGCTGGTGGCGCCGGCGTTGCGGCTCCGGGGGCCTTATTTCGGTTTGATCACCCTCGTCTCGGTGCTGATCCTGGACCAGGTCATCACGATCTTTGCTCAATATACCGGCGGGGAGATCGGCCTCTCGCTTCCCGGCACGCTGGCTGCCAGCAATCAGGTCAATTACTATTTGGCCTTGGTCTTTATGGTCGTCAGCGCGGTTATTTTCCTGGCCATCGCCTCCTCGCCCATCGGTCTCATTTTACAGGCCGGCGCTCAGGACCCCATAGCCGCGGAGAGTTTAGGGTTCAACCTGACCAAGTACAAGGTCCTGGCCTTCGGCGTCAGCGCCTTTTTTTCAGGTTTAGCCGGGGCGCTGCTGGTTTTCTATCTGGGCACCGCCTCCGTGAGCGTGGTGGTATCCATCTCCGTGGTCCTGCAGATTATCATTGCGGTCATTATCGGCGGCAGACGCTCCATTATCGGGCCCATCCTCGGTTCTCTATTTATCATCCTAACCGGCCAATGGCTCCAATACCTGGGCCAACTCGATTATGCGGTGGTTTCTCTCTTTGCTTTGATTATCCTGCTCTTTTTTCCCGACGGGATTGCCGGCATGCTCTTAAGGAAGGCATAACTATGCCACTACTTGAAGCCCTCGATTTGCAGAAGAGATTTGGCGGCATCCACGCGGTCAATAATGTCAATTTCAACGTGGAGATGGGGGAGATCATCGGCTTGATCGGGCCCAATGGCTCGGGAAAATCTACCTTACTGGGTCTGCTGATGGGCGTCCATAAACCCAACCGCGGCACCATCCGCTTTGCCGGGGAAGAGATTCAGGACTGGCCCATCCATAAGAGAATAAAAAACGGCATTGCCATCGTCTTCCAGCATTCCCGACCGTTAATGCGGCAAACAGTTTTGGATAATATTAAACTCTCCATCTTGCCCGACCGATTGTTCAATTTCTATTACCCGGGTGATTTGGAGGCCAAAGCCAGGGAGATCGCGGCGTTGGTCGGTTTAGCAGACGTCGCCGACTCCTACCCCTCCGCCTTGCCCTTTGGGCATATCCGCAGAATGGAGCTGGCCAAGGCCCTGGCCCTCAACCCCAGGTTGTTGCTCTTGGACGAACCTTTTGCCGGTTTGACGCCCTCCGAGATCGCCGAACTGGCCGGCCTGATCCTCTCCATCCGGAAGCGGGATCAAGCCATTGTGCTGGTGGATCATAACGTCAAGGCAGTCTATAATTTTGTCGATAAGATTATTGCCTTGTACGTGGGTAACAAGATCGCCGAAGGCAAGCCCGATGAGGTCATTGCCGATAAGGAGGTCCGCCGGGTCTTTATCGGCAAGAGTATGGATGCCGGGGAGCAATGCCAGGCCGCCGCCAAAAGCGGTTCCTTGAGCCAGGAGCCGCTTTTGGACCTTAACATTGGCTCGATCCGTTATGGGCCGGCCGAGATTCTCCGGAAGGTGCAGATCAGCATCAACCCAGGGGAGTTTGTTTCTCTGGTCGGGCTCAACGGCGCCGGCAAATCGAGCCTGCTGAAAGCTATCCTGGGTATCGTCGACTACCAGGGCGAGGTGAAATGGCAGGGCCGGTCCACCAAAAATTTAACCACTGCCCAGATTGTCAGGCTGGGGATTGCCTTTGCGCCGGAGACCAGAGAGTTGTTCCGCTACCTGACCGTCAAGGAAAATTTGGAGTTGGGCGGCGACCGGTTGAAGCCCGCGGCGCTGCAAGAGAGGTTGGCTTATATTTATGAGCTTTTCCCGATATTAAAAGAGCGCCTGGCGCAGACGGCCTACACCCTCTCAGGCGGCGAGCAGCAGATGTTGACCATCGGCAGGGCCATGATGCAGAAACCCTCCCTGCTGATCCTCGATGAGCCGACCCTGGGGCTGGCGCCCGTGGTGCTCGACACGATTTCCGAGACCCTGGCCGCGCTCCACGAGAAAATGGGCGTGACGATCTTGCTGGGTGAGCAGAATCTCCATTTTGCCCTGAAGCATTCCCAGAGGATCTATCTGCTGGAGCATGGCAGCATCACCTGGGGAGGCACTGCCGGCGCTTTTATTAAAGAGGAGGGCGAAAAGTCTCTGGTTTGAGGCTGCCCCAAGAAGGGAGTTCCTATGAAACTGGTGGTCGCTTATCGTGCCTCGGAAATCGGCGAAAAGGTTCTGGCCCAGGCCGTCGAGCGAGCCCGGCAGTCCGCGGCGCAGGTCTATCTGGTAACTTCCCTGGTCGGCGGCGTCGACACCCCGGAGGAGGCCATCGAGCAGGCCAGGACCGACCTGGATCGGGCCGCCGCACTGCTGGCGGAAAAAGGGATTGCCGCGGAGACGCATCTGCTGGTGCGCGGCCTGAGCTCCGGGGATGATGTGGTCCAGTTTGCCCAGGAAATCGGCGCCGACGAGATCCTGGTCGGCATTTGGAAGAAATCGAAGCTGGGTAAGGTCCTGTTCGGCTCCACCGCTCAGGATGTGATCCTGAAAGCCGCTTGCCCGGTGTCCACTATCGGCTGAACAGTTCAAAGTTGACCCCAGGCGCCTTTAGCCTTGAACCCCGCACCTGGAGACTTCTGCGTAAAAAAACAACTGCGCAAAAAAACCTGTCATCCTGAGCGCAGCGAAGGATCTAGATTCATCGGTGGCGCCGCTCCCTCAGAATGACAAAAAATGGGGACTTTCGCAGAGGTCCAAAGTTGACCGCAGGCCTCTTTAGCCTTGAACCTCGCACCTGGAGACTTCTGCGTAAAAAAACAACTGCGCAAACCAACCTTGTTCATCCTGAGCGCAGCGAAGGATCTAGATTCTTCGGTGGCGTCGCTCCCTCAGAATGACAAAAAATGGGGACTTTCGCAGAGGTCTCAAGTTGACCCCAGGCGCCTTTAGCCTGGAACTTTGAACTTTGAACTTTGCACTAAAAGGGTCAGCCGCTACTTGGAGGTCCGCTCCTTCTGCCTGGCAAAGAAGGCTTCCAGGGCCTGCATGTGCTCCGGCGTATGGTGACAGAGGGCCTGCAAGGAGGCGGAGATTTCCAGGGTCTCTTCCAGGCTTTTCCCCTGGGTCAGGCTGAAGAGGCGCTTGGCCAGGCGCAGAATCCGGCCGGGCTGTTTGGCGATCTCTGCGGCAATTTCCAGGGACCGCGCCAGCAGCCTGTCCGGGGGCACCACTTCGCTCACCAGTCCGAGGCGCAGGGCCTCGGCGGCGTCGATCACCCGGCAGGTGAAGGCCAACTCCATGGCCTTGGAGTAGCCGATGAGGCGCGGCAGGAGAAAGGTGCCGCCATCGCCGGGGATGAGGCCCACCGAAGCGAAGGTCTCACCGAAACGGGCCTTGTCGCTGGCGATGCGGATGTCGCACATGCAGGTCAAATCGCAGCCGGCGCCGATGGCCGGCCCGTTCACCGCGGCGATGGTCGGTACATCCAGGCGCTGAAAGGCCAGGGGAATCCTCTGGATACCCTGGCGGTAACCGTCGCGCACCTGATCCGGGTCCCCGGCGAAGGTTCCCACCTTGTTATACATATCCTTGACATTGCCCCCGGCCGAAAAAGCCGTGCCCGCCGCCGTGAGGATCATGACACTGATGGAGTGGTCCTCCTGCACGCGCTGGCAGGCGTCCACGATCTCCGCGATGATCTCCTTTTCGGTGACGGTGTTGCGCACATCCGGCCGGTTTAAGGTGACAATGGCGATATTTCCCTTTTGTTCGAAGATAATGTCTCGATATTCCATGCTGTTCTGCCCCCGTTATCGAAGGTTCCGCTAGGAAGCGCAACCCTAAGTTAGCCCCGGGATTGAGCCGGCCCCCGGCTCAGCGGTTAGGCTGATGCCCGCAGGCAATGCCGGCAATGATGAGTTTCTGAATGTTGGAGGTTCCCTCCACCACCTGCAGTGACTTGGCGTCCCGATAGAAACGCTCGATGGGGTACTCCGTGGAAAAGCCGTAGGAACCGAAAATTTTCATGGCTTCATTGGCCGCGTGCACCGCGGCTTCCGAGGCAAAGAGCTTGGCAATGGAAGTCTGCATCTGATTGGACTGGCCCTGATCCTTGAGAAACGCGGCCCGGTACACCAGCAATTGCGCGGCTTGATGTTCGGCCACCATGTCGGCGATCTGGGCCTGCACCATCTGGAACTTGGCAATCGCCTGGCCGAACTGGGTCCTTTCATTGGCGTACTGAATCGCCAAATCGACGCAGGCGCCGGACACCCCCAAGCCCCCGGCGGCGCAACCCAGCCGGGTATTGTTAAGCATCCACATGCAGATTTGAAAACCCTCGCCCGGCTGACCCACCACCGCGTCCTTGGCGACCTTGGCCCCCTCGAAAGAGATTTCCCCGGTAGGGGCGCAGTAGAGGCCCAGCTTGGTTTCAATCGCCCTGGTGGTGACCCCCGGGGTCTTCTTCAGATCCACGATGAAACAGGTCAGCCCCTTATATTTCTTCTCCCGGTCCGTGAAGGCATAGACCAGCCCGGCATCGCCCACGGAGGCATTGCTGATCCACATCTTCTGCCCGTTTATTTCCCAGTGATCCCCCTGGTCCTTGGCGGTAGTCCCCATGGCTACCACATCCGAGCCGGTATTGGGTTCGGTGATGGCGAAAAATCCCATCTTTTCCCCGGAGATCCATCCAGGGAGATAGGCCCGCTTCTGCTCTTCAGAGCCGAATTGGTTAACGGTCAGGGACGTGCCGAGGTTCTGCATATTGAAGGGCAAGCGCCAGGAAGGGGACACCTTGGCAATCTGCTCGGCCATGAGGACCGACTCCAGAAAGCCCATGCCGTTGCCGCCGTAGGCTTCCGGCAGGGCGCACCCGAAAAAGCCCAATTCCCCCATCTGGCGCACCAGTTCCGGACGAAAGCGATGCTCCTTTTCATCAGCCGCCATCGTCGGCCGGATTTCATTTTCCGCAAAGCGGCGGGCCTGTTCCTGCACCAGGCGTTGCTCCTCGGTCAAATTAAAGTCCATGCTTCATCTCCTCCCCATTTTGGAAATATCCCAGATATGAGACTTTGAGGCCCGATAATTGCTCCGGCACAGCCGGCGGCGCCCTTGCGGCCGGAGAGGCGGCGGCTCAAATTGCGCCTTCCTGGCGCAAGGCGTCGATTTCTTCCCGGGTGTAGCCGAGGACGGCGCTGAGCACCTCTTCCGTATGCTCCCCCAGCAGCGGCGGGTGCCGCTGGATCTGGCAGGGGGTTTGGGAAAATTTCATCGGGCTGGCCACCAGCTTCACCATACCGGCGGTGGGGTGCGGCACCTCTGCCACCATTTGCCGCGCTTTGACCTGGGGGTCGGCAAAGACCTTGTCCAGGGTGTTGATCGGCCCACAGGGAATCTTCAGCTCGTCCAACTGCTGCAGCCATTCGCTGCTGGTCTTCTCCAACATCTTCACGGCGATGATCGGGATCAACTCCTCCCGGTGCAGTACCCGCTGGGGGTTGGTGGCAAACCGGGGGTCCCGGGCCAGGGGTTCGAGTCCGGCCAGATTGCAGAAGTTGACCCACTGGCGGTCGTTTCCCACCGCCAGGGCGAAGTAGACCCCGTCTCCGGCCTTAAAGGGTTCGTAGGGCACGATATTGGGGTGGCCGTTGCCATAGCGCCTGGGCAGCTCCCCGGAAACCAGGTAGTTGCTGCCCACGTTGGCCAGCCAGGCGAGGACTGCATCCAGGAGGGCGATGTCGACAAACTGCCCCTCGCCGGTCAGGTCGCGGTGGCGCAGCGCCGCCAGAATGGCGCTGGTGGCAAAGAGGCCGGCAGTGATGTCGACAATGGCCACCCCCACCTTCATGGGGGGGCCGTCCGGCTCTCCGGTAAAGCTCATGATCCCCCCCATTCCCTGAATCATGAAGTCATAGCCCGGCTTGTCCTTATAGGGTCCGTTCTGGCCGAAACCGGTAATGGAGCAGTAGATGAGACGCGGATTTTCCCGGCGCAGGTCGGCGTATCCCAGGCCCATTTTCTGCAAGGTGCCGACCTTGTAGTTTTCGATCAGGATATCACTCCTCAAGGCCAGCTTCCTGATGATCTCCCGACCTGGCGCCGTCTTCATGTTCACGGTCAGGCTGCGTTTGTTGCGGTTGAGGCAAAGGTAATAAGCGGCCTCCCCGCCTGCCTCCGGAGGCCCCCAGTGGCGCGTGTCGTCCCCGGCTTCGGGAAGCTCCACCTTGATGACCTCCGCCCCCAGATCACCGAGCATCATGGAACAATAGGGGCCCGCCAGGACGCGGGAGAGGTCCAAGACCTTGATGTCGCTTAACGGTTGCGGATTGGCAGGCATACGCTTAAACCCGGGTGCCGGATTTTGCCTCGGCGGCGCGGAGGGTCATGGTTTGGGAAAAAGCGGCGGCGGTTCGAGGTCGCCAAACGCCTGCAGCACGGCACGGGCTGAGATGGGTCTCTTTTTCGTAATAGGCAACGCCGCTCTCCTCGTGATTAATAGAGGAAGGAGCCTCCGGCTGTCAAGAAAATCTTTGCGTTAGCGGGGCAGGCCTCCCGGTCTTACTATTTAAGGCTCATGGCCTTCTCAGGACAGATTTCCTGGCAGCAAAAGCAGGTGATGCAGGTATCGGGGTCCACCCGGGGCAGGTTGTCACACATGGACAGAGCCGATACCGGGCACTGCTCGCTGCAGGTGCCACAGCCGGTGCACCAATCCGGACTAGCCTGGGGGCGCAGGAGCGTGCGCGCCTGGATGACCGTCTGCATGGCCTCGTTGTGAAAGATTGCTTCACCGCTTAGCGGCGGCAGCTTGAAACCGGGCAGCGGTTTTAACTCCCCAATGATCTCAATCCGACTCAGGTCGTAGTCCCCCAAGCCCGCTTCCCTGGCCCGGCGCAGGAAGAGCAACTGCCCCGGTTCACAACCCATCAGCGTGGCCATGACGGCATCCAGGGCCACCGCATTGTCAGAGGCCAGGATCAGCCCGATGTCCCTCAAGTCAGGGGAAGCCGGACCATTGCCCTCCATACCCACGACCGCGTCCACCAGAAAAAAGTCGGGGATCCTAAGCTGGAACACCTCGACGATCACCTCGTGGAAGCGTTCGGGGTTGCCCGCGGCCTTGTGCAGCATGGCCTTTTGGGCCCCGGGTAAAAAGCCGTAACTATTCTTGATGGCCCCCGTTATGACCGTCAGGCCATGGGTCTTGAATTTCGGCAGACTGATGATGATGTCGGCCTCCCGGACAATCCGGGACAGGCTGACCGTGGGCAGGAAATCAGGATTGAAGTCCACCTGGAGGGAATGGTCGCCGATGTTTTGGTAATAACCCTTGGCTGCTTCCATCAGGCCGGTCTTTTCAAAGCTCTCCTCATTGGCGCCGTAATTAAACAGACCGGGATTGTCGCCGACCACAATGGCGGCCGGTCCCATGGTTTCCACCTTTTCCACCACGGCGCGCAAAACCGCCGGATGGGTGACGATGCCCTCGGCGGCCTCCGAGACCCGCAGCACGTTGGGCTTGATCAAGACACTCTTCCCGCGGATTTCCAGGGGGAAAAGTTCAAAGGCGCGGTCGACCGCTTGCCGGACATTCTCATAGGTAGCAGGATGGATCATGACTCTTGACATAGTCTTCCCCTTCAGGGCGCCTGTTTTGGAGTACCCCTAAGCATAACATGCATGTCTCGGGGCGACCCGGTGAGATCCCGCCGAACCACAAAAAAAAACCGCCTGGGGCGGCTGTGCCAGGCGATCTTAGCAGGCGAGCTTTTCTGGTTCCCAGGCTCCATTTCCGGATATTCATGTAGCAGCCCGCGGCAGCCGAGTCGCCTCCTGGGGAAATTGAACCAACTACCCTTCGGATATGGTCAGATTGTAGGCGAGATTATCCAGCTTGACGGTGAAGTCGACATTTTCCACCGCCGTGCCTTCCGGCAACTGCAACTGGATGGGGGCGAAATTGAGGATGGCCTTGACGCCCGCGGCGATGAGCCGCAAGGCCGCCATTTGCGCCTTGGCCGCCGGGGTGGCCAGCACCCCGATCTCCACCCCTTTTTCCCGGATCACCTTCTCCAGGTCGTTCATGTGATGGATGCTCTGGCCGCTGGGGAGCCGGCGGCCCACCTTGGCCGGGTCCACGTCGAAGACCGCCACGAATTCGTAACCCTGGCGGATGAAGTTTTGATGGGCCAACAGGGCGGAGCCCAGGTTGCCGATGCCCAACAGGGCCATCTTCCAGGTCTTATTCAGGCCCAGGATGCGTTTAATTTCGAAGAGCAACTCCCTGACAAAAGAACCCACGCCGCGGATGCCAAACTCCCCGAAGTAAGCCAGGTCTTTGCGGATCTGAGCCGGATTGATGCCGCATTTTTGGGCCAGCTTGTCCGAGGCGATAATCTTCACCCCCTCCTGAGACAAGGCTTCAAGGCACCTGGAATAGATAGATAGGCGGGTGATGGTCGCTGTGGGAATCTTGGAAAATTTCATGGCCGCGGGCATTATCCTTGGTGGTTCGG
>JBKQLU010000043.1:0-17291 GCA_052326585.1 Desulfobaccales bacterium | reverse complement strand
ATCCCGCATCAGGTTGGGCGCGTCCACTTCCTGCAAACGGTATTTCCAGAAGGCGGAGTGCTCGTGGGCCAATAAGCGGCGTTCCTCGTTCCAGCGTGCCATTTTTTCGTTCCCTGTTTTCTGTTTTTTGTTTTCCGTAGGGAGGCCGGCGGGCCGCCCCCCAAACCCCACTCGGGATATCTTGCCGATGGCGGATTGTACTATTATATACGTATATTTTTGTCAAGAAAAGAATTTCACCCTCGCTAAAAATGCGGGAGCCATGATTTTCGCTAACCACGCCGGGGAGGGGGGAAATCGCGTCAAGTCGGTTGGGGGATTATAAGCCCAGCCGCCAGTACTTCGGAAAACGCCGCAGGCCCTTGCCTCAGCAGGCCAGGCGCTCTTCCCATCTGGCCCAGGCCCCTTCAAGATGCTGTGGAGGTGCTGAACAAGATCGGCAATGGCCACCAAATACACACTAAAGCCTTGAAAACAAAAGGGCCGGCAACCTTCCCGGTTTTCTGCTTTCGCCATGAACCTACTGAGATCCCCCCCAGGGACAGTTGATGAGCGGTTGTTGCCCAGGCCGGAGATCTGCGGGACAATTGTTTTTCTCGCTGATTTTGTGTTATTCTGCCTCCGATAATACGAGGGCGGCTTTGAGGATAGGATGGTTCTGAAATTCGCCTTGGGCCAAGAGGTCTCAGGTGTTATCTCGAGACGGGAGCAGGTTGGACCGCCTTATAATCTCTGCCAATTAGACAAGGCCTTCCCTTAGACCTACAGAGGAATCCGAGATATGAGCCGCAGGGAGCCTGGCACCACAGTCCCATCCCCGGCCGCCAAGCCTATTCCCTTGCCGTCATTGGTTTTGGCAGGTAGAGAATCGCCTGTAATTAACAAGTTCATTGGGCCCGTGGTCATCGCCATACTATTTCTGCTATTGACCTTTTGGACCTGGCGAAAGTGGCCGGACCTTTTGATAGATTTCGGACGGGAACTTTATATGCCCTGGCAGATCAATGCCGGTAAAGTAGTTTATAAAGATATGGCCTATTGGAATGGACCTCTTGCGCCATACCTGAATGCCCTTTGGTTTCGCATTTTTGGAGTTTCTTTAACTACTTTGATTTATTGTAACCTGGCAATTATCATTGCATTATGCGGCATTATCTTCTCACAAATTAAGAGAGCCTGCGATAGAACCACAGCTGTAGTGGCATGTGTTGTTTTTTTATGTACGGCGGCATTTGCCGAGTTCGATGAAATGGGGAGTTTTAATTTTGTCTGCCCCTATGATCACTCAGTAACCCATGCTATTTTCTTTTCATTTATACTGATTTATTGTTTGTCATGCTATTTACGCAAGCCACGCTATTTTATGCTAATTTTGGCCGGGTTCGCCTCCGGTCTGGTTTTTCTGACCAAGGCGGAGATCTTTGGACCACTGGCTATTACCGCGCTGGTGGGCCTGTGGCTAATTAATCACCATAATAAATCCGGCGACAGGCAAGGTTATAAAAACGTTGTGCTGTTCATCGTTGCTCTGGCTCTTCCGATTGCTTTATTTCTGGCATATTTTTCTTCGGAAATGCCGTTTAGTCAAGCATTGAGAGGAATTTTAGGGAATTGGGCGGTTATTCGCAACACAGACATGACCAGTATCTATTTTTATAAGCATAAAATGGGAACTGACTGGCCTATTTATAATATCAGTATTATTTGCCTCTCATTGATTATCTTATCGATTATAACGCTATTGGCATTAATATTAGACAAACATAATTTAAAGCGCTGCTACAACAATTTGATATTGTCGGGTATTATAGTATTATTTCTAGGATTGCCGATCCTATATTATAAATCAAATATATTACATGGTGTATTATATTATATATTCGCTGAGGTCTATCGCCCAATCTTGTTAATTACTATTTTATCTTTAATTATAGTTGCGTATCTAATTATTAAGAAAAAAGAATATATTAAGGCTGAGAAAATGGCCCCGTTTATTATGTTGAACGTGTTCGGTATGTTAACACTAGGCAAAATGATCTTAAATTGTAGAATTGAGGATTATGGATTTGCGTTGGCAATGACTGCAATGCTGATAGATGTTAGTTTGTTTATCTGGCTGATACCTCTACTATTACGCCAGGAGTATGCCAGGGGAAATTTCTTCCGCCAACTGGCGATATTGGGTTTTTTGGTAATCTCAATTTATGCTTTAATAATGTCTAGTTATTATTATAGCAAGAAGGATTATTTAATTGGCACAGGTGCAGACGCTTTCCTAACCTATGGGCCTGACTATGAAGCAAAAGGTTGGGCCGTCAATATGGCGATGAAGCATATTAAAGAGACTACCTCCCCAGATGATAATTTTACCGTAATCCCGGAGGGGTTGATTATCAATTACCTGATGCGCCGGCCTTCACCTTTCAGGTATGATGCAATCACTGCTGGAGCATTGACCTCTCTTTATGGTGAACCCGCCATGTTCACTGCCCTTAGAAATGCTCATCCAAAATATATATTACTAATTCATCGGGGAAGTGCAGAATTCGGCGAGGGTCTTTTTGGTTCGAATCTAAGGAACGGAAAGCGCATCATGGACTGGATAAACAGCCGCTATACGGGCGTTTGGCAACTGCTAAATGAACCACTCAAAGATGAAAGATTCGGGATAAAGTTATTAAAAATAAATGACTGATATCTTGCTGTGGATTTCACCATTTTCTAATAATTATTGGAAACAACAAAAAATTGGGAAAACGGATAGGGGCAGCGCTCCTTCATGGGAATTGGCCTCCTTCAGGAAATCGATCCATCCAGAGGCCAGTCCCTCGTTTACTTTATGGTATCAAGACGCCGGTGCCGCCCTGCCCTATCCCGCTGTAGTTGCTGAACGCCAGCGTTCCGGCACCGAGCCCCGCGTTTATGCAGGGCAGGACCGGCAGCTTAACCGCCGGGATAGAACCGGCAAGGCAATGGGCCATACTGGACTGCGCCCCTCATTTCCGCATATTCCCCCCCGCGGCACGTACAAGGTCTTGGAGAGCCTGGTAAGGCTGGGCCCCGACCACTAGCCGCCCGGCAACCATGAAAGTTGGAACTGCCGTAACGCCGCAGGTGCGGGAATACGCCCAGTCACGGTCTACAGCTTCCTTGAAAGTCCTCTCAGCCAAGGCCTGTTCCGCCATCCGACCATCAAGGCCGACGGTCCCGGCGACCTCCTGCAAGACCGAAATAGCGGCGATGTTCCTGCCTGCCGCGAAGTATGCCTGAAATACAGCCTTGTGAAACTCATCCCCTTTCCCCAATGCCTCTGCCCATTTCCCGAGTTCTTGGGCCCGGCGGCTATTATAGGTTCTCGTGCGCCTGCCCCAGGGCAGTCCCAGCTCGGCAGCGACTTTCTGCAGATGCCCCATGGACGAAGCGAGATCTAGGCCCCGTCCCTGGAAAAGCTCCTCGAGGCTCCTGCCCTCTTCCGGTGTTTCCGGATGCAGGGGGAAGGCAATCCACCTGATCCCTATCTCGTACTCTTCCTTTAGCCTGTCAACACGCCCGGTGATGAAGTAGCACCAGGGTCAGACGTAATCGGAGAAAACCTGCAGGATCAATCCAGCGTTTTGGTCCATGGTATGATACCCTCCATTGTGATATCTGATATTATGCGGCAGTCTTCCGCGGCCCGGCAGGCCCCCTTATGCTGACTCAGGCGGCGTGGCAGCGCGGGATGGGCCGGCTGCCACCGGCTCCCTTCTGCGAAAGAACAACTCAAATAGGCTTACCTCTTTCAGCGCTCGCTCGCCTCGCGAAAGGCAAAGAACGGGAGAGAATCATTTTGGGTTTTCTGCCAAAATGCGGGAGACTGCGGCCGCGGCGGCTCCAGGCAGCCTGGAGAACTTTATGATATAGGAATCTCTTGACTCTGCCCCAGCCACCACCTTGGCGTCAATCAGGAGACCTGGCTCCGCCAGGCCGGGGATCTCCATTTGCAGGGCGGCAAAGATTTCCAGAGGCAACTCCGTCTCCAGTTCTGCGCCGGCGGACGACAACTGGACCAGTCCCCCCTTATACGGCTCCGGGCTGACTCGTTTGCCGGTTATGAGACGGACCAAAACCGGTAGCGGGGCGGCCAGCCGAATGAGGTCCGGGACCGTGGGCGGCAGGGACTTATCCTTTTCCTTTGAGGCGACGCCCCGCACCTCCCAGAGGCGGAGGGCGCCTTCCACTCCCTTGGCATAAGCCTCCAGCGGCCCGGCGACTTCAAAGTGGGGCGCGACGGCCTGATAAGTGGACTCGGAGATGAGCACCTGTCCCCCTGCGGTGAACGATTCGAGGCGGGACGCCAGGTTGACGGCCGACCCCACCACGCCATACTTGATCCGCTGCACCGCCCCCATGTTGCCGACTATGCAGGTACCAGTATTAATGCCGATGCCCATTTCCAGGGACAGGAGTCCCTGGGCCTCGTTTTGCTCATTTAAGCGCTGCCGCGCGAGCTGCATTTCCACCGCGCAACTCACGGCTTTCCGGGCATGCCCGGCGTCGGCCAGAGGGGCGCCAAAGACGGCAAAGAGACTGTCTCCCAGGAAGTCCACCACGAAGCCATTGTGGCTGTTGATAATCTCCACCATGGCGTCGAAATGGGCATTGAGGAGGCGCACCACCGTTTCAGGGCTAGTCTTTTCAGAAAACCCGGTAAAGCCTCTGAGATCGCCAAAAAGGAGGGTCACCTCCCGCCGCTCGCCGCCGAGCATAGCCTCTTGCCCCCTGACCACCACCTCCCGCACGATCTCCTCGGGAGCAAAACGGGTGAAGGACTTGAGGCTTACCCGCATCCGGGCTACCGCTTCCTGGAGGAGTTGGATTTCCGTGATGTGAGAGCTGATCTCCCGGGCCTCATCCAGCCGGAAATCCTTGATCTTCTCCGCTTCCCGCGTCAACAGGTGGATTGGCCGGGAAATACTTCGGGACACCCTGGAAGCCAGGAGAAGAGCCAGGCCCAGAATGGCCAGGCTGAATACCAGGGCCAGCTTATTCGCCTGCTTGAGGTCCCCGGTAAAATCATCCTCCGGTACAAGCATCCCCACCTTCCAGGGTTTTTCGAAGGCAGGGGGGAAAGGGGTGAAGGAGGCCATATAGCGGCGGCCGCCACTCTCCAGGGAAAATCTGCGCTCGCCGGTCTTGTGGTATTCCTTGTAGGCGGTGGTGACACTGCCGGCGCCCAGGTTTTCCACGTACACTATACGCAGGATGCCGTCATCCTCGGTCCAGTCCACCGTGTGCCCCGCCTCGGGGTAGGCCACCACCTCCCCTTTGTCGTTAAAGATGAAGGCGAGGCCTTGCTTGCCGATTTTCAGGTTTTTCAAGAAGGCGGACAGGGCGTCTATGCCGATATCCATTCCCAAAACGCCCAGGAATTTGCCGTTTCGATCCAGTATCGGGGTGGCGCAGCTAATGCCCGGCTTCTGCCCGGTATTAAAAATGTAGATGTCGGTCCAAAAGGTTTTTTGGGAATCTTTGGCTCCGAGATACCAGGGACGGAGGCGGGGGTCAAATGATTCCAACTTCTTGGTTTCGGTTTTAATGACCCTTAAGGAGTGATCCCGATATATCCAGCGAGTCTTGGGCGGCGCGCCCGTACGCTCAATAATCTTTGTGGAAAAGGTGCCGCCCGGCTCTCTTTTAGAAAAGATAAAATTTCCCTGGTCGTCCGCGATGTATACCATCTCTATATGGGGATTGGAGATGAGGGGTTCTATGGTGTATTGCTCCAGTCTATCGTTATTCAGCAAGGAACGAAGCATCTCCGGCATCGCCAGGCGGGCGCCCATCTTTTCCATATTGCTGGCCTGCATAAGGAAATTATTAGTTTCCGTCGCAACCTGCGCGGTGGCCAGATACATCAAATCCTGGGATGACGCCAAGACGATCTGAGACGTAGTATGATAATAGTAAATAATGATGAGGGTGAGCGCGATAACCAGTACGCTGCCGAATGCCGTAAGAATTTGGATGCGCAGGCTTCTATTCTTCAAGGAGGCCACTTTTACCTTCCGGAAGTTTTGGTCTATTGATACTGCCGGCGGTGCTCAATGCCGATGCCGGAGAGGTCTATCTGCTTTAGGCTAGCCCTCCACCAGAAAGGCGGGAACCAGACCCGCCTCGATTTCCACCAGGGCCGGCGGGAAGTACACCCCTTCTTCCTTAAACCTTAACCATTAATTGCCACGCCGGGCCTGGTCGATCCATAATGAAAGACTCCTTTCAGATAATCCTCACCAGCCACCCTAATAGCAAGGGGAATCGAATTATCGGTTTGCCCTGTTCTCGCGGCCCAGGATCTACTGACCGAGATGCATGAGGGCGATGCGCAGCGGCGCGCTGGAGACCTTTATCATCCCCGCGTAGGGGGTGTCCAACTCCAGGATCAGAAAGAGTGAGCCCGCGACCGACAAGGCGCAGATAAGCAAAACGATAATTACCGTGGCATTGCGGGGGGAGAAGAGGCCAAAGCTGGCGAAAATGACGGTGAGCCAGAAGACCATAATCACAAAGAACGGCATTGGGATCGACCTCTGCCCCAACTGCTCTACGAGGAGCCAGCGCCCTTCGGCGAGTTCACTGCTGACCTGCAAGGCCTGGGACTGAAGCCAGCGCTGGGCCTCGTTCCGCGGGGATAGTTGGCGGAGTTGCTCCTGGACAGTTTCGAGAGCAGCCTGCCCGCCACCGGACTCGGTCACCGCTTGCCCGATATTGTCTTCCGGCCATACCCGCGTGATCGTGGAGGCGATGCTGAGGTGCAGCAGATCACGGGTTGCCTTCGTCTCCGCTCCATATTGGCCCATAAGGCGGTCGAGCAGGATGAGCCGCGCCCCGACCTGCCTGAGGTCGCTGCTCATGGTATCATAATTACCCTTGGCCGAGGCGATCAGCAGGGCCAGGACCAGAGCCGCCATCGTGGCGATCACACCGATCCCCAGCTTCACGGCATCCTTGGACTCATCACTCACATGATGCCCGGGCAGAATAGTGCGAAGAAACATCCCGAAGAGCGTGCCGCCGAAGATGCAGGCGAAGGAAACCGAGGCGATTATCACTGGGCTCACTTTTTGCCTTCCTTTCTTGCTGAAGATTAGGCGCCAGACCTGGCCGGCGCCAGCCAATTAAGTAGAACTTGTTGCCCTGAAGCCATCTCTTACCTGCCGAATATGCGGCCCAGGAAGCCCCTCTTTGGCGGCCTCGGCTCCGGCAGCCCCAGGTGCCGGCAGATGACGGCCTCCAGCTTATCTTCGGCGACATCCGCCCCCTCCACCACGATTTCCTCCCCCACCATGATGGCAGGGGCCGCGGGCAGGTCCAACTCAAAATAGTCATCCGTCTGGTAGGCGGCAATGGGTTTAGAGGTAACTTCTATGTCAATGGGGTATTTCTGGCCCAACCTGGGCACCATTTCCTGGAAGTGCACTCAGGGCTTGCCGTTGGGCTCATTATAAAAGCATCTCACTCTTAACATGGGCATCCCCTTTTCAGACAGCGTTATTTTGTGGCCGCGGCCATGCGGGACAACATCTGTTCCGGCGGCAAATAATCCACCAGGCGCAGGCCAACGCATTCGCTGCCCCGCCCATCCAGAAAGACCACCGTGGGCACTCCCTTGACCCCGTACTGGCCGAGCAGGCGGTCATGCAAGAGGTTCCCTTTCTGGGTGAGGTCCACTTTGATCATGATGAATCCCTGGTCTGCCCGTTTCACCACGTCGGCATTATGGAAGGTGATCTCTTCCAATTCCCGGCACGGGGTGCACCAGGTGGCGTAGAAATCGATGAGCACCGGCTTCTGCGCTTGTCTGGCCTTGGTCAAGAGCTGATCCGAATAGGGTTGCCAGGTTACTCCCGGACCACGGAGGGCCCAGGACCCCGCCAGGAAGGTGGCAACTACCACGCCCGCTAAGGCGGCCGCGATCTTGAGCCACTGGAAACTCCGGAACGCCGCGCTGGTGCTGTCCAGCCACCCCAGGTGCACCGCCGCGGCCAGAGCTACCGCGGCCAGTAGGAGCACTCCCCCTGATTCCGGCAGCAGCGGCCGGATAAAATAGGCCGCCATACCCACCAGGACCCAGCCCATGAGCTTGCGCACCCAGAGCATCCACTCGCCCGAACGGGGCAGTTTCTCCAGGCTGCCAGAAAACATGGCCAGGATAAACAGGGGCAAGCCCAAACCCAGACTAAGAGTGAAGAAGACCAGGAAGCCCAGCCAGGCAGAACCCAGGCTGGCCACCCAGGTGAGCAATCCCAGCACGAAGGGGCCGATGCAGGGCGCCGCCACCAGCCCCAGGGTCAATCCCATGAAGAGGCTGCCGAAATAGCCTGCATAAGATTTGGCCGCGGCCCGGGTAAGGCTGCCCGGCAGGCGCAGCTCCCAGAAACCGAAGAGGCTGGTGGCGAAGAAGACCAGGATGGCCGCCACCGCCACCAGCATCAGGGGATTTTGCAGCATCGCCCCCATGAGGCCGCCGGTCAAAGCGGCAATGACCCCCAGGGTGGAGTTGGTCACGGCCAGGCCCGCCAGATAGAAGAGTCCATGCAGCACCAGGCGCCCCTGGCCCTGGCCGCTCTTACCGCCGAAATAAGAGACTGTGATGGGAACCAGGGGATAGACGCAAGGGGTCAGGTTGAGGGCCATACCGCCCACCAAGATGCCCAGCAGGGTCCAGACCATGGCCCAGCCGGCGAGAGGGCCGGGAGTCCCGGCTGTCGCCGCGGTCCCGGAAAGGCCCAGGGGCGCACTGGCCACAGGCAGACCGCTCTCCTGCCATTCCGGAAAGCCCAAGGGATCGCGATAGACGTTCTGGTAACCGAGTTTGACGGCCACCCGGGCCGCCGAGTCGCTGCGGACTCAGGTCAGGCCCGATCAGTAAAAGACGATGGGCCGGGCCCACTCAGGCCCCAGGAACCTGGCCAGAGCCCACTGGGAAGACCAACGCGACCAGGCGGTGGGCTCCATGGAAAAGTTCACGGCTCCCGGGATGTGGCCGGTGCGGTATTCCCAATCCTGCCGGGTGTCCACCACCAGGAGTTCGCCGGCCTGCTGCCGGTAGCGCGCCGCCAGTTCTTCCGTGGTTATCAGGCGATAGCCGCCGCTTTGGGCTTCGGCCTCGACGTTCTCCCATCTGCCCTCTTGGGTGATTAGCGGCCGCTGGAGATACCAAAGCACCCCCAAGGTCAAGGCCGCGGCCGCCAGGGCCAAAGGCGTGGTTCCCTTTCGTTGCATCTACCTGCCTCGCTGCTGCTGAGATATCTTGCCAAACCGATCTAAAAAATTCCAAAGAATTGCCGCTATGATCGCCTGACTAACCGGGACGGCGCGCCAAGGCGATTTGGTTTTCCACAATTTCCAGGCCATTAGGGCTCTTCCGGTAGTCTCAATCCACCTTGAGAAATTGCCTGGCCTTAGTGCCACATACCCGGCACCTTCCCGGTGACTCATTCTCGCAAGTATTGCCGCATATGGAGCAGAAGTAATAATCGACCTCTGCCTGCTCGTCCAGGTTGGCCAAGGCCTTCTCAAAGAGGTCCGCATGCACCTTTTCTACTTCATTGGCATAGCTGAAGGACCGTTCTGCCGCTTTATTGCCTTCCATTATGGCGGTGCCGATCATTGCCGGATACATGGTCTTGAACTCATGGGTTTCCCCGGCGATGGCTGCCTTCAGGTTTTCCACCGTATTCCTGCCCCCTTTAAGTGCCCGCAGGTGGGCGTGGGCATGCACCGCCTCCGCTTCGGCCACAGCGCGAAAGAGCTTTGCCACCTGATGGTAGCCTTCCTTCTCGGCCTGTTGGGCATAAGCCAAGTAACGGCGGTTGGCCTGAGATTCGCCGGCAAAGGCCTCCAGGAGAAATTGCTCGGATTGGCCCATGGGTCCTCCTGTCATTAATCCCCTAAGGGAAGCACTAATCAGCCATTCATTACTACAGTACAGGAAATTCGGCAATATTCTATTCTGATGGGCTTTCGGAACAGTCTTGCCGGGGAAAGGGGCGCAGGGGGCCGGAGGTGCAAATCCTCTCATGCGGACCATAAATTAGAAGGGACTAGCGGAGATTGGCAATCGAGGAGTTGTCAGTCTCTTTGCCTTTCGCGGGGTTGTTTACCATTTCTTAACCCCGGGTTCGGAGCCTTGCCAGTTTGGGGGGCCTCCCCGGTGTGGCGGGGTAGAGGAGCGAAAATCTCTATCTCTTTCAATTGCCTACCAGATTCCCACCGCAGGATGAGCCCGCGGCCGCGGTGCAGCCGTAGCAGATGTCATCCAGTTGGATAGTCCGATGCTCCAGGCTGGGGAGGTCGAATTCCCAGATGGTCTGAGGCAGGTCTGCGGCCAAGGGGAGGTCCAGGGCCTGGTAGAAGTCGCAGTTAAAGAGGCGGCCTTCCCAGGAAACGCTGAGGAGGCTGCGGCACATGAGGCCGGTGACGGTGGCCGGGTTGAAGCTGGCCTCCAGCTTCCCCATGTAGCGCTCGTAATTTCCCGATCCTTCCAGGTATTCCTTGAAGCGCCCGATGGGCATGTTGAGAAGGGTATAGAGGCGGTTGAAGGTGATGCCGTAGCGCCCCTTCAGTTCCTGTTGGAAGCGTTCTTCCAGGGGGCCCTGCGCGGGCGGCAGATAAGCGCCGCCGGGGTTGTACATCAGGTGCAGTTGCAGGTCCGAGCCGGGAGCGCCGTAACCCACCCGATTCAGGCGCTGCAGGGCCTCCAGGCTTCTGTCAAAGACTCCCGGTCCCCGCACGCGGTCCACCGGGTCCGCCAGGAAATAGGGCAGAGAGCAGACCAACTCCACGCCGTGATCCCGGAGAAACCCTGGCAGGTGCTCGCGGCCGGGTTCCAGGAGAATGGTAAGGTTGCAGCGCACCAGGAGGTGGGTACCCAACCGGTGCAGGCGGTCCACCAGGTATTCGAAATGCGGATTGATCTCCGGGGAGCCGCCGGTCAGGTCCACCACCGGAAGGGCCCAGCGCTCTACGGCGGCGATGACCGCCTCGACCGTGGCCAGTCCCATCTGTTCGGGACGCCCGGGGCCGGCGCCCAGATGGCAATGATGGCAGGCCTGGTTGCAGCGCCAGCCCAGGTTGACCTGCAGGGTGCTGACCCGCGCGGCCCTCAGAGACGGGTAACCGATCTGTTCCAGTTTTCGGGCAAAGGGCACCATGAATGCGGCTCTTAAATGGTAATCTTCTTTACGGCGTTGTGGACCTGGAGGCCGTGGATCAGGGTGGCGCCGCCCCGAATGGCCGCGGCCACGTGGATGGCTTCGGTCATCTCTTCCATATTGGAGCCGGCCTCCAGGGAGGCCCGGGTATAGGCGTCGATGCAGTAGGGGCATTGCAGGGCGTGGGCTACCGCCAGGGCCATGAGGGCCTTCTCCAGCACCGTCAGGGCCCCGGCGGCCATGACCCCCTGGTAATAGTTCATGAAGTAGTCGTAGAGCTCAGGGCGGTGCTTGCCGATCTCATTAAACCTTTCCAGATCGTTTTCCTCATAGTAATGCGACATGGCTGCTCCTGGAGGAAAGAATTGGCGAAATCTTAAAGGCAAGGACGGTTTGACCATCTGCCCCGGGGAGGCAGCAGAGTCCCATAAATGGCGCGGTAAAAATAGACTTCCCTCTAGTTTTGGCCACCCGGCGCCAGGCTAGGGTTTCCCCTTCCCGGTAAGCCACCTCACCTGCTCCAGCACCGCCTCGGCTTCGGCTCTTTTCCCTTGCTGGCGGTAGGCCAGGGCCAGGTTGCGGTAAAAGCTGACAATATTAGGGCTGAGCCGGATGGCCTGCTGAAATTCTCCCACTGCCTCGTTGAACCTGCCGAGCCGGGCGTAAACCACTCCCAGGTTATTATAAGCATGCGGGTAGGCAGGATCAATGGCAATGGACTTTTTGTAGGCGGCGATGGCCAGGTCGAAGCGGCCCTGGTCGGTGTAAGCCATGCCCAGATGGTGATAGGCCATGTAGTTGTCCCCGGTGGCGCGGATAGCCTCGAAATAGAGGGCCTCCGAGTTCCGCCAGTAGCCGGCCTGCATCCAGGTGGAGGCCAGACAGGCCAGGAGCACCGCCCCGGCGCTCAGCGACAGAATAATTTTCCGGCGCCGCCAGCCGGCGGTGGCCTCGGCAATTCCCCAAGCGGCGATGATAAACAGGCCGATGAACGGCACATAGGTATAGCGGTCCGCCATCGCCTGCCCGCCCACCTGGACCAGCCCGATTACCGGCACCAGGGTGATCAGATACCAGAGCCAGCCTACCCCCAGGTAGGGATGGCGCCGGGCCCCGTAGAGCAGGAAGAGCGACAGCAGCGCCAGGGCCAGCCCGGCCCACACCGCCTGCCACCAGGGTATGGGGGCCAGGGGATAAAAGAAGGCCATGGGGTAAGGCCAGAGTAGCTTCACCACGTACTTCAGGTAGGCGGCCAGGGCGTTGGCGATGCGGGCCTCCAGCGGCCGGATGCTGAGCGGCATCACCGAGCCAGCCCCGCGTTGCGCCAGCACGGTAATCAGGCCGGAAAGGGCGGCCAGGGCGAATAAGGGGATTTTTTCCCGGAGCAGCGGCCAGTAACTTTTTTGCGGCAGCCCGGTGAGCGGCGGGCTCCCCTCGATGGCGCCCCGAGGCGGGGCCATCCCGGCGATCCGGCCCAGCGGCCAGTAATCCAACAGGAGCAGCACCAGGGGCAGGGTGACCAGCATGGGTTTGGCCATCAGTCCCAGGACAAAGGCAAGGACTACGGCCAGGTAGCGCTTGAGCGAGGGTGCGGCCGCATAGGCCCAGTAAGCCCACATGGTGGCCAGCCAAAAAAAAGTGCTCAGGACATCTTTTCTTTCCGAGACCCAGGCCACCGACTCCACGTGCATGGGGTGCAGGGCAAACAGGGCCGCCACCATGGCGCTGGGCCACAGCGCCCCGGTTACCCGGGAGAAGAAGAGAAAGAGGAGAATGGTGTTGGCCAGATGGAAAAAGAGATTGGTGAGGTGAGGCCCCCCGGGCCACATTCCATAGAGCTGGCAATCCAGCATATGAGACAGCCAGGTGACGGGATGCCAGTTGGAGGAGTATGCCTCGGTAAAGGCCCACTTTACCCCCGGCCAGGTGAGGCCGGCGGGGACCATGGGATTGGCAGTGACGTACATGTCGTCATCGAAGGTGATGAAGTCGTGGTCTTTAACCTGGATATAGGGCAGCAGGGTGGCCCCGGCCAACAACAGGCAGAGGAGCAGGTGCAAGCCACCCCTGGTGCGCCAGAGCCTGCTGTCATGGCGGCGCGGGGGAGAGACGCTCTTCTGCTTCCGGTTCTCTGTTTTCGGCGTGACCAAGACTCTTTTCCGCTTTCGGTCTCCCGTCTCTACCAGGGGGCCTTGAATTTGATTTTGCCTTTCCCGGCTAATGCAGGGTGGAGACTGCCAACCTTATGATTTTATCCTGATTAAGGTTTTCTGTCTCTGGCAAACGGCCCTTGCCGGTGACCGGAAACCGAAAAATGCCTTAAATGGAACCCGGGGCTTGCTTCAGGCGGATCGCGGGAAGCTACACTTGCCCGTTAAAAAGGCCTCCTGAGCCGGCGGGCTGGAAGGCCATGGGTGGAAAACCAGGGGATAGGAATAGATTTTAAAGGAATCGGTGGGCAGTGCCCACCCTACATACAGTTTCTCTTTTCTATCTCTGTAGGGGCGGGTTTAAAACCCGCCCGCCCCTACCCCGATTTTACCTTTCACCGCAAAGAGACAACGGGAAACCGGCTTTCTCAGAACTGCCAGCGTACGCCGGCGCTGACGTAGTGGGCCGTATAGTTGCCCCGGCCCACCTCGGCGTTGTAGTCCAGTTGCACCTTCAGGTTATTTTTGGTGGCGATGGTGACGTCGGCGCCCAGCACCGCAAAATTCCGGTGCGGCTGCCCGCTGAAGTCATCGGTCAGATAGTTGAAGGCACCGCCCCCCTGACTGAGGCGGGCGTCAATGATCCGGCTGCTGTCGGAAAACTCATGCTGATAGAAGGCGTAGGCCTGGGGGGTCACCGTCACCGAATTCCGCTGCATCGGCACCGCCACCTTGCCGCCCACCCCGGTTTGCAGCGATTGGGCGTTCTCGGGGCCCACCGTCAGGTCCAGGGCCCCGGCGCCGCTCTCCGTGAAGCCGCCTATCCAGAGTTTCGAGTAGGACAGGGTCACCGCCGGGGTCAGCACCACCGGGTTCACCTTAATGTCGTAGCCCGTCTCCCCGTAGGCGTTGAGCTGGTTGCCGGTGGGGGAGCTGGTGGCGGCGCGGCTCAGGCCGCCAAAGTTGAAGTCCCGCTCCAGGTTATAGAGATTCAAGGCGTAGCCCAGGGAGCCGTAGGCATAAAAAGGCTTGGGCAGGTAGGCCGCATAGGCGTTGAGGGGCCAGGTATTGCCCTGGACATAGCCCCCGGAGCCCCGAAATCCGGCGCCGGTGTAAGTGTAGCCGGTATTTAACCCCACCAGCAGATCCTGCCACACCCGGTAGTCCGCCCCGGCGGTGAAGCCGGCCATGGTAAAACCGAAGCCGGTCTGATCCACCGTGGACGCCTGGTTCCCGAAGATCAGGCCCGGGTCGAAATAGATGCCCCAGGGCTTCTCCAGGGCGTTAGGTTCTTTCTGGCCGGTGAGCAGCCCGGTGAGGCTGGAGGCGCTGGAAGCCACCATCAGGCCTTCCCCGTGGACGTAGTCGGCCAGGGAGGACCCGAGCCCTCCGGCGCTGAGGCTGGCGTCTTCAGGCCCGAAGCGAATGTCGGTGATCCGCCGGGACAGGGTGCTCTTTTGCATGTTGGCCCCGGCAAAGGCCAGGGTGGACAGGGACGCCACCTTATCCGGGGAGATCTGCTGGTAGGCGTTGGCCACCGCGCCGTTGTTGGGCAGATCAACGATGGTGTCTATCACATTGGCCAGGTCGCCGTGGGCGCTGCCGGCGACGGCGTTCAACATATTGGCCACGTTGAGCTGGTTGTGGGTCAGGTCGACCCCCCTGACGCCGGCGCCGGTGAAATTGCCTGCGTAGAGCAGATCGAAGGTGGTGGGTGTATAGACGGCTTCCCAGAACATGGTGGCCACGCTGCTGAAGGTACCAGAGACCGACCCGCCGGCGGTGATCACCCCGTGGAGAAGTGTGCCGACGGTGGGAATATACCCGCCCTGCAGGATAGGCGCCACCGTGCCGTTAAGGAGGACATCGCCGGTGACCATGAGCTTTTCAAAGGTCGTCGCGGAAGGAATCCCCACGGCAAAGGTGCCGTTGGCCCCCTGGGTATAACTACCTCCTACGGTAGCGCTGCCCCCCAGCAGGGCATAAGTGCCCTTGCCGGCGCCGGTCCCCACGTTGAGGTCGCCGCTGACGGCATTGGTGCCGCCCGTCTGGGTGAAGGTACCGCTGCCCGCACTGCCGATAAACTCATCGCCGCTCACCGAGAGGCTGCCGGTGTTGCTCAGGGTGTAACTGCCGCTGGCGCCGGACTGGTCGCCCAGGGTGAGGGTTTGGGCCACCGTATTGGTGCCGCCGGTCTGGGTGAAGGTCCCGGTGCCCGAATTGCCGATGGTCTCTCCACCAGCGCCGGTCACCGATAGGGAGCCGGTGCCGCTCAGGTTATAGGTGCCGCTGGCGCCGGGACTGTCGCCCAGGATGAGGATATCCGACACCGTATGGGTGCCACCCGTCTGGATGAAGGCGCCGGTGCCATTTACGCCGATGGCTTCAAAATCTGCCGAGAGGCTGCCGCCGCTAAGATTATAGGTGCCGCTGGAGGCGGCGTTGAAATAACCCAGGTAAAGGTTGTTGATCACCGTATTGGTGCCGCCGCTCTGGGTGAAGGTGCCGGTGCCGGGATTGCCGAAGAACTCGCTGAGCGCCGAGAGGCTGCCACCGCTCAAATTGTAGGTGCCGGTGGGCCCGGAATTATTGCCCAGGATAAGGGTGCCGGTTGTCGTATTGGTGCCGCCCGTCTGGGTGAAGGCGCCGCTGCCGAAATTGCCGATATACTCATCGCCGCCCACCGCGAGGCTGCCGCCGGGGCCCAGGGTGTAACTGCCGCTGGCGCCGGACTGGTCGCCCAGGGTGAGGGTTTGGGCCACCGTATTGGTGCCGCCGGTCTGGGTGAAGGCGCCGGTTCCCGAATTGCCGATGGTCTCACTGCCGGTCACCGAGAGGGTGCCGCCGCTGAGGTTATACGTGCCCGTGACTGCGGCGGGGACCCCCAGCGTCAGGTTGCCGGTCGCCGTGTTGGTAGTAACTCCCGACTGGTCTATTTCCCCCCCGGCGACGGTGCCGATGTTTTCGTTGGTGAAACTACTGGGATTGGGGGGGATAGCATAGGGCGAATTGCCCAGGGTGGTGTCGACGTTAAGGTCCACAGCCCGAGCCCGGCCCGGCGACAGAACCACCATCAGGACCAGGGCCGCCGGCAGTAGATAAAGACCCCGCCGTCCCCACTGCCTTGCAGTCGTCAGTCTCATAATCCTATCCCCCCTGTAGGCGCAGGCTTTAGCCTGCGTTGATTATTTTCTGTCTCCGTGGGAGCGGGTTTAAAACCCGCCCTTACAGAGATTTTGCCTTTCACAGAAAACAGAAAACCGGTTTTTACCTGCCGGCCGGCCCCGGTTTGGGCGTATTGGCAGGCGGGGCGGTGGCCGGGGGCGGCGCTGGGGCCGCGGCCCGCGGCAGTTTGGCCTCCCGGATGAGCAGAGCCACCTGGGAGTCCGGGGCCACCGGTTCGATGAACAATATATGCCGGGAATTGATCCTCATGAAGTCCGGGGCGTGCCACTCGCTGCCCCGTTTCACCAGGATGTTCTTGACTTCCTTTTTATCCGGGCTCACCTCCCGCTTGATGTAGAAGACGTCCCGGAGCCTCAGGTAGGAAGAGCCGTCATCCGTGAGCCGGCCGAAAAGGACCTGGCCGTTGTCCAGAAAGATAGCCTGATATTCGGTGGGGAACTTTAAATCCCCGCGGTCGCAGGCGCTGAGCAGGGCCGGCAGCAGGCAGAAAAACAGGAGGATGTGCCAGCGTATGACGCGACGGTGGCGCTGCTTGGCCCCCATACCCCCCCCCCCGGCTATTGGTATTCTGAAAAAGATACTGCACATCCTGTAAAAATTGTCAAGATGATTTTCCCCAGGCCCTATGACTTGGATATGAATGGCTGTTTAGAAAAGGTAAAATCTAAAGGTGTTTAATGACCCTTTTGCTGTCAACCGGACGCGGTCTTTTTTCTGTCTCGGTAGGGGCGGGTTTAAAACCCGCCCCCCCCAACCCCGC
>JBKQLU010000042.1:0-47070 GCA_052326585.1 Desulfobaccales bacterium | reverse complement strand
AGTCATCATTGCGGTGGTCAATAACAAGGGTGGCGTAGGCAAGACCACGGTTACCTGCAATCTGGCCCATGCCTTGGGGCTCCTGGGCCAGAGCGTCCTGGTGGTCGACCTGGACCCCCAATGTAATGCCACCTCCCTCCTCCTCTCCACTGGCGGCGACCGGCAGCACAGTCTGTACGAGCTTTTGGCCCACGAGAGGCTGGAGCCTCCCCTGGCCAGGTTCATTTATCCCAGCCGGTATGATGGAGTTTCCTGCCTCCCCAACGTCCCGGAGACTGCCTCGGTAGAGCCGGAAATGATATTGCAGGCGCCGGCCAGCCTCTTCCGGCTGCGCCGCCATCTGAGGGCATATGCCCTCCAGCACTTCGATTTTGTCATCATTGATAACCCGCCCAATCTGGGCTCTATGGTTATCTGCGCCCTGAATACCGCCGATTTTGCCCTGGTCCCGGTACAGGCCGGCAGCGCCTTCAGTGTGACCGGCCTCCTTCAGGCAGTTCGCCTGATCAACGCGGTGAGGACCAAGGACAATAAGGATTTAAAATCGCTGCGGATATTGATTAATCATGTGGATAAGAGGACGCTCATTAGCCGAACCCTGACGGAGCAGATTTTTGGAGCGTTTCGGAAGGATCAAATTTGCCGCACCACTATCCCGGGAAACACCGCCTTCGAGCAGGCCGAGGCTGCCGGCGCCACGATTCTCCGTTGGAACCCCAGTGCTCCCGGCGCCCGGGCCTTCCGGGAGCTGGCCCAAGAACTCCTGGACATTTTTGCCGGGTCCAGAAACCATCCCGGCAGGGAGGCGCGTCATGTCCAAGCTTGAAAACCGGGAAAAGAAGAGACGAGCCTTGCTAGCGGGCTTTAACAATATGCCGCAGCTCCTGGCAGAGGCCCGGCGGGCCGTGGATGACGTAACCAAGACAGTCCGGAAGCGAGGCGGCGGCAAAGCGGCTGCGGCCGCCCCGGAGGCTCAGCCAGGCGCAGGGGCGGGATCGCAGAGGCAAAAAAAAGCCGTCCCCCGGGGAAAGTCCCCCAAGGAAAGGGGCCGGCAGAAGAGGCCTTCCCGCCCTCCTGCCGCCAAGCCACCACCGCCGGTTCCCACCGCGGCTCCGGACATGGGGATCTCCGGCAGCCCGCAGCCTGGTTGGGTGTATTGCGGCATCACCGTGAAACATGCCATCCCGGGACGCATTCGCCTGCGCCTCCCGCAAATGCTGCACAACGAGGCCCTGGCCGAAAAGCTCCCGCCGCTCGTTGCTGCCGTACCCGGGATTGCTGCGGTGGAGGCCAGCATTGCCACCGGTTCCCTGCTCATCACTTTTAGCCCCAGGGAGCTGGCTATGGTTAAAAACCGCAGCCGACTGGCCGAGGTCATGCGCCGGGTCTCCCCCGGGCTCGAGACGGATAACCTGCTCAAGCGAATGCTCGGCGGCTGATATCTTCCAGGTTTTTTGTGGGTGGGCCATTACCTGACGGTGGTTAAAAAGGTTCCGGTGGGAATTGTGATTGACAGGATAAAATCCGGGGTTCCCGGCTTTCTGGTGGTCGTAGGGGCAGCCGCGGCCGCAATCGTTATATTGCCGGCACTGGCCAGAATCACCCGGCCGGTTGCTAAAGCAGCCATTCGCCTCTATCTCGACCTGGCGGATGATATTCAGGAAGTCGTGGTCCGCCATCAGGCCCGGCGGGGATCCCACCCTGGTCTTTTCCAAGGTCTTCTCTGCGAGGGATGCGAGGAATTGGTGACGGAAGGGTTGGAGGGCGAGGCGCAAGAGACCGCGGTCGAGACCGCCCTGGAAGGGATAATAGAAATACTGTAACCCGGCCGCGGCGTTTACAGACCACACGGTGATGATTAAATTAAACGGTACTAGAGCCCTGGAAGCTCACTTAACCTTGAGCCGCTCTTTGGCTTCAGGCATTCCACCGGAAACCTGATTCCAGGGCAAAAAGGGAAATTTGGGAGGAGAATCTATGGCCTGGTATGAAAACCCCGTTAACTTTTCCTGGCCTAACGTCCTGGTGGTGGTGGGAGTGGCGGTCCTGGCGCCGGTGCTCTTGCCGGCGTTGGGCTATGTGGTGCGGCCTCTGGTCGCGGGCGTGGTAGAGACCGGCGCCACCGTCAAGGACCTGGTGTTGGGTTTAGTGGAAGAGACCGGGGAGCGGGTGAGCGACCTGGTGGCTGAAGCCAAGGCGGAGCACTACGCCAGGCCCGAAGCCTGAGATAACCTGGATGCCTCTATAATATTTTTTTAAAGGTATTTCTGAACGTTTGGAGGCGCCATGGTTGTCGCACGGCCGGATTGACCATTGGGGCGGTGTCAATCTTCTAGCAAGGTGGGTATGCCATGTTTAACTTTCTGTTTACCCGTCCTATTGCCGCGTTGCTGACGGCAGCCGGGGTGGCGGTGTTGGCCCCGGTGATCTTTCCCATTCTTGGAGTAATCCTTAAGCCCATCGTCAGGCCGGCAACCAACTTCTACCTCGAACTGGCCGATGAAATGGCGGAGGCTATAGAGGAACGGGAGAGACTCCAAAAGCCCAAAACAACCGCGGAAATGACCGGCGCCCCGGCGGCCGGGAAGCAGGCTGCCAAAAAGCTGGCCAGGGAAGAGGCCGCGGGCCAAGAGGCGGCCAAGGCCATCATCAAGGGCGTGGCGGAGGTTATCTAAAGCCGCAGGAGCAGCGGTGCAGAACCCCCGGCCGCCGCGCTTCCGCCTTTCCACAGGAGCAGCCATGGCCTCCGCCAAGACCGCGGCTCAAGGCTTTCCCTTCCACATGCTTCAGGGGATATTGCCCATTCAGCGTTCGCAGGTGCCCGCCGATATCATGGCGGGCATCACCCTGGCTGCCTTGAACATCCCCCAGGCCATGGGCTACACCAGGATCGCCGGCACCCCGGTGATCACCGGCCTCTACGCCATCTTCATCCCCATGGCCCTGTTTGCCCTTTTGGGCGCATCCCGCCACCTGGTGGTAGGGGCCGATTCTGCCACCGCCGCCATCCTGGCTGCCGGTCTCACGGGCCTGGCCGCCCGCGGGTCGCCCGAATATCTGGCCTTGTGCGGTGTGTTGGCCCTCATGGCCGCGGCGATGCTTATCATCGCCCGCCTGATTCGCCTGGGGTTCCTGGCGGACTTCCTATCCCGCACTGTACTGGTGGGCTTCCTGACCGGGGTGGGCATTCAGGTATCCCTGGGGGAAATTGGCGGCATGCTGGGGCTGCCCAAGGCCGGGAATGGTCCGATCGGGTACCTCATCCATGATCTCCAGCATCTCCAGCAAACGAATTTCTCCACCCTGGCGGTGGCGATCGGCGTCCTGGCGATTATTCTGGGGAGCCAAAAAATTTCCCCAAAAATCCCCGGGGCGCTCATTGCGGTGATCGGCGCCATTATAGTGAGCTGGGCCGCTGATCTGGCCGCCTCCGGGGTGGCCACCCTGGGGACGGTCCCCCGCGGCCTGCCGAGGTTCGGACTGCCCCAGGTACCCTGGAGCGCCGATCTGCTCATGGGCCTTGCATCCACGGCCTTTGCTATCTTCGTGGTAATCATGGCCCAGAGCGCCGCGACCTCGCGCTTCTATGCCATCCGTTACGGCGAACGCTTCACCGAGAACGCTGACCTGGTGGGCCTCAGCCTCGCCAACGTGGGCGCCGGGCTAACCGGCGCCTTCGTGGTCAATGGCAGCCCCACTGCCTCGGAGATGGTGGACAAGGCCGGCGGCCGCTCTCAGTTAGCCCAGCTCACCAGCAGCGGCATGGTCCTTCTGGTTCTCTTATTCCTGACCGGGCCGCTGGCGTACATGCCTCTGGCGGTCCTGTCCGCGGTCGTCTTTCTCATCTGTGTGGACCTTATCGATGTGAAGGGGATGCGGCAGATTTTGCGCGAGCGGCCGGCAGAATTCGGGGTGGCCCTCATAACCGCGGCCACCGTGGTCTTAGTGGGGGTGGAGCAGGGCATCCTGCTGGCCATGTTCCTGTCATTGGTGAGCCACACCCGGCATGGCTACCGGCCGAAAAACTCCGTGATCGTGGCGGCCCAGACCGAAGGCTGGAAGTCCGAGCCGGTGGCTAGCCAGGGCCAGCTGTTCACGGGGCTGCTGGCTTACCGGTTCACTCACGGCATGTATTACGCCAATGCCGAGCAGTTGTTTAAGGAGGTTTCCAAGCTGGCCAAAGAAGCGCAGCCGCCCCTGGTTTGGTTCTGTATCGACGCCTCGGCAGTAGATGACATCGACTACACCGCGGCCGCCACCTTGCGTTCGGTCTATGACATGCTCCGGGAGCAGGGGATCAGGCTAATATTTTTTGGGGTTTCGGATCAGGTTTATGCTCAACTGGAATGCTCCGGGATAACCGGCCTGGTGGGCCAGAAGGCCTTTTATACCTCCATAGGCGCGGTGGTCAGAGCCTATAAGGCAACTCCAAGGACTTCAAAAACCTAGGGGGAGGCCCCGATCTTCACGGGCGGAGGGATTAATGGGCAAAAGGAAGGAGCGCCTCTTCCAATTCGTCTGGAACCTGCATGACCACCGCCGGACGCTGGTGTGCGGCGTTCTGGGGCTGGCGGCTGCCGTCCTGGCCTACCGGCTGCTCGGTTGGAAATGGGAAGTCTCTTTCCTGGTGGGTTGGATTTTGTGGTTGGGCAGCTACCAGGTTCTCCTGGGTATCGTCATTGCCAGTGCCGACGGACCCATGTCCCAGCAGCGCGTCTCCAAAGATGAACCGAAGCGGATGCAATTGACAGTGGTGACTGTCGTTATGTCGCTTTTCGGCACCGTGGTCGTGGGCTATCTGCTGACCGCGGTGGGCAAACGCTCTCTCGGCCATTCCCGCCTCCTACTGACCCTGAGCGTCCTGGCGGTGCTCTTGGCCTGGTTTCACCTGCACACCGCCTTTGGACAGCATTACGCCCGGCTCTATTACCAGGTCAAGGATACCCAGGGACGCCCTTTTCAAGAAGGAATGCGTAAAGGTTTCGCCTTTCCGGGAACTGACCAGCCGACTTACCTGGACTTCCTCTACATCGCCTTTACCCTGGCCCTGACCTACTCTTTGAGCGATGTCAATGTAAGATCCGAACTGATGCGGCGCACCGTGCTCATCCACAGCCTGGTGTCATTTTTCTTCTATTCCATGGTGCTGGCGGGGGTTCTGAATGCCATTATCACATCCTGAGTGGCCCAGGCGCCGCTCTTATGAGCCACTGCGATTTTCCTGAAAATGATGGCAGCCGCGCCGGGGCCCCGAACCCCGGCGCCGGAGCCGGCGATGTCCGCTAAACCGCCAAATTCATCCACGTCTCACGACTGGTCCCATTTTCTGGTCCAGAACACCCCGGGCGCGGTCATTACCGCGGATGACCAGGGGCGGATCAGCGAGTTCAACCCCGCGGCCGAACGGTTGACCGGTTATAGCCGGGACGAAGCCATGGGGCGCCTGGCCGAGGAAGTCCTGCAACTTCAGGGGGCGGACCTGAGCATTTGGAACCAGGTATTGCAGGGACGGAGAGAGGTCACCGAGGAATTCACCCTGCGCAACCGTTCCGGACAGGCGCTGCCGGTGATGGTCAGTTCCTTCCCCCTCCGGGACCACGGCGGGGACCCCAAGGGCGGGGCCATCATCATCCGGGACCTGACCCCGGTTAAGCGCCTGGAGAACGAGCGCCGGCAACTGATCAATATGTTCGCGCATGACTTGAAGACCCCGGTGGTAGGAGCCGCCGGCCTGCTCCGGCGCCTGCTGCAAGGCAAACTGGGCCCCCTGACCGAGGCGCAAATGAATTACCTCCAGACCATCGATCAGGAGATGGCAGGGCTGGAAAAGCTCATCAACCGGTTTCTGGAATTCGCCCGCCTGGGCCTGCGGATTCTGGCCCCCCAACTCCAGGTCCTGAGCCTGCAGGGGGAGTGCCGGAAGGTCGTCACCCTTTTACGGCCGCTGGCCGAAGAAAAGGGGATCAGCCTGGAAACCGATCTCCCTCCAAAGGTTCCAGCCCTCCGGGCCGATCCGGTCCTCTTGCAAAGAGTCCTGGCAAACCTGCTGGACAATGCCATCAAGTATAGCCCCACCCATAGCCGGGTGCGGTTGGCGGTCCGGGTCGAAGACGCGGCCATCCGGTTCACCGTCCAGGACCAGGGCCCGGGCATCCCCCCGGAAGACCTGCCCCATCTTTTTGAGCTCTTTTATCGCGGGGAACAGGAAGGCAACGCCCAGGGCTTCGGTTTAGGGTTGGCCGCGGTCAGGCGGATCATCGACGCGCACGGCGGCCGCATCTGGGTGGATACGGCGCCGGGCCGCGGCTGCGCCTTCAGTTTCACCTTTCCCCTGGAAACCTGATGCCCCACCAAAAGCCGGGCAACAGATCGCTGACCCTGGCCTTTCCCTGTTAGCCCCCGGCGGCCCGGTTCGAGTTCAAAGCGCGGCCGGGCGGTCTCGGTTGACGCTGGCGGAATTGAAGAAGATCTGCTGCCGCGGGTTGCAGACCCTGGGGCGGGATGGGCAACCGGGTTTAAAGATACCCCGAGAGGCGGAGATCAGGCATGGTGCTCTTTTTCCCGGCCGCGGCGGCCCCGCGGCGCGACTCGGGGCCGGCATTCGGGGAGCACCCTCGGTTTATTGAAGAGAAATACGGTTTCGGGAAGTTCTCCGGGCGCCGCGGGGCGCCCGGAGGCCCCGGAAGGACACCTCATCCTCAGTAGATCTGCTGTTCCAGGTAGTTCTCCACCCCTATCTGCTTGATCTGGTCAAGCTGGGCTTCGATCCAGTCGATATGGCCCTCTTCTTCTTTCAGGATCGCATCCAGGAGCTCTTTGGTGCCGTTATCCCCCACCTCGACGGCCAGATGGATGGTTTCGTTATAGCCCCGGATGGCCATCTCTTCGGCGCCGTGGTCATTGGCGTGCATCTTCGGGACCTGGTCGCCGATGTGGACTTTGTTCAGGTTGCTGACAATGGGGATCCCGTCGAGGAAGAGGATGCGCTCGATGAGCTTCTCGGCGTGGACCATCTCCACGATGGCCCGCTTCCGGATTACCTCCTGCAGCTTGCTGTACTTCCAATTCTCGCACATCTCGGAATGGACCATATACTGGTTGATGGCAGTCAATTCCTCCGCCAAACGCTTGTTCAGCTCATCGAGAAGCTTTTTATTCCCTTTCATGCCTAACCCCTCCTGTAGTATTAACCAAGATTATGGGGCCGCCGTGGCCCCGCGTCGGAAATGGATTCGGGGACTCTTCCGCCCGGGGAAAATTCCCCCAAGCCTCTAGGCTGGAAGCCGAATCCGCACCTGGAACGGTATGGTAACAAATTTTTTGTCGATAAAGTACCTCTTCTTCTTCCGGTTTAAGATTCATCTCAAAGGGTAAACACTCCTGGGGAATAGTCCAGTCTGCCCCCGAAAATAATCTAACTAATGCCTCTAAGAGGGCAGGGTGGGGGCTGCGGCTTTCAAGCGGATGGTTTCAGAGGGAAGGGCTGGGAACCTCCTGCGGCTGGCTGTAGTAACGTATGGCGCTCTCGCCGATCAAGCGGGACGCGGTCAAGCCCGCCACACCCCCGGTGGCCATGGCAACCAGGGGATGGAACCCCAAGGCGCCCGCCGCGAAGGGCGCGCCCACCGCCAAGCCGGTGCCGGCCACCACTGCCGCCATCTCCGGAACCCGCGCCTCATCGTCGATATCCTTGCCGTAGAGCAGGGCGATCTCCAGGATGAGATAGAGATGCATACGCACCAGGGCGGAAGTCCCCCCCACAAAACCCAGGATTTTCACGGCAGCCCCGATTACGGGGATCATGACGGGCAGGTCGAGGATCAACCCTCCCAGGAGAGAGAGCTGGGTCTGGGCCTCGATGAGACGCCGGGCCCTCTGTTCCACCGCCTCTTCAGGGTAGCGGGCGTTAATGTCGGACACCACCTTGCGAATGCGGTCTTTGCGCACGCGCAGGAAGAAATAGAGGAAATCATCGGTCAGACGGCTCTGCTTTGCGGGTACGGGCGGCGCTGGAGACATGGGCGTGGTCCTCAATGAGCCTCGGGAAGTCGATCCACCAGCTTTCTAACCAAAAGGGGAATCTTTGTCCCTACGAAGGAAAGGCATCCTTGGCAGCCACTTTCCCGTCTGCTCTTGATAAATTCTGGAGCTCTCGCCAAATTCGGCTGCCAGTAATTTTTCTTCATAGCTGGCAAGATAATTATAGAAGATGCAGATAGCAACCCAGAGAACCAGAGAAATGAGGGAAGCCGTGGAAAGCGCGCCGGGCTTGCTTGCCCCGGCGGCCTTCAGGTGCGCACCCAACGGCGGCCCTCCTGCAGGGCGGGCGGCCAGGCCTCGGCGCAGACGGCTGGCATCGGCCATGACCCGGGAGGAGGGCGGCACCTGGGGGAAATTGCAGAAGCGGCACCTGGCGTTGCAGGCGTTGGTGAGGGCGATTTGGCAAAAACCGGGTCCGCCCCGGAGAATCAGGTGCAGGATCTCCTTAGCGCTTATCGGCAACTATCCTTGGCCTCCGGCTCGACTCCGGGCACTGAGGTGCCGGTTGCAGAACCGGCCAGATAGGGGGGGATTTTTTTGACTAAAAATGATATTCCAGGCCGGCGACGATCTTTTGATTGTCAACATCGAAGTGGACGGTCTTGCCATCGCTTTTAGTCCCATTAGCAATATAGCGCAACCCGTTGCTGGTTACATATTGATCGCCGAGCTGCACATCCCATTGTTTGATATACTTAAACTCTACAAAGGCGGCGATGTTGTGGGTGAACATGTATCTTAAACCTGCCTCGGTATCCAGGCCAAAATTCTTGGCCGAATCGTTCTGAAAATAGAGCACCCCCACTCCGGGGCCGATACCGATATAGGGTTGCAATCTCCCGAAAGGCACCTCCTTATCCGGCAAAAAGCCGTAGCGGCCCATAATGTGGAAGGCCATGGTCCAAATCAGGTTGCCCTGTTCTTGAGTAATAGCAGGAGATTGTGATAGCGTCGGTTTCAAAGCGACCTGTTGCTGAGGCCGATAATTACTGGCCAGGCTACCCTCGCCTTCGAGGCCTAAATAAGGGACCCTGTCGAAAAAATAACCCACCTTGACGCCGCCGGTCAATCCCGGGTCGGTCTTGACATTCTTGGCCGTAACATTTTCATTTCGAATACTACTACCACTTAAAGGGTTAATTTCCAGTGGTTCAAAGCTCCAATTAGCGGTATTTACAAGAGATACGCCCATAAAACCACCAAAATAAAATTCGCCGGGGCCACGGTATCCCAGCATTCCCTCGGCATCCGGGGGCTGGGAGAGCCTATTCTTCCAGAGCATATAGCCGCCCACGCCGAGGACCACGACGCTGGCGGCGGGCACCGCGGTAAGTTCCAGTTCGGTCCCCAATTTGTTCGCCAGGGCCCGGGATCCAGGGCCTGGAATTAAGCAAAAGGTGAAAAATGCGAGGCTCGCCACTGCCAGGCAGAGCAATCTTTTCATACCGCACCATCCCCCCGCAATCAAGCGACTACCCCCGGCCGCCTAATCAAAAAATGGTTTTGGGGATGCCGTCCCCGAAAATGGACCGGAAAAGTTCCCCTATTCTTGAATGGCTGGTCTTGCGGAAGGCATGATAGCACAAACCCGGCAGGAAAAGGAATTTTTTGCCGATTTTTAGATTTTTCCAGGCAGATATCAGGCTTTGAAAATATGGGCGCCGGCCTGATTTTTGAAGGCGTTGCGGGTATCCACGATGAGGCGCGCCTGGGAGGCGATCCAGGCGTAGTCGTAGTCGGAGTGGTCGGTCACCAGCAGCACCAGGTCGGCCTCCTGCAGCGTCTCGGCCGTCAGGGGCGTGGATTCCATGTCAAAACCGGGATAGCGGCGCATCCCGGTGCAGCGGGGGATGTGGGGGTCGTTATAGCTGGTAATGGCCCCCCCTTTGCTTAAAAGTTCCATAATCTTTAAGGACGGCGATTCCCGGTTGTCGTCCACATCCTTTTTATAGGCAATGCCCAACACCAGGATGCGGGCCCCTTGCAGGGGCCGGTCGAATTTATTCAGGACCTCGGACACCCGCTGCACCACAAAATAGGGCATGTTGCTATTGATGTCACCGGCCAGTTCGATAAAGCGGGTGGAGAAGTCATATTCCCGGGCCTTCCAGGTCAGGTAGAAAGGATCGATGGGGATGCAGTGCCCTCCCAGGCCCGGGCCTGGATAAAAGGCCTGGAAACCGAAGGGCTTGGTCTTGGAGGCCTCAATTACTTCAAAGATATCTATCCCCATACGCAGGCACAACATCTTCATTTCGTTCACCAGGGCGATGTTCACCGCCCGGTAAATGTTTTCCAGCAACTTGCTCATCTCTGCCGCCTGGGTGGAGGAGACCTGGACTACCCGGTCGATCACCTGGCCATACAGAGCTGCTCCGTGGTCCCGGCAGGCCGGGGTGATGCCGCCCACCACCTTGGGAATGGTGCGCACCTCAAACTCGGCATTCCCCGGGTCTTCCCGCTCCGGCGAGAAGACCAGAAAGAAATCGCGGCCTACTTGAAGATCGCGGCTTAGCATGGGCAAGAGCAATTCCGTGGTCGTGCCGGGATAGGTGGTGGATTCGAGGGAAATCAACTGCCCGGGGCGCAAGGCCGCGGCAATCTGCCGGGTAGTGGAGGTAATATAACGCAGGTCTGGCTCCCGCGTGGGTGTGAGCGGGGTAGGCACGCAAATGATCAGGACATCCGCCTCCCCCAGGCGAGCCATATCCGCGCTGGCCTCGAATTGCCGGCCTTGCGGGGCTTGCCGCAGTTCCGCCAGGCGAGCCGACGGGATGTGCTCAATATAGGACTCGCCCCGGTTTAAGGCCGCCACCTTGCGGTCATCGGTGTCGAACCCCAGGGTCCGGAATCCTGCCTGGCAAAAGCGCAACACCAGCGGCAGTCCCACGTATCCCAGGCCGATGATGCCCACCAGGGCCTGCTTATTCTTGATCTTAGCCAGCAGATCCATAAGTGGTGATGTCCTTTGCTCCCAAGGGAGATGTCAGCCCGGGGCCCCGGTCCCCTTGTGATAGTCCAGGTACCACTGCACAAACCGGAGAACCCCCGCCTCAATGGTGGTGGCGGGTTGATAACCGAGCTTCTCCGTGGCCCTGGCAATATCCGCATAGGTGGCCGGTACGTCTCCCGGCTGGATGGGGAGAAGGTTTTGCCTGGCCTTGACGCCCAATTCCTGCTCCAGGATCTCAATGACCCTGGTCAGTTCCTCGCAGCGATGGTTGCCCAGGTTGATGATCTCATAACTCTCCAGACCAGTCGCCATTAACGCCGCCAGGACACCCTGGACGATGTCGTCGATGTAGGTGAAGTCTCGGCGCATCTGGCCATAATTAAAGACTTTAATGGGTTTGCCGGCCAGCATGGCTTCGGTAAACAGCCACATGGCCATATCCGGCCGGCCCCAGGGGCCATACACCGTAAAGAAGCGCAGGCCGACGCTGGGCAGGCCGAAGAGGTGGGAATAGGCGTGCGCCATCAGTTCGTTGGCCTTCTTGGTGGCGGCATAAAGGCTGATGGGCGTGTCCACCCGCTGGGTTTCGGAAAAGGGCATCTCGGTCAGGCCGGCGTAAACGCTGGAGCTGGAGGCGTAAACGAATCTCTCCACCCGGGTTTGCCTGGCCAGTTCGATGAGGTTGAGAAAACCTTCCAGATTGGACTTTTGGTAAGCGAAGGGGTTGACCAGGGAGTAGCGCACCCCGGCCTGGGCGGCCAGATGGCAGACCTTCTGCGGCGAGTGGCTGGCGAACAGCGACTTTAACAGGGGAAGATCGGTCAGATCCCCCTGGATCGAGACAAAGCCGGGATATTTCCGCAGTTCCCGGTCTCGATCCCGCTTTAAGGCCGGCGAGTAATAATCGTTATAATTATCCAGGCCAACCACCTTGGCCTGAAGGCTGAGCAAGGCCCGGGCCACGTGAAAGCCGATGAAGCCGGCGCTGCCGGTGACCAGGAAACAATAATTTTTGACTTGAGGGTCCCGATTCATTACAGTAACGTATCAAAACCATTTGCGGAACTCAACCTTTCTCGATTCAGGCCGCGGCTGGAAAGCGACTGCCACTGCACCCAAAAAGGAAGACTTCTCTTCCTCAAGTCTAATCGGGATTTACCATTTCGAGATTTATGAGCTGGGAAAACAAAAGAGTCCTGGTCACGGGCGCCGGAGGTTTCATCGGCAGCCACCTGGCGGAACGCCTGGTGGAACTGGGAGCCCGGGTGCGAGCCCTGGTGCGCTACAACTCGCGCAATGATTGGGGCCTGCTGGAATTATTGCCCGCCGCGGTGAAAGACCATTTGGAAGTAGCGGCTGGAGATATCACCGACCCCTTTGGCGTGGCCCGGGCCCTGGCCGGTTGCGAGGTGGTCTTTCATCTTGCCGCCCTGATTGCCATCCCCTACTCCTATACCGCCCCTGCCCAGTTCGTCGCGGTCAACTGCGGCGGTACGCTAAACCTGCTGGAGGCGGCGCGGCAGCAGGGCGTGGAGCGCTTTGTCCATAGCTCCAGCAGTGAGACCTACGGCACCGCCCAATATACTCCCATTGATGAAAAGCACCCCTTAAAAGGGCAATCCCCTTATGCAGCCAGCAAGATCGGTGCAGACAAGCTGGCCGAGAGTTATTACCTATCCTTCGGGGTGCCGGTGGCCACCATTCGCCCCTTCAACACCTATGGCCCCCGGCAGTCGGCCCGGGCGGTGATTCCCGCCATCATCAGCCAGGCCTTGTCAGGAGAGGTGATACGGCTGGGAAATATGAGCCCGGTGCGGGACTTAAATTATGTGAGCGATACGGTGGCGGGCTTCATCAAGGTGGCGGAGAGCCCCGGGGCCGTCGGCGAGGTGATCAACATCGGCTCCGGGAAGTCGGTCTCTATCGGCGCACTGGCGGGAAAGATCGTGCATCTGCTGGGTGGCCAGAAACGCCTGGTTAGCGAAGCTGAAAGGCTGCGGCCCGAGGCCAGCGAGGTGATGGAACTCCTCTGCGACCACCGCAAGGCTAAAGAGCTGCTCGGCTGGGAACCTGCGGTGAGTCTGGAGGAAGGTTTAGCCAGGACCATTGAATTTATTCAGGAACACCTCTCCCGCTATAAACCGGATATCTATAATGTCTAAGGCAGAATCTCGCTGGCAGGTCCCCCTGGCCGACGTCACCCTGGACCCTGAAGAGATTGAGGCCGTCAGCGCGGTCCTGAAATCCGGCTGGCTCTCCATGGGCCCCAAGACCGAGGAGTTTGAGCAGAGATTCAAAGAGTTTTTGGGCGTCAAACATGCCTTCGCCGTGGCCAATGGCACCGCCGCCCTGCACCTGGCCTGCGAGTCGATGGGTCTCAAAGAGGGCGATGAGGTCCTCTGTCCCGCCCTCACCTTCGTGGCCACCGCCAATGCCATTCTCTACACCGGCGCCAGGCCGGTGTTTATCGACATCAACGGTCCCCGGGACCTGAATCTCTCGGTGGCGGACGCCGCCCGCAAGGTGACGGAGAAAACCAGGGCGATCATGGTGCTGCACTATGGCGGCTACCCCTGCGACCTTGACGGGGTGCGGGCCCTGGCCGCCAAATACAACCTGAAGATCATCGAGGACTGCGCCCATGCCCCGGGGGCGGTTTACCAATCTCCTGCCGGTCCGCAAAGGGTAGGGACCTGGGGTGACGCTGGCTGCTTCAGCTTCTTCGCCAACAAGAATATGACCACCGGCGAAGGCGGCATGGTGGTGACCGGCGATGATGACCTGGCGGAGAAGATCAGGATCAGGCGCTCCCACGGCATGACCACCCTCACCTGGGACCGCTATCAGGGGCACAGCTTCAGCTATGACGTGGTGGCTCGGGGGTATAACTACCGGCTGGATGAAATGCGGGCGGCCCTGGGATTAATGCAGCTTAAGCGCCTGCCCCAGAGGACTGAGCAACGGCGGCGGCTTACTCAGACCTACCACGAGCGCCTGCAGGACCTCGCCCAGTTGGAACTTTTGGAACTTCCCTTTTTGCAGGCCCCGGCTGGGTCCGGCTATCACTTGCTGCCAATTCTGCTCCAGGGAGGAATCAAGCGCCCCGAATTCATGGCAAGTCTCGCCCAGCAGGGTATTCAGTCGAGTGTGCACTATCCCGCCATCCACTGCTTTTCTCATTATCGGGGCCTGTGGCCCCCGTCTTTTCAACATAATCTCCCCATTACCGAGGCAATGGCTTCCCGTGAGGTCACCCTGCCACTCTACCCGGCCATGAGCCTGGCGCAACTGACCCACGTGGTCAAGGCCATCGGCTCTTTTTTGGCGCCGGGGACCCGCGGCTAATTAAGTCTCTGCTCCCGGGCCGGTGGCTGCGGATATGGCCTTTAGGTCTAATTTTCTCAAGATTTCCGGGCGCCTCTGGTCTGCCAGGGGGCGCCGGCCTTCCAAGTAAAAGCGCATCATCCCTTCCGCCTTGGCCAGGGTGGGGTTGCCGGGAGTCAGCTTCAGCAGTTGGCGGATCAGGGCATGGCTCACGCAGTTGATGCCCGGTCTGATCCAGGGATGAAAGACGACCCGCTGGCGCACCGGCTTGGCAACATAGCCCATCCGGAATTTGAATTCATCGACCGATGCCGGGGCATCCAGTGAGTGCAGCCCATAAAGGATGCTGCGGATAGGGCTCTGCTCCAGCAGCCATTTAGTCACCGCGAAACTCAGGGCATTGTTCACATGATCCTGAATATAGCGCCGGTGAGATTGCTGGTAGAGCAGATAGCCGCAGTCATCCATCCGGAAGGTAACGACGGAGGCAGCCAACTGCCCCTGGACCAGGGCTCCCCAGGCCTTGAACCCACTCAGGCCAACCATCGCTAAACAGAGGCGCTCCCATAGACTGGCCGACATCGGAACTCTGCGTCCCTGGCGGTCGAGGGTATCGACCTGAAGTTGCCACCCTTCCCCGGCCAGCCTGGAGAAGGGAATCTCTTCAATCTGACAATTCTTCAAACCGCGGCGGACATTCTTTCTGGCCCATTTACCCAGGTTATTCAAGTCGTAAGAGGGAGCGCCATAGGTGGCATGATAGCTGAGGCAGCCCGCCGGCGCCGCCAAAGAGGTGGAATACCTCAGAGCCAGGACCCGCCGGGATTGGATGAATTCGTTGAGCTCCGCTTCTTCCGGGTGAATGAGCCAGTGGTAGGGGAAGGCCTGATATACCCGTTTGCCCAGGTTCACCCAGTGGCTGCTCGCGCTGCGGGCCACCTGATAACCCTGCCGCCGCAGCCATTCGGCAAAGATTTCGGCGTTCATGAGGAGGGGTTCATCTGGTTATTAGTCCCTAATACCTTAAACCTGACTCTTCATTTTTTTAACCTGGTCTTCAATCCAGGCATAGGTAACCCTCATGCCCACTTCTAAAGGTTGCCTCGGCTTCCACTTTAGCTTCGCATCAATAAGACGATTATCCGAATTTCTCCCCCGGACCCCTAGTGGTCCGGCTATATGCTTCTTGGTCAATTTCTTGCCGGCAATCTTTATGACCATGTCAGCGAATCGGTCGATCGTCACCATTTCCTCCGAACCGATGTTGACCGGGCCGGCAAAATCTGAGCGCGTTAGCCTGATGGTTCCCTCCAGGCATTCATCGATATACAGGAAGGACCGGGTCTGTTTCCCGTCCCCCCAGATTTCGATTTCGCCGCCATCCGTCGCTTCGGCAACCTTACGGCATAAGGCAGCCGGTGCTTTTTCTCGCCCGCCCCGCCAGGTGCCTTCGGGGCCGAAGATATTATGGTATCTGGCAATGCGCACCTCCATGCCATAATTCCGCTGGAAAGCCAGGTAGAGACGCTCGCTGAACAGTTTCTCCCAACCGTATTCACTGTCCGGCTGTGCGGGATAAGCACTATCCTCTGCACAATTGGGATTGTTTGGGTCCTTCTGGTTATATTCCGGATACATGCAAGCGGAAGAGGAATAGAAGATGCGCTTGATGTTGCGTCTGTGGCAGGCTTCCAACATGTTGAGATTAATGAGGCCGGAATTGTGCATAATGTTCGCATCGTTCTCGCCGGTGAAGACGAAGCCTGCGCCTCCCATATCCGCGGCCAATTGGTAGATCTCCGTGAAGGGGCGATCCACTGAATATCTGCAAACCTGCGGGTCCCGCAAATCCCCGATCACAAAATCATCTGCCGCAGTGGCGGCGAATTCCGGGTATTTCAAGTCAACCCCCCGCACCCAAAAGCCTTCGTTCCGCAAACGCTTGACCAGATGGCTGCCGATGAATCCCCCTGCCCCGCAAACCAAGGCGTCCTTCACCACAAACCCCTCCTTTCCCTTCTTTACTAGGCTCAATTCCTTGCCATTAATGAATATAATATAACCAAATGCTCCATAATATGCCATTAATGTTATTTTATGATATTTTCACAGTTATCAGAAATTATTGCGCGGTTTTTTTGATATTACATAACATGCAAAACCAATAAGGCCATTTTTATCTTGTACTCCTCGGATCTCTTCCAAAGAAGCTGGGAAACAATTAAGAGTTCTATTATAAATCACATGCTCAGGAATATAATATTCTTCAGCTAGTATATGTAGTCCAGAAAATAGTTTTTTTACCCTTTCAATATCATACCATCGCTCAAATCCTGGTATTATTTTATGTTCCCCAAAAAAAGGGAATGTAATAATTACCTTACCGCTTGGCTTAATAATTCGTTTAATTTCTTCAATTGCAATAAAATCGCCATCCTCGATGTATGATGAACCCCAACTTTCAAAACCGATATGTTCTATTGTCGAAAGCATTACTATATAATCAAAACTATTGTCAGGAAAATTATTTTTTATAAAATCTCCTTCGATACTAAATAAATTATTATGTTTTTCATGATATTGGCGAATATCATAAACTGTCACAATAAATCCATTTTTGGCCAGGTATAGAGGCAAAAGAGATTGACAGCCGCCCACGTCGAGTACTCTGGCCCCTTTTCCAACTACCTGTCTTAGGGCAAAATTATATTCCCTGTCCCTTCCAGTTTCCCAATTGAATAAGCGCACGGATCGGCGCATTAACTCCCGCATGCGTACCAATAATCTCACCTTCATGAACTTTATGCGGCCGCCTTGGCCCCACAGTCGATAAAATGGGTTTTTGGAGCCCTCTAACAAATTCAACCCCGACAAGTTTCGTCTTTTTTAGCCAAATTGTTTCGTGCAAGACATGATAGCACAAATTTCCTAAAAGAGTAATTTTTCCAAAAATATGGCATACCTACTCCTCATTGTCTGGATACCTCATGGCGATCGAGCTTAAGAACTCCAGGCCAGCTCCACCCGATTATTTCAGGCGATTCTTGCGGCATAATCCAGGTTTAAAAGATTTTGTTAATTAACTAGAAGAATTCATCAGGGGTTGAAAATACCATTGGCTCAATGACTGGCCAGAGCCGCCAGCAACAGCTGCTCAAACTTTTCTGCCGCGGCTTGCGGCGAATGGTATTGCAAGGCATAATCTCGCCCTTTTTTCCCAAAATTCTCCCGCCGGCGATTATCTTCCTTTAATTCTAGAATAGCTCTCGCTATTGCCCCAGGATCTTCCGGCGGCACACAGACACCTGCCCGCGATCTTTCCACCAAGTTCCAGGTATCGCTGCCTTCATCCACGCTGGCCAAGATAGGGCGGCCGCTGGCCAAAATAGAGAAGCTCTTGGAAGGCAGGGAAGCGGTTCCGATCCCCTTCTTTAAAGTTACCAAAGAGACGTCAGCGGTCGCCAGAACTTCCGGCAAGCGGTTACGTGGTTGAAAGGGCAAGAACTGAACATTTTCCAGGTTACGCTCAACGGCTTGCGCCATCAAGGGTTTCCGGCCAGCCCCGTCCCCGACCAAGACAAATTTTATCTCTTCATGATGCTTCAGTAACTGAGCTGCCGCCAAGACCTGCTCCAACCCTTGCGAAAGACCGATATTTCCCGCATAGAGGACGACAAAATGATCAACTAATTGATGCTTCAGGGCAAAGGGGTTGTCTTTGGGTAAGGGTTTAATCAGGTCTGTATCAACCCAGTCATACACCAATACCATTTTATCATCGCTGACCCCAAGAGAACGCAGTGGCCTGACGAAGGATTCCGACAAGATCCGCACCCGGTTTGATCGACGTAAACAAAAGCGTTCCAAATATCGAACCACAGAGACTATTGACTTACTGCGAAAGATCCCCAGGCCGACGCCGACATCCGGATAAACGTCATGGACAGAAAAAACTGCCGGCTTGCGCCGCAGCACCGAAAGCAAGGTGAACGGCAGCCACACTTCCAACGCCGGGTTGCCAAAGAGCAGCACCTCATAGTCCTGCCTTAAGGCAGCCAACGAGGCGCCCAGTTGAAAAGCGATAAATTGCAGCGCTCGCTTTTGCAAATCGGCGCGTTGCACCGAAGGGACCCTGATCCGGGTTACCCGGACCCCATTTTCATAAGAAGGTTGAATCCATTTGCCTCGGAACTGGGAAGGCACTGTGCCCGTCGGGTAATGAGGCACTGCGGCGATAACTGATACTTCGTGGCCCCTATGAGCCAGTTCTTCGCAAAGCATGCCATAGAGCGGGGCACTGGGGCCGCCATCCGGCATATATAATAAGGTTACCACCAGAATCCGCATTATTTATTCAGGGTTGCTTTTATTAGGTCTGGCGGCCAGCACAAAATGGGGCCCCAGGTCAATCCGGTTTGCCGTTAACTTTCTAAGTGCCTGGAAGACCGTGAATTCCATTCTGGTTAGCAATCTACGCCAGAGATGGGGGCTGCCTGCCTGGTGACCAGGTAAATCCAACCTGGCCGCCACCTCCATTCCCGCCTTATTGAGCATCTTCTCCAGAGTTGCCGGCGTATAAAAGTACATCCAGGTATCGTCGAAATGGTGCCCTAGCCAGCGGTATACCCAGCCCCGATTGGCAAAGTTCGGGGATTCCACCAATGCCAGACCGCCCGGCTTCAGTGCATCCCGGATGCGCCCCAGGTCGCGTAGAGGCTGGTGCAGATAATAGACCGCGTCCACCAGGGTGATGACATCAAAGGACTCAGCCGCCAACCTGGCCTCTCCCAGGGAGGCGTTAATAATGGTGGCGTGGGGCAGGCGCCCCCGGGCTATCTGGCAGGCGGTGCGGGAAGGTTCGATTCCGCACAGGCGCCAGGATCTGGGAAATTGCGCCAGCAAGGCCCCATAGCTTGAGCCTATATCGAGCATCGCCCCCGGCGCCGGATGCCATTGGAGAATCCACTCGGCTAGCCGCCTTAAATTTTCGGAGCGGTAGCCTTCCAGTTGGAAAGCCGGCCGGGCCTCGGTCCACTCTTCCTGGAAGTGGTGGATCTGCTCATCTTCCCGCCGCCTGGGGCTGCGATAGACCAGGTCGCAGCGCTGGCAGCGCACGATGTCGCCCCGCTGGCCATCCGGCCACACCAGGGCAGTCGCCGTCGGTTTGCCGCAGATAATACAGTCAACCTCTTCCGCGGCTCCCGCCGCTAAGGACCGCGGCTCGATTAACTCTGTCTGCCCCAAACGTTTCTCCAGCAATGGTCCAACCTACGAATCCTGACGGTTCTCCCGTTCCAGCACGAAAGGTCCCATGACCAGGATATCCATGCGGGTGCGTAAAAAGCAGTTCAGGGCCTCCTCCGGGGAGCAGACAATAGGCTCATTTTCGTTAAAGGAGGTATTGAGCAGCAGCGGCACCCCGGTCAGCCGGCCAAACTCCTCAATGAGCTTGTAATACAAAGGGTTCTCTTCCCGGCTCACGGTCTGCAGGCGGCCGGTGCCGTCCACGTGGGTCACCGCCGGGATAATGCCGCGTTTTTCCGGCCGGATTGGATAGACCTTGACCATAAAGGGGTCAGGGTAATCATTCTCAAAATATTCCGGGGTGGCCTCCTGCAAAATTGAAGGCGCGAAAGGCCGGAAGGGCTCGCGCCGTTTGATGCGGGCGTTTAGCACGTCCCTCATCTCAGCGCGGCGCGGGTCGGCCACGATACTGCGATTGCCCAAGGCCCGGGGGCCCCACTCCATGCGCCCCTGGAACCAGCCGATAATCTTTCCAGCCGCGATCTGTTGGGCCGTCTGCCGCACCAGCTCATTTTCATCATCAACCCGGCTGATCTTGACTGCCTCCATTTGCTCCTGCTGGCGGCTTAGGGCAGCGGCAATTTCATCCGGGGTAAACTCCGGCCCCCAATATGAGCTCTGCATGACAAAGCGGCGCTCCTGTCCTAAAATAGTATTATAGACATAGTAGGCCGCTCCCAAGGCCCCACCCCCATCATAGGCCGCAGGCTGGATATAAATTTCTCTAAACGGGGTTTTGGCAAAGATTTTTCCGTTGGCGACGCTGTTCAGGGCGCAGCCTCCGGCCAGACAGAGGTTGGTAATTTTAGTCTTTTCGTAAAGGCGATTTAATAAACGGAAAAAGACTTCTTCATAGCGGGCTTGCAAAGATGCGGCCAGGTCCGCATGGTTTTCTGCGATGGGCTCAGAGTAAGCCCGGCCAGGTCCCAGAACCTTTGCCAATTCTTTGGAATAGACATCCTCAAAGGAAGGCTCGCCTCCTTCCCAGAGGTAGGCGGGCTCTTGCCGGTGATGCTTGAAATATTGCAGGTTAAGCTCAAAGCCGCCGGGGGTGTCGCGGACCATATCCCGCATGATGTTTAAATACTTTGGTTTCCCCAAGGCCGCCAATCCCATTACCTTATATTCATCGCCATATTTTTTAAAACCCAGATACTGGGTGATGGCGGTGTAATAGAGTCCCAGGGAATGGGGGAAAAATACCTCCATATTGGGGAGAATCCGCTTGCCGTCGCCCACGCCTCCCATGGTGCTGACAAAATCCCCAAAGCCGTCTACGGACAATAGAGCCGCCTGCTCAAAAGGCGAAACCAGGAAGCTCGAGGCCAGATGGGCCCTGTGGTGTTCTATTTGGTAGGTGCGGGCTTTGCAGCCGGAGGCGCGGCTGGAAAATTGGCTCGCCAATAATTTGGGCACTGCGCCCAGCTCTGTGGCCGACTGTAGCCGCTGCCAGATAGTCTTCAAGCCAGGCCGCCGGGACAACGCCAACCAGGCCTTACGGTGCAGGTTGGCCCAGGGCCGGCGGTTGACCGCGACAAAATCGACCTGGTCTATTCCGGCTCCGGCGGCCTCCAAACAGTACTCGATGGCTAGGCTGGGAAACCCGGCCCAGTGCTTCACCCGGCGGAAACGCTCTTCCTCTGCCGCCGCGAGCAATTCCCCGTCCCTGATGAGGCAGGCCGAAGAATCTCCGTGAAAGGCATTGATTCCCAGAATCAGCATTATCCGGTTTTCTCCGCGGCATCTATCACCTCATGGAAAAAATCGACGCTGGTCCGGGTGATAGTCTCCCAGGAATAGTGCCTCCGGACCATCTCCGGGACCTTTGCCGCGCAAGTCCGCCGCAGTTCATCATTCGCCAGCATTTGCCTTAAGGCCCCGGTGAGCGCTTCTCTCTCCGGCGCTACAACCAGCCCCACCCCTTCCTCCGCCACCTCCGGGCGGCAGCAGGTATCGGTAATGACCAGCGGTTTGCCATAACCCAGGGCTTCCGCCGCTACCATCGACAGTGCCTCAGAATACGAGGGCAGCACCAGAAATTCCGCCTGGCCCAGGAGAGCCTCCTTGAGATCCCCGCCCACCATGCCGGTGAGCAGCACCCGGTCCGCCAACCGGTGGCTTTGAATCAACTCTTTAACCGTGGCCAGATAACCCCTTTCATCCGGCCCGGCCAGGACCAGCATCCATGCGGGGAATTGCCGGGCCAGTTCGGCAAAGGCCGGAATGAGCAGATCCAGCCCTTTAACCGGGTGCAGGCGGCCTAAAAACAGCACAAAAGGACGCCCCCTGAGGCTGGGATACAACCCCTCCAGATCGCCGCGGCTTAATCTGGTCTCCCCCTCTTTCAGGTCCACCCCCAGGGGAATACGCCGAATCAGGGAAGGGTAGCCCAGGCGGCGCAGTTGCTCGACCTCAGCGGGATTGCGCGACAGAATCCCCCCGGCGGCCATTAATATGCGCTTCTCCACCAGGCTCAGATAGAGCCTCTTTTTCCAATACTTGTGGCCCAAGGCCCAGGGGGTGAAGGCGCCGCCGGTGTGATAGACGTAAGGCGTCCCGCTGCGCTGCGCCGCCGCCGCCGCCAGCCGGCCCGGATCGGCAAAGCTGCCGGCGCTATAAATCAGATCGTACTCGCCGGGCCGCAGCTGATCCAGTTTTCTGGCCAGCTCCCGGCTGAGAAAGGTGGTTAAAGGTTTGCGGGTCCGTCCGAACCACCAGCGCCGGAAATACCAGACCCCTACTCCAGCCACCGCGACCTCCTCTCCCAGGGGCACCTCCAGGTTGCCGGTGCCGTTGGCATCGGTGGTGTAAACCGTTACCTCGTGGCCCTGCCTGATCAGCTCCCGGTTCAAGCGGTGCAAGGCCGGCCCGGGTCCCCCATAGACCAGGGCCGGCATATAATATGCCGAAACCATAAGGATTTTAAGCTTGTTAGCCCTCGCTCTCATTGGTTCTTTAGAGCCTCACGGCAAGCCTGGATAACTTCTTGAACCTCTATGGCCTTGAGACAGGTCATATGAGAGCAATCGGCTGTTCCGCAGCCGGCACAGGAAACCTCGGCCCGGAAAACCTTATGCCGCGACCCATATGGATGCCAGCGGCCGGGGAAATCTCTTGCCGAAAAAATTCCCAGACACTGCGTTCCCACCGCGGCCGCCAGGTGCATGGTGCCCGTATCGTTCCCGATATAGAGACGGCAATAGGACAAGGCCGCCGCCGCCTGCCGGACCGATAACTCTCCGGCGGCATTGGCGCCGGCCCCCCATTCATTGAGCAAACTTTGCCCTATGGACCTGTCTTCCGGACCTCCGAAGATAATCGGCGTGCCACCCAATTCGCTGATGATATGCTGGCCCAGTCGGGCAAAACGTTCCCTTGGCCAGATTTTGGCCGGGTATTTACTGCCAACCCCCATAGCGATCCGGCTCTCTGGGCCCTTACGCCCCGCATGGGCGGCCAGCCAGGCTGCCGCTGCTTCCTTTTCTGCCGCGGTTAAGAGCAAATCCATGCAACCCTGGCCTGGCGGGTCCACCGGCAGCCCCGACCTGCCGAGACGGCTCAAAAGATGATCCGCCTCATGATCGAGGTGAGGCAGGGGCCTTTTCCCGGCCAACCGGCCGTAGTCCGCCATTCCCTGCTCCCCGATGCAGCGCTTAATTCCCGCCAGGCGAAAGAAGAAGAGATCGCGCCGAATCTGCCGCGGGCTGCGAAAGCGGGGGGCCAGGTAAACCAGGGTGTCAAATTGCTGCCGGCGTATCTGGAGGATCAGCCTGATAATTTTCCCCCACGCCGCGCCGTCCCGGCCAGCCGGATAGGAGAGGAACCCATCGCATAATCCCCGGGCCGGTAAGGCTGCTAAGGCCGGGAGGCAGTCCCGGCCGGTTTGCTGATCATTGAGCAGCGCCAGGAAGGCCTTGGGGAAAGAGCGGCGGATCGCCCAGATGGCCGGCAAGGCGATCACCGTATCGCCTATCTGGCCGATGCGGTACAATAAAATTCGCCGCGGTTGCCTGGGATGCAAAGGTTAACCCTGGGGAGCAGAGATTGCCGACAAAATTTCCGTTAACCTTTCAGGATAGCTATAGCCGCTCCTGAGGCACCTTTCCCGGCCGGCCCGGGCAATCTCTCTTCTTTCCGGCTCATGCGCCAGATAGTATCTCACCTTTTCCAGCAGTTCTTCCTGGCTTCCGAAAAACTCCGCCTCGGCGCCCTCCTGGAAGAGTTCCTGGTGCTCTTGGGTCCGCTCCGCCAGCATGAAGGCGCCGCAAGCCGGTATTTCGACGCTCCGCGTGGTTTGCAGGTCGCGGTTAACTTTCCTCAAAAATCCCAGACAGATATCCAAAGAGCAGATGGCCTTGGCATAGTCATCGCCATATTGGGATCGCCCCATTATCCTCAGATTAGGATTTTTTACCTTGCAATTTTTGGCCCAGCCGTTCCCCCAGATGCTAACCCGAACGCCATTTTCCGCCAAGAAATAGATGGCTTCGGCCCGCTGCTCCTCAAAGCCGCCGATAAACCCCACCGGCCCGCCCCACTGCTCTCTTTCTCCGGCAGATAAGTCCAGGGGACGGTGGGTATGAGGATCATAAGCATTGCCGGTGAACATCACCCTGGGACACCCCAGGCCTTTGAGTTCCCGGACATTATAAGTTTTGGTGGTGCAATACCAATCATAGTATGGCAGACAAGCCCGGAAGTTTTTTGATTGGTTATGCCTGGAGCCCATGTCATCCGGAGAATACCCGACAATAGTTATCTTTGGCCTCAACTCCCTGGCCTCCCTGAGAGTTGCGGGTTTAACTTCGAGCCCTTTATCCACCCATAAGAGATCGAATTTATCCCGGCGGAGCCACTGCCTGATTTGCTGGTTGGTCCGGGTAAAATCGGGAGGACCGCCAATCTTGTTTATAACCCGGTAATAGAGGGGCGGTCTCATATTGTTCATCGTCCAGTCCGGGGCGGAATTAACCGGAATTAAAGAGTGACCCAACTCCTTAAATGCCTGCAGCCGCTGCAGGCAAGTACTCCCTGGCGCTAGTGGTCCAACATATAAAACTTTCATGATTTTGCTTTATTATAACCTGAGATTGCTTCAACCTAGAATGCCAGTGGCGAGTCAGAATAGTATCATGGCTCGAGTCATACCAGGTTCGAAAAAAGGTCAACGCTTGGGCCTACAATACCAAACGGAGCGGAACTGCTTCATAGAGAAATTGCTACGTTGTAATGCCTGAGAAATCAGGTTCTTTATTCCCGGGCCGTGAATCTCAATAACGAGCCAATCGACCCGGTCAAGCCAGGCTTCCGGATTGGAGGAGAAGATTGCTTTTTCAGCAGCCTCGATGTCCATCTTGAGAATATTTAATCTGGAAATGGAAAATTGTTCCAATATTGTCGGCAAGCTGATGCCCTCAATTTCAAAGCCCTGGTCTTGAATGGCTGCGCCGGTGGAAGCGCCGTCGAAAAGAAGATTCTGGTCGCTTGCCCATAAGCCTTTTTGCAGTAACACGACGCGTTCCCCATAGGGCTTCAGATTTTGAGATGCCATTGCGTAGGCAGGCGGATTAGGCTCGAGGCCAATAACCCGAAGCTTGGGAAAGCGGGTAAGGAAGTATGCCGCCGTATCTCCAATATAGGCCCCGGCATCTATCATCCATTCGGGATCAGCGGCTGGTTGAAAATGGCCATATTCCTCTCGGATGACATTAGTGATGACCGTTCCCACATCTGCCGTTCCCGGTCTAATGACAATTGGGTATTGCAGGTTACGAAGAGTAATGGGCACCGGGGAAAAGGACCCTTCTGAACTGCCTATCCGCAGGCGCTTTAGGGCAAACCAGGTCTTAATGCCCTCCTTCCGGGTCACGGAGATAAAATCGAGAAGTCTAGCCCCAACTAGATAAAATCTGGAGTTGGACCCTAGCAGTCCTCGAATCAGGCGGCGTACGGCTTCCATCCTAAAAGGTCCCACTTGTAGTCATTTATAGAAAAAAACCATCATGAAATGGCGAATCCTAACTCAGGCGTGTAAATGCGGACGCTGAGGCAAGGATTTCACTGCGTTGATTATGGACCTGGCGGCCACGGTGCAGTCCTGCGTCAAAGCAAGTTCGACGGCCCGAGCGGCGAGGCGTTGCCGCGCAGGCTCGTCTTGGAGAAGATTAGTCAAAATCTCAGCCAGTTTAGCCGTGTTGCCGCAAGGGTAGACATAGCCGTTCTCTCCGGGCCGCAAGATATCGTGAGGGCCAAAGCAGCCACAGCGATCACTGATGACTGCCGGCACTCCCAAAGTGGCAGCCTCAGTCACGGCAATGGGATGAGGATCGTACGCAGAAGGCATAACCAGGATGGTGCCCAGGGCATAATGGCTCGGCATTTCGGACTGGTTGATGAAGCCAGTGACGCGCACCTGGGACCCGCCCGTAGCTTGCACTGCCTCCCGAAGAGGGCCCTCCCCCACAAACAAGGCGATGACTTCTTGCTCGAGCTTCGTCCGCAAGACCGCCTGAACCAGATCAAGGGGGCGTTTGCGATCAATTAATTTCCCCACAAAAAGAACTACCGGACTTTCCTTGGGGATGCCATAGCTTCGCCGCAACGCGGTCAGATGGTGGCGCCGCTGCTTGGCGGCCTGGACGAACCTCCTCATATCCACCGGAATAGGAGACCAGAATAATTTTCGGGCCGGCGCCCCATGATGGCGGTAATAGGCGTAGTTATGATCGCCGATGTATAAAAATCCCGAGATAAATCGGAAAAAATTCCTGATCACCACCCGCTTGACCGCTTCTTTTAAAGGTCCAGACGGGCTCAGCAGGTTAGAGTCGGAAATATAAAAGACCGGGATCTTTTTGGTTCTGGCATATGAAGCGACCAACCAATTATTAGCGATGGTGTAACCGGAGATAAAGATGGCGTCCCAGGGCTTGGCGTTTATGGATGCCATGATCTTTTTATTGAGCCAGAAGTGAGAGATTTTCGACGGCCAGAGGCCTGACAGGAAGGTATAATGGTAGCCCTCGAGGAGGGGGACATCCCATTGGAACGCGGCCTTGAAGCCAGGGTCAAAGGCCCCTTGTGCCAGGGCATGGCCCGGATGGAAATAATAGACCTGCAGGTCCACTTCTCCAGTAGCGGCCAAGGCTCGGAATAGAGGCGCGTGGTGCTGGGTGGGAAAAGCAAAGAATATGGCGATTTGCATAAAGAAATTTTCGCGGATTATGCAGCAGTCTTAGCCCACACAATCTAAAAAAGGTTTTTGGGAAGCCTATCCGAGAATTAGAGTCTCTGACGCGGCAATTAGACCCGGAATAAGCCTGTATCTCTTATCTCCTGGGCCCATGCCCGCCAAGGCGGGGCTGGATACTGGCCGCTGGCCAGTGATGACCGCCAGCCTCCGGTTCAGGCAATTCTCCGGGGCCGGTGAGGCGCTTCACCAGTCACTGTGCCACCCTTAAAAAAAGCCCTGGCGATGCACGCCAGCAAATATGAAACCAGGGCCATGGCCGCTAATTCCCGAGCCAGGTCTAAGAAGACAGCCAGTAGAGTCACATTCACCAGCGACACCACACTGCGGCCAAACATCACGTAAAATATGATCGTGAAGGTGGTCCAGCGGTTGAAGACCCGCAAGTCCAAGAGCCGCAAGATAAAACCCAGCGCCATCATGCCCAGGATAACCCCGGCCCAGCCCCAGCGGGAGAAGAGATCGCCGATTATCATGGCCGGGGCACTGCTGGCCCGGTTTTGCGAGTGGGTAATCCCGTACCGGTCGCAAATCTCTATGCTGTCACCAAGGTCGATGCGATGCGGCAGGATATTCAGGAAGCCGGGCACATAGATCTGCCACCAATCCGCCATCCCCGCCGCGCCCCGGTAAGGTATAATCTTCGGGGTATCGGCGATTATCCGGCCGGTGGCCACATAGTCTGAAAAACGGGAGACGATAGCCGGGAGAGCGCCACTTGGAGCCTCTCCTTGCCGCACTGTCGCCTCCAGGGCAGCATGCATTTTTTGTTCATAGGTAAGCTGTGCTATGCCTGCTTCACCCCGGTAAAAGCCCATGCCGGCGGTGACCGGAAACAGGATGGCCAGCACTGCCGCCAAGGCCAGGATCTTCCTGCGGCTGTCCGTTTCCCACTTCCAGAAGGCCAGGACCAGGAGCGGCAGAAATCCCAGGGCCGTCCCCCGCATGCCGCTGGGCAGGAAGACTATTACGGGCGTCAGGCCAAGCAGCGCGGCCCAGCAGAGATCACGGACGGAATGACTCCGGGTATATTGATATACTTGGAGAAAGATGCCGCATAGGGAAATATTTAAAAGTATGCTGACGAGATTCACGTACGCCGTGCTGCCCAGATTATATTCCGCCACCGCGCTATGATAGAAAATCCCCAGGGTCCTCATGATCAGGACGCCCGGGATAAGCAGGGAAACCAAAAAGACGTTGAATTTTAATTGAGTCGGACGGCCCAAAACCCCGCTTTCGGAGGACTTCTTGCCGGTATGCGCCACCTTAGCCAGCCAGGCGCCCAGGGCCAGGGCCAGGACGCCAACCGTGCAGCCCCACATGGCCAGGCCGGTGTCCACCCACAGATCCCAACGCACCGCCGGCTCCGGCAGCAGCAGATTGCCCCAGGCCGCCAGCGGATAGAAGATCAGGTGGGTCAGCGCCACTATGGCAACGAAAGAGGTGGGGCTGTAATCCACCGCCGCCACTGCCAATAGACAGGCGAAGGCCGCGGCGCCGGCGGCAACTAAGATCCAGATATCCGCCGCTTTGACGAAGGGCAGGGAAATGAGGAGGATAACCAGGGGCAGCCAGGCGAGGCGGGCGTCCATTTTTAAGAAGGGCTTCCGTACGCCCCTTTCTTGAAAAGGGGCCTTCCGGAATTCAGCCGCCAGGCCAAAATTTTGAGGATGTCGCATCTGCAATGGCTTTGCTCCACTTATTAAGTCAAAATGTGCTACAAGACGGCTCAGATTGAGGATTAAGTGTAAACTACTTCAGGTGAATAATCGACCTTCTCTTGCTTTAAGATACACAACTGCGTTTGTAATTAGGAATTATCGAAATGATATGGCGGCAAAAGTTGTTAAATTCAGTTAAGGTGAACCCCCAAAAATAGACCGGTCTGAGCCGCAGCAGCCGGCAAGCAGCCAGGATCAGGAAGAGAAGACGGACCGAAGAGCCAAAGACTAGAGCCCCGGCCAATCCCAGCAGGCCGAACCGCGGGATGAGGAACCAGGCTGGCAGGGCAGTCAAGCCGCCGCCGATGATATTGGCGGCGATCCCCGGATAGGTGATCCCCATCCCCCACATGCCCTCATTTAAGGTATCGGTCAAGCCCATTAAAGAAGTCGCCAGGGCCAATATGACGGCAGGCATGATGGCGGGGGCGAAGGCCGGGCCAAACAGGGGAACAATCAGGAAGAAGGCCAAGCCGGCCACCCCGCCCCCCGCCGGCAGCAAAAGCCAGGTGGATTGGCGAAATATCCGGGTCAGGGTATGCCCCTGGCGGCCCCGGTCCGGCTCATTGGCCAGCGCGGCAAAAGAGGTGACTCCCAGGGCGCTGCGCAAAGAAGTGTGCGCCGAGGCGAAGGTCAGGGCGGCAGCATAATAACCCACCATCTCTATGGGAAGCAGCGCCACCACCAGGACTTTATCAATCTGTTGGCTGAGCATCGAACCCAGGAGGCCGGCAAAAAAGGGATAGGCGCTCCGTACCGTATCCAGGGCATCCTTGAGATGGCTGCGGCCGCGCAGGATCTTTTGCCACTGCAGGAGGACCCGGATTATGGTGGTAAAAAGAGTGCTCAGCATCAGGGCCAGGATAAACCATTTAACCTGGTTTACTCCGCTGACCCAGAAGAAAACGATAAACATTGTGTATGGCAGGGTATAGGAGATGCGCACCCAGTTAAAGCGGCTCCAAAGCAGGCGCCCTTTATCCAGGGAGAGAAGATTGGTGGCAATGTAGTTTAAGGGAATATAAAGTAAATATATGCGCGTCAGAGTAATGAGATAGCTTTTATCTTTTGGCAAAAGATGTGGCACCAGGAAATAGCCGAGGACTACCGTAAATAGACCCATTACCAGTCCCAGAACCACCGCGTTCCACTCCAGGTCGGGGTCGCCGCGCCGGGCCGCCGCCTTTCTCGCCAAAACCCAATCGACCCCCAGCGAGCCGAGGGATTCCATAATAGTGGGCCAGAGGATGATGGCGGCCAAGGCGCCGCGGCCGGCTGGATGCAATATCCGGGCAGCACAAATCCCGGTTAAAATATTGCACGCTTGAATAGACAAGTTTGCGATAAAGGTGCCGGCTAAAGCTTTGGTATTAATATTTTTGGACATTTTGCCTGGACACTAGTTCATTTTTTTAGGCCGGCCAGCTCCCAGTAGGAGCGATTATACCAATCCGGCTGGTTCCGATCCCTTCCCATTAAGATTCCCAGACCGCGCAGCATGGGATCATCGGCATCACGCCAGATCGCCAAGGCCTCCTTGAGGCGATCCCAGCGGCGATGTTTCAGGCAAATCATCAGGTCATGGAGGAGATAAGAGCGCCTCCGCTGGTAATACCTCTTCGCCATTTCCTCAACAAAATCCGGGAGATGCTGGCGATAACGCCTGAGATTGGCGACATGCATCCCCCATACCCAAAAGGCTACTTTCCAGTGGACGAAGGCGTAAAATCTTCTTGGGTCACGGGGCATAAGCGTAATCAGCGGCTCGTTGATGTAGGCGACATCAAACTCCCTGGCCACCCGCAGCCACAGGTCCACGTCTGCATAATTACCAAAGCGGGGATCAAAATAGCCGAAGCGCTCCAGAACCTCTTTTCGCAGCATAACTGTGCCAAAGACGCAGGAATCCCACCTGGCCAGCAAGCGCCGTCCTAATTCCAAGCCGCTGATTACGGCCGGATATGACTCTTTGAAAATGATTTCCTTATTTTTTATGTAGGTGCGGTAAGAGTTGAAGACGAATCCCGCCGAAGGATATTTATCCAGAGATTCTTTCCACCGGGCAATACAGTCAGCTCGATAAATATCTCCATCATGCGTGATGGCAAGGTAAAGCCCTTGGGCAGTTTTAAGAGAGGCATTGAGATTGCCGGGCATTCCCAAATTATGCGTATTTCTTGAATATCTTATGCGTGCATCCCGTTTGGCATAGCTGCGGCAGATCTCTTCAGTGCCGTCGTCTGAGCAGTCGTCACTGACAATCAACTCATAATCCGCAAAGGTCTGTTCTACAATACTGTCCAAGGTCAGTGGTAATAGTCCCTCCCGGTTGTAGGTGACCAGGCAGATACTTACAGGAGGACGACTCATTTTAATTTTCCCGCTAAAGTAAAGGTTAAAAAAGAACAATCAAAGCGTTAGGTCAATGCTGCTGGGCCGGCCATTCAACTGCGTAATCAGGACAGAACTGGCCCCCGGCGGCCACCGCTCTCTTCTTCAAGCCGCCGCCGGCAATGAGCTCAAGGCGGTTTTGCGCATGATGCACACCCAGCCTCGGGTATCGGGGTGACGGCGGCTCAGGTTGTTTCGAAAAAAGAGCCGGTCCCCAAGGCGGGCTATTAATAAGAGCGGATCGCGCAATAGTTGTTTGATGATCGGCAGGCGCACTACGGCCGAAAAATTTAAGTCAATGACACACCAGATTAAAACGCAGGGCCCTCCCATGGGCCAATAATCGATTATCTCCAATCCATTTAGGCTGGCCATTTCCCTCAGCCCGTAAATGGTATAGCGGAAATAGTCCTGGGGCCAGCCGTGCATATGCCAATATTGGGGGACTGACAGCACCACCAGACCCTGCGGCTTCAGCCAGCGGGCACAGTTGGCAAAAATGGCAAATGGATTGCGCACATGTTCTAAAACTTCGAACATGGAAATTACGTCAAAAGAGGCGTTGGCAAATAGAAGCTGGTGGCCATCACCGATGATGTATTGATGACGGTCGATATTCTGCTGCACGGTGTAACTCTGGTAATCGACTTCGAGGATGACATAAAGATCACCCGGCCCGCTCAGAAAGCGCTTATAGGGCCCGCCCCCCCCGCCCAGGTCGAGGACCCTTTTGGGATTGGCGGGCAGGGCCGCATTAATCTTTTTCATCCAATATATCGGGTCGGCTGGAGATTCAGGCTCAAGGCGCCGCGATAAGGAGAGATAACCATGCCATAACCGGCGCAGGGGCGCCTCCAGATTGAGGGCGCGGAGCCTGGCGCGCAGCCGGCTCTGCGGATGCGCCACTCCCGCCGGTTTTGAGTCATATTGCAGGTCGGCCGGGCTGGTCTCTTCTGCATACATAATGGGGGTGCCCTTCTTTACCACATATTTATTGGGGCACTGCCGGCAAGACAATGACGCTTCATCTTCCTGAAATAAGGGCTGCCCGCACCCGGGACAATTGAGCAGGTCTACCAGCCTGTCGTCCATCTTAACCATCACTGCCAACCTTAAAAACTATTTTTGAAAAGTGGCTCAGGTCGATTTTTAGTCTGCAGTTCAGTTGGCGGCGGCATCCCAGGCCACTTTGGGCAGAATCAGGCCCGGTTGGATATTTTCCCGATATTTCTGCACCAGCCGGAGCATGCCGCCGAGCACCTCTGCGGTTAGATAGTGGGGCTGCAATCCCAGGGCCGTCAAGCCGGTGTGCGCCGGATTATAGTAATGCTCTTCGGCTTCCAGGCGGGGATTGGCGAGGTGCTGGATGGCCACCGGTAAACCGAGGTCTTCTCCGGCTTGCTGGACCAGGTGCGCCAGCTCGTTTACCGAAAAAGTCTCGACAAACTGATTAAAGACCCGGTACTCGGCCGCGGCCGCCGGGTGTAATAACGCCAGTTCGACGCAGGCCAGGGTATCCTTGAGATTTAGATAACCCCGAGTTTGGCCGCCCTTGCCATAGACGGTCAAAGGCGCGCCGGCCACCGCCTGCACCAAAAACCGGTTCAGCACCGTCCCGAAGATATCATCATAATTAAAGATGGAAAGGAGTCGGTCATCCTGGCTCGATTCCTCGGTCTCGACTCCGTACACCGGTCCCTGGTTCAGGTCGGTCACCCGGATGGACCAGACGCGGCAATAGAAATAGAGCATATCGCCGTCTTGGGCCTTGGTAAGATGATAGAGGGAACCGGGAGTCTTGGGGTAAAGAAACTTATGCCGCCGCCCCTTATGGGTAACCTCCAGATATCCTTCCTCGATGTCAATATCAGGAGTGCCATAAACCCCCATGGTGCCCAGTTTGATAATATGACAAGCCGGGTTGCACTCTTTCACCGCATGAATCAGATTGGCCGTGGACACCAGATTGTTGGTGAGGGTGAAGATCGCCTGGGGATGGCCCATCATGGAATAAGGCGCGGATGGTTGCTCGGCGTAATGGATGACCGCGTCCGGTTCGAATTGCCGGAAGACCTTGATGAGAAAAGGATAATCGCAGACATCGCCGATATCGACCCGCACCCGGCGACCGCTAACCGCCTCCCAGAGCGCGGCCCGGAGGCTCAAATCGGGAACCTGGATTAAAGGTTGGCGGTCAAGTTCGATGCAAGCCTGGCGCCGAAAGTAATTGTCCACCAGGGCCACCTCAACGCCCCGGCGGGAGAGATACATGGCAGTAGGCCAACCCAGGTAACCGTCGCCCCCCAGGATCAGGACACGCATGCCGCCATTCTCATATCAGCACCGGCAGGGGCAAGATCTTCCGGCATGAGCCGATGCTTGCACAGGAAGGCCTTGATCTCATCTTTGCCCATGGCAAGCTCCTGGGAGGAATTATAAGGGTGGGCCAGGGGCTGTCCGGTGGCGCCGGCATAGGTGTAATCGATATCATGGTAAATGGAGCGGTAGGCCGGCAATACTACGAACATCTCTTGCAGTTCCAGGCAACGCCCCATCTCTTCGCAACTGATCAGCTCTTCATACATCTTTTCGCCTGGTTTGGCGCCGATGAGCTTGATATTTACCGCCTTCGGATCATGACCGTAATAGGGAGCCAGCAGCTCTATCATCACCTGGGCCAGGTCCAGGATGGAGATGACCTGCATCTTGGTCACCGTCACCTCGCCGCCTTGGGCCAGCACGGCGCCCTGGAGAACCAGCCGGGCCGCCCGGGCCAACGGCATGATGAACCGGGTCATGCCGGCATCGGTGACGGTCACCGGCCCGCCTTGTTTAATCTGCTCCGCGAAGATTTGAAAGACCGAGCCCCGGGAGCCCACGACGTTGCCAAAGCGCACACTGGAGAAACGTTGCCCGGGATTATGCCGCACCGCATTAGCCGCAGTGATCAGCCGTTCCCCCATCAATTTCGAGGTCCCCATGACGCTGGTGGGGTTAACGGCCTTGTCACTGCTGGTGAAGATAACCAGTCGGGTGCCATTGCCGATGGCGGCCTCGATGACATTCTTAACCCCCAGAATATTGGTCTGCACCGCTTCGAAGGGATGGTATTCCGAAAAGAAGACGTGTTTAAAGGCGGCGCAATGGAGGATGAGGTCCGAACCATGGGCCACCGCGGCGACCTTTTGAGGATCCCGCACGTCCCCCAAAAAAGCGGTAACGTTATTCTGAGAGCGGTAGCGTTCGCTCAGGAGAAAGAGTTCACTCTCATTATTATCCATCAGCCGGATTTCCGCCGGGACCAAAGGGATTAATTGACGGAGCAGTTCCTGCCCTACCGAACCGGCGGCGCCGGTCACCATAACCACCCGATCACGAAAGACGGTTTCCATAACGGGCATCACCTATCCGTATCAGCGGGAAATAGTCCAAGATTCCGGTTCAGGTTGTCGAATTGCTCTGCGGCTTGGGCATAGTCATCGTGCCGGCCGATATCCAGCCAGTAGCCCTGGTGCGGCAGGTAACTTACCCGCTGCCCCTCCCGCAACAGCCTGTTGACCAGATCAGGGAAATCGAGGTAACCATTGCCCCTGATGTACGATAAAATCTCAGGTTCGAAGACGTAAACTCCCATGCTGACCAGATGGGAGACCATTGGTTTCTCAATATAAGCCTGGACCCGGTGGTCGCCATCCGCTTTAATCACCCCCAAATCGATGCGCACCTGGCGTTGATACGCCCCTATGGTGGCGACGCCTCCCTGGGTTTTATGAAAATTTAAAAAATCATGATAATTAAGGTCGGTCAGGACGTCGGCGTTCATCACCAGGAAGGTGTCGTCCAGGCCGTCAATCAGGGCCAGAGGGCCGACGGTTCCCAAGGGGCTGGGCTCGTAAGAGTAATCGAGGTTCACCCCCAATTTGGCGCCATCTCCAAAATAAGCCTGGATCAGGTCGGCCATGTAACCCACGGCCAGGGTAATGCGCCGAAAGCCGTGGCGCTGGAGTTGGCGGATGACGATCTCCATGATGGGCCTGCCGCCCAGGGGAACCAGAGGCTTGGGGATGACGTCGGTCACCGGGGCCAGTCGCACGCCTTTGCCGCCGGCCAGGATTATGGCTCGCATGTCTGTCCCCTCAGTGATTATTGGCGGCCCGGTTGCCGCAGTTGCTGCGGAAATTATCCGGCCAATAATTTGGAAATCAGGAAAAGGCCGGACCTAGTTTATCTGGATCCGCCGCCCCCGCAATTCCGGCCTTTAGGCAGGCGCCGCCGCGTCGTTGGCGCTCCCGGTTCTCCGGCCCTGAGCCAGTCCCGCCACAGTCAGGTTAAAAACCCTGCTTCGTCAGGCCGCCCTGGGAAAAATAGCCATTGGCCGGGATTAAGTCCTCCGGACGCCGCAGGTTAATTTCTTCTCCCGCCCCTTCCGTCTTAGCCAAAAAGAGTCGGGGCCTTAAACCCGAATCGCGGCAGGTTTTCAGAATCTTCTTCAAGTCATGCAAAGGAGCGATGGAAATCGCAATAAAGACTTGCTGCACCTTATAGAGTTGCGAAACGATATCGAGGTGGTGGCGATCTCCCAGGACCTTCACCCCTCCCAGCCTTCTACCCCGTTTTCTGGGATTGTCATCGATAAAGCCCACCACCTCATAGGACGGCTGCCGCTCTTTCTGGAGAAAACGGAGGCAGAGCTCGCCACAGTCTCCCGCCCCCCAGATGAGCACCTTGGTCTTCTCGCCGTGGGCAGAGGTTTTCACCTTATAATGCAGGTATAATTTCATTACCAGGGCACGATACCCTATGAGCAAAGTGGTGAGGCAAAACCAATCGATTAAAAATACTCCCCGGGCATATCCCACCACCATGCCGGCTAGAAAAGCGACAGTTACCAAGCCAATGCTGGCCAGCGCCACCCCCTTGGAGACTCGCTTGATATCATAGAGAGCCAGATGGCGGATCAAGACATTATAGAATCCGAAATAGATAAATATCGGCAGGCGCACCAGCGCGGCCCAGGGCAGGAGCCGGTAAAAAGCCGCCGTCGCCACCGGGTCTTTAATGCCGTCAAATCTCAAAAAATGGGCCAGGGTGAAGGAAACCAGGCATAAGGCGGCATCGGTCAGGAGCATAAAAATCTGACTCAGATTCTCCAACAGATGGCGGCGGCCAATGGCCCCGGTTATGGTTACCCAGGCGCCCAGGAGGAGATATTTGAAATTCCTGCCCAAGGATTGGTCGTCAATAAATTGCAGGTCCAGGGGAAGCTTCTGGGGCAAGATCTGGTCAATATAGAATTTCTGTGAGTCCACCCCCGGGGGATAAAGTTCTTCTTCATTCCGCCCCAAAATCTGGTTGGGACCCACCAGCCCTGGTTTTACCGAAAAAATCCTTCTGGCTTCCGGCGGGTAAGCGGCGGCCAGGTCAGGAGTCTCGGGCCGGGGCCCCACCAGAGTCATCTCCCCCTTGAGGACGTTGAGGAACTGGGGAAACTCGTTCAACTTCAAACGGCGCAGCACCCGGCCCACGGCGGTGACCCGGGGGTCCCCATGGGATGAAACGCTGGGTCCCTGAAAACCTGGGGTTTCGCGCATGGTGCGAAATTTATACATCCTAAAGATCTTGCCGCTTAGACCTACCCGATCGCCTAAATAGAAAAGCGGTCCCCGGGAGTCCAGCTTAATCAGCAGGGCCACAAACGGGAGCATAATAATTAAACCAAGCAATCCGAGCAAGGAAATCAGGATATCGATCAGGCGCATAATCATAGGATTACTCGGGATGAAGGGTTCAATTTACTATTATGGAACCGGCTCAGGACCCCATTTCATTATGGGAGGAATAGCCATCATAGTATTTGGAATAATACTTGTAATTATAGCCGCCATAAGCCTGGCCAAGAGAGTCGACGCAGTTGAGCACGGCGCCCATCAGGGGGGCGCGGATCTGGCTGAGGCGCTGGTGCGCCAGACGGCCGGCGTTCTTCTGAGTGCAGTTATGCCTGGTTACCAGGAGCACCCCGTCGGTCAGAACGGAAATGATTAGACCTTCGGAAAATGCCAGGATGGGAGGCGTATCGATAATGATGTGCTTAAAGCGCTGGCGCAGTTGCCCGAGAAGATCCCTGAACTCTTGGGAATTCATAAGAATGGCGGGGCTGGGAGGGCGAGTGCCCGCGGTTATCACCGACAGGTTGGGGATGGCGGCGGGGCGCAGGATCTCCTCCAGGGTGGCGCTGCCGGTGAGGTAATTGCTGAGACCGGGCTGGAGCTCCATCTGAAAGATTTGCTGGACCCGTGGCTTCCGCAGGTCGCAATCGATCACGAGGGTTTCCTGTCCGCCCAGGGCGAAGGTCAGGGCCAGGTTGGAGGCCACCAGGGTCTTGCCTTCCCCGGGATTGGGGCTGGTAACCAATATGACAGCCGGAGGCCGGCCGGAGGCTGAAAGCATGATCGCGGTATGAGCCTGACGGATGGCTTCGCTCGCCGGAGAAAATGGATTTTTGAAGACTATCAGGTCTCCATTTTCGACATCGGCGCAGGCCTGGCCGCGATTCCGGAGCCGGGGGAGATAGCGCCCGAGCCAGGGGAGATAACGCCGGACACCTTTCTTCCCGGACCTTGCACCATAGCCCGGGAGCATCCTGCCGTTGCCGCCCAGCAAGGGTAACATCCCCAGCGAGGGTAAGTTGCAGGTCCGTTCCAGGTCATCAGTGGATTGGATGGAGTCATCCAGATGCTCCAGCAGAAAGGCCAGGCCCACGCCCACGGTGAGACCCATGATGGCGGCCAGGGTCAGATCGCGCCGGGTGTTGGGCAAAAACGGCTGGGTGGGAAGCTGCGCCGGGTCAATGACCGCGACATTGGAAGGCACCATGGTGCCAGCGATGCTGGCCTCTTTGACCCGGGCCAGCAAGGCCTGGTAGAGCTGCTCATTGGTCTGGGCGTCCCTTTTCAAGATCTGGAAGTCGGTAAGGTTATCCTGCAGCTTGGCCATCTCCCCTTTTTGGTCCGTAAGGCTGCCGCTCAGGAGTTTTTCCGTGCGGTTAGCCGCCTCATAATCCGCCTTGGCGCTTTCCTGGAGACGTCTAATCTCGGTCTGCAGGCGGCTTTGCAATTCAGCCAGATTGGCCTGTTCAGCCAGCATTTCCGGATGTTCGCTGCGATAAACCTTCTTCAGGGCCGAAATCTTGGTTTCTTGGGACACCAACTGCTGGCGTAGCGCCGCAATCAAAGGGTTATTGACTATCAGGGAGGAATTGGGCCCTTCTTCCTTGATCTGATTAAATTGAGCCTCCTTGGCCATTTTCTCGGCCTGGGCCTTGGTGAGCAGGCTGCTCAGATCGATGAATTTCTGCACCACCACGTTATCTTTATCTTCTGAAGCGTAGATATCGGTCTTTTGCCCGAATTTATAGAGCTTCTTTTGGGCCTCCTGGACCTTGGCCGCCATTTCCCTGAGCTGTTTATCCAGCCATCTCTTTACCAGCGCAAAGGATTCATTGCGCCGGTCGATGGAGAGGTACATGTACTCGTCGGCGATGGTATTGACCACCCGCTGCGCCAGCTTATTGTCGGGGGATTGAAAGGCCACCTCCACCAGATAGGTATTGCGCACCGGGTTGACCTCCAGTACCCCCCAGGGCGTATCCTTCGGCAGGTTCAGGGCCTGGATCACCCGCTCGGTCAGAGATTGGCTCTGGAGAATATCGTATTGGGTCTGCTGGAACTTCTCCGCGGTGTCGTAGGTGAAAAACTCGGGAAGTTTGTCACTGGCGGATACCTGGGAACCTGGGTTATCTTGCGTGATCTGCAGCGTGGCGCTGGCGCGGTAGATGGGGGTACAAAGAAAAGTATAGACCGCCACGGCCAGGAATATCGCCAGAGAGACGCCGATAACCAGCCATTTGCGTTTCAACAGAATATAGAGGTAATCCCGCAGGCCGCTTCCATGCATCTCCATATCGTAGTAATCCAGGGGCGCAAATGGAGAGGCGGCGGGCAACGGGGCCTCGGGGGCTGGAATTATTAAGGGGTGCTGGTCATCGCTTGACATGAGATTATACCTCTGGGTTAATTTTGCACCTAGAAGGCTGGTGCAAGACTATAACCACCACTTACGGGCAGCATGTTCTTGAAAACATATAAGGTCTTTTTTATGACACTTGCCTTAGCCACGATCACGTCGTTGTCTTTGATGGGAATATCCGGTTCAGCCCGGGCGATGATCTTCGTCAGATTGGTATTAATCGTGATGGGCCTGCCCTGATCATCAAAGCGCATGATGGCAATATCATTGCTCGCTAACATTATGTCGGCATCCCCGGCCTGGGCTATGGCCTGGGACACGGTCAAGTTCTCCTTGACTACGATAAGCCCCGGCTTTTTTACCGCGCCCAAGACATAGGCGGTGCCGGCGAAAGGCACATAGACCATGTCGCCGCTGCCCACCGGGATGTTCAAGCGCGGTTCCTGTCCGCTCACCAGGCGGCGCAGGTCAATGACCATGGTCTCGGTTTTCTGGGCAAAGGGCCGCAGGGCGCCAGCTTTGGCGGTTTTGGCCTGATCCGGGGCGTTCTGGTGGCGGATCACATCGACCACATCACCGGCCTGGGCCCCGCCACCGGTTGGTTGACCCTGGTTGGAAATACCGCCAGCCATTGATAAGACCTCCAGCAGGCTGCGGGGGCCGATAATTTCGTAAGAGCCCGGTTTATTGACCGCGCCGGTGACGGCTACCCGCTGGTGGCGATATTCCTTGACCGCCACCGTAATCTGCGGATTAACCAGGTAGTGGGCGTCATATAATTCCATCAAACGCCTTTCGATCTCCTGGGCGGTCAACCCCGCCACCTTGACCGGCCCCACCATCGGCATGACGATCTCGCCCTGGCCGTTGACCCGGAGCGTCCGGTTCAGGGCGTCCTGGCCGTACACGACGATATCCAACTGGTCCTCCGGCCCCACCTGGTAATCTTTATAGTCGGGCAGTGGGGTCTCGGAGTCCTGAACCACCACTTGGTCCCGCAAGCCCTGGCTGGGGGCGGCAGCTTGCCCCTTGGGCGGCGCCTGGGGGGCGGACACCCACTTGCCGTTCTGTACCATGTACTTGCCGCTGGGGGATAGCGCGCCTTCAGGGCCGGCGGCGCAACCGCTCAACAGGCTCAATGCCAGCACTCCGATCCCGACTGAGGTCCACATAGAGTCTCCACCCGATTTCTTAGAGGTAATTTATCCAGCCTCCGGCTTTGCGGCCGGCAATGGCTGTGAATCCTGCGCTTAAAATAGAAGAAGCCTGAGCCTGGAAGCAGCCAATCATCCCGGGGGCCTACCTTCACTCCCCCGGTTTTTTCCTGGCTAAGCCATCATCGTGCAAAGACCTTATAAAATATCCGTCTAAAAACGAAGTCGAACCGGGACCGGAGGATGGAGGGTTTCCCGGGCCCAGCAAGCCGCTTCCGGAGACGCCTATTTGCGGCCCCTTGGCTTGCGGCACTGCAAACTGCCCGGAGACCGGTCCAAGGGCAACGCGCTTGGGGCTGGTGCCGGGAGCACCCTTTCTGATATCCGCGGGCCGGCCCGCCGCCGGGTTTTTGGCCTTGGAATAGGACTCAGCAACGGATTTGGGCCCATCGAGACCTGGTGGCTCCGGGCTCGCCAGATCGCTGGGCAAGGATTGCCGGCCCTGCTCCGCAGGCTCATAACGGCCCTGGCCCCTGGCCACTCCGGCAAATATTAGCAAGGTTATCGCGAAGGCCAGGACAGCCAGCCGGCGCCATGACATCTAACCTGTCTCCTGCAGACCCGAAAACCTAAATATATATTGGTGGTAAAACCGAAATCGGTCCAAAAAAGGAAAACTTAAATATATTTGGCGCGCCGGACCCCTGACCTTGAGCATCTTCATTGGGGCGCCCTGTACTTGTGGGTAAGACGAAACGACAACAGGAATATGGGGATGCCAGTGACCTTGGAGATGATTTCGGCAATCTTAAAATCGGGGATGCGCAGGCCCCGAATGTAATTGGTCAGACCGACCTGGGTGAACTTCGGATATTCGGCTCGGATGGCTTCAAAAAGGCGGCGCCGTCCTTCAGTCCCCTCATGTTCGATCCATTGCAGCAGAGTGCTCACCTGGGGTCCCCCGGAAAACTCAGGCTGAAACCAGAAAAGGAGGCGTCGAGTTGGCGGGCTTGGCTGCCAGCCTTTTCTTCGCTAACTGGCCGCGAGGTTAGTCTATTAACACACTGTTTGTCAAGCGGGGGGAAGTCCACTGTTTATCGAGAAGAAGAGAATCTCCATAAAAAAACCGTGTTAATATAAATAGTTATAAATCCACAATTATATTCTTCCTCTGATGATTTTCAGGGCGGTTTTCTGGCCTAGAAAATCAGGGCGAAAGAAGTGCAAGCTTAACAGAGTGTTAAGGGTCCCGGCGGCAGATCTTAACGGCCGGGATACCTACCCGAGCCCGTGACTGGACCTCGATCAGGATCAACCAGGGCGCGGCCCGCAGCACCCAGGGGCGCCCAACAAATTCCCGCTGCCATATTTTGCGGTTGTCGGCTGAGCCGGAACAGGGTAAATAGCTTGGTAAACCGAGGACCAAATTAATTCCCATCTGGATTGGCAGTCCGTTTCCGCCCGGCACTCCGCCCGCAAGCGCCCCGCCCTGAAGGCGCCGGCTCCCGGAGCGGACGGAAACTACGGTATGGGCGCCTCCAGCCCGGTTTCCAAGTCCGAATAACCATGATCGATATCCACTCCCATATCCTGCCAGGCCTGGATGATGGCGCCGGCGACCTGCAGGAGGCCCTGGAAATGGCCCGGCTGGCCGTGGCGGACGGCATCCGGGTTATGGTGGCGAGCCCGCACCTCTGCAAGCAGAACTCCATCGGCCTTGCCGCCATCAACGAGAAGAGCGTCATCCTGGAGCAGGTGAAGAGGTTTAGAGATAGGTTGGCGGCCGAGTCCATTGCCCTGGAGATCCTTCCCGGCTGCGACGTCCCCTTGAGGGCCGATACCCTGCGTCTGTTGGCAGAGGACCGGGTGCTGACCGTCAATGACGGGAAACGCTATCTCTTGTTGGAGTTGCCCCATTTCTCCATGCCCCCCGCCCTGGAGGATATCTGTTTCCGCCTGCAATCCCAGGGGCTCACCCCCATCATCACCCACCCCGAGAGGCAGCCGCTCATTCAAGAGAGGCCCGCTAGACTCGGAAGGCTGGTAGGTCTGGGATGTCTGGCCCAACTGACCGCCAACAGCCTGACGGGGGGCTTCGGACGCCGGATTGCCAGGATTTCCCGGCAGTTGGTGCAGGAGGGCTACATCCACCTGCTGGCCTCCGATGCCCATAACACCCGGGGCCGGCCGCCGGTACTGAGCCTGGCGCTGGCTGCGCTTAATAAGCTGATCGGTCCTGAACGGGCCCGGGCCATGGTCACCCAGATCCCCGCCAGGATCATCAAGGGGGAGCCGGTTCCTTAACCGGGGGACTCTAGTGGCATAAAGGTTTTCTTAAACGGCGCCAGGCCGGCGTGATTAAACCTTTAAGCGCCAGGCGCAGGGGGCGGATGACGAAGTATAAGCCATATAGAGAATCCGGCAGGGGGACCCAGCGCCAGTCCTCCACGGTGGGGATGGCCAGGCGGCACCAGACGTGGCGGGCCCGGTCTTGGAAAGAATCGAGAGTCCGCAGATAAAAAGAGGTCTGTTCTAAGAATCCCAGATCTTCCCCATTTCTTACCCATAAATTTTGGGTCACCCAGCGGCGCACCGCGGCCACGCCCGGGTCCGCGTCGGCCTCCGCCCTGACCTCCGGAGGGACCGGGGCCCTTATTAGTTCCCGGGCCAGGGAGAGACCCAGGAGCGCCTGGCGGCGCGAGCCGGCATCCTCAGCTCTCTGCAGCACCCGCGGCCAATGCCAGTCATGCCGCGCCTGAATCAGGCGGGCGACGTCGCTCACCGTTGACAGAGAGGACCAGGAGTGAAAGGTCCCATGCTGGCAGAGCAGCAACAGGTTGTCCTCGGGGTGCAGGGTAGACACCGTCTGGCCCAGGATCTGGACGGGCGCCCGCCGGGCCAGGGCCTCCTCCGGGTCCAGGCCGCCGCCCAGGTAGTCCGCCGCAAAGCGCCAGTGGACATCCAGGATGGTCCGCCGCGGGTGTTCGAAGGTGAATTCGTTGGCGTAATGCAAATGCAGGCGCTCTTGTTTCTGGGTCAGGGTGTAGCGTGGCCTATATCCCTGGGATAGCAGGAGTTCCTTAACCTTTCCAATATCCTTGCGGCTTACCAGGATATCCAAATCCGCAAACTGCCGGAGGGAGGTATCGCCGTAAGCGGTCTCGGCCAGGACCGGACCCTTCAGGGGAATGGCGCTGATGCCTTGGGATGCGAAGAGGGCCAGGACCTGGAGCAACTCGCCGGTGAGCCTGAGGTTGCGGCGGGCGTGCCCCTGGTAAAGCCGGCGCCAGGCGGCCAGAACCTCGGGGGGGGCCGCCTCCGGGCAGGTATCCGCCAGCCGCCGGTAGAGACTGGGAAAGACGCCGTGCTGCAGGGCGGCCTGGAACAGATAATCCCAATCCCCCACCCCGGACAAGGCCGCGCTGAGGCGGGTCTCTCCATCCGGCGCCTGGGAGAGACCGTGGAGCAGGACCTGGTACTCCGGGCGGGGCAACGCCGTGGCGCTCACGACAAGGCCCGGCGCAGCAACACCCGGCGCCGGCCTTGGGTCCGCTCCTCTGCCCGGTGTTGGGGAAACTTAGCCGGATTTTTCATTTTTGGCGGTACAGTCAGCAGGACCTAATAAATTTCCGGCAGGCCGCTTGCCAATTCTTCCCACGCGGCCACCTTTTTCAGATTGTCAGCTTCCTGTTGCAGCCTGGCAATGTCACCTTTACCGGCCATCGGATAATCCTGATAAAAAGACCTGAATACTTCCTTAGGGTTCATCTTCTCCAGGTAGAGTTTGCGCCAACTCTCGATGGCCGCCCGACTCCACCCCTGCTCTTGATAAACCTTGACATTATTTGGGGCAATATTGCCCTCTATCAAACCCTGTTTCGGCTCCTTCAGTCCAATCCCAGGCTCCCAATATTGCAGCGACACATCTGCGGACGACCAATCCACGTAGGGTAGCAATTCGCTATATATGGCCAGCTCCGTTTGCCGCGCATCACTTTGCCAGCGTTCCGGGGGACAATTCGCCTCCTCCAGGCGACGAACCATGCTTTTGATCCTATCAGGCGCATCCAAGACTCGAAACGAACGGATATACCCGGCATTGGTAATCTCTTCAAATCCCTTTATTAATATTCTGCTCTTCCGGGCCAGCACATCTCGTCCCTGAAAACGACTCTTGTAAATGGAGGAACAGTAATTAATGGGCAGACCAATTTGATTTTCCCTGGCGAACAGCAGTAACTTCAAGGCACAAATTTCTGTCTCGAAGACAGCTATATAGGGCTGATGGAGAAAATGGTAATTACGCCGGCGGAAGGCCTTATAATTATACTCGGTAACATTCAATTGATGAAGATTGAGAAAATTAATGCCGGCCGCTTCCATTCTTCCCAGCAGTCCTTTGACTAAATCAAAGTCCTCTGGTATTGCCGGGATTTCCACGGTCACGGTGGGGATGTATTCCTTTGCTAGATGGACGGGGGCCAGGTCATACTTCCGGGCGCTAATATCAAGCCGAATCTCATCCACTCCAGCTTTCTGCAATATTTTCAGGCTACCTCGGTTTACCCGGTCCCCATTTGTATAGATCCATAGATACACCGAATTTCCAAATTCTTGGCGTATGGCCTTGATATGAGCCAAAAGCGTGTCTAATGCCAGGAAGGGCTCTCCACCGGAAAATCCCACTCCCCGTATCTGGAAAATTTTGATGAAGGAGACATGTTCCTGGGGAGTCTTAAAGATTATACCATCGGTTTGCGGCTCAGGTTCCGCTTTCATATGTTCCTGCGGGCAATAAAAGCAACGCCTGGAGCACAAACCGTTAATGAAGTTACACCCCCAGCCGCCCGTGCCGCAGATAATACAACCTGGCGAAAGCGGCCCAAAGTGTGGTTTAGTCCCAAGGCAACTAAGAGTGACCCAACCCGCAAGCGCTTCCAAAAGTTCATTCCTTTCCTGGTTGGCCTGCTCGGCTGCTTCTTTTGCAAACCAGAGTAAATCGCGGTAAACCCAGCCAACGCGCTGTCGGGCAGATTCGATCTGTTGCTTTTTCTCAATATGGCGCAACACTTAGCCACCCTTACTTTACGATAGCAATCAAGGTATTTCGCGACTTTGTGTCATCAAGAAAAGATGACCCAAGATTATCTCTTTGGCATATGAAGCCCAGGCCGCGCCCACCTACCATTTTCCCGGGGAGGCTTAAGGGTTAGCTGAGACGAAATCGTTTCAGTCCCAATCCCTCCCACCAATACCACCCGTTTTGGAGGATCAAAGTGATTTCGCGGGATGGATCATTTTTACTCTATTTATAATCATAATTGTAAGGGGATATTTGACAAAACTACTCCAGCGAAAATAATAATAATCGGCAAACCAATTATGAATACAATAGAGATAGGCCCATTAATAGCGAAGGGAAAAGCCTTTAATGCAGACCTGGGGTTCAAGGGGAAGGAATAGTTCGCCAGGAAACCTCATTTTCATTAACGAGGATCATTGCTGACTCTTAGTGCCAGCTAGCAGGATAACCTGGCACAATTGTGTAAGGTTACCTCACCGCAACCGGCCCATGGTTGAACCACATGGCAGGAAAAGGCCACCAAGATTTGCTTTTTAATCTCTTAGGGTAGAGGAACTAAGCAGCGCCGACGTAAAAATTACGAACTAGCAAGGGTACTACACCCGGTGCTGCAGGGTAAGGCAGTATAACAATTAACAGCGTTATGAGCGCCAGCACCTCCTGATGAACCAGAAGAATACTTACAAGCCGCCAAAACGCTCTCCTCCGGCGTTCCCTTGGCGAGAAGGATGAGCTGGGGTTTGGACCAGGATTTTTCCTTATTCATATGAACGCTCCACCCCGCATTTAATTTTTCCTGATCAAGCTTAGTGTACCTTCCCTTCATTGTCAAGGGGTAGATGAGGTTCTTAGACGCCTGGATTACCGAGGGCCCCGGCGCGGGCATGGGCCACCCGGCAGAAATAATCAACCCAGGCATCCAGGGAGCCGGTCTCCAGGTAAGCGTGCGCCGGGCACCAGAGGCAGAGGTTGACCAAGGGACAGGCCCGGCACTTCTCCAGGAATTCCCGGTTTTGAGAGGTCAAGGCTCGCACCCGGGGCGCCAGCCTTTCCCAGGCTGCCCTCAGGCTGCCCCGGCGCAGATTATAGAGGCAATCGGGATGCCAAAGCGAGGAACAGAGCCGGAAAACCCCGCGATCGCTAACGGTGAAGCTCGTCTTGCCGGCGCCGCAGTGGAAGAGATGGTGGCAGCCGGGCTGGGAGCCTTGCGGCCCGATCAAGGTATCGCAGCCCTTTTTCAAAGCCTGAAAGCGTTCCGGGTCGGCCTGCTCGATGGTGGCGATCTCCTCCGGGGAGAGGCGCTGGGCCCTGATTTCTTCGTTGCGCATGGGATTGCCGTCGAAGCGCAAGTGCAACAAGGGATCAAACCGAAAATAATCCCTGGTACGGGCCCGGCAAAAGCTGGCGATCTCGGGAAGCTCGTGGACATTGGCCCGGAGGGCCATGGCCTTGAGGCGCACCCGCACCCCATTTCCCAAAAGGAGGTCCAGCCCCCGCCGAAAGTTCGCAAAGGAGCCGCGCCGCCGGGTCACCGCCTCGTAAGTCGCCGGGGTCACTCCGTAGACACTGACCTCCAGGACCCGCGGGGGAAACTTTTTAAAAAGCCGGACGTGTTCCGGGGTGATTAGGGTAGCGTTGGAGAACACCGACACCAGGAGGCCCAGGCGCTTTAAGGCCAGGTAGATCTCCGGGAAATCTTCCCGGAGCAACGGCTCCCCGCCGGTGATGAGGCACAGCACGGCGCCCATCGAGACGGCCTCTCCTGCGATGCTGCCGATTTCCTCCAGGGAAAGCTCGGCGGCCCTGGCTTCCTGGTCAGCCGC
>JBKQLU010000041.1:0-46914 GCA_052326585.1 Desulfobaccales bacterium | reverse complement strand
GGGGTAAACCGTTTCCTATCCATCTCCCTGCCTCCCTACGATCCTCTACTCTAACTTAACATGTGGATCAGTTTTTGGGGGGCAGGTCACGAGCCCTTGCGCCAGAGACGATAATAGCCTTCGATTGGTTGTTAATTTCAACAGCCCTTCGCTGAGGTCTTATCCTTACCCCCAAAAAGTCGATTTCGGGTTCTCCTCCATTGGGGATCGCCACATCCCATTCAGCCAGCCTTGGCTCGGGTGTCCGGTCAAGAAAGTCCGCAAGATCAGCACCCTGAAATAACATATTAGAAGGATGACTGTCGTACCTCCTGAGAAGCTTTGCGATCAGTGCTTTCGGCATTTTGCGCCAGAGCGAATTACCAAGTGAGGAAGTTTCCTTGGCGATGCGAGTAACTGACAGATCATCCAGGAAGTCTTTAACCGCCAGCATGTTAGCACGGAGTGAGTCTCTGGAAAACCGGATTCGAGGGGTTTCAAGTCCCGCCTCACTGACAGAGACAAATTTTTCGATTGTTTTCGCCAGGCGCATCTTATTCCGCGCTGTAACAATAAGGCTGTCTGGAGAAAGGCGAACCTTCAGGCCAAAATCCCTGGGTGTTCTGTCCATAGCACGCATTTTCTCGCACTCATCTCTGAGTTCCTCACTGGCAAGGGAGATATGTGAATACCACTGTGCTGCATCATCGGTGATCCAGAGCCTTATGAGATCCTCATATCCATCCCGGTAGCCAAACCAGCGTCCCATTTGCAGGAGTGTGTCATACATCTGAGAATTGCGATAAAAATAGCTGGTGGAAAGACCCTCAAGGGTGAGACCGCGAGAGAGACTATTTCCTCCAACCGCAATGACACGGAGCCCTGTCTGTGAATGAAGCCTGAAGTCAAGACTTGCCGCCCCGGTGCGCTGGTTTACCGCCTTTACGACAACCGGGAGAGCGCCCTTAGGCAGACCTTTCTGAACACTTGGCCAGCTAAATCCCGCACTCTGATACTCGCGCTCCCATGTGCGCCTGAGTTCGGATATGCTTTCAATCCTCAGCGCCTCACTTGGCGGAAGCTGGCTGTAGTTTCTAATATCCTGCTGAATGCTCCGAAGTTCCAGATCGATGAGTCTTTCAACCTGATCTTGAACGTTGGTGAACTGGCTGACATTAACGAGCATTGACCTGTGGCTTGGTCCCGCACCACGCAGATCACGAATTGTTGTGGCAATGATAAACGTTCGGATTGCCTCGTGAAGGCTTCCCGGGAGATCTTCAACAATGAGCGAAGATTTGTGCTTTGGCGGGAAGGATGCTTCTGCATCCCTGATTGGTCTCAGCAGTCTGCTGTCTTCGTCGAAGACGACAGATGGACCTGTATAATTGCTGGGGGCGTCAAGGCAGTAGATAAAATCGCGTGGAAAAAGGTCGTGTCCGAGCATATCATCTTCAGTATCAGGATCAACGAAGATGTTTGCAAAGGGAGTTGCTGTGAATCCGACATAGCTTGTCCTCGTGAAAAGATGCAGGATCAAGCGGATTCTTTCATTGATGGCTGTCGGATCATTATCCTGTGAGTTGGTATTGATTGAGGCGTTGTCCGCTTCATCGTCTATAAGCAAAAGAGGGGAATCTATCCTGCCGCTGCTATCCGCATTAAAGTTTCGGAGCCAGTTTTTGAGATTTTCCAGTATTCGTTTATTTTTTTTGACTACAACCAATACCGGCTCTCTGAAGACATCCAGTCTGAATCCCAGAGCATTCAAGCCGAAGCTCTTTATAGAACCTGAGTAATCTGAGGAAGCCGGGGCTCGATGATAATACTCTTTGGGAAGAGATAATCAGCATCTTCGGCAGTGCGGATTTTATGTGGCTGTTCAGCTGCGCGTTAGGACCACTGAAAATTTGGGGAGTGGTGAATGACTCAGAGATCTGCTACTGATGAGCTTACTTCAACATCACGTTGGAACGATGCCATTCGAGGGCTTCCGGGTGTGGCCGCAGAATATGGGTCTTGGGCAACATTATTCTTTGTTCAGACAAGCTTAATAGCCCAAAGTTCCGTGTTTCTGCTTGCTTTACTTTGGGGCTTAGAAGGACTCTGCACTCATCATCTAAAGAAAAAATACCTACATCAAAAGCCCAATGGTGTGTTCGACACAATGCCAGGCCATTGCGGGGATCATCCGTTCCTTTCTTGTGCTTTGGTACGATATGCGCTGCAGTCGCCTCAATTAAATCTATTAAACGAAATTTCATTTGGCAGATGGCACAGCAACATTCATATTCTCGCAGTACCAGATGACGAAAGGCTTCTTCTCTTTTGGGAGCGCTCACAGTATAAGTTGCTCTTGCTTCCTCGACGAAAGGTTGAAACTCATTGGTCAATTTGGCGTAAAGCTGCACTTCATAGCGAGTCTCTTCGTCCGCAATTACACCTGTTACTTCTTCGAGACCAGATTGATCAACGCTCTCCACAATAAATACATCTGCAATTGGATCGTAACTTGTAATCACACCTAGGCCCAGTACGAGATACGTAGAGCCGTATTGACGATCCCTTTTTTCGGTCATCTGTTTGAACACAGCAAGGGGAATCCGCTCGTCCATGCACTTCACTAATGCCCTGTTATCTGGGATGTTGAGCCCACCGGCACGCGGCGAATAGGTCATTAGCCAACGCCCATCCTCTAAGAAGATAACCTCATCTTTGTGGTCATATGGACTATCTATTTTTATGACAATGGATAGTGCATAATCCGACCAGGCGGGTTTAAAGATGCCAGTTATAAGGTTATGAAGGCGTTCAATACCAGGAATAAAATTCGCGGTACGTTTTAGAAAGGCTGCGGAAACCTGTCGCCCGGTATGTTTGGCAATCTCGACTAGAGTCTCTAAACGTCGCTGTTGGTTCATGGATTAAGTTCTAAGGATTCGAAGACCATCTCCTCTGGCGGCCTCTGATGCATTCGCATGCTTTGGCAGAAGCTCATCGGGAAAATCCATGAGGCGAGGGGATCGATTAAAAGTCTTTCCAAAACAGGCTACAAAAAGGTACCGGTGAAGATCGCTTCGCATGTGCTGGCGCGATGAGTGGTTGCATACACCCCCAAGCTGCTCATCGTGGTACCAGCTCTCCATCAATCCTGGTTTTTTGCTGTGGAGCATGAACTGACCACCAGTGAGCGGGGCCTCATTCACATTGCTGCATGCAGAAAGAATCTCGGCGCGCAGTTCGGGACTTATCTTCGCATCATTAATCCAGAGGGACCGGGAAACCGACTTCACGGCATCGACCCAGGCTTCGGTGCCGTCCTCTCCCTTTGAAAGAGCGCTCCTGAGAGCGGGCAGATCCCCTATGACGTCCCAAGCGCGAACGTGCTTTTCACTCACACGAAGGGGTTCTGGGGCGCCCCCGATGTCACTTCTCACCCCGGTCAGTATGACGCGGTGGCGTGTCTGGGGGACTCCATACTTCTCCGCCTGCACGATGTATGGCACAACATCTTTTGACGCGAAGGGGACATCAGTGTTTTCTGTCAGAGGGAAAATGCGGTATTTCAACCTTTTTGAAATTCGCCGCTGAATTGTCGGGTCCTTATCAAATGCCCTGCCTGGCTCACGGAGATCCTGCAGGATCTTCCGGAAGATGCTCTCCCCATTCAGCCTGCATGAGAGAATGCCCGCCACATTCTCCATGACAAAAACCGGAGGTCTGTGAACAGCGATAACCCGAAGGTATTCCCTGTACAGGAAATGCCTCGGATCCTTCTCGAATTTCTCCGGATTGGCTCCACGCATTCGGGATCTTCCCACAGTCGAATAGGCCTGACAGGGAGGACCACCTATCAGCACCCACCGAGAGGCCCCTCCTACTGCAGCCCGTATCCTCCTGTCGACATGCCTTGAATCCAGGTACTGATGGCCAAGTTCTGCATGCCAGGCCATAGAAGAGGCTGACTTGCCTTCCCTGGGAAAAGCCTTGAAAAGATCTTCTCGAGAGATCTCCCCACGCAGATAGCTATAATACTCGGAGGGAATTCTGCCTCTTTCGAATTGTCTGAAAAAGGCTCTAAGCTCAAGGGTTCTATGGGCATGTTCTTCCTTCTCGATTGACAGGGCCACATGAAATCTTGGACCACCATCCTGGTCGCAGCAGGCTGAGAACCCCTCACCCAACCCACCTGGCCCGGCGAAAAGATCAATTATGGGAATCCGGAATGGGATCTGATGAGAGGGGTGGGATCCAGACTGTTTATCGGAACCTGTTTCCATGTTCATACCTACTTAAAATAACGTAGCATAGCTGCTCGCATATAGAGGGTGGCATCGTTTAGCTGTGTTAAAAGTGGAATGTTCCCCACCACGGCCATCTCAACAGTCTTCATACCGGGTTCCCCCTTTCTCCCGGCTGCACCCCTTCGGCGGGAACCACCGACCTCCATCCTTACAATCACTAATTTATACCTATAGTCCCAAATGGGCCTCATAGTCAACATATCTTGGTCTGAAGGGCGGCACACCGGCGCCAAGGCGAGGTGAGGGGGGGGGAAGGATAGGTTATCCCTGGGCGTTCACCCTGGGTGGTCTCAGGCGCTCCCAGAGAGGTTGTGGGGTGGGCCCTCTAACTAGTTGAGGGTCCCCCCCCCGCCTGGCCTCCATGAGTCGGGCCACAGTCGAGCAGGTACGGATCAAGCACACCCTGGGGCGGCAACAGGATAAGAGGATCAATGAAGGTCTGATACCGGGGGCCTGCAAAAAGCCGGGACTATGGGGAAAGGGTTTCTCCGGTTGATCTCAGAAAACCCTTGTTTTTCCATGATGTTAAGTGTAAATTGAGATTTATATGGGCCGAAAATTCACAGACGAGGATTTGATATTTTTCCGGGGCAGACTGGAGGCTTGGGGATCATTGACGACGCCGGCGCCTATTTCGCGGCGCGGCGCTGGAACAGGCGGACCCCTATCAGTATGTATAATACTCTGCTATTGATTAGAGATATGATTAGCAAGGTATATCTGGAAAATATAAACCTACCCACAGGCGCCTCGGGCGTGGATAACCAATATTCCGCGGGCGCCAACCTTTTAATCAATTCCGGGATCTGGCAAGGATGGCTGATGGTGCTGGGGCTGCCGGTGGTGCTGATCCGGCCACAGACCTGGCAAGCTCTCCACGGCCTGTTTGCCTGGAAGAAGCGGCTCGAAGATGATCCAACTGCCGACACGCCCCTGATCCTGGCGCGGCGTAGCTGGCCGGAAGCCTCGTTGGAGTTTAAAGCCGATGATGGACAGGCGGTGGGCCTGCTGCTGGCCGCCCTGGCCTACCAGGACGCTCAGAACGGCATAGATCGGGCTGCCCTCCAGGCGGTGGCGCAGCAGAAGAAGCAGAGGGCAAACCAGGAAGCCCGGAAGCTCGCCAAGGCGGCCAGGGCCCTCCCGGGCATGACAGGAGATCCAGATCATGGATATTTTTGATTTCGATGTCGGCCTGGAGCCCGAACCCCAGCAACCCACTAAAAGACCCTACCGGAAGAGAACTGCTCCCCAAACCCCTGTATCTATTAATATGAGCAATAATACCCATTTGGATGTTGTACAGCAGGATATTGATATAGCAGTAAGCTCCGCAGCCAACGATAAAAGCGAATTGACCGATCGGGAATTGAAATTCATTGAGTGCCGCTACATTGAGCACCTCTCCATCGATGAGTCAATGATTCAAGCTGGTTACGGCCACTACCATCAGAGAACCCGGTATTCTATCGCCAGCAGAATCACTCAAAAGTATGAGGCGCGGGCACAGGACAGGCGAAATCTTTTCAGGATGGCCGGTGCCGGAGAGCTGCGGATCTGCATGGGGCTGCTCGACTTGGCGCAGAACGCCCGATCAGAGCAAGTGAGGCGTGCCGCCTGGGCAGATCTGGCCTCTTGCATGGGCATGAAGCAGGAACAAGTCGAGAATTTCCAGGGTGTTACCCTCAATGTCTACAGTCAGGAGGAGGCCAAGCGCCTGGGCATCGAGACGAAGCCACCGGCCAGCAGCGGGTCGCTGGAGCCGCAGCATATCCAGATAACTAAGTGACTATGTGACTCTCCGGGTTGTCAGCAGTAGACTACCATATGTGGGGTTGGGCCTTACCAGGGCAGTCTGATAATTTCCCTGATCTGCAGTATCCTCCATGATCACGCCATCTTACCGAAAATCCCAAAGGTATAATAAGATTGATTATGTAAACCTGATCTTGTGAAAACGGCCTACAATCAACCTCTCCGGGCTCCGGTCCAGGTTGACCCGGCAGGGCCCGGACCCAGCCCCCCAGGGGACCCCACCTCCAGGAGATCCACCGTCTCCCTCCACCTCACCGGCGCCTACCTACCCCATGAAAAACCGGCGGCTGGAGGCGAACCCGCGGACTGGCAGGTAACCCCCCTGGTATCGAATACCCCCCGTCAAAATTTTCTTCCAAATTCACCGGAGCAGTTTAGTGCCACCTGGCAGTTTATTGCTCTCCCAAAAAATCATACCCAAAAACCCTTCCGGCAACATTTTGCTTGAAAGCCATGAACCGAATCATCATCCTTCACGGCGACAACCGCCTTCGCCTGCCCCTATCCAGACCGTAGCCGCAGCTCGGGGCCGGCCCCACCCTGTCACCCCATAGGATTTTCCGGCTCCAGAGGCAAACCCTCTGGCCGGGACTCCTACCCCCCTGTGCTTGAATGGGCCCCACGGAAAAAATTCTAAAAATCTATCGGGGGGGAAATAGCAGACCCCCACCCTGGTATGGGGCCGGCCCAAAAATTATTTGATGAAAAATTCTCCCCGGTCGGCTGGGCACCTGTGACGTAGGAACACTCCCGGGGGGGGGTGGGAAGGGGGTGGGGTTTACTCGGTGGCCTGGCGCTGTTCTTCCATGCGCTTCAGGAGAAATCCGAAGGAATTGCTGCGGATTACCCGCCCGAATTCATTGCGGTAGTTTTCCAGAATGCTTACCCCGTCAACCACCACGTCATAAAGCAGCCAGCCCCCGGAGGCGGAGTACATGAGATAGGTCACCGGGATGGTGTCATTGGTCCGCACTATGGTAGTATCCACCCTGGCCTGGCCGCCGCCTTCCTGGCGTTCCTGTCCGTATTGGATGTTCTCCCGCTTGAGGAAGTTGAGAACCATGCGGGAGTAAGAATCCTGGAAGAGGTAATCGAAGGTATGGGTGAATTGCTGCCGTTGCCCGGCGCTGATCTGTCCGTAGGTGGCCCCCAGAGTATCCTTAGCCATCAGCGGAAAATCGAAACTTTGGGCAATGATCTGATGGATGGCCTGACTCCGGGCCTTGGCGTCCAGGGAAGCATCATTCTGGACCGCCATAGTCCTGTCCATGATCCCCCGCACATAGGCGGTAGGGCTCTCAGCCCCAGCCGGGAGGACCAATATCCAGATTGCCACCAGAGTCAAGCTAATGATCGAGAGTTGCTTTTTCATCGGGTTTTTTCCTTAAGTAATGGTGCAGCCATTGCCCTAAACCCAGATAATGAGCAACGGCGGGCTGCCCCGGTTCATAATCCTTCTCCCACAGACAGAGAAAGGCCGGCAAAATGATCAGAGAAGCCACTAAGACGCTGAGGCTACCTACCGTTGCCAACAGCCCCAGGCTGAAGATGCCCCGGTGTCCGGACACCATCAAGCTCCCGAACCCCACGGTGGTGGTCAAGGCCGCCAGGGCCACCCCCTTGGCGGTGCTGGCTGGCAGAGCAATGGCCCGGGCCAATTCCTCCAACTGCCAGCGGGTCAGGATGATTATCCCAAATTCGACCCCCTCTCCCAAAATCAATGGCAGGAACAGCACGTTGGCCTGATTGAAGGAGAGGTTCAGAGCCCACATCAGGATCAAGGTCAAGCCGGTCCCCACCACCAGGGGAATAAAGGCCAGCAGCGCCAATATCAGGCTCCGGAAAAATATCACCAGCACGGCGGCAACGGCCAGCACGGCAATCCCGGTGGCGAAGAGGACGGAATTGCGAAAGTCCCTGGTAAAGACATAGAGGAGTACCGGATCTCCCGCCACGTTGGGGTCGAGGCCCCAAAGACTCTTCACGAACACGTTCAGGGGTCCATAATTCCAGATATCCTGGGAAGGAAACACCTGGAGCAGGTAGGCTCCTTGCGGGCTGATGAACCGCTCCCGCACGGAGACGGGCAAATTCGCCTGGGTGGGCGGGGCTGACTCCAGGGCTGATTTCGCATAACCTCGCAGCAGGTCCCATTTATCCTTTAAGTCCGCGCCAAATTGGCGATTGAAGCCGGCCAGGAGCGCCGCGGCTTGGGGATTCAGGTCCGTATTAAGCAGGGGGACGATTTTATCGATCAGCTCATGGGTTTCTGCTACCTGCTGTTCTGTGGCCGCCTCTTCCTGCTCCAAATTTTTGGCGGCTGCCGCCATCTTAAAATTAATCCGCCCTAAAATGGCACCCAATTCTCCGGGATTGGCAGGCCTGGCCCTGGCGGCGGCAAAATTTACCGAGTTCAAGACCGGCTCCATCCCGGTCAAAATCCGGCGCTTTTCCCCCACCTTCGCTGGCAGAAAGGAGAGCGTCGATTCCACATGCGAAACCATGGACAGTTTTGCAAACGCCTCACTCTTCGCCTCCAACTCCTTCAGAGTCGGGGTAATCAGGGCGCCGTAAGCGGAGGCGTTGGAACCCTCAATGAGCCGGTTTTCCCAAACCACCGATTCGGTCTGGGGATTTTGCAGATGCAGGGGATTCAAATCAAAGTGAACCCGTAGCAGACAGACCCCGCCCAGAACCGTGATCAGGACTGCCAGCGCCATGATCAACCGGTAACGGGTCCAATGCAACTCCAGAAAAGGGCTGGGGACTGCCGGACCCTCCTCGGAAATTCCAGCCGGCGCGCATCCTTCCGTGACCATGACCAGGGCTGGTATCAGCAACAGTGTGGCAATCAGCATCGCCACCACGCCCATGACCATGATCAGCCCCAATTCGGCCAGGCCCTTGAATCCCACAAAGGCCAGGGGCAAAAAGGAAAGTATCGCCGCCCGGCCCGCATTAAAGTTGCCCGGGATCGACCTGCGATAGGTGCGCTCCAGGGCTTCGATGCTGCACCTTTGGCCTGCCAACTCTTCTTCAAAACGGCAGAACCCATGGATGGGGTAATCGACGGTGAGCCCCAGCAGTAAGGGTGCAAAGACCAGCGACAGGATATTCAGATGCCCCACCACCAGGGTAACCAACCCGAAAGTCCAGCACAGGCCGATAATCAGCCCTATCCCTATCATTAAGGTCCGCTTCAGACTCCGCAGAAAGACGATGATCAGGAGCATCTGACCCAGCAGGGATAACCAGGTGGCCAGGGTCATGGAATTCATGGCGCCGCTCATTTCATCCGATTGCAAGGCGTCCGGGCCGGTCACCCCCGCCTGGATCCCGGGGAATCGGCCTTTAACCCGGGCCAGCGCCTTCCGCAGGAGTTCCACCTCGTTGTGGATGGTGTGGTAGTCGCCGGGCTCCTCGGTAACCATGAACATCAGGAACTTGTTATTCTTCGTAAGAAAGTAGCCCTCCTGGCTAACGTCGTTCAGATCCTTGGGATAAAGGACATTCAGGGGGGAGACATAAGCGTGGTTCCCTTTCAGGCTAAGGCGCAATTCTTTGAGGCTGGCGTTCAAGAGGTCCAGGTTGGGCTGCTCCGGCCCTTTCGCTTCCGTCAGAAACCCGGTGAACAGATTGCCGATCATGGCACGGGTCATCTGTTCGTTGACCAAGTTGTAGAAAGTCATCAGGCCCGGGTCGGCAGCCAGTCCGGTCAGCAGGTTTTTCTGACCCGCCAGGTTGTCTTTAAGCTTGATCAGGTCATTAGTATCCAGGTAGAGCAGGGCCCAGCGCCTGAAGCTCTCCGGGTTGACGCGATAAAAGAGGTCGGTAAACTATTGGGGATAGCCGCGCAACTCGGCTGCCAGGGCGTCGGCGAATTTAATGGCCACCTCGGGTTGGCGGTTTTCCACCACCACCACCAGGCCGTCCCGGCCTCCGAAAGCCTGATCCATCCGGTGGGTGAGGTTAAGAAGGTGTTTATCGCCGGAAACCAGGTCATCCCGGCTGGTGCTGATGGTCAGGTTATGAAGAGTATAATAGACCGCCACCCCGGCCAGCGCCAAGGAGACCACGATGATGGGCCAGGCGAAGAATTCTATCGCCTTGAGAAAAACCTGGATCCGTCGATTTATGGTATTCTCAGGAAGCAAGCTCGTCCCTTAAGGGCAAATCCGCCACATAGAAGCCGACCAAAAAGACAAACTTCAGAAAAAGGAAGTACCCTTCCCACTCAAGCTGCTCCCATGGACCATGTTTTACGGATAGGGGCCTGCCTCACTTGTCGCGGTTGGTCTCCAGATACAACCCAACCGAATCTTGACCGGCCTGATCGCTGATCAGGTTACCAAAACCTTTGGCCTTGAGGTCATCAAGGAGCTTCAGCCAGTCGTCGTGGCCCCAAGTCTTGTGCACCTTAAGCCATTTGTTCAGTTCTTTCTTAGGGAAAGACGGAACTGGATTAGAAGCCGCTTGGCCGATATCAGGCTTGTTGACTGATTCTAGCGGGGTCTTTTTTTTAGCGTTCATGACAAATAAACCTCACGAAATAAAAAAGGTTGATCTGGCGGCCACCTTTCAAGCCAGCTCCTTTAGGCGGATGTAATTGCCAAATGTTGACTTGCCATTGGTCCTCGAGAGGGCCGCTCCCTAAAGGTATTTCATCTTAAAACTATCCCATCTCTTTTTCAAATCTCCCATACCCTTTTCGGCGCTTGCTTTCAGACTTTCCCATTTTTCGGCCCCGGCGGACTTGAGTTCGCTCAGTTTCTGCTGGAGTTCATCCATTCGGTCCTTAATCTCCGCGATCTCTTTTAACATCTTGGCCTTGACGTCAACCGACGCTTGCTGGGCTTCGGCTGTCATTTTATTGAGTTTCGTTGCCCATTCTTTAATCTGGGCCTCACCTTTTTTCAGGTATGCCTCTCTCTGCGATGCCGAGCCTTCCCAGGCGGTTTTCAGATCCTCCATAGCCTGGTCTAAGCCAGTGCGAAGTTGCTCCCATTTTTCCGTGCCTACTTGCTTGAGTGCCTGGAATTTGGCCTGAGCAGCCTCTTGTTTGACTCGCAGTGCATCTATCCGTTTGTACATATCAATCTTGGCATCGGCCTTGGCGCCGTCCGCCTTGGCCTTCAATTCGTTAATCTTGGCGGTCCATTCCCGTAATTGCGCTTCGATCTTTTCCTGATAGGCTTCTTTTTGAGCCATGACGGCTTCCTCCCTTGAGATTTTGGTAAAGTTCACAATAAGCAATTCTCACCTCAAACCACTTCCATCTTGGTATAACGCAATTAGAATGCCAATCGTAAGTCATTGAAAATACATGATGTCACAAATTATAAAATCGTGAGTCTTCGAGAATTAGCGATAATTCGTGAAAAATGACCGGATCTTCAGGGAGAGGGTATTGCACCTTCTATGCGGATTTGAAGAGATGTTTGTTGATCTTGAGGGATTTGATCTTCGATTCAAGAGTCGAGGCTGGAATACTCAGCTTGGCGGCCGCACCCAACCGTCCAGACACGCGGCCTCCGCTTTCAGCCAAAGCAGCCTCAATCATCTTTTTTTCTTGAGTCATAAGCTTGTTGGAGAGCGGCTGGCTTGCCGGATGAGTCTGGCAAGACTCCCGAACCAACCAATGCTCATCGACCGAAAATTGTTCCGTGTCACAGACGATGATCGACCGTTCAACCACATTCTGCAGCTCTCGAATATTGCCCGGCCAGGGGTAGGACTGCAGCAGATCCAGGCTCTTCCTGCTGACGCTCCGTATTTTCTTCCCCACTTTACTGGCATATCGATCGATAAAGTACTCGACCAGCATGGGGATGTCCTCTTTGCGTTCGCGCAGAGGAGGTATTTCAATGGGAAATACGTTGAGCCGATAGAATAGATCGCTGCGAAAACTGCCGACTTCAATGGCGGCCTGCAAGTCACGATTAGTGGCGGTAATCACCCGCACGTTAGCCCGGATCGGCTTATTTCCACCCAAACGCTCGAATTCTTGATCCTGCAGCACCCGTAACAGGGCAATCTGGGTCTCAGTCGGAAGCTCTCCGATTTCATCCAAGAAGATCGTGCCTCCTTCCGCCAGCTCGAAGCGGCCGAGGCGCCGCTGGTGGGCTCCCGTGAAAGCTCCCTTTTCATGACCGAATAATTCGGAGGCCATCAACGGTGTGGGAATTGCCGCACAATTCACACTCACAAAGGCTCGTGAGGAGCGCGGCGACCGCTTGTGGATGGATCGAGCGACGAGTTCCTTGCCCGTGCCGGTTTCACCAGTGATGAGTATGGTGGAATCCGTCGGCGCGACCTTGGCGACACGAGCAAGCACAGCTTTCAGAGCCGGTGATGCCCCCACGATCTCCTCGAACATCGAGGTTCTGTCAATTTCTTCGCGTAAGACAATGTTTTCCTTCGAAACTTGCTCCTGCAATTTCTGGATTTTGTCCAACGCCTGGAGGAGACGAGCCTCGGTCCGCTTCTGATTCTCGATATCCACAAGGACCCCATACCACCTGACGATGTGTCCCTTTTCGTCTCGCAAGGCTGAGTTGCGGGCCAAAAACCAGCGATATTCTCCATTTGCCAGCCGAATGCGGTGTTCGTTCTCTCTCGGTTCCCCCGTCGCCAGGGATTCACGCCATTTCTCCACCGCCCGGTCGCGGTCTTCGGGATGGACTGCGATCGTCCAGTCCCAACCAAAGACCTCCTCTGGTGAGAACCCCGATAAATCAAGCAAACTTTGACTGATAAAATCGAAGGAGCCATCAGGGAGGGCGCTAAAAACATAGGCTGGAATGGTGTCGATAGTGGTGCGAAGATCCCTTTCGCTTTGCCGGATCCGCTCTTCCGCTTGGTTTACTGCGGTGATGTCCATCACCGCCCCAATAAATTCGATACTGCCTGATTCATCGGTTACGGCACGAGCCACAACATGGACATTTTTGACCGAACCATCTGGCATCAACAATCGATGTTCGAGATCAAAATCCTTCCCATCCTGTGAGGCTCGCTCCAGTGTCTGCTTCACGAGGGCCGTGTCTTCCGGATGAACGCGTTGGAGTGCCAGATCTATTGTAGGCTTGATCGTCCGGTCGTATTCAAAGATCCGGAAGGTTTCCTCTGACCAGATGATCTCGCCGGTAGCAACCCTCCAGCCGAAGCTGCCAGTGTGGCTGAGTCTCTGGGCCTCCGCAAGGTACGCTTGATGGCGCTGAAGCTCCTGAATCAGATGTTCTTGCTCTCTGACATCCATGGATTTATGTCCTTGAGAGGCCAAACGCGGTGTCAAAGATCCTCTCCTATCCACTAGCAGCGGGCGACGACTCTTCAGCACCTTTCATTGAGCAGAGGTGAGATGGAGGTGAGTTGATAAGAAAGGTGATCAGAAATCGCTTCTTGATAATTTATGGATAGTAGCCGCCGAGGATGTTGTCAATGGGTCCTGCCAGTACCCAGGTCATTTTTTGCGAAATATCGTTAATTCTCGAAGAATCACAACTTTCTAATGCGTGTCAACAAGCAATTTCAATAACTTACGGTTGGCATTCGGATTGCACTGCCAACAAGTAGACTAGTGACTCCAGGAGAGAAGCGGTGACGTTGAAAGTTCAGATATCTACGCAAGGGGAGGCCGTGGCCTTTACCCTGATTGGTCGAATCAACGCGGAAGAGGTGGATGAGTTGCAAAGACTCTTCAAAGCCGAAGGACAAGACAACCACATCATTCTGGATTTGAAAGATGTCAAGCTCGTGGATCTGGACGCAGTAAGATTTCTGACTCATTGCGAAGGGAATGGCGCCCAACTCGAGAATTGCCCAGCTTATATCCGCGAGTGGATTGAAAAAGAAAGACCCCAAAGGTAGCCGGTGTCAGCATTAAGCAGGAATAAACAAGACCTCCAGCGCGCCTTCAGAGAAGCGGGAAAACAACAACGAGCGAGGATAATCGGATGACAGACGAGAGCAGGGCACGGTGGATACGGACCGCATGGGTTGGCGGGATCATTGCGATCATGGCGATTGTCGTTCTGCTGGCCTGGAAATACATTGAGGGCAGAAGAGGAAGGGGCATCGCCAGCGCCAATGGACGCATCGAGGCCACCGAGATCAATATCGCGGCCAAGTATGCGGGCCGGATAGCAAAAGAATTCGTCGATGAAGGGGACTACGTCACCACCGGGCAGGTGGTGGCCAAGATGGATACCGATGTGCTCCAGGCGCAACTGCGTGAGGCCAAAGCAAAAGTTCAGGAAGCGCAAAGCACGATCACGTCCAAACGCAGCAAGCTGGCCGAGAACGAAAGTAAAAAAGCGGCGGCCCAGGCCGACGTGGTAAAACGCGAGGCCGAACTCTGGGCGGCGAGGAAGCGGGCGGAGCGTACCGCGGTGCTGGCCGGGAAAGCCGCGGTGTCACAGCAGGAAGCGGATGACGACAAGGCGCGGGTACAAGCTTACGAAGCCGCCATCAGTGCGGCCAAGGCGGAGGTGGCGGCGGCCGAAGCGGCCATTGCCACGGCCCGCTCGGAGGTGCTCGAGGCCCAGTCGTCCTATGAGGCCGCAAAAGCCACGGTCCAGCGCATCCAGGCCGACATCGACGACAGCGATCTGAAGGCGCCCCGTGACGGCCGTATTCAGTACCGGGTGGCCCAACCGTTGGAGGTCGTTGCGGCCGGCGGCCGAGTGCTGAATATGATCGACCTAACTGATGTCTATATGACCTTTTTCCTGCCCACCGCAGATGTCGGTCGCATCCCGCTGGGCTCTGAAGTGCGTCTGGTGCTGGATGCCTTCCCGCAATTAGTGATTCCGGCAAAGGTGACCTTTGTAGCTGATGTGGCCCAGTTCACCCCCAAGACGGTGGAAACTGCCAGCGAGCGGGAAAAGCTGGCGTTCCGCCTCAAGGCGCACATTCCCCCTGAGCTGCTTCGCAAATACATCAAGGAAGTCAAGACTGGCCTGCCCGGGATGGCTTATGTGCGGCTGGACCCGCAGGCCCAGTGGCCGGACCGCCTGCAGGTGAGGCTGCCGCAATGAGTGAGCCTTCAGCCGAGACCATCAGGCCGGATATGGGGGCCGGTGGCGCCCAGCCCGCGCCCGTGGTCCGATTGGTGGATGTCAGCTTGCACTACGGCAAGACGCTAGCCCTGGATGGGGTCAACCTGGACGTACCGGCCGGGAAAATGGTCGGCCTGATCGGACCGGATGGGGTCGGCAAGTCTAGCACGTTTTCGCTGATTTCAGGGGCCCATGTCATTCAAGGTGGGCGAGTCGAGGTGCTGGGGGGCGATATGGCCGAGGCGCAGCATCGTCTCTCGGTCTGCCCCCGTATAGCCTACATGCCCCAGGGTTTGGGCAAGAACCTCTATCCGACCCTTTCGGTGTTCGAGAACTCCGATTTTTTTGCGCGCCTCTTCGGTTATGATCTCCAAGAACGGGAGCGGCGCATCGGCCAGCTGCTCCAAGCCACCGCTCTGGCGCCTTTTCCGGATCGGCCCGCGGGCAAGCTCTCGGGCGGCATGAAGCAGAAGCTCGGGCTGTGCTGCTCCCTGATCCACGACCCGGACCTCTTGATCCTCGACGAACCCACCACTGGGGTCGATCCTTTGTCGCGGCGCCAGTTCTGGGAACTCATCGACCGCATTCGCGCTGCCCGACCCGGCATGAGCGTTATGGTCGCCACGGCCTATATGGAAGAAGCCATGCGCTACGATTGGCTGGTGGCCATGTACGCCGGCAAGGTGCTGGCTACCGGCTCTCCCCAGGAACTGCTCCACCAGGCCGGGGTCGCCACCCTGGAAGAGGCCTTTATTGCCCTGTTGCCGCCGGAAAAACGCGCCGGCCACCAAGCGGTGCAGATTCCTCCCCGGAAAGAAGGCGCGGCTGCGGAGATCGCCATCGAGGCCCGGGACCTCACCAAGCATTTCGGCGATTTCGTTGCCGTGGATCATGTCAACTTCAAGATCGGCCGGGGTGAAATCTTCGGGTTCCTGGGCGCCAATGGCTGTGGCAAGTCCACCACCATGAGAATGCTTACCGGCCTGTTGCCCCCCACTGAGGGGCAGGCCTTGCTTTTCGGCCGCCAGTTGGATCCCAATGATCTCGATACCCGCCGCCGCGTGGGCTACATGTCGCAGGCCTTTTCACTTTATACGGAGCTCACGGTTCAACAAAACCTGGAGCTGCATGCGAAGCTTTTCCGTTTGCCCAGCGACAAGATTCCATCCCGGGTGGACGAGATGGCCCAACGCTTCGGCCTGACGGAGATCATGGATGCTCTGCCTGATTCGCTGCCCCTCGGCGTCCGCCAGCGGCTGCAGCTGGCCGTGGCCATGATCCACGGGCCGGATTTGCTGGTCCTGGATGAGCCCACCTCAGGCGTCGACCCGGTGGCCCGGGATGCCTTCTGGCAGAGCATCATCGACCTGTCCCGGAATGACCAAGTCACCATCTTCATCACCACCCATTTCATGAACGAGGCGATGCGCTGCGACCGCATCTCGCTGATGAACGCCGGACGCGTGCTGGTGAGTGATACCCCGGCGAATGTGATAAAAAACCGGGGCTCAGCCACACTGGAAGAGGCCTTCATCTCCTACCTAGAAGAAGATCAAAAGGCTCGGGAAAAGACCTTGCGCGCCCCTCCCCCGCCTGCTCCGGCCGCCGCGGTGACTCCGCCCCTGGAGCACCTGGTCACTGCCGGCAAGCGCCAGTGGCTGAATCTGGGCCGCCTGTACAGCTACACCCGGCGCGAAAGTTTAGAACTGCGCCGGGATCCGATCCGACTGAGCCTGGCCCTGCTGGGTAGCGTGATCCTGCTGTTCGCCATAGGTTATGGCATCAGCTTAGATATAGAACATCTCTCCTTTGCGGTATTGGACCGGGACCAAACGACTGTCAGCCAAGACTATAGGCTTAATATCGCGGGAACCCGCCGCTATTTCGTCGAACACCGTCCGATCACCGACTACGATGAGATGGAGCGGCGCATGCGGTCCGGCGAACTCGCCCTCGCCATCGAGATCCCGCCCCAATTCGGCCGAGATGTCTCCCGGGGCGTTCCGGTGTCGGTGGGGGCCTGGGTCGATGGCGCCATGCCACTTAGAGGCGAGACCATTCGCGGCGATGTAGAGGGGATGCACTTACTCTGGCTGGACAGCCGCGCCGCCGAGAAACAGACCTCCGGGATTGCGCCGGGGCCGTTCGCTATCGAAACACGTTTTCGCTATAACCCTGATGTCGAAAGCGTAGTTTCCATAGTCCCCGCGGCAATCGGGCTGCTGCTGTTGCTGATTCCTGCCATATTGAGCGCCCTTTCCGTGGTGCGCGAGAAAGAGATGGGCTCCATCGTCAATCTGTACGTGACACCGGTCACTCGCCTGGAGTTTCTCCTCGGCAAGCAGATTCCTTATGTGGTGCTGGCCATGATCAGTTTTTTTATGCTGGTGCTACTCGCGGTCACCGTCTTCCGCGTCCCCCTGAAAGGAAGCTTTCTCACCCTGACGGCCGGGGCCTTCCTGTATGTAATCGCCGCCACCTCCTTAGGCCTGTTGATCTCCACCTTTGTGCGCAGTCAGGTTGCGGCCCTGTTTGCCACTGCCATATTAACCATCATACCGGCAGTGAATTACTCGGGGCTGATGGATCCGGTGTCGTCCCTGGAGGGGATGGGAGCTCTGATCGGCACGATCTATCCCAGCACGTATTTCCTGACTATTGCAAGGGGCACCTTTTCCAAGGCACTCTCTCTGCCTGGGCTGTACGATTCGTTTATCCCCCTGGTTATCGCCATCCCGGTGCTCATCGCCCTGTCCACCATTCTCCTTAAAAAGCAGGAGCGTTAGTATGCGCCTCGCCAACATCTTTAACCTGGGCGTCAAGGAACTGCGCAGCCTGCGCCGCGACCCGGTGATGGTTGTACTGATTGTTTATGCCTTTACTTTGTCGATCTTTGTAGCCACCCGGGCCTTGCCGGAAACACTCCACAATGCGCCCATCGCCATCGTGGACGAGGATCAGTCGGTCTTATCCAGCCGCATTGCGACCGCCTTCTATCCACCGTTATTTACCCCTCCGGCACTGATCTCCTGGTCCGAAATGGACACCGGCATGGACTCCGGGCGTTACACCTTTGCTCTCGACATCCCCCCGGATTTCGAGCGCGACGTGCTGGCCGGGCACCGGCCCCGAATTCAGCTCAATATCGATGCCACCCGGATGAGCCAGGCCTTTACCGGCAACTGGTATGTGCAAGACATCGTCAATGGCGAGGTCAGCACTTTTCTCCAGATGCACAGGATGGCAGCCGCGCCGCCGGTCAATCTCGATCTGCGGGTCAAATACAATCCCAACCTTTACAGGCCCTGGTTCGGAGGGGTCATTTCCTTAATCGATATGATCACCATACTCTCCATCGTGCTCACTGGCGCCGCCCTGATCCGGGAACGGGAGCACGGCACTATTGAGCACCTGCTGGTGATGCCGGTTACCCCTTTTGAGATCATGGTCAGCAAAGTTTGGAGCATGGCGCTGGTGGTAATTATCGCCTCAGCTTTTTCCCTAAACGTAGTTATCCAGGGGCTCTTGTCCATACCCATTGCCGGCTCTATGCTGCTCTTTCTGGCCGGCACGTTGCTGTTCCTGTTCGCCACTACCTCCATGGCAATTCTCATGGCCACCATCTCCCGGACGATGCCCCAATTCGGCATGTTGATGATCCTCGTGTTGGTGCCGCTGATGACGCTCTCGGGCGGACTGACGCCCCGGGAGAGCATGCCCGTGATAGTGCAATACTTGATGCTGGCCGCACCCAACACCCATTTCATCATGCTCGCCCAAGGCATCCTCTATCGCGGCGCGGGCCTGGAGATCGTCTGGCCGCAATTCCTTGCCCTGGCAGTCATCGGCTCCATCCTGTTCGGGCTGGCTCTGGTTCGCTTCCGTAAATCCTTGGAAGCCGCAACGACTTGAGAATTTAGGAGGAAAGTTATGAAGACCTCCCTGACCATCCTTCTGACCCTCGGGCTGCTGTGCGGCTGTGCCGTCGGGCCGGACTACCGCCGGCCCGCCTATCCGGTGCCTGACAGTTTCCGGGGCCAGGGACCGGGTATTTCCACGCAGCCGGTCGAAGCTTCCTTCGGAGACTTGCAGTGGTTCGAGGTGTTCAAAGACCCAGAACTGCAGAAGTTGATCGAAATCGCTCTGAAGGAAAATTATGACGTGCAGATCGCGGCTCAACGGGTTCTGCAGGCCCGGGAGCAGGTGACCATCCAACGGGCCTATCTCTTCCCCTCATTGGGAGCCGACGGCGGGATGGAGAGCATCCGCACCTCGGAGCGGGGAGTTCTCCCATTCGTGCCGCGATTTGAGCGGACTGCGGGCTTCATTGCCGGCGACCTCTCCTGGGAAATTGACTTTTTCGGCCGCATCCGCCGGGCCACCGAAGCCGCCCGGGCCGAATTTTTCGCCTCGGAGGAGAACCGGAAATTCGTCATCCAGACTTTGGTGAGCGATGTGGCCCGGGCTTACATCGAGCTCCGAGCCCTGGATCAGCAACTCGAAATCAGCAACCGCACCGTGAAAAACCGGGAAGATTCCCTCAAATTGGTGAAAGACCGATATGACATTGGTTATGATAGCCGAACCCCAGTGGTCATGACCGCAAACCTGGTGCATGGGGCCCGGGCCGTGGTTCCCGACCTGCAGCGGGCCATCGAACAGAAAGAAAACCAGATCAGTATCCTGTTGGGGCGAAATCCGGGGCCCATCAGCCGGGGCAAGTCCCTTCTGGAACAGAAGTTAACCGTTACCATCCCACCCGGCTTAACCTCCGCGCTCCTGGAGCGGCGCCCTGACATCCGCTTTGCCGAGCAATCCCTGGTGGCCGCCAACGCCCGCATCGGCGAGGCCAAGGCCCAACTTTTCCCCAATATCCGGATTACCGGGGTCTCCGGCTGGGAGTCTGCAGCTTTGAAAAGCCTGTTCACCGGGCATGCCAGTTTTTGGGATATTGCTTTCCCCAGCTTAGTCCAGCCCATTTTTACTGCCGGACGGCTTCGTGCTAATGTTCGAGCCAGCGAGGCCCAGCAGCAGGAGGCCCTGCTCGCTTATAAAAAGTCCATTCAGCAAGCCTTCCAAGAGGTCTCCGACTCCCTCGTGGCTGTGAGGAAGTTTAAGGGAGTGGTCCTCGAATCAGAACAACAGGTTGGCGCGTTGAGGGAGCAAAAAGACCTGGCGAACAACCGTTTTTATGGAGGGGTGGCCCCCTACCTGGAAGTTCTGGATTCTGACCGGGAGCTATTTGACTCCGAACTCAAGTTAACCCAGGATCGGGCCAACGAGCTCCTGGCCGTCATCGCCCTCTACCGGGCCCTGGGCGGCGGCTGGCAAAATCAGGATGCCTATGTAAAAAAATAAATCTACAGGGAAAGCTATAACTCGCAGGAGAAAGAAAAATGGGCGATCGTCTTTGAGTGGATAATAACCACGGCACCGCCAGAGGACATAGCATGGGCACGATAAGGGAATATTTGTTTAAATTTGCGTGGAGCCTGAATGATCGAAAGCGGGCGTTTATCTGCGGCTCTTTGGGAGTCGGGTTGGGGATTCTGATCAATCGGCTTGAGGATTGGACGTGGCAACTCTCACTTCTGTTGGGCTGGATTCTGGCGACTATCAGTTTTTTGATCCTCCAGACCATTGTTCTTGTCAGTGCCGACGGGCCCATGACGCAGGAGCGCCTCTCCAATGTTAAGCTGGACCGGAAGGGCTTGATGATGTTAACTACCTTTTTATCGATTTTTGGCACCGGGATAGTGGGCCAGCTCCTTACTGCGGTTGGCAAAAATCCGCTGGGACATTCTCGTCTCATGGTTCAGCTAAGCGTGGTCGCCGTCTTGTTGGCCTGGGTCTTGTTGCACACCTCCTTTGCAGTGCATTACGCCCGATTGTTTTACGAAGCCAAGGATATCCATGGGCACCCTTTTAAAGAAGGCAGGCGTAGTGGTTTTCGTTTTCCGGGCACCGAGACCCCCACCTATCTAGACTTCCTTTATGTTTCTTTCACCGTGGCCCTGACCTACTCAATGAGCGATGTCAATGTGGAAAACCCGGTGATGCGGCATACAGTGCTCATTCATAGCCTGGTCTCATTTTTCTTCTACTTCATAGTGGGGGGAGGGGCTCTGAATGCCATACTCACTTCCTGAGTGGCTGCTGGACTATCAACTTTGTTTTCTAAGAGATTTCTTATGCTACGTTGCAACATGGCTCCGCATCTGGAAGTTCTGGATTCAGACCGGCAGCTTTTCGAGTCCGAACTGAAATTAACCCAGGATCGGGCCAACGAGCTCCTGGCCGTCATCGCCCTCTACCGGGCCCTGGGCGGAGGCTGGCAAACCGAGGATACCCCTGGCCCGAAGACAAAGTCATGAAAATGAGGAGGCAGTTATGACGACTCCCGCCAAGCAACCGAAAGCAGTTCACGGAGACGAGAGCATCAGTGCTTATGGACCGGCTCGCGCCACGGTAAAAGGGGCACCGCTAAGCACAGACGAGTTGCGCAAGATCGACGCCTACTGGCAGGCCAGCCTCTACCTGTGCCTGGGGATGTTGTACCTCAGGGACAACCCCTTGCTCCGGAAGCCGCTCAAACTGGAGCATATAAAGCCGCGGCTATTGGGCCACTGGGGCTCAGACGCCGGCCAGAGCTTCACCTACCTACACTTCAACCGGCTGATCAACAAGTACGACCTGAACGCCATCTATATCTCCGGCCCCGGTCATGGAGCGCCGGCGGTCCTGTCCCAGGCGTACCTCGAAGGGACCTACTCCGAGATCTACCCGGACAAGACTGAAGACCTGGCAGGGATGCAGCGTTTCTTCAAGCAGTTCTCCTTCCCCGGGGGCATTGGCAGCCACGCCACCCCGGAAACGCCTGGCAGCATCCACGAGGGCGGCGAGTTAGGTTACAGTCTTTCGCACGCCTTTGGGACGGTCTATGACAACCCGGACCTGATCACCCTGGTGATGGTGGGCGATGGCGAGTCCGAGACCGGCCCTTTGGCCACGAGCTGGCACAGCAATAAATTCCTCAACCCCATCACCGATGGGGCGGTGCTGCCGGTCCTGCATCTCAACGGCTACAAGATCAACAACCCCACCATCCTGGCTCGCATTAGCCACGAGGAGTTGGAGGCCCTGTTCGTCGGCTATGGCTACACTCCTTATTTCGTGGAGGGCAGCGATCCCGAGAGCATGCATCAGGCGATGGCCGCCACCCTGGAACACTGCGTTTTGGAAATCCGCAAGTTCCAGGAGGAGGCGCGGCAAACTGGAAAAGCTTTCCGACCGCGCTGGCCCATGATCATCCTGCGAAGCCCCAAGGGCTGGACCGCGCCTCGGCAGGTGGACGGGCACTACCTGGAAGGTTTCTGGCGGGCGCACCAGATCCCCATCACGGACGTGGCCACCAATCCGGCCCACCTGAAATTACTGGAAGAGTGGATGCGCGGCTACAAGCCGGAGAAACGTTTTGACCAGCAGGGGCGTCTGATCCCGGAATTGAAAGCATTGGCTCCCAAGGGGAACCGGCGCATGAGCGCCAATCCCGTGGCCAACGGCGGCCTGCTGCGCCGGCCTCTGGACCTGCCTGACTTCTGCAAATTCGCCGTCGAGGTCAAGAACCCCGGCGGGACCCGGGCCGGGAACGTCCCCACCCTGGGCAACTTCCTTCGGGAAGTCATGCGGGCTAACCTGCAGAACTTCCGCGTCTTCGGTCCGGACGAGACTCAATCCAACCAGCTCCAAGCCCTCTACGAGGTCGCCAAGAAAGTCTGGCTGGGAGAGTATTTCCCGGAGGATGCCGACGGAGGGGAACTCGCCGTGAATGGCCGGGTCATGGAGATGCTCAGCGAACACACGGTGGAAGGGTGGTTGGAGGGTTACATCCTGAGCGGCCGACACGGTTTCATCAATAGCTATGAGCCGTTCATCCACGTGATCGACTCGATGTTCAACCAGCATGCCAAGTGGCTGGAAAAGTGCAACGAACTGCCCTGGCGGGCCAAGGTGGCGTCCCTCAACCTGCTGATCACCGCACTGGTCTGGCGGCAGGACCACAACGGTTTCACCCATCAGGATCCCGGTTTTCTTGACGTGGTCGCCAACAAGAGCCCCAGCGTGGTGCGCATCTACCTGCCGCCCGACGCCAATTGCCTGCTTTCCGTAGCCGACCACTGCCTGCGAAGCGTGAACTATGTCAACGTCATCGTGGCGGATAAACAGGTACACCTGCAGTACCTGGACATGGAGGCGGCCATCACGCACTGCACGAAGGGCGCCGGCATCTGGAACTGGGCCAGCAACGACCAGGGGGTCGAGCCCGACGTGGTCATGGCGAGCTGCGGCGACGTGCCGACCATGGAGTCCCTGGCCGCCACTGCCCTGCTCCGCCAGCACCTGCCCGATATTAGGGTTCGGTTCGTGAACGTGGTGGACCTGTTCAAGCTCGTGCCGCACACCGAACACCCCCATGGGATGACGGATCGTGAGTTCGAGGCCCTCTTCACTCCAAGCAAGCCGGTGGTCTTCAACTTCCACTCTTACCCGTGGCTGATCCACCGTTTAACCTACCGCCGGCCCGGCCAGCAACACATTCATGTGCGCGGCTACAAGGAGATGGGAAACATCAATACGCCATTGGAATTGGCTATCCGCAATCAAACGGACCGCTTTAGCCTGGCCATAGACGCCATTGACCGGATACCCCGTTTCTGTGAGACGGGGTCCGGCGTGCGAGAGGCCCTGCTAGACCAGCAGATTGCGTGTAAGCAGCACGCCTATGAGTTCGGCGTGGATCAACCAGACATTACCGACTGGAAGTGGCCCTTCTGATTCTGGACTTCAGAAAGAGTTAGGGCGGAGGCGGAATGGGCAGAAAAACTCGGATAGGCCTCGACCGCCGGTCTCGGAAAGAAGGCTTAGGACCCGGGACGCCCATAGTTAAAGGAGATAGCAGCGATGGGTGAACAAGAGCTCGCCACCACAGCCCAAGCCATGATACAAGCCGGCAAGGGCCTCTTGGCCATGGACGAGAGTAATTCCACCTGTAACCAGCGTTTTGCCAAATTGGGGATACCGCAAACGGAGGAGGCCCGCCGGGCCTGGCGGGAATTGATCTTAACCACGCCCGGGTTGGGGGAATTCATCAGCGGGACCATTTTATATGACGAGACCCTACGCCAGTCCAAAAATGACGGCACCTCTTTTATCAAGGTTCTGACTGAGGCTGGAATTGTTCCGGGCATTAAGGTAGACGCCGGCGCCAAAGATATGGCCGGCCATCCGGGGGAGAAAATTACCGAAGGCCTGGATGGCCTGCGGGAGCGCTTGTCGGAATACCGGCAGATGGGGGCCAGGTTCGCCAAATGGCGGGCAGTGATCACCATCGGCGAGTCCATTCCCAGTCGTGGATGTCTCGAAGCCAACGCCCACGCCCTGGCGCGTTATGCCGCCCTGTGTCAGGAAGCCGGTCTGGTTCCCATAGTCGAGCCGGAGGTGCTCATGGACGGTGACCACACCCTGGAGCAGTGCGCCCGCGTGACTGCGGCCGCATTGCACACGGTGTTCTGCCAACTGTACCGACAGCGGGTGCTGTTGGAAGGCATGATCTTGAAGCCCAACATGGTGCTTCCCGGCAAAGCTTGTCCAAAGCAGGCTGGGGTGGAAGAAGTGGCGGACGCCACGGTATCTTGCCTGCTCCGGGCAGTCCCGGCGGCGGTCCCCGGCGTCGCCTTCCTGTCCGGTGGCCAAGACCCTGAACTGGCCTCGGCTCGCTTGAATGCCATGAATCTGCGGTGGCGCTCCAAAATGCCTTGGGTTCTGACGTTTTCCTACTCGAGGGCCATCCAGCAGCCGGCTCTGGATACCTGGAAAGGAGAGGCAATCAATGTGGTCGCTGCCCAAAAGGCCCTGTATCACCGGACTAAGTGCAACAGTATGGCGCGCCGCGGGGAGTATCGCCAGGGGATGGAGAAACCTTGATCGATGTTGGGATGACCCAGCAACGCCGGGCATAGGAAACAAATGACCATGGGCCTTACTCTTTACTTTCTTCGACACGGGGAAACCACCGCCAGCCAGACAGGCGGCTATTGCGGCACCCTGGATCCGGACTTGACCCAGGCAGGGCATGAAATGGCCCGAGATTTTGCCGCGGCCTATAGAGACCTGGCTTGGGAGGCCATCTTTTGCAGTCCTCTGAAACGGGCCGTGGCCACGGCCCAACCTTTGTGCGAAGCCTTGGGAATTACCCCGCAATTGAAGGATGGGCTCAGAGAAATCGCCTACGGCCAGTGGGAGGGCAAGACCCCGGAGGAAGTGAACCGAGAATTCCATGATGAATATGTGAGCTGGCTGGCCGACCCGGGTTGGTTTGGTCCCACCGGGGGGGAACGGGGGGTGGACATAGCCCGCCGCAGCTCGCTGGTGCTGGAGGAGATTGAACGGACGCTGCCCTCGGGCAATGTTCTGGTGGTATCTCACAAAGCCACGACGCGCATCATGCTGTGTTCCTTGTTGGGCATCGATGTGGGCCGTTATCGCGACCGCATCAGCCTGACGGTGGCCGCCTTAAGCATCGTGGAAATGACCAAACAAGGACCGTTACTAAAGGTGCTGGGCGATCGAACGCACTTGCGAGAATCACTGCGCGGGCGGCCTGGCACATAAATAATTTGTTTTATTAGGATATCTCGTTATTTTGGCTTTAAAACCAGCATCAGCTTTGAGTCGAAAGCACCCACCCCTTGGAAATTAATGAAAAGGCATGGCAATGGCGCCAGACAGCCACATTTTAACCATCAACTGCGGCTCTTCCAGCATCAAATTTTCCCTTTATGTGCTTGGGGAAACCGAGAGACTGGTCTTAGAAGGGGAATTGGCCAGAATTGGGCTCAGCCAGGGATTCTTTCAGGCCAAAGATCATGCAGGCCATCAAGTGACTGCCCAGAAATTGGACTTTCCGGATCATGGGGCTGCCATTAAAACCCTTTCTGCTTGGCTAGACGGCCATGAAATCGGCAAGGAGCTTCACGGCGTGGGCCACCGGTTGGTGCATGGGGGGCCGGCCCACGTCAAGCCCCAACTGGTGTCCTCCGCCTTGATTGAGGATTTAAAACTGCTGATCCCCCTGGCCCCTGATCACCTCCCCGATGAAATTAAAGGGCTGGAGGAGGTTCATCGGCATTTTCCGGCCCTGCCGCGGATTGTCTGTTTCGATACGGCCTTTCACCGGCGGATGCCGGAATTAGCTCAACGGTATGCCCTACCCAAGTCCATAATCATGGAAGGTTTGCGGCGTTATGGTTTCCATGGACTCTCTTACGAATATGTTACCCAGGAATTGGTTAAGGTGGCGGGTGCGTCAGTCGCGTCTGGCAGGCTAATTATTGCCCATCTGGGCAATGGCGCCAGTATGGCGGCCATCAGGGGCGGCAGGAGCCTGGATACTACCATGGGACTGACGCCGGCTGGGGGCCTGGTGATGAGTACGCGGGTGGGAGACCTGGACCCCGGAGTAATTGTTTATTTACTTCAAGAGAAAGGCATGACCCCGGCGGAGGTGAATAACCTGATCAATCATCAAGCGGGCCTGTTAGGGCTATCAGGAATCAGTGGCGACATGCACGACCTTTTGGCCAAAGCGGGCATCCAGGCCGACGCGGGTCTGGCGGTGGAGATCTTCTGCTATCAGGCGAGGAAATTCGTCGGAGCCCTGGCCGCCTCCCTGACTGGACTTGACACCTTGATCTTTACCGGCGGCATTGGTGAAAACTCTGCTATCATCCGGGCGCGAATTTGCGCCCCTCTGCGATTTCTAGGCATTGTCCTGGACAAGGGCTTGAATGAAGGCAATTCCTCGATAATTTCCCGGATAGACAGTCGAGTCACCGTTCGGGTCATGAAAACCAACGAAGAACTGATGATCGCCAGGCACACCCGGGATCTTGTGATTGAATCATAAGAGGCCAGCCGCTGCCTGAGGAGAATAATCGTTGCCATTCGGCACCCTGGGACCACGGTAGCGGATTTCGGGTGGAAGTGGTGGTCTCGTACTCATTGATTTTACTAAACGGATTATAAACTGGAGGGTTAAATGACTGAACCCATCATTGCTTACGAACTGCGCAGGCTTGCCGGCATGGACGAGCTTATCGAACTGGCGCTGGACTTGCGGTGGTCATGGGACCATGGCGCCGACGAGATCTGGCGTCCGTTGGCTCCTGAATTGTGGGACCTCACCCGCAATCCTTGGATCATTCTCCAAACCGTGGCGCCGGGCAAGCTGAAAGAATTGGCTACGGATGTCAAGTTCCGGGCCCGGGTGGAAACCTTGGCCCAGGAGATGAACACCTCCCGCGGCGCAGCCGCCTGGTTTCAAAAGACCCAGGCTAAGGCGCCGTTGACCACGGCGGCTTATTTCAGCATGGAGTTCATGTTGGGCGAGGCCTTACCCATCTATTCGGGCGGCTTGGGCAACGTCGCCGGTGACCAGCTCAAAACCGCCAGCGATCTCGGGGTGCCGGTCGTAGGCGTCGGGTTGTTGTATCAGCAGGGGTATTTTCGACAGGCCATCGCCGCCGATGGGTCTCAGTTGCCCCTGTATCCTATTAATGATCCTGCACAACTACCGATCATCCCGGTACGTGATGCCAGCGGCGAATGGCTCAGACTGCAAATCCATCTGCCCGGTTACCCAGTATGGGTGCGCACCTGGCAGGCGCAAGTGGGCCGCCTGAAATTATATCTCCTGGACCTGAATGACCCAGCCAACCCACCCATTGTGCGAGGCATAACCAATGAATTGTATGGCGGTGGCCTGGAAATGCGCATTAAACAGGAACTCGTGCTGGGTATCGGCGGCTGGCGCATGTTGCGCGCCCTGGGGATAAATCCGGAAGTTTGCCACCTGAATGAAGGTCACGCGGCCTTCGCCATCCTGGAACGAGCCTTGGATTTCATGCGGGAAACAGGCCAAACCTTTGAGGTAGCGCTCCAGGTGACGCGGGCTGGGAATATCTTTACGACCCACACACCGGTGGAAGCTGGCTTTGATCGGTTCTCCCCGGACTTGATCTGGCAGTATCTGGGCCCTTATGCGGAGAATTATTTAGGCCTGTCATATCACGATTTTATGGCGTTAGGACGCCTTGATCCCGGCGACGACCAGGAACCCTTCAACATGGCCTATCTCGCCCTGCGCGGCAGTGGCGCGGTCAACGGCGTGAGCCAGTTGCACGGGAAAGTCAGCCGGAGCATCTTCCAACCCCTGTTTCCTCGCTGGCCCCGGGACGAGGTGCCCATTGGTTACGTTACCAACGGCATCCATGTACAAACGTGGGGTTCTCAGGCTTCGGACGAGTTGTGGACCAGGCATTGCGGCCAAGAACGGTGGCTGGCCGAGATGAGCCAGGTGGAAGAAGTGAGCCGCCAGGTGTCCGACCAGGAATTATGGGCCATGCGCCAGGCCTCCCGGCACACGTTGGTGGAATATGCCCGCCAACGTTACCCCCAACAACTGGCCGCCTCCGGCGCCTCCTCGGAGCAAATCGCCCAGGCCGGGCAGATTCTGGACCCCGAGGCCTTAACCCTGGGTTTCGCCCGGCGGTTTGCCACTTACAAGCGTCCCACCTTGCTGCTGCATGACCCGGAGCGCTTGATTCGCCTTTTAACTGACCCCCAGCGCCCGGTCCAGATCCTGATTGCGGGCAAGGCCCATCCCGCTGACCAGGCGGGGCAGGAAATGATCCGACAATGGGTGCAATTCACCCGGCGTCCCGAAGTTCAAGGCCGCGTGGTCTTTTTAGGCGATTACGACATGCTGTTGACCGAGCAGCTCGTGGGTGGCGTCGACGTCTGGATCAACACTCCCCGGCGTCCCTGGGAGGCTTGCGGCACCAGTGGCATGAAGGTGTTGCCCAACGGCGGTCTTAATCTTTCAGAACTGGACGGCTGGTGGGCGGAAGCTTATTCACCTCAGGTGGGTTGGGCCTTGGGCGATGGCCGGGAGCACGGTGATGATCCCGCCTGGGATGCGGCTGAGGCCGCGGCATTATACGACATCCTGGAAAAAGAAGTAATCCCAACATTTTACACCCGTAATGCCGCTGGTCTCCCCACCGCTTGGCTGGCCAAAATTAGAGCGAGCGTGACGGCGCTCATGGTCCGGTTTTCCGCCAATCGCGCCGTTCGCCAATATACCACGGAGTATTATCTACCGGCGGCGGCAGCCTTTGAGGCCCGCCGGGCGAATCAAGGTGCTCTCGGGATTCGCTTGGCGAACTGGCGGCGGCAGCTTGAGGAAGGATGGCACTCCATTTCTTTCGGTGACCTGCAGATAGAAACCCGCGACGGACAACATCATTTCCGGGTGGAGGTGATTTTCGGCAGGGTTGACCCCGAGGCGGTGCAGGTGGAATTATATGCTGCTGAACCTGAAGACCGCGTCTGGCGGCAGCCGATGACCCGGGGGGACAAGCTGCCGGACCGGGAGGGAGCTTACGTGTTTACCGCGCCAGCGCCGGCGACGCGGCCCGCGAGTGATTTCACCCCCCGGCTCATCCCTAATTTTCCCGGCGTCGCCGTGCCGTTGGAAATGCCTTTCATTTTATGGCACCACTGATTGCCACTGGATGGAACCGATGGATATTTCCCCTTATGCCGGAAAACCCGCCGACCCCGGAATGTTGATAAACATCCCCCGCCTGGTCACCGCCTACTATGTCAATCGCCCCGATCCCGCCGTGCCGGCGCAGCGGGTGGCCTTCGGAACCTCCGGGCACCGCGGCTCGTCGCTGGACCACGCCTTCAATGAGGCCCATATTCTGGCGATCACCCAGGCTATTTGTCTCTACCGCAAAAAGGAGGGCATCGACGGACCACTGTTCATCGGTATTGACACTCACGGGCTCTCGGAGCCGGCCTTTGCCAGTGCGATGGAGGTTCTGGCGGCCAACGAAGTCAATGTCATGGTGGATTCGACTGGGGGTTACACCCCGACTCCGGTAATTTCCCATGCGATTCTCACTTACAACCAGGGACGTAGCCAGGGCCTGGCCGACGGTATCGTGATCACGCCTTCCCACAATCCGCCGAAATACGGCGGCTTCAAATACGACCCCCCCCATGGGGGTCCGGCGGATACCCAGGTGACCCAATGGATCGAACGGCAGGCCAACGATTTCCTTGCCGGTGGATTGAAGGGAGTGGCGAGAACCCCCTTCGAACGAGCCAGCAAAGCCTCCACCACGCATAAGCACGGCTTCCTGGACGCCTATGTGAACGACCTTCCGGCAGTGGTAGATATAAAAGCCATTCAAGACAGCCAGGTTCACCTGGGGGTGGATCCATTGGGCGGCGCCAGCGTGGCCTATTATGACGCCATTGCCGAGCGCTACCATCTAAATATGGAAGTTGTGAATCATAGCATCGATCCCACTTTCCGGTTTATGACCGTCGATTGGGACGGGCAAATACGTATGGACCCGTCTTCGATATACGCCATGGCCCGCCTGATCGACCTCAAGGAGCGCTTCGCAGTCGCCTTTGCCAGTGACACCGACGCCGATCGTCATGGGATTGTCAGCCACAGCCAGGGATTGCTGCCCCCGAACAACTACCTGGCCGTGGCCATCGCTTACTTATTTACTAACCGCCCGGGGTGGCCGGCAACAGTGGCCGTGGGCAAGACCCTCGTCAGCAGCAGCATGATCGATAGGGTGGCAGCCCGGATGAACCGGCGGCTGGTGGAAGTCCCGGTGGGTTTCAAATGGTTCGTGGAAGGACTCATCGACGGTTCTCTGGGATTCGGCGGCGAAGAGAGCGCTGGGGCGACCTTCTTACGTCGGGACGGCACTGTCTGGACCACAGATAAAGACGGGCTGGTTCCAAACCTGTTGGCGGCGGAAATCACCGCCCGCACCGGCAAAGACCCAGGCGAGCATTACCGGGAACTGACCGCGGAGTTCGGTACGTCCTTCTACACCCGGATTGACGCGCCGGCGACCCCCGAGCAGAAGGAGAAGCTGGCGAAGTTGTCCCAAGAAGCCGTCAAGGAGTCGGCACTGGCCGGCGAGCCCATCACGGCCAAGCTGACCAAAGCCCCGGGCAACAATGCCCCCATCGGCGGTTTAAAGGTGATCACGGCTGGGGGCTGGTTTGCAGCCAGGCCGTCCGGCACGGAGAACATCTACAAGATCTACGCTGAAAGTTTCAAAGGCCAGGCCCACCTGGACACCATAGTCGATGAGGCCCAGCGAATCGTGACCAACGCCCTGGCCGGTTCCTAGGTGACCATGCGGGTGGTGGCCTCGCGGGGCCCGAAGACCAGGCAGGAGGAAAAATCTGATGCTATTGGCCGGGGATATTGGGGCCACCAAGACCTTGTTGGGTCTTTATAAACCCGAGAGCGGCCCCCGCCAACCCATCGCTCAGGCGGAGTTCCACAGCGCCAACTACCCAGGCCTAGATGAAATGGTGCGCGAATTTCTGAGGAAGACCAACCAGACCGCGAAATATGCCTGTTTTGATGTGGCCGGTCCAGTGATCAGGGGCCGGGCCCATCTCACCAACCTCCCCTGGTCGCTAGAAGAGGAATCCCTGGCCAGAGACCTTGGTCTAAAAAAAGTCGTGCTCCTGAACGATTTGAAGGCCACCACCTATGCAGTTCCGAACTTGGAGGCAGCGGATCTCCATCCTATCAACCCCGGCCAACGTGACCTCCACGGCGCCATCGCGGTGATCGCTCCGGGCACCGGACTGGGGGAAGCGTTTCTCGTCTGGAGCGGCACCGGGTATATCGCCTGCTCTTCGGAGGGCGGTCATGCCAACTTCGGCCCCGCCGATGAGACACAAGCGGAACTTTGGCGTAGTGTGTTCAAACAATATGGACACGTGTCTTATGAGCGGGTGTGCTCAGGCCAGGGGTTGCCCAACATCTATAAATTCCTGCTTAACACAAACTACGCCTCGGAGCCGCCCGAATTCGCCGCCCAGCTGGCATCGGCACCTGACCCCACGCCGCTCCTTGTAAAAGCCGCAGTCGAAGATCCGTCCGCCAACCCGCTGTGTGCGGCCACCTTGCAAATCTTTGTCGCCATCCTTGGCGCAGAGGCCGGCAACCTGGCGGTAAGGGTGCTGGCGACCGCTGGCGTTTATCTGGCTGGAGGGATCCCCAAGCGGATTCTCCCGTTGTTGGAAGATGGCCGGTTCATGCAGGCCTTTGTGAACAAAGGGCGGTTTGCCGACCTGCTGATGAATATCCCGGTTCATGTCATCGTCTCCCAGGCCGCGTTGTTGGGGGCGGTTCTTTACGGGTTTGATCGCCTCGATTTTGCTTGAGCGGCAGAATCCAAAGCTCCGAAGTGCGGGGCCAACGAATGTTTGGAGGAGGAGGAAGGGGCCAAGTCCTTTGACGCATCGCGGCAGGACCTCTTAAACACGATCCGGGCGAAGACCAAACACTTAAAACACGCCTGAGAAAAAAGGAATAATTATGAACGATATGCCAAGCCCTCTAGAAACACAAATCTGGCAGGCACTTAAGGCGCATTACAAGGAGATCAAGGGCGCACATCTGCGGCAGCTCTTTGCCGACGATCCCACCCGGGCCGAAAGTTTTACTACGGAAGGTGCCGGTCTCTTCCTGGATTACTCCAAGAATTGCATCACGGCTAAGACCATCCAGTTGCTCCTTCAACTCGCCAAGGAACGCGGTGTGGAAGCTAAACGGGACGCCATGTTCCGGGGTGAAAAGATCAACCTCACCGAAACGCGAGCCGTGTTGCACGTGGCCTTGCGCGCCCCGAAAGGCGCGTCCATCGTCGTGGACGGCGAAAACGTGGTGCCCCAAGTCCACGCCGTGCTGGACAAGATGACGGAGTTTGCCAACCGTGTTCGGAGCGGCGCTTGGCTAGGCCACACCGGCAGGCGCATTAAAAACGTTCTCAACATCGGCATCGGGGGTTCCGACTTGGGACCGGTAATGGCCTATGAGGCCCTGAAGCACTACAGCGAGCGCGCCCTGACATTCCGGTTCGTCTCCAATATCGATGGCACCGACTTCGCGGAAGCGGTCCGAGATCTTGACCCAGCCGAGACCCTCTTCATTGTCTCATCCAAGACCTTTACCACGTTGGAGACCATGACCAACGCCCACACGGCCCGCGGCTGGTCGTTGGCCGGTCTCGGGGGTGATGAAAATTCGGTGGCCAAACATTTTGTGGCGATCTCGACGAACGCCAAGGAAGTGGCGAAATTCGGTATCGATACCGCCAACATGTTTGAATTCTGGGACTGGGTCGGCGGGCGCTATTCCATGGACTCGGCCATCGGTCTGTCCACCATGCTGGCCATCGGCCCGGATAATTTTCGCGCCCTGTTGGACGGTTTCCACCAAATGGACGAGCACTTTCGCACCGCTCCTTTCGAGCACAATCTCCCGGTGCTCATGGGCCTCCTAGCCATTTGGTACAACAACTTCTTCGGGGCCCAGACCGTGGCGGTGTTGCCCTACGACCAGTATCTGAAACGCTTCCCTGCTTATCTGCAGCAGTTGACCATGGAAAGCAACGGCAAACACGTCACCCTGGAAGGGTTCGAGGTCGCCTACCAGACTGGCCCCATCTATTGGGGAGAACCAGGGACCAACGGTCAGCACTCTTTCTACCAGTTGATCCATCAGGGAACCAGGCTGATCCCCTGCGACTTCATCGCCTTCGGCCAGCCGCTCAACCATTTGGGCCGGCACCATGATATCCTTCTGGCCAACGTCTTTGCCCAGGCCGAGGCGCTAGCCTTTGGCAAGACGCCCGAGCAGGTGAAAGCCGAGGGCACCCCCGACTGGCTTGTGCCCCACCGGGTCTTCCAGGGCAACCGCCCCTCCAATACGATTCTCGCCGAGAGCCTTACTCCGGCAACGCTGGGCAAACTCGTCGCCCTCTACGAGCACAGCGTCTTCACCCAGGGAGCCATCTGGAACCTCAACTCCTTCGACCAGTGGGGGGTCGAGCTGGGCAAGGCTCTGGCCCAGCGCATTATCCCGGAATTGGAGAGCCCGGAGGAACCCCAACTCAGCCATGACAGTTCAACAAACACCCTGATCCGGCGCTACCGGAAGCTCAAGGAGGCCTCCTGATGACTATAGGCTTGTCCAAGCGAGTGGGAATCGCCACCGATCATGGAGGGTTTGGATTGAAGGAAGAGCTGGTGGCCCAGCTCCATGCTGCAGGCCATGAAGTGGTCGATTTCGGGGCTCATGGGCTGAACCCAGGTGACGACTATCCCGATTTCGTCATCCTACTGGCCCAGGCTGTGGTTGCGGGGAAGGTGCAACGGGGGATCGCCATCTGCGGCAGCGGCGTCGGTGCTGCGGTCTGCGCCAACAAGATTCCGGGCATCCGTGCCGGCCTGGTTCACGACCACTTCTCTGCCCGGCAGGGGGTCGAGGACGATCACATGAACGTCATCTGCATGGGCGGCCGGACCGTAGGGCCAGCGGTGGCCTGGGACCTGGTGGAGACCTTCCTGGCAGCCGAGTTCAGCGGAGCCGAACGGCACCTGCGCCGCCTGGGCAAAGTGGCTTCACTGGAAGGGCAGCCGGCGTAAGACCGGCAGGGGGCCGGAACCACTTCCCGCGAGCCCTATTAATTGAGTACCACATCTTGAGGTCGCTACCACCCCGGCGCCTCTTACCAAATATATAGACTCTGCCACCCGAAAGGAATAACTCATGAGTGACGAGCAAATGGTTCAATTGGCGATCAACACCATTCGAACCCTTTCGATAGACGCGGTCCAGCAAGCCAAGTCGGGACACCCCGGCACACCTATGGCGCTGGCGCCCCTGGTCTACACGCTCTGGAACCGCGTGTTGCGTTTCGATCCGCAGGACCCCATCTGGCCCAACCGCGACCGGTTCGTGCTCTCCAATGGTCATGCCTCGATGCTTCTCTGGTCCATGCTTTACCTCACCGGGGTTCAGGCGGTGAACACCGATTACGAGATCTTGGGACAGCCTGCGGTGACCCTGGAAGACATCCGCCGTTTCCGCCAGCTCGACAGCAAGGCCCCGGGGCATCCGGAATACCACTGGACTTCAGGGGTCGAGACCACCTCCGGCCCTCTGGGGCAGGGCATCGCCACCAGCGTCGGCATGGCCATTGGCCAGAAGTGGCTCGCAAGCCGGTACAACCAAACAGGCTTCGACATCTTCGACTATGATATCTATGCGGTTTGCGGGGACGGTTGCATGATGGAGGGCATCGGGGCAGAGGCGGCGTCGCTCGCCGGCCATCTGGGTCTCGATAATCTATGTTGGGTGTACGACAACAACCACATCACCATCGAAGGAAACACGCGCATTACGTTCACGGAAGACATCGCCGCCCGGTTTTTGGGTTATGGGTGGAACGTCCTGCGGGTGGGCGACGCCAACGACATTGACCGCATCCAACACGCTCTGGAGATCTTCCGACAGACGAAGGGCCGCCCCACCTTCATCATTTTGGACAGCCACATTGGCTACGGCGCCCCGCACAAGCAGGACACCGCCGCGGCCCATGGTGAGCCCCTGGGGGAGGAGGAGGTCCGCCTCTGCAAGCGCTTCTATGGCTGGCCCGAGGATGCGCAGTTCTTTGTCCCCGAGGGCGTCCAGGAGCATTTCGTGGCCGGGATGGGGGCGCGGGGAGCGGAGGCCCGCCGCCGGTGGACGGAACTCTTCGGGGCCTACCGGGGTAAATACCCCGAGCTCGCCGCCGAGGTCGACCAGATGCAGCGCCGCGAATTGCCCCCCGGATGGGACCGCGACCTTCCCGTGTTCGCGCCCGATCCCAAGGGCATTGCCGGGCGTGAGGCTTCGGGCAAGGTGCTGAACGTCCTTGCACAGAACATCCCGTGGTTCCTCGGGGGCTCGGCTGATCTCGGACCATCCAACAAGACCATTCTGACGTACGAAGGCGCCGGAGATTTCCAAGTCGGCAGGCCAGACGGGAAGAATCTCCATTTCGGGATCCGCGAACACGCCATGGCTGCGATCGTTAACGGTCTCTCGTTGTCAAAGCTCCGAGCCTTTGGCGCCACCTTTTTCATCTTTAGCGACTATGCCCGGCCTGCCATCCGCCTCTCGGCCTTGATGGAGTTGCCTGCCATCTTCGTCTTCACGCACGACGCCATGGGTGACGGCGAGGACGGGCCGACCCATCAACCAGTGGAGCATCTTGCATCCTTGCGTGCCATCCCCGGACTAATCACTTTGCGTCCCGGCGACGCCAACGAAGTCGTCGAGGCTTACCGCTACATCATGCAACTGCGCCACCAGCCGACCGTACTGGCGTTGTCCCGCCAACCCCTGCCGACCCTGGACCGGAGCAAATTCGCACCGGCGTCTTTGGTGGGCCGCGGTGCTTACGTGCTGGCCGACGTCCCTGAAGGTAAACCGGAGGTTATCCTCATTGCCACAGGCAGTGAAGTCTACCTGGCGGTAGAGGCCCACGAGGAGCTCCTGGCCGAGGGCATCCGTTCCCGGGTAGTCTCGATGCCGTCTTGGGAAATATTCGATCATCAGCCGAAGGAATACCAAGAAAGCGTGCTGCCACCCAACGTGACGGCCCGGGTCGCGATAGAGGAGGCCTCTACCTTCGGATGGGAGCGCTACGTTGGCTGTTCAGGACACATCATCGGTATGAAGACCTTCGGGGCCTCGGCGCCCCTCAAGGAACTCCAGCAGAAGTTCGGGTTCGAGCCGGAACGCATAGTGGCGGCGGCGAAAGAGCAGCTAGGGAAGAAGTAGCCAGGACCGGCGACAGCAGAAGCGATCAGGCGGTGGCCAAGGTTGCTGCATAATCTCGAATTAAATCCGGCTGAGTCTTCCGTGATGCGGAGAGTCTATGAGCCCAATGATCAAGGTAGGTCAGAGTTATCCTCTAGGAGCAACGGCAGTTGCTGATGGGGTGAATTTCTCGGTCTTTTCCAAAAACGCCACTGGTATGGAGTTGCTGCTTTTTGATGAAGTAACCGATTCAAATGCCAGGGTGATCACTCTGGACCCAGTAAAGAACCGGACCTTCCATTACTGGCACGTTTCGGTGCCCGGTCTCAAGCCGGGGCAGCTTTATGGATATAGGGCTCTGGGTCCTTTTGAACCCCAACGGGGCCTCCGCTTTGATCCGAACAAGGTCTTGCTTGATCCCTACGCCCGGGCTGTGGCCGTTCCACAGACTTACAGCCGTCTGGCAGCCTCGCAGCCGGGAGACAATGCGGCCCAGGCGATGAAGAGCGTGGTGACGGAGTCGGGTAGCTATGATTGGGAAGGGGATACTCCTTTGAAGAGACCCTTTCCCCGGACTGTAATCTATGAACTGCATGTGGGTGGGTTCACCCGCCATCCCAGTTCCGGGGTTTCTTCGGAGAAACGCGGCACCTTTGCCGGGTTGGGGGAAAAGATTCCCTATCTTCAGGATCTGGGGATTACTGCCGTGGAATTGCTTCCCATCTTTCAATTTGATGAGCAGGACGCCCCAGCCGGACTGCACAATTACTGGGGTTATTCGCCGGTCTCCTTCTTTGCCCCCCACCAGGGATACGGATTTTCGTCAAACCCCTTGGCTGTGCTGGATGAGTTCCGGGATTTGGTCAAGGCGTTGCATCGCGCCGGTATCGAAGTGATCCTGGATGTCGTTTTCAATCATTCGGCGGAGGGGAACCATCTGGGTCCAACCCTGAGTTTGCGCGGCCTGGATAATGAAGCGTATTATATCCTGAATAAAGACCGGGCAATTTATGCCAATTACAGCGGCACCGGTAACACCTTAAATGCTAACCATTCCGTGGTCCGCCGCCTGATCATCGACAGCCTGCGCTATTGGGTTCAGGAAATGCACGTGGACGGCTTTCGTTTTGACTTGGCTGCGGTCCTCTCCCGGGACGAATCAGGGATCCCCCTGGCGAATCCCCCCATCATCTGGGATATTGACTCCGATCCGGTACTGGCCGGCATCAAGCTCATCGCGGAAGCCTGGGATGCCGCTGGACTGTACCAGGTGGGGACATTTGTAGGCGATTTCTGGAAGGAATGGAACGGCAAATTTAGGGATGAAGTCCGATCCTTCTTCCGAGGTGACCGAGGGGCTATCAGCCATCTGGCCTGCCGGTTATTGGGCAGTGGCGATATTTTTGGATCGATCACTCCGGAGTCGGAGCCGAGCATTAATTTTATTACCTGCCATGACGGGTTTACCCTAAATGACCTGGTTTCCTATGAAAAGAAGCATAATGAAGCCAACCGCGAGGACGACCGTGACGGCACCGACTACAATCTTAGCTGGAACTGTGGCTTCGAAGGTTTTACCGACGACCCTGAGATTGAACGGCTCCGCAATCGCCAAGTGAAGAATTTCCTGGCATTCACCTTGCTGGCCATAGGGACACCCATGCTCTCAATGGGCGACGAGGTCCGGTGCAGCCAGCAGGGCAATAACAATGCCTATTGTCAGGACAATGAGATTAGCTGGCTGGATTGGACCTGGCTTGAAAAATACCCTGATGTCCATCGGTTCGTCAAGGAGTTAATCGCCATCCGCCTGCAGCCCCCATACCAGGGCTATCCGGAGCACCCGACCCTCAACCAGATATTCGCTCGTTTAGAGATCAAGTTCCATGGCGTCCGCCTGAATCAGCAAGGCTGGGGCGACGAAGATCACAGCCTGGCAGTCAGCGTCAGGGACCCTGAGGGCGGCGTTTTTTGCCACTTTATCCTCAATGCTTATTGGGAATCTTTGGAATTTGAGCTTCCGAGCCTCGAGGAAAGTGAACAACGAAGCTGGTATCGCTGGCTGGATACTAATCTTGGGACTCCGGATGACATCTCCCCCTGGGCTGAAGCCCTGAAGGTCCCGGGTTCAACTTATCTGGCCCAGCCGCATTCGGTGGTTGGGCTGGTCGCCCGTGGGTCACTGGGCCCCTAAGAGAGCGTATTTAACCTCCTCTATATTTCGGGAGCCTGTAAGCCAGTCATCATGGGCCGATCACTCGATCTCAATAGCATTTGCTGAACTAAAATTGGGCGCAAGACCCGCTAATTATCAGCTTCGGCCTTTACCGGGAGATACATACTATGGGTATTCCCCTTAATCTCGCCTCCGTTGACCAACTGGTGTCGCAAGCCTGGGAGTATTTTTCTCTTAATGTGCTTTCCTGGGCCATGGCGCCTCAAATCGTGGTGGTCGGCTTGGTTCTCTTCTTAACCAACCGAGCCATCCGAGACATCGACGCCTGGCTCAACCGCCTGAAAGAGCAAAGCTTTTTGGCGCCAGAATTATCCGCCGACCTGCCCTTCTTAATGACTTTCAAGCGGGTTACCCATTCATTTCTCGCTTTCCTCTTTACCTGGATCCTCTATGACATTGCCGAACATTTCGACTGGTCCCGGGAAGGGATATATATTGCGGGCGTAATTTTGCTGGCCTTTACTGTGATGCGGTTATTAACCGGGCCAATGAAAAACCGCTTCTGGGCCGGTATCCTGGCAGGAGCCATCTGGCTTTATGCCGCGCTCAACATCTTCCATTTCATAGACCCCTGGCTTAATCTTTTGAATCATATCACTTTCAAACTCTGGCAGGTGCACATTTCCTCGCTCCAACTTGCCAGGGGCCTCCTTATTTTTTTGGCGCTCTACTGGTTATCAAGAACTCTTTCCATCATTTGGAAGTTCTGGCTGCGGGCCGATTCAGGTTTGACTGTTGCCGTACAGATCCTGTTATCCAGGCTCGGCACCATTTTTCTTTTTTCTGCGTCAGTCGTCCTGGTCTTACATTATCTGGGGCTCGATCTCTCCGTCTTCGCCCTGTTCGGCGGCGCCCTGGGGTTAGGGCTCGGTTTCGGTCTACAAAAAGTCTTTGCCAACCTGTTAAGCGGCTTCATCCTTCTGGCGGATAAATCAATTAAGCCCGGCGATGTCATTCAACTGGGGGATAAGTACGGCCAGATCAATTTCCTGGGAGGCCGCTATATCTCCGTTCTTTCCCGAAATGGCACCGAGCATCTCATCCCCAATGAAAACCTGATAACCGGGGAGGTAATTAACTGGTCTTACAGTCAAAACCTCGTTCGTCTAGAAGTGCCCGTCGGCATCGACTATGCCGCGGATTTGGAGAAAGCCAGAGACCTGATGCTGGAGACCGCTGCGGCTACTGATCGGATCCTCAAGGACCCCGAACCCGCTTGCCTTTTGTTGAGCTTCGGGGATAACGCCGTCAATCTGGAACTACTGGTCTGGATCAACGACCCCCAAAACGGCCTCGGCGCAGTCAAAAGTAATCTTCTCTGGGGCATTAGGAAGCGGTTCCGGGACCATGGCATTGAGATGCCCTATTGCCAACGGGACGTCCATCTCAAGTCTATTCCTGAAGAAAGGAAAGGGTGAAGCTCCAATCAATCACTTAAAGAGCCACCATGGAGAAAAACGCCCATGACGGCCCCTGGCGAAATGATCATAGAGCAACCATCTCCAGACACGCTGAAGGTGATCCTTTCCGGGTCCTGGAAGCTGGGTGGTGAACTGCCTGGGACCGAGCAGGTTCAGCAGACGCTCGAAGGCAAGCCGGGGGTTCGTAACCTGATCTTCGACACCCGGGAGCTAGCCCATTGGGACACCGGGCTGTTGACCTTCCTGGCACATTTGCGCAAATTCTGCTCCCAGCAAAAAATTAGTCTGCACAGCGACGGACTGCCCCAAGGGGCGCAGAGACTGTTGGCATTGGCCTTGGCGGTGCCGGAAAAGACAGATGCCCGCAAGGCAGAGGGGCGGGGGTCATTTCTCGCACATTTGGGCAGCGAAACCGTTGATTTCTTCAAATCTGAAGTTGAATTGCTGGGATTCCTCGGCGATGCGGTCATTGCCTTTCTGAGGCTGCTGCACGGCCAGGCCCAGTATCGTCGCGCCGATCTGGGCTTGATCATGCAGGCCTGTGGCGCGCAAGCATTGCCGATCGTCTCCCTCATCTGTTTCTTGGTGGGGTTGATCCTGGCGTTTATCGGCGCCATCCAGCTGAAGCTGTTGGGGGCCCAAATTTATGTGGCCGATTTGGTGGGCATTGCCATGGTGCGCCTGATGGCGGCGATTATGACCGGCATCGTCATGGCCGGCCGCACCGGTGGTGCCTTTGCCGCCCAGCTGGGGACCATGCAGGTGAACCAGGAGATCGATGCCCTGAAAACCCTGGGCATATCTCCCATGGATTTTCTGGTGCTGCCGCGTGTGCTAGCCCTGGCGCTGATGATGCCTCTACTATGCCTTTACGCCAATTTCGTGGGCATTCTGGGTGGTCTGGTGGTGGCGGTAGGGATGCTCGATATCGGCTTTATGGAATACTATAACGAGACGGTGACGTCGGTCGGTCTCTGGAATTTAGGCATCGGCCTTTTTTCCGGTTTCGTGTTCGGCGTGATCGTGGCGCTGGCCGGCTGCATGCGGGGCATGCAGTGCGGCCGCAGCGCCTCGGCCGTGGGTGATGCGGCCACGTCCGCGGTGGTCACCGCCATTGTCGGGATCATCGCCTCCACCGCGGTGATCACCGTTTTGTGCAACATGTTGGGGATCTGAGTGAATGCCACTGCCGTGCCTCAGGATAGGGTGGAAATGACGGAAAAAGAAACCCACATAACCGTGCGCCATCTAACCATGGCTTATGGCGACTTTGTCGTTATGGAGGACCTGACCTTTACCATAAACCGGGGGGACATCTTCATTGTCATGGGCGGCAGTGGCTGCGGCAAGAGCACCTTGATGAACATTTTAATCGGCTTGAAGCCCCCGGCTCAGGGTCGGGTCTTTTATGGAGATGTCGATTTCTGGGGGGGCGATCAGCAGACCCGCGACCGGATCATTCGCCGGGCCGGGGTGATGTACCAGAGCGGGGCCCTATGGAGCTCCATGACCTTGGCCGAGAATATCGCCCTGCCGCTGGAAACCTATACGGATTTGAGCCCTGACCAGATTCGCGAGGTGATCGAATGGAAACTGGCGCTGGTGGGGATGGCCGGATTCGAAGAGTTTTATCCCGCGGAGATTAGCGGCGGGATGCAGAAACGGGCCGGTATCGCCCGGGCCATGGCCCTGGATCCGGAAATCCTGTTTTTCGATGAGCCTTCAGCCGGGTTGGATCCGGTGAGCGCCCGCCGTCTGGATGACCTGATCCTGGAATTGCGCGAGAGCCTGGGCACCACCATGGTGGTGGTGACCCATGAGTTGGCCAGCATATTTGCGATTGGCAACAATTCCGTATTTTTGGATGTATCCCAACGAACCATGACGGCCACGGGCAATCCCAACCAGCTCTTGGCAGAAACCCGGGATCCCAATTTGCGCCTGTTTTTAACCCGGGGGGAGAAATCTTAACCGAGAGGATGGGGACAGATGGCTAAACAAGCAAACAGAATGATGATCGGCGGTTTCGTGGTCCTCGCGGTGCTCACTATGGCTGCCTGCGTGGTCGTCTTCGGTTCGGGCAAATTCTTCCAGAAAACCAACAAATACGTTTTGTACTTCAATGAGTCCATCAAGGGGTTGAGTGCGGGCGCACCGGTGCTCTTCCAGGGCGTTCCGGTCGGGTCGGTGACCAGCATTATTCTCGAAGCCGACCTTGTTAACATGAAGACACAAATCCCCGTCCTCATCGAAATCGATCCGGCGCGATTCAAGGTGACCGCCGGAGAAAAAAATTACCGGGAAGTTGCTGCGAAGCTCATCGAAAGAGGCCTGCGGGCCCAGCTGATTATGCAGAGTTTTATTACCGGCCAGTTAATGATCGAGCTTGATTTTAATCCCGAGTCAACTCTCTGCTATGCTCCAGCCCAAACCGACAAAGATTATAAGGACTATGTCGTGATTCCTACCTGCCAGTCCACCGGCGCACGGCTGGCCCAGGCCCTTGGGGAGCTGGATCTCAAGGGGATAGAAAGGCATCTAGAATCGGCCCTGGCTGGGGTCGCTAAGGTCGTTAACGACCCGGACCTGACCGCCAGCATTCGTACCCTGAAAGGCACCCTTCAGGACGCCAGCAAGCTCTTCACCAAAGTGAATCATCAGGTGGATCCACTGGCGGACGGCGTCAAAAAAACTGCCAAAGATTTCAGCAAGCTGGCGAATAATGTTGACAGCCGGGTGGGAGGGGTGGCGACCGGTTTGGATAAAACCATGTCCACGGCCAGAGGTACCCTTTCGGAAGATTCACCGCTGATGGTCGACTTGCAGAACACGCTGCAGGAGATTTCCGCCATGAGCAGGTCAATTCAGCAGTTAGCCAATTATCTGGATCAGCATCCCGAGGCCCTGATTCGTGGCAAAGGGAAACCTGGAGATACTGGAGGAAAATAACATGAAAGTAGTGCCAGTTTCTCGCGGCTTACTGGTCATCCTGGCGATTGCGGCCATCTTTTTGGGCGGCTGCCGGACTCAATCATCGCGTTTTTACACCTTGAGTTCGATACCGGAAGACCAGGTGATCTCAAGGAAAAGCCCGGCTCAAAACGCGGTTATCGGCATCGGTCCCGTCAAGCTGGCCGATTACCTCGACCAGTCTATGCTGGTCACCCGCACCAGCGACAACCAGGCGGTAAAAGCCCAGTTCGATCGCTGGGTGGGCTCCTTCAAGGATAACTTCACTAATGTTTTGGCTGACGATATTGGGGTTCTCCTGGGGACCGAACGGATTTATCTCTATCCCTGGCGCACGTCCGTGCCCATCGACTATCAGGTGGTAGTGGATGTAATTCGTTGCGATGGCCGGTTGGGCGACGCCGCCTGGCTGGAGGCGCGCTGGAGCATCTTCAAGGGCCCGGAAAAAAAGCTGATCAAAACTTATCGGTCCAATATTCGCGAGTCGGTGAGTGGTGCGGATTATGCCGCCTTGGTGGCGGCACAGAGCCGGACGCTGGCCCAGCTCAGCCAGGAGATTGCCGAGGCTATTCTAGGAGCTGGGAAGCACTGAAGCGGATCAGCGCGCCCAGCAAGGTTTACAGTCGTATCGGGGAGATCTAAAGATTTTGCCGGGACGATGATAGGTGAAGGAGGGTCAAGGTTCTGGATGAGGATCTTCTCAGAGTATCGATAACTGCTATATCTCCGCAGTTCCCCACCCGGCTTGTTGAGTGCTGATATGCTCATCATATATTGACCTCTGACCTACCCTCGCCCCTTCTCTGCCACACCCCGGCAACACCCCCGATTGAAACATGAGCGCCGCCAGAAGCGTCTGACGCTTTTTTAGGACATATCTACGGAGGGGGAGGGGATCGGCCACATTTTGCTTATAAAATTTTTGGGTCGGCCCCATACCAGGGGGGGGTCTGCTATTTCCCCCTCGATGGATTTTGAGAATTTTGTCCGTGGGGGACATTAAGCACAGGGGGAGTAGGAGTCCCTTCCCGGGGTTTTGCTCCTGGGCCCGAAAATTCTATGGGTAGGTATGCCGGGGTCCTGAGGCTGTGGTCTGCCGCCTGGACAGGGGCAGGCGAAGGGGGAGGCCGCGCCTGGACGGAGAGGTAGAGACTACCCTGGTCTGGACGGCCTGAGATGGCCCAGGAGAGGCGATAAGGCTTTACCCCTTACTCTATACCTTGGCCTGGGGGAGAGCGTTTAACTACTCGATAATGCCCCATTTCTTAGCCCGTTCCCGGTGAGGCTGGGGAAAGGCGGGGGAGAAGTTCTGATATACGGTGATGGGGTAGCGGGCCCCGATTTTCCGGGCCGCGTCCTTGAGGCCCCCCAGCACGCCCTCCAGGATCCCGGCCGGCATGCTCAGGACCAGCTCGTCATCCTGGGTCATGGAAAAGGTGCGGTCCCCCTGGCCGGGAATCACCACTCTAACCTCCCCGTCCCGGTAAGGCCCGATGAGGTAGGAGCTGCACTCCACCTTGCCGCCGAAGTCGCCGGCGACCCTTTTTCCCAAGCTGAAGGTCACGGCCTGGATGAGGCGCATGAGCTGGGCCGGGTTGCCGTAGACCACTACCACCTCGGGGTCCAGGGTCAGCTTCTCCAGGGGGCAAAGGTAGATGGCCGCCACCTCGCCGGGCTTGAAGCGGGGCATGGCCTCCACTTCTTTGATGGCCGGGCCCAAGGCGGGGTGGAAGCCCACTTCGCAGAAGAGCTGGCCCAACTCCAGGATGGGGTCAGCGACCGGCACAAAGCCGAAGGCCAGCATGCCGGGGACGCACAGCAGGTCGTCGCGGGTCAGGCCCACCGCCCATCCGTAGATCCGGGCCATGGTGACGCCCTGACAGATAGTTACTTTCTTGCCGAAGACCTGAGAGGGGCGGCGAGTGCCTTCCGGCAGGGTCGCCACCTCTTTCAGAAAAGTCACGCCGAAAGGCTCGGTGCGCAGGCGCAAGGTTTCCTTAAGTTGGTGGGCCGCGGCTTTATAGTCCATAATCTCCCTCGCATAAAGTTCGGTATTTGGCTGATAATAAGGATTAAATTGCCAGGATGCAAGCCGGGCTCCGGCTTTTCCCTTGGACTGGAGACCGACGCCCTGACGGGAAGGTGGTAGTGAGGATGGTGGCCGCCGCGGATCAGGCCCGCGTTTCTATCGAAAATCCTGCAGGCCGCCGGCGATGGCGCCCATTTAGGACCCGGTGGTCACCGGGTAGAGGCCGCAACGAGCGGTTGGTGCATAGTGGACGCCAGGGGTCCAGAGCCGGGACCGTCAGGCAGGGGCAGACCATGTGATATATATTCCGGAAATCACCTTGAGCCTCACTTCAGCCCCGCCTGGCGCAGGGCGTCTATGATGCGGTCTCTTCTGGGCCCTTCCTTCCATGGCATTTCTTTGGCGTACCTTATGAGAGAGAAATTGGGGTCTATGCGCCGGAGCTCCGCGGCGGCAGCCCGGGCCTCAGCTTCGCGGCCGGCGTTACTATATAAAGTGGCCAGAATAGAATAGGCATTCACATGATTGGGGGCAAGCTCAAGGGCTTTCTTGGTTGCCGCGATCGCCTCCTCATACCTTCCGGTTTCACGGCAAGCGATACTGAATTGAATGTACGAATAGAGCCAAAGAGGATTAAGTCGCATAGCCTGTCGAAGCAAAGGAATGGCCTCCTCATTCCTAAAAGAAAAGTTCAGAGACAGGGCCAGAAAAAAGAGAGCGGTAGCGCTGTGGGGCTCAAGACGCACAGCCCGCTCTCCGCTTTCAATCGCCTTATCATGCTGATGCAACAACAAAAAGACATTGCTGGCAGCAGACTGGGCCTCAGCCGAGGAGTGGTCCAGTTCGATGGCCCTTTGCGCCGATTTCATGGCATCGGAGAGCGTCTCTGGGGGCGATGTGCTGGCGCCGAGCCACACTTCCATCCCGAGCGCGCGGGACAGAACGATATGGGCCATTGGGTAATTTGGGTCCAGTCTCACGGCTTCCTGTGAAAGCCTTAGGGCCACCGCATTCGCTTCTTTGTTGCCTTGATTGCTGTACCAAACCGATTCCAAGACTTTCAAGTAAGCCTGCAGGTTGTTGGTTCCCTTTGCTTGCAGGCGCACGGTTTCGCCCTCGGTGATCCTCACCCGAAGTTCCGTGAGGATCTCCATAGTGATCTCATCCTGCAGTTCGAAGATGTCTTTGAGGCTGCGGTCGTAGCGCTCTGCCCTGCCCCCCAAAAACTGATCCACATGTTAAGTTAGAGTAGAGGATCGAAGGGAGGCAGGGAGATGGATAGGAAACGGTTTACCCCGGAGCAGATCATCGGGAAGCTAAGGGAAGCAGAGGTAGCCT
>JBKQLU010000040.1:0-52425 GCA_052326585.1 Desulfobaccales bacterium | reverse complement strand
GGCGGCGTGCTGCCCTTTGGAACGCCGGACGCCCAGCATGTAGAGAAGAATGAATAAGGGAATCGCGGCCACCAGGGCCGAGAAACCCAGGCTGCCCAAAGGGATGTAGTTTTGAATCCACGGCATCAGCGCACTCTCCATTAAACCGAAATTATGCGGCGGGTTTGACACCGCATTGCCAACCCCATTTAGGGCGCCTATCGATACCCAGCGGTTTTCGTTAGCCCTCTACTGCTCAACTAGTATCCTTGCTACCTCGACCGCCGGGAAAAAGAAGATGATGCGCAGTTCTTCAGTACCGGCATTTCTGATTGTATGCCTTGTGCCCGCCGGGGCCAGAAGGACCGATAAAGGTTTGACCTGGGTCACTTTGCCATCCACCTCCACTGCGGCCTCGCCTGAGATAAAAACCAGCGCTTCTATCACCTTGTGAACATGGAGCGGTACAGTTTTCCCTGCCGCGATCCTCAATTCTCCAACGGTTACGGCGGCGGCTCCTTTTTCCTGGTTCATTACCAGCTTACTCAGCACACCTGGAAATGGGTTCGCTTCCGGTACATCGCTGAATCTGATCGGTTCTGCCAAGAAGACCTCCCTTTATCCGAGATTAGGCAGCAGCCTTCCCCACGGCAATCCACTCAACTCACTTCTGGCGCTAACCTGCTTGGGATAGTCTCTCCACCATGCCGCAATCCCTCTGTTACGGCCGCGGGCTTTGCCGCAAATTACCTTCCGGATACAAGCTCTGTGCGCCAGCGCAGCCCTTCCGCGGTCCTGGCCGCCGGCTTGTACTCGCAGCCGACCCAGCCGCTATAGCCTATACGGTCCAAATGGGCAAACAGATAGGGGTAGTTGATCTCGCCAGTTCCCGGCTCGTGTCTTCCGGGATTGTCCGCAATCTGAATATGGCCGATGTGCGCCAGGTTCTTTTCAATCGTGTTGCACAGATCACCTTCCATGACCTGGGCGTGATAAACGTCATACTGCATGAAGACGTTGTCAGAATTGGCAGCCTTGATGATCTCGAGCGCCTGCGCCGTACGGTTCAGATAAAAGCCCGGCATATCTCGGGTATTGCAGGGCTCGATCAAGAGACGGATCCCGGCCTTCTTGAGCTCGACCGCCGCAAAACGGACATTACTCACAACCGTGTACTCCGACTGGAGTCGACTGACATTTTCCGGCGCGAATCCCAGCAGACAGTTCACCTGCTTGCAACCCAGCGCCGTGGCGTATTCGATGGCTTTGCCGACCCCTTCCTGGAACTCATGCACTCTGTCCGGAAGGCAGCCAATCCCCCGCTCGCCCTTCTCCCAGTTCCCGGCCGGAAGGTTGTGCAGTACCTGCACAAGGCTGTTCTTCTGTAGCTTCTCAACCAGCAGTTCTTTTGGGTAAGCGTACGGGAACAGGTACTCGACTCCGGTAAATCCAGCCTTTGCTGCCGCCGCAAAGCGATCCAGGAAGTCCACTTCACCAAATAGCATTGTCAGATTGGCATCAAACTTAGGCATACTTATTCTCTCCTGAAATCAAGGCATTGTAGGCTCAGCGACTGAGCCGTTGCACCCAGGGGCCCGCAGTTGGAGCTCTCTTTAGGGCGAGTTGGGACCGCATTCCACACTCCGCTTGACCGAGCCCGGCAGTTGGAACCTTGTCTATCCGGTTGATGGCCAATCACGCCGTCGGGTGAATCAACTCACCGCGGTAGAGCGTTTTGTACGTAGGTGCTTATGGGCTGCCAGCCCTAAAGCGGATTGGTCATCGGCTAGAAGCGCCGATTGAGCTGGAACACAAGTTCGTTGAGATAAGCCTGCAAGTGACAGTGGCTGACGCCGTGATGCGTCCCAAGCAACCATGTTGCAACCAGGTTTTGAGGTTTGAGAAGGTAATGTGGATCATCGTTTAAGGCAAGCCTCGGTTCTTTCGGGGTCTGCAGCAAGCACCAATGGTTTGTGAGTGTAACCCAATGTCGCCAAGTCAGCGTAGCCCGTCCAACCTGCGTCATCGGGGAAAACCCGCCGAAACTCGGGAAGCGGCGTCGGAAAGCCTCGGGGGCCCCTTCCGGCCAATTACCAGCGATTCACTAAATTGGCAATCAGCCGGATAGCCGAGGCTGGGACTACCGCTTCCCGGATTGACTAAAGCTGCGAACCTGGCGTTACACGAACTCGCGGCAGGCGTCAATCGCACCACCCATCGAACAGTCCGCCTCGCGTGCCACGATTACATCAATCAAGTACGTGACTTTCGACTTCATCGCCCGGTCGAATGCCGCGGGAAGATCCTTAGGCGCGAAGACTCTCTCCCCCTTGCCGCCAAATGCCTCCGCCAGCTTGACGTTATCGGGATATATTTGGTCTTTCTCTCCGTACCACAAGCTGACCCCGTACTCATAGCCATAAGCATACTTTTGATTCTGACGGATCAGGCTGAGGTAGCCATTGTTGATCACCACTACGATGACAGGCAGATCGTGTTGTCCAGCCATGGCCAATTCTTCCGCCATGAACAGCAAGCCCGCGTCGCCTGCTATAACGACACAAGGATCGTTGGGGCAGGCTACCTTGGCGCCGATTGCGGCTGGCAGCTCATAGCCGAGCGTGCCCGCTCCGCCCGAAGGGATATAGCGGCGGGGCAGTTCGATGTCCTGCAACTGGCCTGACCAGATCTGCGTAATGCCGCAGCCCGCCGTGAAAATCGTGTTCGGCGGGAAGAACTTATTAAGTTCCAAGAAGACGCGGTGCGGACGGATCGGCACCTCGTCAAGCTCCATGGGGCGGTGCAGTTTGTCGCGCGTTTCCGGCAGTTGCTTGACTCTCTCCGAAGGCCCCGGATGATAGCCACGTTTCTTCGCCTCTGCCAAAAGTGCAATCAAGGCGGCCTTGGCATCCGAAATGATGCCCACATCCGCGGGGATCACATTGCCGATCTGATGAGGTTCGATGTCAATGTGGATGAACTTGCGGCTGCCCTTGTAGACACCGAGTGCGCCCGTGTGCCGGTCGGTAAAGCGGCAGCCAACGCCGATGACGAGGTCGGATTCGAGGAAGGTCTTATTGCCAATCGGCTGTCCGACTTGAATACCTGCATGCCCCGCGTTTAGCGGGTGATTATACGGAAGGCCGCCTTTGCCCATGTAGGTCATGATCACCGGAATCTGGAGATACTCGGCCAGCTCGCGAAATTCGGCGGTCGCGTCCGAAAGGATGACGCCACCCCCCAGAATCATGAGAGGCGCCTTGGCCGCCATGATCAGGTCCATTGCCTGGCTGATGGCTTTGGCTTCCGGCATCGGCCTGGACCACGGCAATGGGCGGTCTTTCGCCGGATCATAGTCGATCTCGGCCATCTGCACATCGATGGGCAGATCGATCAGCACTGGCCCGGGCCGCCCGCTGCGTGCGGTGCGGAACGCCTCTCGCATGATCTTGGGCACGTCAGCGGGGTTCGTAATACACCAGGTTGCCTTCGAGACCGTCTTGGCGATGGTCGCAATGTCGACACACTGGAAGGCCTCTTTGCCAAACAGACTGACAGCCGCGTTGCCGCTGATGGCGATCAACGGAATGGAATCCGCCTGTGCCGTATAGAGACCGGTGACTAAGTTTGTGGCCCCCGGTCCGGAAGTGCAAATCGCCAGGGCCAGTTTTCCGGATACCCGGAAATAGCCGTCCGCGGCATGCACCGCACCCTCTTCATGGCGTGCAATGTAGTGCTTGATTTTTGACTTTTGCAGAAATCCATAGACTGGATTAATCGCGGCGCCGGGGATACCGAAGGCGTCCTGGATACCCTCGTCTTCGAGAATTTTAACGACCACTTCCGCAACTTTCATGGGCTCTCCTTTCAGTACAAAAGCTGGTGACGGTCTTCCCTACCCGATCACGCTGGTTGCTTTTCCGTTTCTGGCCGCTTCACTTCCACAGGCGCCAGCTTCTCGTAAAACCGCACGAGCGCTCCGTGATCGAGATCACCCCTGCCGTCAACCTTGAGCGCTTGCCTGATCTCCATCACGGCGGCGGACAATGGCAGCGGCACCCCAATTCCGTGGCTGGTTTCGAGCACGTTTCCAAGGTCCTTAATGTGCAGGTTAAGGCGCCTTTCCGGTAAGAAGGCGCCGGTAAGTGTGGTTCGGCTGCTTTGGTTTTGCTAAAGCTTTCCTGAATTTACCAGCTCCGCCAGCGCTTCGCTAATGGACTGGTCCTCGCTCACCGCGAGACCACTTACTCCTATCGCACCGAGTACCTTGCCATTCGCAGTCTTGAACAGGCTTCCGCCGGGGAGTGGAACCAGGTTTTCTCCAAAATAGCTGGCTTCCCAATGCTCCTGCTGCAGCTTGGCCAGAAACTTATGCGTCGGCATGCCCATACGGACGGCGGTAAACGCCTTGTTCTGCGAAATTGCAATGCTCCGTAAGGGCGCTCCTTCCATACGGGCGAAGGCGAGCAGAAACCCGCTTTCGTCACATACCGAAACGCAGATTGGCCGCTGAAAGTCGGCGTTGGCCTTTGCAACTGCTCCGGCAACCACCTTCTGGACGCATTCGCAGGTTAGGGTTTCCATCACATTCTCCTTTTCTGCGTTTCTGAGCTAACACTTGTTGGGGCGTGTTTCACTGAGCAATTCGGTCTCGCGGCTGGTTTGGCTTTTTCTATAAACCACTAATATATAATAAAAAATAGATGTCAATGTTAAATAATTATTTATATATGTTATTTAGTATAGGGGAGGGGGATAGATTATGGCTTCCATGTCCAAGGCGCCCCATAGCTGAAGATTAGTATTCCAATCCCTCCGACCATCCAATTACCTGGGGAGGTCAGCCTTACAGGTCTTCCTTCACCGTCAGCCGCTCTTTCAGCGCAGCTTGGGCCGCCGCCAGACGGGCGACGGGCACGCGGAAAGGCGAGCAGCTTACGTAATTCAACCCCAACTTGTGACAAATAGCGATGGATTTGGGGTCGCCGCCGTGTTCGCCGCAGATGCCCACTTCCAATTCCGGGCAGGTCTTTCGACCCAGATCCACCGCAATCTCCATTAGCCTTGCCAACCCCTTCTCGTCTATGGTCTGGAAGGGATTCTCCGGTAGGATACCGCGTTCGATGTAATCGATGAGGAAGCCTTTCTCGGCGTCGTCGCGGCTGATACCGAAGGTAGTCTGGGTGAGGTCGTTGGTACCGAAGGAGAAGAACTGAGCGTACTTGGCGATTTCATCGGCAGTAAGGGCAGCGCGCGGGACCTCGATCATCGTGCCGAACTTGTAGTCGACCGTGATGCCCTGCTCTTCCATCACCTCCTTGGCCACCGTTTCCAGAGTTTCACGTTGAATCTTGAGTTCATTGACGTGGCAGATGAGTGGGATCATCACCTCGGGATGGACCTCCACCCCTTCTTTGACGCAATGGCAGGCGGCCTCGAAGATGGCCCGCACCTGCATCTGAGTCAACTCCGGCATCATGATTCCCAGGCGCACCCCGCGCAGGCCCAGCATCGGGTTGGCTTCGTGGAGGGCCATCACTCGGCTGAGGACGCGCTCATCTTCCTCGATTTTGTGCAGCAGGTCGTCGATTTCCTGCAGGTTCCGGGCGTGCAGCAGACGAATCTTATTGTCCGCCAGCCCGGTCATCAGGGTTTCGTAGCTCGAAAGAAACTCGTGCTGGGGCGGATCGATGAGGCGGATGATCACCGGCAGCCCCGCCATGGCCAGAAAGAGGCCGATGAAATCCTCCCGCTGGAACGGCAGCAGCGCATCTAACGCCTCGCGTCGCTCGGCGGGCCGCTTGGACATGATCATGCGCTGCACTATGGGCAGGCGCTCGCTCTGGAAGAACATGTGCTCGGTGCGGCAAAGGCCGATGCCGCCGGCGCCGTAATCGCGGGCGCGTTTGGCGTCCCGAGGATAGTCGGCGTTAGCCCACACGCCCAAGCGCCGGTAGTTGTCGGCCCAGCCCAGCAGCTTCATCAGCCAGGGGTCAGAGATGTCGGGCACCATCGTTTCTAACTGGCCCAGGAAGACCTCGCCGGTCAAGCCATCGATGGAGACCCAGTCGCCCTCATTGATGACCTCCTCGCCCACCACCATCAGATGCTGGTTCATGTCGATCTCCAGGGCCGCGACCCCGACCACGGCTGGCTTGCCGAATTGGCGGGCCACGAGCGCGGCATGGCTGGTCCGGCCACCGCGGCTGGTGAGAATACCTTCGGCGGCCAACATTCCGTGCACATCGTCCGGCTTGGTCTCGGGCCGGACCATGACCACCTTTCTCCCTTCTTTCTTGGCCCAGGCCTCGGCCAGGTTGGCATCAAAGGCCACCATACCCACAGCGGCCCCGGGGGATACATTCAAACCACTGGCGAGCAGCCGCCCTTCCGCCTTTGCAGCCTTCTTGGACTCGGCGTTGAACTGGGGGTGCAGGAAGAAGTCCACCTGCTCGTGTGTGACCCGCAGCACGGCTTCTTCCCGGCTGATCAGCTCCTCTTCCGCCATCTCCACGGCGATGCGGACGGCGGCCTGGGCGGTGCGCTTGCCATCGCGGGTTTGCAGCATCCACAGCGTGCCGCGCTCCACCGTGAACTCAATGTCCTGCATGTCGCGGTAGCGCTTTTCGAGCGTCTGAGTGATGCCCACGAATTGCTTCCAGGCATCAGGCAGCGTTTGAGCCATGTTCTCCACCGGATCGGTGATGCGTATCCCCGCCACCACATCCTCGCCCTGGGCATTAATCAGGTAGTCGCCCTCGATCTTTTTCTCGCCGGTAGTGGCATTGCGAGTCATGGCAACGCCGGTGGCGCTATCCTCGCCCATGTTGCCGAAAACCATCGTCTGGATATTGACCGCGGTACCCAGGTCGTGAGGGATTTTGGCGGCATTGCGGTAATCGATGGCGCGCTTGCCATTCCAAGACTTAAACACGGCTTCGGTGGCCAGACGGAGCTGCTCATAGGGATCGGTGGGAAAATCGATGCGGTTGTAGCGCCGGAAAATGTCCTGGAAGTGCGCACAGATAGCCTGCCAGTCCTCGGCGGTCAGTCCGGCATCGCTTTTGACGCCCCGGCTCTTGCGGAACTCGGTGATGACCTCCTCGAACGGCTCGTCGGGCACGCCCATTACCACCGAACCGAACATCTGGATCAGGCGGCGGTAGGAGTCGTAAACGAAGCGGGGATCGCCCGTGGCTTCAATCATGCCCTTGACGGTCTCTTCATTCAGGCCGATGTTGAGCACCGTGTCCATCATTCCAGGCATGGAGAACTTGGCTCCGGAACGGCAAGATACGAGCAGGGGGTTCTGGGGATCGCCGAATTTCTTGCCGGTCTTCCTCTCGACCGCGGCCAGGGCTGCCAGCTCCTGTTCCGACATGCCTTTGGTGAACTTCATGCCGGCGCCCAAATAGGCGTTACACGCTTCTGTGGTGACTATGAAACCGGTGGGAACCGGCAAGCCGATGCGGGTCATCTCGGCAAGATTGGCGCCTTTGCCGCCCAACAAACCACGAACGTTTTCCCAGTCGCCCCCGATGTAGGCTTTCGCTTGGTCCAGCTCATCAAACAGATAAACCCATTTCCTAGCCTTAGCCATTAGCCCTAGTCCTCCTTTACCTGGCGTTATAAGTCCTCGTAGATCTTGAAGCTTGGCTGCTGCAGTTCTGTCTCGCAGAGATAGCACTAGCCGTAAGTATATTAGTCCTGGTCTTCATAACAGCCTTAATCGCACAGGCGGCAAGGGTGAGAACGGGTCAGAAGGAAAGTAGTTGACTTTAACACCTGATGGGAGCTTTGCAGCTGTCCTCCGAAATTATGCGGCAACCCTGGCCATCGCAGTAAAAAATGGTTTTGGGGACCTCTGTGCCGGGGAAAATCCCCCAGAGTTTTATTCTTGGAGCCGAATCCTTTTGTCGACGCATAATAGCAAAATTTTCGCCGAAAATATATTTTATAAGAGATTCTTGTGCAAGTTAGCCCTATTCTGCCCAGAATTCTTAGGAGTGCCTGATTTCCCATACCTCCCCACCATGAGCGAGTTCTCTTGACATCTAGATGACAGCACCTACCTTATTGGCATTCTCCCATGCCCTTCCTCCGGGGCCCCGGTATCCGATTTCGGCTGTAAGCGGTGGTCTCGTACTCGTTGATTTCACTAAATGGCTATAAACCTGTGACCGGAGGGTTAAATGACCGAAGCCATCATTGCTTCCGAACTGCGCAAGATTGCCGGCATGGACGAACTCCTCGAACTGGCCCTGGACTTGCGGTGGTCATGGGATCACGGCGCCGACGAGATCTGGCGCCCGCTGGCTCCGGAATTGTGGGACCTCACCCGCAACCCCTGGGTCATTCTCCAAGGCGTGGCGGCGGATAAGCTGAAAAAATTGCTCGCGGCTGCCAATTTCCAGACCCGGGTGGAGACCCTGGTTCAGGAGATGCGCACTTCCCGCGCGGCGGCCTCCTGGTTTCAAGGGGTGCAGACCCGGGCGCCGCTGACCGCAGTGGCTTACTTCAGCATGGAGTTTATGCTGGGGGAGGCCCTGCCCATCTATTCGGGTGGCTTGGGCAACGTCGCCGGCGACCAGCTCAAGGCCGCCAGCGATCTCGGGGTGCCGGTGGTAGGCGTTGGGTTGTTGTATCAGCAGGGGTATTTTCGACAGGCCATCGCCGCCGATGGCTCTCAGTTGGCCTTATATCCCATCAATGATCCGGGACAACTACCTATCACTCCTGTACGTGATGCCAGCGGCGAGTGGCTAAGACTGCAAGTCGGTTTTCCCGGTTACGATATATGGGTGCGTACCTGGCAGGCCCAAGTGGGCCGCCTGAAATTATATCTCCTGGACCTGAACGACCCGGCAAACCCCCCCATTGTGCGAGGCGTAACGAATGAATTATATGGCGGCGGCCCGGAAATACGCATCAAACAGGAAATCTTGCTGGGTATCGCCGGCTGGCGCATGTTACGCACTCTGGGGATCAATCCGGAAGTTTGCCACCTGAATGAAGGGCACGCGGCCTTCGCCATCCTGGAACGAGCCTTGGATTTGATGAAAGCGACGGGGCAACCTTTTGAGGTGGCGCTCCAGGTGACGCGCGCCGGTAATCTCTTTACGACCCACACCCCGGTGGAAGCTGGCTTTGATCGCTTTTCTCCGGACTTGATCTGGCAGCATCTGGGCCATTATGCGGAGAAGCAGTTAGGCTTGTCTTATCGCGATTTTATGGCGTTGGGAAGACAAGATCCCGGCGACGACCGGGAACCCTTCAACATGGCCTATCTCGCCCTGCACGGCAGTGGCGCGGTCAACGGCGTGAGCCAGTTGCACGGGAGAGTCAGCCGGACTATTTTTCAACCACTCTTTCCCCGCTGGCCCCAGGACGAGGTGCCCATTGGTCACGTTACCAACGGCATCCATGTATCAACCTGGGATTCCGAAGCTTCAGACGAGGTCTGGACCAAACATTGCGGTAAAGACCGCTGGCTGGGCGAGACGAACGAGGTCGAAGAATCGCTGTGTCGGCTGTCCGACCAGGAATTATGGGCCATACGCCAGGCCTCCCGCCACACCTTGGTTGAATATGCCCGCAAACGTTACACGCGCCAGCTTCTCGAATCACGGGGAGCCCAGGCCGGACCGATTCTGGATCCGGAGGTCTTGACCCTGGGTTTTGCCCGGAGGTTTGCCACTTACAAGCGTCCCACCCTGCTGTTGCATGACCCGGAGCGCCTGATCCGGCTCTTAACGGACCCCCAGCTCCCGGTCCAAATCCTGATCGCCGGCAAGGCCCATCCTGCTGACGGGGCCGGGCAGGAAATGATCCGGCAGTGGGTGCAATTTACCCGGCGTCCCGAAGTACAAGGCCGCGTGGTCTTTTTAACCGATTACGACATGCTGCTGACCGAGCAGCTCGTGGGTGGCGTCGACGTCTGGATCAACACCCCCCGGCGTCCCTGGGAGGCTTGCGGCACCAGCGGCATGAAGGTGCTGGCCAGCGGCGGTCTCAATCTTTCGGAACTGGACGGCTGGTGGGCGGAAGCTTATTCGCCCCAAGTGGGCTGGGCCCTGGGCGATGGCCGGGAGCACGGCGATGATCCCGGCTGGGATGCGGCTGAGGCCGCGGCATTATACGATATCCTGGAAAATGAAGTAATCCCAACATTTTACGCCCGGAATACCGATGGCCTACCCCTTGATTGGCTGGCCAAAGTTAGGGCAAGCGTGACGACGCTCACGGTCCTTTTTTCCGCCAATCGCGCCGTACGTCAATACACTTCAGACTATTATCTCCCGGCTGCAGAAGCCGTGGAGGCCCGACAAGCGAATCAAAGCGCTCTCGGTATTCGCATAGCGAACTGGCGGCGGCAGCTTGAGGAAGAATGGCACTCCAGTTCTTTCGGTGACCTGCAGATTGAAACCCGCGACGGACAGCATCATTTCCGGGTGGGGGTGATTTTCGGCAGGGTTGATCCCGAGGCAGTGCAGGTGGAATTATACGCTGCTGGACCAGAAGACCGCGTCTGGCGGCAACCGATGACCCGGGGTGACAAGCTGCCGGACCGGGAGGGAGGCTACCTCTTTACCGCCCAAGTGCCGGCGACGCGGCCCGCGGGCGATTTCACCCCGCGTCTTATCCCTCACTTTCCCGGGGTCGCCGTACCGCTGGAAATACCGTTAATTTTGTGGCACCACTGATTGCCCCCGGAGGTAGCTCATGAGCATTTCCCCTTATGCCGGGAAACCCGCCGAACCCGGAATGTTGGCCAACATCCCCCGCCTGGTCACCGCCTACTATGCCCTTCGCCCCGATCCCGCCGTAGCGGCGCAGCGGGTGGCCTTCGGAACCTCCGGGCATCGCGGCTCATCCCTGGACCACGCCTTCAACGAGGCGCATATTCTGGCGATCACCCAGGCTATCTGTCTGTACCGCAAAAGGCAGGGCATCGACGGACCGCTGTTCATCGGGATTGACACGCACGCGCTCTCGGAGCCGGCCTTTGCCAGTGCCCTGGAGGTTCTGGCCGCCAATGAAGTAAATGTCATGGTCGATGCGAACGAGGGGTACACCCCAACTCCGGTAGTCTCCCATGCAATTCTCACTTACAACCGGGGACGCAGCCAGGGCCTGGCCGACGGTATCGTGATCACGCCTTCACATAATCCGCCGAAATACGGCGGCTTCAAATACGACCCCCCCCAGGGGGGGCCGGCGGACACCCAGGTCACCCAATGGATCGAACAACAGGCCAACTCTTTCCTTGAGGGCGGATTGCAGGGGGTGGTGAGAGTCCCGTTCGAGCCTGCCGGCAAAGCCCCCACCACCCACAAGCATAATTACCTCGATGCCTATGTGAACGATCTTCCGGCGGTGGTGGATATGCAAGCCATTCAAGATAGCCAGGTTCACCTGGGGGTTGACCCTTTGGGCGGAGCCAGCGTGGCCTATTATGATGCCATTGCCGAGCGCTACCATCTGAATATGGAAGTTGTGAATCATAGCGTCGATCCCACCTTCCGTTTCATGACCGTCGATTGGGACGGGCAGATACGCATGGACCCGTCTTCGGTTTACGCCATGGCGCGGCTGATCGACCTCAAGGAGCGCTTCGCGGTTGCCTTTGCCAGCGACACCGACGCCGATCGCCACGGGATCGTCAGCCACAGCCAGGGATTGCTGCCCCCCAACAACTATTTGGCCGTGGCTATCGCCTATCTGTTTGCCAACCGCCCGGAGTGGCCGGCCAGGGTAGCCGTGGGCAAGACCGTGGTCAGCAGCAGCATGATCGATCGGGTGGCAGCCCGGATAAACCGGCGACTGGTAGAAGTGCCGGTGGGTTTCAAATGGTTCGTGGAAGGACTCATCGACGGTTCGCTGGGCTTCGGCGGCGAGGAGAGCGCCGGCGCAACCTTCTTACGTCGTGATGGCACTGTCTGGACCACAGATAAAGACGGGCTGGTTCCAAACCTGCTGGCGGCGGAGATTACCGCCCGCACCGGCAAAGACCCGGGGGAGCATTACCGGGAACTGACCGCGGAGTTCGGCACGTCGTTCTATACCCGGATTGACGCCCCGGCGACTCCCGAGCAGAAGGAGAAACTGGCTAATTTGTCCCCCGATGCCGTCAAGGAGTCGGAATTGGCCGGTGAGCCCATCACGGCCAAGATGACCAAGGCGCCGGGAAATAACGCCCCCATCGGGGGCCTCAAGGTCGTGGCGGCCAGCGGCTGGTTTGCGGCCAGGCCTTCCGGGACAGAGAATATTTACAAAATCTATGCCGAAAGTTTCAAGGACCAGGCCCATTTGGACGCCATAGTTGATGAGGCCGAGCGGATTGTGGCCAGCGCCCTGGCCGGTTCCCGGGCGCCTGCAAAATAACCAAGGAACAGACGCGACCGCAAAGATCGCCCCATTCACCGTGCCTTTTGCCTGGAAGGCCCTGGGAACCCTAGCAACAGTTACAAGGGGTGGCGAGGTCGCTCCTCTGGAGCAAAATAGAGTGGGAACGTCCTGTTCAACGAGGCGAAAAAAAACTACCCTTAGAGGAGGACAGCCATGCAATTAGGAATGATTGGCGCGGGGCGCATGGGTGGCCACATGGCAATCCGTTTGCTGAAGGCCGGCCACGAGTGTGTGGTTTATGCCCGCCATGAACAGTCCATCAAAGAGGCAGTGGACCAGGGCGCCAAAGGCACCACCGACCTGAAGGAGTTCGTCGGGATGCTCTCCAAGCCGCGGGCTGTGTGGCTGATGGTGCCGGCAGCCTCGGTGGACAAGGTGCTGGATGACCTGACTGCCTTGCTGGAACCGGGCGACATCGTGGTGGACGGCGGCAACTCTTACTACCACGACGACATTCGCCGGGCCGCCGCGTTGAAGGAAAAACAGATCCAATATGTGGACGTGGGCACCAGCGGCGGTGTTTGGGGGCAGGAAAGGGGCTATTGTTTGATGATCGGCGGCGAGAACGAAACAGTCCAGCGCCTGGACCCCATCTTTAAGGCCCTGGCGCCCGGGGTGGACGCGGCCTCGCGCACTCCTGGCCGCGATGGTGCACCGACGCCTGCCGAAAACGGCTATCTGCATTGCGGCCCCCATGGCGGCGGGCATTTTGTCAAAATGGTCCATAACGGCATCGAATACGGCATCATGGCAGCTTTCGCCGAAGGCCTCAATATTATCAAGAATGCTGATATGGGCCGCCGTCGGGAAGAAGTGGATGCGGAAACCACACCACTGCGGCATCCCGAGTGGTATCAGTATGAATTCCCTCTGCCGGACATCGCTGAATTGTGGCGCCGCGGCAGCGTGGTCGGCTCCTGGTTGCTGGATTTGACGGCCAGTGCGCTTCATAAGAACCCGGACCTCTCCAAATTCGCCGGCCGGGTGTCAGATTCAGGGGAAGGACGTTGGACCTTGCAAGCAGCTATTGACGAAGGTGTTTCCGCCCCCGTTTTAAGCTCGGCCCTTTTCACCCGGTTCAGTTCACGGGGCATGGACGCTTTTGCCGACAAACTCTTATCTGCGATGCGCTTTGAATTCGGCGGCCATTTGGAGAAAGGTCCCGGAGAAGCAGGAGGTAGCTGATGGGAACTCCACCTGCGGATGCACTGGTCTTTTTCGGGGCCACCGGCGACCTGGCCTTCAAGCAGATATTCCCGTCCCTCCAAGGGCTAATCCGAGATGAAGGCCTGAACGTGCCCATCATCGGGGTGTCCCGGACCGGCTCCCTGGACAAACTCAAGGAGCGCGCCAAAGACAGCCTGGAGCAGCACGGCAAACTGGATCAGGAGGCCTTCCAGAAGCTGACCGAACTGTTGCGAGCCGTCCAGGGCAACTATAATGATCCAGCGACGTATGGCCAACTGCGCCAGGAATTGGGAAAGGCAGAGAGGCCGCTGCATTATCTGGCCATCCATCCGAGTATGTTTGCCCCGGTGGCCGAGGGGCTGGCCAAATCGGGCTGCGCCGCCAACTCCCGCGTGGTCCTCGAAAAACCCTTCGGCCGCGACCTCGCCTCGGCGCTGGAGTTGAATAAAATCCTCCACCAGTACTTCCCGGAAGAGGCCATCTACCGTATCGACCACTATCTGGGCAAAGAGCCGGTGCAGAATATCCTTTACACGCGCTTTGCCAATCCCAATTTTGAGCCGATCTGGAATCGCCACTTCGTGCGCACCATTCAAATCACCATGGCGGAAGACTACGGGGTGGAAGACCGCGGCAAGTTCTACGAGGAGGCCGGCGCTATCCGGGATGTCTTGCAGAACCACATGCTGCAGGTGCTGGCCAGCCTGACCGTAGACCCGCAAACCGGCAGGGACCATGAATCGGTCCGGGATGAAAAGGCCCGGTTGTTCAAAGCCATTTCCCCCCTGAAGCCCGAGGACGTGGTGCGCGGCCAGTATAACGGTTACCGTTCCGTGCCTGGAGTCAGTTCTACTTCCGCGGTCGAGACCTTTGTGGCCGTGAAGTTGTCCATCGACAACTGGCGCTGGGCCGGCGTACCCATCTTCATCCGCGCCGGCAAAATGTTGGCCGTCACCGTTACGGAGGTGGTGGTGGAGTTCAAGCGTCCGCCCCGGGAGACCTTCGGGGAAATCGTGCCGGCGCATTCCAGCCACATGCGGATGCGCATCAGTCCGGATATCAGCATTTCCATGGGACTGCGGGTGAAAAATCCGGGAGAACGAATGGCGGGCCAGGACAAGGAGCTGACCCTCATCCGCCAGGCCGCGGAAGACATGCCGCCGTATCAGCGGCTGCTGGGCGATGCCATGCGCGGCTCTGCCGAACTCTTTACCCGGGAGGACAGCGTCGAGGCCCAATGGCAGGTGGTGGACGGGATCCTGGGCGATGTAACGCCATTGTATACCTACGCGCCGGGAACCTGGGGACCGGATGAAGCCTACCAGCTCATCGGCAAACACGGGCCCTGGCTGAACCCAAGGTCTTCGGAAAGCAAGCCATGATTGAGAAGCATGAAATCGTGTTCCTGTTCGACGTGGACAATACCCTGCTGGACAATGACCACGTGGAGCGAGATCTGCGGCAGTACCTCAGTAGTTGCTTAAGTACCCAGGCCCGGGACCGCTTTTTCGCGATTTTTGAAGAACTGCGCCAGGAGATCGGGTATGCCGACTACCTGGGGGCGCTCCAGCGGTACCGGCTCGAGGCCTTGCATGATCCAAAGGTGCTCAAGATGTCCGGCTGGCTGGTGGACTATCCGTTTGCCCAGCGTCTCTACCCCGAGGCGCTGGACGTCATCGAACACGTGCGCCACTGGGGGGTGCCGGTAATCTTGTCGGATGGTGACGCGGTCTTTCAGCCCCGTAAGATTGAACGGTCGGGGCTGTGGGAGGCCTTTAAGGGCCATGTGCTCATCTATGTCCACAAGGAGGCCATGCTGGCAGACGTGGAAAAGCTCTATCCTGCGGTCCATTACGTGATGGTGGACGACAAGCTGCGTCTCCTGGCGGCCATCAAAAAGATCTGGGACAAACGAGTGACCACTGTGTTTGTCAAGCAGGGCCACTACGCCAACGACCCCGAGACCCTGGATAGCTATCCGTCCGCCGACATTCACCTGGACCATATCCACAACCTGCTTGACTATAATCTGGCAGCATTCTTAAAGGGATAAGTTCGGGAGAAAAAGCATGAAAGCGACCAAACAACTGCATGATTTGGGACAAAGTCTCTGGCTCGACAACATCACCCGCGAGCTGCTCACCAGTGGGACTTTGCAGCGCTATATTGACGAGCTGTCGGTGACCGGCCTGACCTCCAACCCCACCATCTTCGACCACGCCATTACCCACAGCTCGGCTTATGACGAGGAGATTCGCCGACTGCTGCAGCTTGGTCATTCCGGTGAGGCCCTGTTTTTCGAGCTGGCCCTGGAGGACCTGACCCAGGCCGCGGATATCTTTGCCCCCATTTACCAGCGCACCGCCGGGGTGGACGGTTGGGTGTCGCTGGAAGTATCGCCGCTCCTGGCCTACGACGCCAAAAACACCGTGGCCGAGGCCAAGACACTCCACCGGAAGGCCGGGCGGCCCAATCTGTTCATCAAGATTCCCGGCACACAAGAAGGCGCCGCGGCCATTGAGGAGGCCATCTTCTCCGGGGTTTCGGTCAACGTGACTCTGCTCTTTTCCCGGGAACACTGCCTGAAGGCCGCGGACGCCTATATGCGCGGCCTGGAGCGCCGGCTGGCGGCCGGTCTGAGCCCGGATGTGTACTCGGTGGCGTCGATCTTTATCAGCCGCTGGGACAACGCCATCAAGGACAAGGTCCCCGCCAATTTGCGCAACCGGCTGGGCATCGCCATCGGCCAGCAGGCTTACCAGGCCTACCGGGACCTGCTGGACTCCGATCGCTGGCAGCACCTGGAGAATCAGGGGGCCCGGCCCCAGCGCCTCCTCTTCGCCAGCACCAGCACCAAAGACCCTGCGGCGTCCGACGTGCTCTATATCAGCGCCCTGGCCGCTCCCCATACGGTGAACACCATGCCCGAGAAGACCCTCCTGGCCTTTGGCGACCATGGACAGGTGCACGGCGCCCTGCCCCGGGATGGCGGCGATGCCGAGCAGGCGCTGGCGGAGTTCGCCAAGGCGGGGGTCGATGTGGTCAAGCTGGCCGCCGATCTGCAAGAGGAAGGGGCCAAGTCCTTTGACGCCTCGTGGCAGGACCTGCTAAACGCCATCGAGGCGAAGACCAAGAGCTTAAAACCAGCCTAAGGGAGAGGAATAACTATGAGCGATACGCCAAGACCCACAGAAACCCAGGCCTGGCACGCACTCAAGGCGCATTATGAGGAGATCAAGGGCACGCCTTTGCGGCAGCTCTTTGCCGACGACCCCGCCCGGGCAGACAGTTTTTCTGCGGAAGGCGCTGGTCTCTTCCTGGATTACTCCAAAAATCGCCTCACGGCCAAGACCATCCAACTGCTGCTGCAGCTCGCCAAAGAACGCGGCCTGGAGGCTCGTCGGGACGCCATGTTCCGGGGTGACAAGATCAACCTCACCGAAAACCGGGCGGTGCTGCATGTCGCCTTGCGCGCCCCCAGGGGCGTGTCCATCCAGGTGGATGGACAGGACGTGGTGCCGGAGGTTCATACGGTGCTGGACAAGATGTCAGATTTTGCCAACCGGGTGCGCGGCGGCCAATGGCAAGGCCACACCGGCAAGCGCATTAAAAACGTGATCAACATCGGTATCGGCGGCTCCTACCTGGGGCCGGAGATGGCGTATCTGGCGCTCCGTCCCTTCAGTGAGCGCTCCATGACCTTCCGCTGCGTCTCCAATGTAGATGGCGCCGACTTCACGGAAGCCACCCGGGACCTGGACCCCGGCGAGACCCTCTTTGTCATCTCCTCCAAGACCTTCACCACGCTTGAGACCATGACCAACGCCCAGACCGCTCGACAATGGCTGATTAAGGGGTTGGGCCGCGAAGACGCTGTGGCCAAGCACTTCGTGGCGGTGTCCACCAACGCCCAGGAGGTGCAGAAATTCGGCATCGATACCGCCAACATGTTTGGCTTCTGGGACTGGGTCGGCGGTCGTTACTCCATGGACGCGGCCATCGGGCTCTCTACCATGTTGGCGGTGGGGCCGGAGAACTTTCGGGAGATGCTGGCTGGCTTCCATGCCATGGACGAGCACTTCCGCACCGCTCCCCTCGAGAAGAACCTCCCCGCCCTCATGGGCCTCTTGACGGTCTGGTATAACAACTTCTTCGGCGCCCAGACCATAGGCATCATGCCGTATACCGCCTATCTGGCCCGCTTTCCCGCCTACTTGCAGCAATTGCAGATGGAAAGCAACGGCAAGCACGTGGACCTGACGGCCAAAACTGTAACTTATGAGACCGGTCCCATCATCTGGGGCGAGCCCGGCACCGATGGCCAGCACTCCTTTTACCAGCTTATTCACCAGGGCACCAAGCTGATCCCCTGCGACCTCATCGGTTTTTGCCAGCCGGTTAGCCCCCTGATCCACCATCACGACTTGCTCATGGCCAACCTGTTTGCCCAGGCCGAAGCGCTGGCCTTCGGCAAGACCGCCGGAGAACTGACCGCCGAGGGGTCCCCTGCCTTCCAGACGCCGTTTCGGGTTTGCGCAGGCAACCGGCCCACCAATATCATTCTCGCCGAGAGTTTGACCCCCAGGACCTTGGGCAGCCTGGTGGCCCTATACGAACACAACGTCTTCACCCAGGGAGCTATTTGGAACATTGACTCCTTTGACCAATGGGGGGTGGAGCTGGGCAAGGTACTGGCCAAGCGGATCATTCCCGAGCTTGACAGCGCCACTGAGTCCGATCTCAAACACGATAGCTCCACCAATGCCCTCATTCGGCGTTATCGCCGCCTGAGGACGGGAGCTAACAAGTGAATCCCTTATCTGGTTGCCACCTCCTGGGAAGGAAACATGTCCAAGATTACCGTTTACCCAGACAGTGAAAGCCTGATCAGCGGCGCCGCGGATTTCATTGCCCACCTGGCCAGCCGGGCCATAGCCGAGCGCGGCCGCTTTACGCTGGCCCTCTCCGGCGGCAACACCCCACGACCGGTCTACGCCCGCCTGGCGGCTGCGGGCTACCGGGACCGGATCGATTGGTCCAAAGTAGAGATCTTCTTCGGGGATGAACGCTGTGTGCCGCCCGACGACCACCAGAGCAATTACCTTATGGTCCGGACCGCCCTGCTCGACCAGGTGCCGCTGCCCCCCGGTAACATATACCGCATCCGGGGCGAGGAGGCGCCGGAGCAGGCCGCCGCGGATTACCGCGCCGTACTCCAGCGCACCTTTGGTGGCGATCCTGTTGCCGGAGGACCCCCCCCCGAAGGTTTCGATCTGATCCTCCTCGGCATGGGAGACAACGGCCACACCGCCTCGCTCTTTCCAGGCCTGGCCGCAGTGACGGAAACGGCACGCTGGGTCATGGCCCAATATGTCGAGGTCGTGTCCATGTGGCGGGTCACCATGACGCCGGTGGTCATCAATGCCGCCCGACAGGTGGCCTTCCTGGTGTCGGGGGCCGGAAAGGCCGACATGCTGCTGCGGGTTCTGGAAGGACCCTACCAGCCGGTGGTGCTGCCGTCCCAGGTCATCAAGCCTACGTCCGGGGAACTGCACTGGCTGTTGGATACGCCCGCCGCCGCCAAGCTGAGGGGTGAGTCATGAGCGGCAAGGCCCCCGGATCTGAGGCCCAGACTCCGGGGGAGGAGTTCCCGGATACCTACCGCGCCCACGGTTCGTTGTACGAGTCGGATGTGCCACTGATCATTTACAACTGGACCGGAGGCCTCCCCGAAGCGGGATATTTCCATTACAACCTCCATCTCACCAGATTCCCCTTTCGCTGAGCAGGCCCAGTCTAGGTGAAATCGTTCCTCACTGGGAAGCAATTCCCCAGCCTGGTGCTCCCCAAAAACTTTTTCTCCCGTAATGAAAAATTAACTTCTCCGCAACTCCAGCGAAATACTCCCCACGTATAAATTTGTCTACCTGTATAGACAATCATGGGGAGTGAGATGATCAACAAGAACAGTACAGTCCCCTGCTATAGCCAGCTCTCGGAGATTTTGCTTGAGCAGATTCGCCACGAAGGGGTACAGCAAGGCGCACGATTGCCCACGGAAGAGTCGATAAGCAAGAAATACAAATTAAACCGGCATACAGTTAGACACGCTATTGCCAGACTTGCTGAAGATGGGATAGTTTATACCATAAAAGGCAAAGGAACTTTTTTAGCAAAAAGTAAAATACCTTATAAGGTCTCCCAAAAAACTCAATTTACTACCTCCATACTCCAGGCTGGCTTCCAACCTGATGCAAGATTATTAGATATTTATGAAATTACTGCCGGAGTTGAATTTTCTAATAGACTTAATATTGACCAGTCCGATAACGTATCTGTATTGGAAATATTAAGATATGCCGATGATATTCCTTTTAGTCATACTACCTCTTTTCTGAGCGCTAAGAAATTTCCCGGGATTCACGATCTATTAAACCGGGACAGATCATTTTCTCTTTATCAACTCCTGGAGGAACATTACGGCATTGAAGCGACGAGGAGATCTTCCAGATTTGAGGTTGCCACTCCGGATGATAAGGATATGGAGAACCTGCAAATTTCTCCCAAAACCCCCCTGCTGGTCGTAACCAGCCTCTCCGCAAGCCAGGATGGCGAGATCGTGGAGTACTGCCTCAGCAAATTCAGAGGCGATCTGTGCAGCATCTCCGTGGACTTCAATGATTTAAGGGGTTGATGGCTAGGCAAAGGGGCCGGCATCCGGTGCGCCTAGCCGGGGCGGGCGGCCCCGGTATCGGCTTCATGAAACGTGACATGCTTCCATATTGAATTTCCCAGGAGGAGAAGATGAAAAGGTATTTTCTGGTTATCGGGCTGGCTCTGGCTCTGATGGCAAATCTGACGGGAACCCTCCAAGCCGAAGAAAAATGCCTGGTGATGGGCCTCATTCCCGCGGAAGACCCCAAGGCCATGATTGAGCAAATTAAACCCATGAAGGCCTGGATGGAGAAAAGCCTGGGGAGGTGCATCACCCTCTTCACCGCCTCGGATTATACCGGGGTAATCGAGGCGATGCGGGCCAAAAAGGTGGATTTCGCCTGGTTCGGCCCCTTTTCCTACACCATGGCCCATGACCGGGCGGGGGCCGAGGCCTTTGCCGTGGGCATCGATCCCAAGGGCAAGAGCACTTACCGCTCCTACCTGGTGGCCACCCCGGAAACGGCCGGGAAACTGGGAATCTCCACCCCATTGGAAGGGGAGGCAGGCATGCGGGAGATATTTGAAAAAATTAAGAGTCTTCCCGAGAAAATCACCTTCACCTTCACCGACCCGGCTTCCACCTCGGGCTATGCCGTTCCCAGGTACTTTATGTGGAAGGTCGGCATGGACCCGGAAAAGGTGTTCCGAAAAGTGGGCTTCAGTGGCACCCATGACGCCGCGGAACTCATGGTCAAAAACCAGACCGTCGACATGTGCTCAGATAATGATATGACCAATCCCGCCATGGTCGCCGCCGGGAAGATCTCGCCCCAGACCAATATCATTATCTGGCAATCTATCCCCCTTCCCGGTTCTCCCGTGGCTTATCGGGCTGACTTGCCGGAAGACATCAAGGCCGGTTTGCAAAAGGCGATTACCACAGTCCCTGAAAATGCCAACAAGGTCACTGCTTTTGGGAACATCACCGGATGGAAGCTGGTAAATGACAGCGATTATAACCTGATCAAAGAGGTCAAGAAAGTGATCGACGGCCTTAAATAAGATGCTCAGCGCCCCCTTGGGGCCGGTTCGGGGAAGCGGGATTTTACCGCCCCGAGAATCCGCCCCAACGGGCTCACCCGGAAGGTCAGGGCGCCGCCGCGGCAGACGCCCGTGTCTGGAGGAGTTATGGTTAAGGTGGCAAACCTGAGGAAACGCTTCAACGGCCATGAGGTCCTGGCCGGCATTAATCTGCGGGTGGGGAACAGCGAACCCGTGGCCCTCATCGGCCCCAGCGGTTCAGGCAAGACCACCTTGATCAGGACCATCAATGGCTTCGTGGTTCCCGACGCGGGCACCATCTCTATCGGCGGGAAAGTTATTAACTATCGGGACAAAGAGGCTTTGCGGCGCACCCGCAAGAAAATCGGCATGATCTATCAGCTTTTCAACCTGGTGGAGCGGACCTCGGCCCTGGTAAATGTGATGGCCGGCGCCTTGGGGAGACTGGACCGGGGCGTTTCTTTGCTTTCTTCCACCCTCGGTTTTTTCAGCAAGCAGGAAAGGGAGAAAGCCATGGACCTCATCAGGTTTGTGGGCCTCGAGGATAAGGCCGGGGAGCGGGTGGACCGGCTCAGCGGCGGGCAGAAACAGCGGGTTGCCATTGCCCGGGCCTTAATGCAGGAACCGGAGCTGCTTCTGGCGGATGAACCCATCGCTAACCTGGATCCCAAATCCAGCCGGAAAATCTTGGAACTCTTATTCCAGATAAACCGGGAGAAGAAGATTACCCTGATCACGGTTCTCCATCACCTGGAATCGGTGCGGGACCACTTCGACCGGGTGATCGCCCTTAAAGAGGGAGCCATTTGCTTTGACGGCGACACCCGCGACCTCACCAGAGACAGCGTTCAGGATATTTATACGTTTGACGAGGAAATTGAATGCCATCCGGCGCAAGTCTGCAATATCTGAACAAGGCCTGGAGGCTTTTATGGCTGTCTCTATTCTTGGTGATCCTGGGCTTCTCCTTCAAAGTATCGAAGGTGGATATCGGGTCCCTCGTAGGCGGAATATCCCCTTCGCTGGCACTGGCCAGGGAGATGCTGCCGCCGGATTTTTCCAGGTGGCACCATATCGTCAGCCTGGCCGCGGAAACCGTGGCCATGGGCTTTTGGGGCACGATCCTCGGTATGCTCATCTCCCTGCCGCTGGGATTTCTGGCGGCCAGAAATACTGCTAAAAACTGGGTAGTATACCAACTCGCCAAGAGCCTGGTGACCCTGTTAAGATCGATCCCGGACGTCATTTACGCCTTTTTTTTCGTGACCGCCTTCGGCCTCGGGCCGCAGGCGGGGGTGGCGGCTTTAACCCTGGCCACGGTAGGGCTGTTGGGCAAATTTTACTCCGAGGCGGTGGAGAGCATCGACGAAAAGCCGGTGGAAGCCCTGATAGCCACGGGAAGCCGTAATTTAAGCGTCATCCGCTATGCCATTGTGCCCCAGGTGCTCCCTTTATTCATGGGCTACAATCTTTACCTGCTGGACCACAATATCCGGGTCGCCCTGGCCTTGGGGGTGGTGGGCGCCGGAGGCCTGGGGGTGGAGCTCTTCGTGCAGATGCGGGAATTCCATTACCAGAAGGCCGCCGCCATCCTGGTGGTCATCCTGGTCATGATCACTATTATCGACCGGGTTTCCGCCTATCTGCGGGACAGCATCACCAAAAGCGCTTTTCTAAGTCGCGGCAGCCGCACCAAGGATGCCGCCCTGCTGATCGCCATTAGCGTGATCACCCTGACCTCAGTCTATTTCATTCCGATAGATTTGAAGGAATTGCTCGCCGGGCTGCCGCGTATCTGGGATTTTCTGAAAGGGATGTTCCCACCCGATTTCTCCAGAATTTCGATTTACCTGAAATTGATGCTGGAAACCGTAGGAATGGGGATCAGCGGCACCTTTCTGGCCATTGTCCTGGGGGTCCCGCTGGGGTTGTTGGCCTCCCGGAATGTGAGTCATAACCCGATAATCTATAACCTGGCAAAGGAAATCACCAACTTTCTCCGGGCCATCCCGGACATCGTCTTTGCCTTGATTTTCGTGGTGGCGGTGGGCTTGGGGCCCTTTGCCGGGGTCTTGGCCCTGGGCCTGAACACTGCCGGGTTCCTGGGAAAATTTTATGCGGAAGCCATCGAGAATGTGGACTCCAAACCGGTGGAAGCCGTGGAGGCCACCGGCGCCAGGTTCCTCCAACGTATCGGGCACTCCATCTTCCCCCAGGTCCTGCCACTCTTTAACAGCTATAACCTTTATATCCTGGATCGAAATATCCGCTATTCCACCATCATGGGCCTGGTAGGCGCCGGCGGCATCGGCTTCGAACTGGTCATGACCTCCAGGATGTTTGAATATCGCCAGATGGCCGCCATGCTCATGATCATCCTGGCTACCATCATGATATTGGACTGGCTCTCGGCTTACGTCAGAAAAAGGGTGGTTTAGGAATGGACTGCAATAATCTTGACCATTGGCAAGGCTTGATAACCAGGCTGGCCCCGGATTCTCTCCTGCAACTCTTTGATCTCATGGCGCCGGAAGGGGTCGAAATCCTTAAAGAGCCGGAATCCGGACTGCTGATGATGGCCGCCAGGGATTCTCTGGACACGGATTTCTATTTGGGAGAAATCCTGGTGACGGAAGCCGAGGCGGAATACCGGGGATTCAAGGGTTATGCCATGGTGCTGGGGGAGGAGCCGGAGAAGGCGCTCCTGGCAGCAGCTCTGGAGGCCATTTGGCGCAGCGATCATGAGGCCCTGCAAAAGAGAATCCGGAAATTTCTCGAATCGCGGCATGGGGAATTGGCGGCTGCGGCCGCAACGGAACGGAAATTAGTCGCCCGGACGAAGGTGAGTTTCGAAACCATGGTCAAGGGATGATGGCAATGTGGACAAGTTCGGCATATCTGGTCACCCAGCGGACTTTCCGAATCTTGCTCCAGGCCATGAGCCATCCGGGCCGGACTTATGCCTTGCCTGCAGAAGGCAGGAAGCCGGGTTGGCAGATGGTATTGCAGACCCTGCTGGACCCGGAGGTCAGCTTTACGGTCCTGGGCAATGACCAGCCCGGCTGGGAGAAGGAAATCCGGCAACTAACCAGGTGTCCCGCCTCCGGGGTTGCTCAGGCGGATTTCCTGATTGCCCCCGAGGGGGATAGTCACGGAGAACTCGGCAAGGCCAAGCGCGGCACCCTGGAATATCCGGATACCGGCGCCACGGTCATCTATCTGGTGGAATCCCTAAAAGATCAAGGCGGGGGGGAAGCGGACCTGATATTACGGGGCCCCGGTATCCAGGAGGCCATCGCCCCGGTGATCCAGGGCCTGAATAGACAGGAGTTTCTTGATCTGCAAGAAATCAACCGCGAATTTCCTTTGGGAATCGACGGCATCTTCATTGACCGGCTGAACCGGATCATGTGCCTGCCGCGTTCCACCCAAATAGAGGTGAGATAGACATGGGATACGTGGCGGTCAAGGGGGGCTCCCAGGCCATTGATCAGGCGGCGCAACTACTTACTTACGACCGCGTCAAAGGGTCGTCCCGGCCCCTGGAGTTGGAGCAGATTAAGGAACAGCTCTATCTGGCGGTAGACCGAGTCATGGGTGAAGGCTCCCTCTACGCCCCGGATCTGGCGGCTCTGGCCCTCAAACAGGCTGCCGGCGACACCCTGGAAGCCGCCTTTATCCTCCGGGCCTACCGGGCCACCAAACCCCGGCTGGGCTATACCATTCCCCAGCCCACAGAGGCAATGCGGGTGGTCCGGAGGATTTCCGCGGCCTTTAAAGACGTCCCGGGGGGCCAGATCCTGGGCGCATCCACCGATTATACTCTCCGGCTGCTGGACTTTGAGCTTTTGGACGACTCTTCCGAAAAAAGAGAGACCTACCTGCGGGAATTATTTAATCAGCTCCACGAGGTCGATCCCCTGCCGGAATCCTTTCCCAAGGTCATCGAGATCTTACGGCAGGAAAATCTCCTGGTGGCCAGAGCTCCGGCCAACGACGGGACTTCGGGAATTTTTGACCTCACCCGGCAGTCGGTGACCTATCCGGCCGCCAGAAGCACGGCGCTGCAAGCCATGGCCCGGGGAGAGACAGGAGGGCTGTTGCTTCTGGCTTACTCCAGTATGCGGGGCTATGGTGATATCCACCCCGCCATCGGGGAATTGCGGGTGGGCTTTCTACCGGTCAAGATCAAGTCTCCGGACGGCGGCGAACCGCGCACCGTTGGAGAGGTGCAGGTTACCGAGGCGGAAGTGCTCGCCCGCTTTGACTCCCAGGATGGTTCCCCTAAATTCACCCTGGGTTACGGGATGTGCTTCGGGCATAACGAAATCAAGGCCATTTCCATGGCGATCCTGGACCGCACGATGCAGGCTCCGGAACCGCAACTGCTCTGCGAGAGCCAGGAGTTTGTCTTGTCCCACATCGACGGCATTGAATCCATGGGCTTCTGTAATCATTGGAAATTGCCCCATTATGTCACCTTCCAGTCGGACCTGGACCGATTGCGCCAAACCCGGCAGATGACGAAGACTGAAGATAAGGTGGTAACCCCCAAATGAGCCTGGCAAAATGGATTCCGGCCCGTCAGCGCCCGGCTTCCGTCCCTTATAACTTCGCCTTCATCGACGAGGGCGCCAAGAACGAGATCCGGCGAAAGATTCTCAAGGCGGTGGCCATTCCGGGATATCAAGTGCCCTTTGCCTCCCGGGAGCTTCCCATCGCCAGAGGCTGGGGCACTGGTGGGCTGCAGATAACCCTGGCCCTCATCGGGCCGCAGGACATCTTAAAGGTGATCGACCAGGGCTGTGACGGCAGTGTTAACGCGGTTAATATCAAGAAGTTCGTGGGCCGGGTCACCGGGGTAAAGATTACCACGGTGACTCGGGAGGCCACTATCATTCAAACCCGGCACCGGATTCCCGAGGAAAAGATGACGAAGGGCCAGATCCTGGTTTTGCAGGTCCCTTTCCCAGAAGCCTTAAGGACGGTGGAGCCCTCGGAACTGGAGACCCGGCGGATGCATGCCGAGGCCGACTACAGCCGCATGTGGCTTTATCTTTACGAAGATGTGGTCAAATATCGGGAGATCAGTATCGGGGCCCGCTACCCGGTAACCGTCAACGGCAGGTATATCATGGATCCCAGCCCTATTCCCCGCTGGGATATTCCTAAGCTCCACCTGGCTGAGACACTGTATCTCTTCTGCGCCGGCCGGGAAAAGAGAATCTACGCTGTCCCCCCCTATACCCGGGTGGAACCCCTGGAGTTTGAGGACGCCAACTTCCGGGTGGAGGATTTTGGCGGGGTAGTCTGCCACCGGTGCGGGAGCCGCAGCACCTATCTCGATGAAATTATTGATGACGCCACCGGCCGCAGGCTGTATCTCTGCTCGGATACCGGAAACTGCGATCTCAATCTAGCCCGGCCAGGCGAGGAGTCAAGCCGTGGAAGTGGAACTCCGAAAGGCTGAGGAGCAAGACCTGCCCTGCATCCTGAGCCTCTAGGCCCAGTTGGGCCAGGATAGCGGGCGCTTCCACCACCCCGGAAGGCGCGCCTAGTGCCAACCGCGCATTGCCGCAAAGGTCGTGAAATGACGCCGGAACCAATTTTAGAGGTCAGGAATCTCACCAAGTTTTATGGCCCGGGATGCCCCTCCTGTCTGAAGGCAACCGGACCGGATCATGATACCAACATCTGCCCCCACTGCGGCTCAGTGGTGGCCTGTGGCGAAGTCTCCCTGGAGCTTTACGCGGATGAGATTCTCGGCATCGTCGGTGAGAGTGGTTCAGGGAAAAGCACCCTGGTGAAACTCTTTTATTTCGACGAGGAAGCCAGCTCCGGAGAGCTCTACTTCCGGGGAACGGAGCAACCGTCCCCCGATTTAGCCGGGGACCTTAGGGGCGAAAATCTCCTGACCCTCAGTTCCTTTCAGAAAAGGCGGGTAAAGAACGCCTTTATGGGGATGGTCTATCAGTACCCCCATCAAGGGCTGCGGTTAAAGGTGACCGCGGGAGGCAATATTGCCGAGCGCTTAATCACGGCCGGCTGGCGCAATGTCCTGAACATGCGGAATCGAGCCGCGCATCTATTTCAAAAAACCGAGATTCCTGAGCAGAGGATGGATGAGCCGCCCCGCAACTTCAGCGGCGGCATGCAGCAGCGGGTGCAAATCGCCAAGGCCCTGTCAAATAATCCCCTGATTCTTTTTCTAGACGAGGTGAGCACCGGCCTGGACCTTTCGGTGCAGGCCCGGGTGCTGGACTTGCTGCGAACCCTGCAGCGGGAATTTCGTTTATCCATGCTGGCCGTGTCCCACGATCTGGGGGTGATCAGACTCCTGACCGCCAGAACTTTGGTAATGAAACACGGCCGGGTGGTGGAAACGGGGTTGACTGACCAGATTCTGGAGGACCCGCAGCATCCCTACACCCAAAAATTGGTGAATTCTCAACTATAACCGGCTCGTGCCGCGGATGGACAAAACCAATTGATTCAAATAGATAATCTAAGCAAGACCTTTCATATCCATGCCCTGGGCAACAAGGTGATAGAGGCGCTTAACGCCATCTCCTTTCAAGTGGCCCCGGGTGAATTTTTGGGGCTTACCGGCCCCAGCGGCGCCGGCAAGAGCACCATCTTGAAGTGCATCTACCGCACCTACCTGCCAACCGCAGGTGACATCTGGTATCAGTCCAGGGGCTTGGGCCCGATTAATCTGGCCAAGACGTCCAACCGCTCCATCCTTGGCCTCAGGAGCCGGGAGATCGGTTATGTCTCGCAGTTTTTCAAGGTAATCCCCCGGGTTTCCGCCCTAGAGGTCGTGGCGGAACCCCTGGTCACCAGGAATGGGATAGCGCCGCATTTAGCGAGGACGAAGGCAGCCGAGCTGTTGCAACGCTTGCTGATCCCGCCCTCCCTGATGGATGCGTACCCGGCCACTTTTAGCGGCGGCGAGCAGCAAAGGGTGAACATTGCCCGGGCGGTTATTTGGAAACCGCGATTGCTGCTTCTGGACGAACCCACCGCCTCCCTGGACTTGCAGGCAACGGCCGTAGTTATGGAGATCCTGCGAGAACTGAAGGAAGAGGGCACCACCATGATAGGAATATTTCATCGGCAAGACATGATCCGAAAGATTACCGACAGGCTTTATGAGACCGGAGGTCGAAAGTTATGAGATCGGGTGGTCAGGCTCTGGTGATTGAGAATGCTCGGGTGGTCACACCTCATGAGACCCTGGCAGGAGCTTCGTTGAAGATTGAATCAGGGGTTATCGCGGCGATAAAGGCAGGGAAGATAAACTCCGGGGCCCCCCGGGTGGATGCCCGGGGCGGATATGTATTGCCGGGTTTCGTAGACTTGCACAGCGACGCCATCGAAAAGGAGATAGAACCAAGGCCGGGAACCTTCTTCCCCAATAACATCGCCATCATTGAACTGGACAAAAAGCTTGCCGCCTGTGGGGTTACCACCAGCTACCACGCCTTGTCCTTCGCGGAGGGAGAAATCGGCGTCCGTTCCAATAAAAAGGCGGCCCAGATAATCACGGATATCCACCGGCTAGCCCCCCAACTGAAGATAAATACCAAGGTTCACGCCAGATACGAGATAACCGACCCCTTGGCCCTGCCTTATCTGGAGGAACTCCTGGGCAGCGGGAAAATTCAGCTCTTATCCTTCATGGACCATACCCCGGGGCAGGGGCAGTTCAAAGAGGTGGCATCTTTTAAGGATTATTTCGGGACGGTTTATGGGAAAACCGATGCCGAGCTGGATAAAATCATAGATCAAAAGCTCCTGGCTCAGGCCTCCATGCACGCAGTTATAGAGCGTTTGGCTGCCATGGCCAAATCCCTTAACATTCCCATGGCATCCCATGATGATGACTCTGCGGCAAAAATTCGCTGGCTGCGGCAGATGGGTATTGGCATCTCGGAATTTCCAGTGAATCTGGAGGCGCTCAAAGCTGCCCGGGAAGCTGGTATTTATGTCTGCCTCGGGGCTCCCAATGCCTTGCGGGGAAATTCCAGGTTGGGGAACCTGAGCGCCCGGGAAGCCATTTTCTCAGGGCTCGCAGATATTGTTTGCTCAGATTACACGCCCATGGCCCTCCTGCACGCGGTTTTTACCCTCCACCTCCTGGGAAATCTTCCCCTCCACCGGAGCGTTAATCTGGTCAGCCTTAATCCGGCCCAGGCCGCGGGACTGGCGGGCAGCCGCGGCTCTCTGGAGGCAGGTAAGAGGGCTGATTTAATGGTAGTGGATGCATCTGGGGAAGTTCCCCGCATTCTCAAAACCTACGTCTCGGGAGGGGAAGTCTATTCCACATGCTGAAGATTGGCACCAAGATAGATGAAGTGAGAATTGACGGCAACTTGCAAAGGCTCTGGCAAGACCTGGAATATTTTTCCCGGGCCGGCTTGGGGGCCGCGGAACTGCCGGTCCATGGACTGGATGCCATTAAAAATGGCCGCTTGGACAGGGCTCAACTGAAAAGAATCAAGGAAGCAGTCGGTAATTTTGCAGGGGATTTCAGCGTCCATGCCCCAAATCCCCTCAACCTGATGGACGGCTCCTGCCGGGAGCTCCACCTCTCCGTATTCCGGGCCTCCCTGGAATTTGCCGCAGAAGTGGGAGCCGCCATCCTGGTCTATCATCCCGGCAGATATATCCCGGAAGTGACCTTCCCCATACCCGGCAGAAATGATCTATCCGACCCGGATAAGCAGAAGTTGCTGGCTGCGGAAGCCGAGATGCTTCAAGAGTTATCCGGTGAGTTTCCCGAAGTGACTATTTGCCTGGAAAATGCCAGGCCCTATCTCTTCCATTCCCCTTATTGTTACGCCGAAAGGCTTGAGTCTTTGCAAGAACAGGTAGCAATAATCGATCGTGACAATGTCAAAATCAATCTCGATTTTGGTCATTTATACCTCTCGGCCAAATTTTACGGATTTGATCCGGTGGGGGCCGCGGCTGCAGTAAAAGACCTCATTGCTCATAGCCATGTGCATGACAACTTCGGTAATGCCGTCTATCATCATGAAAAACAACAGACCCATCAGATTCCCTTTGGCAGAGGTGATGCGCACATGCCGGTGGGATGGGGCGAAATACCAATTCTGGAAATACTTTCAACTTTTTTGGGCTCATATACCGGCATGCTCATGATGGAGTTAAGAGATAGATATTTTGCTCATACCAGCGAATCCAAAGAGAACCTGGAAGAAATCTTGGCAAAGGTTTCCAAACCTGACTTGAAAAAACCTGTTCCGGTTGCTCCGCGGTAATGCACCTTGCCGGATTCCCTTGCCAATTAATTATTTTTTATCGCTCCCGAAAACGCTATGGTGCGTGACTTCATCACCGGAAAGATTGGCTAGCCAACCATGAGCCACACAACCCAACGAGCTGTGATCTGCATGTATGACGGCTTCGGGATGGATTATTTCGAGCTGAGCCGGCTTCCGGTTATGAAGCGCCTGGCCCGGGAAGGTCTGGCCCAGCCCGGACGGGCGATTTTTCCGACCCTCACCAATGCCAACAATGTCTCCATCTGCTGCGCCACGTGGCCTGCCGAACATGGCGTGACGACCAACTCTTATTTCGACGAAAGCACGGGAACGGCGCGCTTCCTGGAAGATGCGGATTTTATTCTGGCGCCTACCATATTCGAACGTTTCCGGCAAAAGGGCGTGCGCTCCGCCCTCCTCACCTGCAAGGCCAAGACCCTGAAGCTCCTCGGCCGGCAGGCCGATTTCGCAGTCGCCGCCGAAGAGCCGGCGCCCGAAGTCGTGGCAGCTTACGGCCTCCCGCCGCCGATGTACAGTTCCGAGGTAAATTACTGGCTCTGGGAAATCGCGGTCGATCTGCTGAAATCGCGTCCGGATCTCGGACTGATTTATGTCCACACCACTGATTACCCCATGCATATGTGGGCCCCCGCAGAGCCATCTTCCCTCCAGCATCTGGCGCAGATCGATGAGCTGCTGGGCGCAGCCCGGGATGCCGCGCCGGATGCCGTGTTCCTAATTACCGCCGACCATGGGATGAATCCGAAGCAGCGCTGTCTGGACTTGCGAAAGACCTGCGCCGCATCCGGCCTCCGGCTCCGCTGCGCGGTTTCTCCGGTGGCCGACCGCCTGCTGAAGCATCACCGCGGCTTCGGGGGCGTCTCCTACGTTTATGTGAATCACGAGGGGGAGCTTCCCACGCTTCAGGCCTTCTTGCGCGACCTTCCGGGAGTGGACGATGCCCTGACGCGGCACGAGGCCGCCAGCCGTTTCCACCTCATGCCTGAACGCATCGGCGATCTGGTGGTCATGGCGGATAGAGACACGGTTTTTGGCGACCTGGCCGGGCCGCAAGAAGCCCTGGCGGCAGGATACCGCAACCACGGCTCTCTTTATGAACAGGACATCCCGCTGATCCTATCTGGCTATGATGGAACCTTGCCCTGCTCCGGGGAGCTGCAAATGAACTTCGACCTGACGCGCTGGCTGTGCCGGACCATGCTATAAGCAAACTTTAGCCCACAGCTTCCGGCTCGCCGGGGACCTGGGTTGACTTAACCGGGAGGCGTGCCTATTTAAAATCTAAGGAGGAGCATGATCATGGAATATTCCATTCAATGTCCAGCGCCTTGCAATTTCGAAATCAAGGTGGAAGCCAACACTGATGACGAGGCCGTGGAAAAAATCATGCAGGCTGGCGCCGCCCATAAAAACGAGGCCCATTGTGACATGAAGATGTCAGAAGAACAGATGCGGAGCATGGTGCGCGCCAATATGAAAAAGAGCAGCTGCGCCTGTATGGCAAAGTAAAACCCCTGACCCGTAGGGGCTCAGGGGCCTCTCGCCTCAGGCAGTAAATCACCATAAGGCAAGTTATCGATAAAGAGTCGGACTTGCCTTTTTCATTGGTAGACTATCTTGCCGCAGCCCACCCCTGTCGTCCGGGGGGAGCCGAAGTCCAGCGGCAGTTTACCGCCTCCGCCCAAGCCGGATCAGATGGCCAGGTAGCCTTTAACCACCTGCTCGTCGGCGCCAAGGAGGACGAGCAAAAGCAAGGCGGCAAGGTAAGCCGGGTAGCGCTTCACCAGCCCTTAGCCAAAATCTCTGCCGGACACTACCCTTTACCTCCTCCCATTGCTCCCGACCTCACCTGGCGTCATCCACTTTTTTCTGGACAAATCAACGATCACGACGTTATGATGTCATTATTATACATTGGCTCCAGATGCGCGGCATTTAGCGAGTCGGCCAAAGGCTAACAGACATATATGAGTTGCACCCCAGAAAGCGAGGGAAGCCATGAATAGCGAATGTTGCGAAGTACTGACACCACAAGAGGAGCGGGTTGCCGCGGGCCGGACCGTCGACCTGGAGGCGCTGCCCGACAGCAGGAAACGGGCCCATAAATACCTGGACACATTTTCCCATGGGATACCCGTGGCTTGTGCCGACCGGGCGCGGCTGATGACCGAATCCTTCCAGCAAACCGAAGGTGAGGCGTTGGTGTTGAGATGGGCGAAAGCCATGATGCATATAGCCCGGAATCTGCCCATCGCCATAGGGCCCTATGATCTGATCGTCGGCCGGGCCAGCGACAAGCCCGGTAGATACGGGCTTATCTACCCGGAACTGGACGGCGGCATCCTCGAGAAAGCGGTGGACATCATTATGGAGACGCAGCGGCCTTATATCATATCCGCTCAGGTCGCCAAGACCATCAAAGAGGACATTGCTCCTTATTGGAAAGGCCGCTCCTTTCACGACGCCCTCTACTCTGCCCTGCCCGAGGAGACCAGGACCGTGCTGTTCACCGATAGCCTCAGGCAGCGTAACGTGGTTACGGAAACCGCGTCATACCGCAACTCCCTGCAATGGGTTCCAGATTATGACAAGGTTTTGAAGAAAGGCTTTAGCGGCTTAAAGAGAGAGGCTGAGGAGAAACTGGCCTCGCTGGACCCGTTTAATCCAAAAGACGCCTTGGAGCGCATTCCTTACCTCAAGGCCATAATTACCATCTGTGACGCCATTGTGGTGTTCGCCAAAAGGCATGCGGCCCTGGCGTCCGACCTGGCCGGGAGCGAACCGGACCTGGAGAGAAAGCGGGAATTATTGGAAATCAGCGCCATCTGTAACCGGGTTCCCGAAAACCCGGCCCGCACTTTCTGGGAGGCGCTGCAGTCACAATGGATGGTCTCCATCTTCAAACGATTAGAGGAGAAGGTCGGGGGTTCGTATAGCAACGGGCGGATGGACCAGTATCTTTATCCCTTCTACCAGAAGGACCTGGCCGCGGGTCTCTTGACGGAAGATTCCGCCATGGAACTGCTGGAGAATCTCTGGTTGAACATGGCCCAGTTCATCAATCTGTATGTCTCTCCCACGGCGATCGCCTACAACGAAGGGTACACTCATTGGGAAGCAGTGACCATTGGCGGCAAAACTCCGGATGGCAGAGATGCGACCAACGAATTGTCGTATCTCTTTCTCAAATCGAAACGGGAATTCCCCTTAAACTTTCCTGACCTCTCCGTCAGAATTCATTCGCTGACCCCGGAGAGATTCCTGCGCGATGTCTGCGAGACCATCAAGGATGGCTCGGGTTTCCCCAAGCTGTTCAACGACGAGGAAATTATCCCGCTGCTGATCGCCAAAGGCGCAGGGATCAAAGAGGCCAACGATTATGCCGTCTCCGGGTGTTCTGAAGTCCGAATGCCTAATAAGGATGTCTACACGAGTCCTTGTTGCTGGGTAAATCTGGCGGCCGCCCTGGAAATGACCTTATATGATGGCCAGATGAAGAAGTTTCCTTCCGAGCGGCTCGGGCTCAATACCGGGGATCCGAGGTCGTTTGCGAGTTACTCTGAGTTTTGGGCGGCATATTGTGCCCAGCAGCAGAATCTTCTGCGGCATGTATTTACCACCCAATATCTGGTCGATAAGCTCAGGCCGGGCTATGTGGCGACCCCACTCTCCTCGGCATTGCACGATCTCTGCATGGATTCCTGCCAGGATCTGCATTCCGGCGATATCCCCGGGGGCGCGAAACTCGGCTTCTACGACCTCGTTGGCTTTGCCACTGTAGTCGATTCGCTGGCTGCGATCAAGAAGCTGGTCTTCGAAGAGAAAAAAATCGGCATGGGCGAGCTGATAGAGGCCCTGGACGAAAACTTTGCCCACAAAGAACCTCTGCGTCATATGCTGTTGAATGCGCCCAGGTTCGGCAACAACGATTCCTACACCGACGAGATCGGCAGGCAGATAGAAGAGCAGGCGACGAGCATGAGCAGCAAGTGCCGCTCCTACTTCGGGGCGGAACTCGATGTCAGGTATGTTCCTCTAACCATTCATATTCCCTGCGGCAAGGTGATAGGCGCTACTCCCAACGGGCGGAAAGCCTGGGAATATCTGTCTGAAGGAAGTTCCGCGTCACACGGGGCAGACGTTAAGGGTCCGACCGGGATTCTGCTTTCCAACGCCAACTCGAAGGCCACCGAGTCGAAGGAACGTGCCGCGCGGCTCCTCAATCTGAAGCTCAGCCCCGCAGCCGTGGCCGGCCGTGAGGGTACGACCAAGTTGATGTCTTTGATCAGATCCTTTTGTGATCTGAAGCTCTGGCACCTCCAGTTTAATATAATCAATAAAGCCACGCTGCTCGCGGCTCAGGCGGAACCGGAGAAATACCGGAATCTCCTGGTCCGGGTTGCCGGCTACAGTGCGTATTTCGTTGACCTGTCACCAGGGCTCCAAAATGAAATCATCGCCAGAACGGAACATACCTTCTGATTACCAGGCGAGGTGCGGCTGCAGTATCGGCCCGACCGCAGACGTGAGCAACTTTGAAAAATCCATGCGGTCCGGTGGCGAAGAAAGACCCGGGGCAGCGTTGTACGTCAGTAGCCCAGGAGGATGATGTGCTGAGTTCTGCTGGAGATGGGGCCAGTGCCGAAACGACCGGCTGCGTCTTTAACACGCAGCGCTTTTCGGTACACGACGGCCCGGGGATCAGAACGCTTGTGTTTCTCAGCGGCTGTCCGCTGCGCTGTGCCTGGTGCTGCAATCCCGAATCGCAAACCCCTGGTCCTCAACTGGCATATAACGAGAAGAAATGCCTCAGCCTAGGCGAATGCGGCAACTGCCTGAAGGTCTGCCCGGAAGAAGCCCTGCTGGCCAAGGGCGAACCGCCGCAAGTATTCGTGGACCGCGCACGCTGTACCAATTGCGGCGACTGTGCGGCAGCCTGTCCTGCCACGGCATTGGCAATGTTCGGCAAATATATGACCGTAAACGAGATACTGGGTGAAGTAGAGCAGGATAGCTGCTTCTATTCCCGGTCCGGAGGGGGGCTGACGGTAAGTGGCGGCGAACCGCTGTCCCAGCCCGGATTTACTTTGGCGCTGCTCCAGGGTGCCAGACGACTGGGCATCGAGACCGCCATCGAGACTTGCGGGCATGGGAAATGGGACTATCTCGACGGCCTCTGCCAACATCTGGACTCGATCTTTTATGACCTTAAGAGCCTTGATCCGGACAAGCACCAAGAGTTTACCGGTGTCGCCAATGAACTCATCCTGGAAAATTTCAGATTGCTGGTGCGCGCCTACCCCCAGCTCCCGATCACTGTCAGGACTCCGATAATACCCGGCTTCAATGACGGTCTTGAAGAAGTCGCCCGGATAGCACGATTCATTGAGCCGTATGCCAACGTAACCTACGAAATGATGCCCTATCACGCCTTTGCCGAGTCGAAGTATACCTTTCTGGGGCGGCGCTACGCCTTGGCTGGGGTTCGGCCGCCGACCAGCGAGCAGATGAGATTGCTGCGAAGTCATATAACCCCTGGGTCCGCGGCTGGCGCCAGGCGCCGCCAAGGAACTAGGCGGGCCGGGGAAGTTAGATGAGCAGACACCGGCCCCTGCCAGTGACCGAGGAGGGCGCGGCAGAAATGAACCCTTCCGCGACCTATTTTCAACAGAATGATTTGCTGGTGACATTAGATAGCCGCAGTGCGGTGCCGTTGCATGCCCAGTTAAGGAATATATTGAAGAGGGAGATTCAGCAGGGCAAGTATGGCGAGAAAATCCCTACCGAGACGGAGCTTATGGAGACTTTCGCCATTAGCCGGACCACGGTCCGCGAGGCGGTATCTGCGCTCGTGCGTGAAGGCATCTTGGAAAAGGTTCACGGCAAAGGGACGTTCATTGCCCCTCCCCAGGCAAATATTTGGGCCGGTGTCCTTACCAGCCTAACGGAAACCATCGAGAGCCTGGGAATGAAGCCAGGGGTAAAGCTGCTCTCCCACGGAACCGGAGACGACCCTGGAATCGCGCGTATTTTAGGGCGCGACCAATACTATCTGGTTGAGAGACTTCGCCTGAGTAACGGGGAACCGTTTGCCATAGAGCGTACCTACTATCCGGTGGACATTGGCCTGAAGTTGGCAAAGTACGATCTTAACGAAGTGACTCTTTACAGTGTGCTTGAGGTGGAAGGCGTCATTCTCGATTCTGCCGAGCAGTGGATCATGGCCCGCCTGCCATCCGAGATTGACGCGGAGTTATTGGGGATCCCGAATACGGTGGGCGTGTTAGCCACCGAGCGGGTGACGTACGACCCGGCCAGGGAAGTGGTTGGATATAATGCCACGGTGTACCGGGCGGATAGACATGCGTTTTACGTAAAGATGTACCGCAGAAGCGGCCAGTCTTTCCCCGGCTGAACCACCTGGCCGGGGCTGCGGCCCCCGCCTGCTCCCTGGTCGGGTAAACGATGCATCCGGCCGTGGTGGCGGGCTCGCGGCAATTGAGCGCTGCCGGCACCTGGGATTAAATTCCGTTGCAATGGCCCCATTAACCATGATACGCTTCCCGCAGGTTGATCGGCGCCGCCTATGCCTCTGGTATTTCTCGTAAAATCACCTAAGCACAGGAGCCCCGCCAGGTGCTCCCCGGTCGCATAACTTTGTCACAAGGACTACATATGGCACTTTTAGTTGCAGCAGTCTCAGTTCATTAAAAGGAGAGCTTTGATCAAGGTGGCGGTCAAGTTTTGCGGGGGTTGCGACCCGGCTTATGAGCGAGTGGCGTATCTGAACAAAATCAAAGCTGCAGCCGGTTCTCGTATCCGCTGGGTGCTGCTCCAGGAGGGCGGCTATGAGGCCATCCTCCTTCTTAGCGGCTGTCCCAGGGCCTGCCCGGAGGAGGACCTGCCGCGCCCGGTCCCCGTCGTATCCCTGAAGAGCGAGGCGCGAGCTCCTGAAATAGTCGCCGGGATGCTGACCGATGCTATTTCCCGGTAGCGCCTTCTCCGGGCTTGTCCCCTGGGAGGGCGGATTCGCCTTTATGGGTTGTCATTTTTTCGGTTAAGACGGCAGGAAAAGGGAGCGTGCCAATGAAGAGGATTAGTACCAAGGAGGATTATCTCCAGAGCCTGAAGGCCCAGAAGAACGTCATCTATTACAATGGCCAGCGCGTCACGGACATTACCACTCATCCCGCCTTCATGCCTCACATCAACGCGGCGGCCTTGACTTACGAGATGGCGCTCCGTCCCGAATCCGAAGACCTGGCCACTGCCGTCAGCCATCTGACCGGCGAGCGCATCTCGCGCTTCACCCACATCCACCAATCCCCGGGCGATCTCCTCAAGAAAGTCCAGTTGCTGCGCGCCATCGCCCATGAAACCGGGAGTTGCTTTCAGCGCTGCGTCGGCTGGGATGCCATGAACGCCACCTACATGACCACCTGTGAAATCGACGAGAAGTATGGCACCACCTACCACGCCCGCTTCCTGGAATACCTGAAGATGATCCAGGCCACCAACAAGATGGTGGTGGGAGGCATGACCGACCCCAAGGGTGACCGCAGCAAACCGCCCTCGCAGCAGGCCGACCCCGATCTCTTCACCCATGTCACTGAGCGCCGGGACGACGGCATCATCATCCGGGGCGCCAAGGCGCATCAGACCGGCGGGGCCAATAGCCATGAGATCCTCATCATGCCCACCCAGGCCATGGGGGAGGAAGACCGGGATTGCGCCCTGGTCTGCGCCGTGCCCCTGAACGCCCCGGGAGTGCTGCAAATCTTCGGCCGGCAGACCAATGACGAGCGCAAGTTCGGCGGCCGCCTGGACGTCGGCAATCCTGAATATGGGACGGTGGGCGGAGAATCGCTGATTATCTTCGAGGATGTCTTCGTTCCCTGGGAGCGGGTCTTTATGTGCGGCGAGGCCGATTTCGCCGGCCTCCTGGTGGAACGCTTCGCCACCCTGCACCGCCAGAATTACGGCGGCTGCAAAGGAGGCGTGGCGGACGTGATTATCGGCGCCTGCGCCGTGGCCATCGATTACCAGGGCACGGCCAAGGCGTCCCACGTCAAAGACAAGCTGGCGGAGATGTTGCATCTGACCGAAACTCTCTACGCCGGTTCGGTGGCCTGCTCCGCCATGGGGTCGAAGACGGCCAGCGGGGCCTATTATCCTGACCCCCTGCTGGCCAACTGCACCAAGGGCAATGTCAGCCGCCATATCTATGAAATTGCCCGGCTGGCCCACGATCTGGCCGGAGGCCTCCTGGCCACCATGCCCTTTGAAAACGATCTCCGCAGCCCTGAAGTCGGCAAACTCGTGGACAAGTATCTGGCCGGGGTGGCCGGGGTCTCCACGGAGAACCGCATGCGCATCTTGCGCCTGATTGAAAACCTGACCGGCGGTACCGCCCTGGTGGAATCCATGCACGGCGCCGGCTCTCCCCAGACCCAGAAAGTTATGTACGCCCGGCTGGGCAAACTCGAAATGAAGAAGAAGATGGCCAAGAAAATCGCCGGGGTGACAGACTAGGGGCGCGGCGGCGGCCGCGGCCCCCCTGCCGTGCAACTTACGGGGGCGATCCCTCCGCCGCAATGGGACCGCAGAGCCCAAAATTTTCAGCTATCGACACCAGCAAACAGGGAGAGGATGTGAAACAAGATAGCGATGTGGTCCTGGTGGCGGCGGCGCGGACCCCCATAGCCAGGTTTGGCGGCGCCCTGAAGGGAGTCAGGGCCTCGACGCTGGCCGCTCGGGTCATGCAGGAAGCGGTTAAGCGGGCTAATCAGCTCGATCCGGCTCGGATCGAGGAGATCATTGTCGGCGAATGCATCCAGTGCGCCGATGAAGCCAATACCGCCCGGACTGCGGCGCTGCTCGCCGGCTTCCCATACGAGGTGCCGGCCTATACCATTCAACGCCAGTGCTCTTCCTCTATGCAGGCGCTGAGTTCCGCCGCCGCCATGATCCGCGCCGGCGATGCCGGCATCGTCCTGGTTGGCGGCGTGGAATCTATGAGTTCCGGCCCCTACTATCTGAGCCAGGCCCGCTGGGGTATCCGTGAGTTCCAAAAAAGCCATGAGTTCACGGATTCCGTCTGGGAAATTCTCTATTCCGGCAGCCGTTTTCTGGGCCAGGACATGATCATGGGCGTCACCGCGGAAAACCTGGCGGCCAAGTATGACATATCCAGGGCCGATCAGGATCAGGTGGCCCTGGAAAGCCACCACAAGGCGGAAGCGGCCATCCAGGCCGGACGCTTCCAGGAAGAGATCATTCCCCTGGAAGTGCCGGCCAAGCGCGGCGAGACGCAAGTTTTTGCCCAGGACGAGCATCCCCGCTTCGGGCTCACCCTGGACGATCTGGCCAGGCTGAAGCCCGCCTTCAAGAAAGACGGCACCGTGACCGCGGGCAATTCCTCCGGCCTCAATGACGGCGCCGCCGCGGCCATCATCATGAGCCGCGGCAAGGCCCGGGAGTTGGGCCTCTCGCCTCTGGCCACCATCTTGACCTGTGCCGCGGCCGGCGTCGATCCCCAACTCATGGGTTACGGCCCGGTGCCCGCCACCGGCAAGGCCTTGAAAAAAGCGGGCCTGGACCTCCAGCAGATTCAGCTCATTGAAGTGAACGAAGCCTTTGCGGCCCAATATCTTACCTGTGAAAGGAGCCTGGGGCTGGAGCGCGCCATCACTAATGTGAACGGCAGCGGCATCAGCCTCGGCCACCCCATCGGTTGCACCGGCCTCAGGATCGTGATCTCCCTGGTCTATGAGATGGCCCGCAGAGACCTGGAGCTGGGGCTGGCTACCCTTTGCGTCGGCGGCGGCATGGGGATGACGACGATTGTGGCCCGGGACTGAGGGGGCAAACTCAGAAGATTCCACCAATCTCCTTTCCGAAGAGGAACAGCCATGAATCATAACCTCTTTGACCTCAGCGGCCAGGTAGCCCTGGTGACCGGCGCTTCCAAAGGCCTGGGCAAGGCCATTGTTATGGCCCTGGCCGGCGCCGGGGCGGATCTCGCCCTGCACGCCCGCAATATCGACGATCTCAAGGCCGTCAAGTCCAGCCTGGAAACCCAGGGGCGGCGCGCCGAAATCTTTTACACCGATGTGCTGGATAAGGCCTGCGTGGACGACAGCGTGGCCGCCACCTTGGAAACCTTCGGCCACATCGATATCCTGGTGAACAACGCCGGCGTCAACATCCGCAAACCGGTGCTGGAGCTGGCCGTCGAGGAATGGGACCTGGTGCTCAACACCAACCTCCGGGGCTACTTCCTGGTGGCCCAGGCGGCGGTGCCGGACATGCTGTCCCGGGGCCGGGGCAAGGTAATCAACATGGCCTCCATCCTGGGCCACGTTGGCCTCCCCAACCAACTGGCCTATGCTTCGAGCAAAGGCGGTGTAGTGCAAATGACCAAGATCATGGCCCTGGAATGGGCCAAGCAGGGAGTCCAGGTCAACGCCATCGGCCCCACCTACTTCGAAACCCCCTTGGTCGCCCAACTGCGCAACGATCCGGAGCGCTTCCAGTTTATCGTCGATCGCACTCCTATGGGCCGCTGGGGCCAGCCGGATGAACTGGCCGGGGTGGTCATCTTCCTGGCTTCCCGGGCATCGGATTTCGTTACCGGCCAGACTATTTTCATCGACGGCGGTTGGACTATCTGGTAGGTAGCTGCCCGGGGCGCCCCGGCGGTCAGTCCATTCCCAGGGAGAAGATGCGCATGGCCTCTCTTTACGAGCAGAAACCTTGGCTGCGGACTTATCCAGAATGGCTGCCCGCTAGTCTCCCTGCCCCCGGGACCAGCATCCTGGGAGAATTTGCCGCGGCCTGCCGCAGATCGCCCCAGAGCCCCTGTATCTACTATTTCGACCGGGCTTTTTCCTACCAGGATATCCAGCGCCTGGCCACCGCCCTGGCCTGTGCCCTGGAAAAGCTGGGGGTAGAGAAAGGCGACCGCATCCTCCTGGACCTGCAAAACCTTCCGCAGGTAATCATTGCTTCCCTGGCAGTCTGGATGCGCGGCGCCATCGTGGTGCCGTTGAATCCCATGTATAACGCCAGAGAACTGGCCTATTACATCGCGGATGCCGATACCCGGGTCGTGATCTGCCAGGAGGACGTTTACGAAACCAGGGTCAGGGGGGCCCTGGCCGGCCGGACCGATACCACGGTGATCACCACCTCGCCCCTGGACCTGCTTGGCCCCGGAGACGAACCGCCGGCGCAGCTCAAAAACGCCAGGAAGCTTTCCTTCCCGGAAACAGAAGACCTCCTGGACCTGGTGCGCGAAAATCTGGGTCTCCCGACCTCTCCGCTGGCACCGGCCCCGGAGGATTTGGCCTACCTCTGTTATACCTCCGGCACCACCGGGCCGCCCAAGGGGGCCATGATCTCCCACGGCAACGCGGTCTACAACAGCCAGGTCTACGAACGGGCCTGCCGCCTGAATCGGCAGGATACGGTCCTGGGAGTTGCCCCCCTCTTCCACATCACCGGCATTGTGGCCCATGTCACCGTAGCCTTTCACCTGGGCATTCCCCTGGTGCTCTTCAACCGTTTCGATCCCGGCGACATGTTGCGGCTCATCGAGAAATATCGGGCCACCTTCACGGTGGCCGCCATCACGGTTTTCATCGCCCTGTTGAACTACCCTGACCTGGGGAAGTTCGACCTCAGTTCCTTCCAAAAGGCCTACAGCGGCGGCGCCCCGGTTTCTCCGGCCACGGTTAAGAAGTTCAAAGAGGCCCTGGGGCTCGCCATTCATAACGTCTACGGTCTGACGGAAAGCACCTCTCCCGCCACCATCACCCCCCTGGGCCTGGAGGGCCCGGTTGATCCCGAAACCGGGGCCCTCTCCGTGGGGCTTATCGTTCCCGGCCATGAAGCCTGGATCGTCGATATCGAAGACGGCAGCCGGGAGATGCCCCTGGGAGAGCAGGGCGAGCTGGTGCTGCGGGGGCCGGGCATTACCTGCGGCTACTGGCAGAAACCGGACGAGACGGCCCATGCCATCCATGACGGCCGCTTCTTTACGGGCGACGTCGCCAAAATCGATTCCCGGGGCTGGTGCTATATCGTCGACCGGAAGAAAGACCTCATCAATGCCTCGGGATTCAAGGTCTGGCCGAGAGAGGTGGAGGATGTGCTCTATCAGCACCCGGCGGTGAACGAGACCGCGGTGGTGGGCCTGCCTGACCCTTACCGGGGCGAAACGGTCAAGGCCTTCGTCTCTCTCCGGGAGGAATACCGGGGCAAGACCACCCCCGAGGAACTGATCTCCTTCTGCAAAGGCCAGATGGCGGCCTATAAGTATCCTCGCGTGATCGAGATCATCGAGGAGATTCCCAAAACGGTTACCGGCAAGGTGCTGCGCCGCACCCTGAGACAGGGCGGAACTCCGGCATGATCGCGGCAGAGCCGCGGTAATGCAAATTGGTAAATAATTAAGGAGGCTGCTGGAGTGAACCGAAGACTGGAAGGCAAAGTGGCCATCATCACCGGAGGTCTCAGGGGTATCGGGCGGGCTTGCGCAGAAGCCTTCCTCGAGGCTGGCGCCGTGACTGCTGTCCTCGATCTCGACCAGGAAGCTTCGGAGATGGTCCACTCGTTGGCTTTCCTGGGGGGAGAAGGGACGCAGGTTAGATATGCGGCGGCGGACCTCACCGATGCCGCCGCTGTTTCCCGGGCGCTGGCCGCGGTGACTGCCGGCCTTGAGCAGGTGGATGTCCTGGTAAACTGCGCCGGTGGCGCGACTCTGCCTCTCTGCCCATTGGAGAATCTCGACGAGAATGATTGGGATTACTTAATTTCCTTAAACCTGAAGACGGCATATCTCTGCACTCGCGCGGTGATAGCCGGCATGAAGGCGCAGCGAAGCGGATCCATCGTGAATATTTCGTCTCAGGCCGGCCGGAGTAAGAGTGAGTTAGGCAGCATTACCTACACCACTGCCAAGGCTGGCATTTTAGGATTTACGCGGCAGTTGGCCCAGGAGTGCGGACCCTTTGGGATCCGGGTAAATGCCGTGGCACCGGGTATCACGCTGAGTGAGCGGGTAGCCGCCAAGTGGGCCAAGCTGCCTCAAGATCAGCAGCAGTCAATGGTCAGCGCTATTCCTCTGGGCCGCCTGGCAACCACTGCAGAGATCGCCAACGTGGTGTTGTTTCTGGCCTCCGACGAGTCGAGTTATGTCACCGGAGCAACGATAGATGTCAACGGCGGGCGCTTTATGTTGTAGGCGGCCAGGGTACTCCGGATTTTGTTATGCGGGCTCACTGGAATAAGGATTATTACGGCGGCATCCTGATGGTCCTCATCGGCCTTGGCTGCGTCCTGGAAGGATGGCGTTTGCACCTTGGCACGCTGGCTCAAATGGGCCCCGGTTATTTTCCGGTCGCAGTCGGCGCGATTCTGACGCTGACCGGTCTCGGCATTGCACTGAAGGCGATGTGGCGCCCCGAGAAGGACAAGCCGCTGGGAATGCCCGACTGGCGAGCCTGGGGATCTATTATCGGCGGGATGGTGGCCTTTATGATTTTGGGGATTTACGGCGGCCTGCTGCCAGCTACCTTTGCGATCGTATTGATTTCCGCCTTTGGAGATAAAACCACCACACTTAAGCAAGCCCTCTGCCTGGCAGGCGCCATGGCGGTTATAAGCATCACCGTCTTCCGGTGGGCCCTGGATCTGCAGTTCCCATTATTTGGTTGGAGGTGGTGACACTGTTCCACCAATCTCTCGCGGGCCTGGCATATGGTTTTAGTGTTGCACTAGAACCCCACAACCTGATGTGGACAATCGCCGGGGTGCTTCTGGGCAATGTGGTGGGTGTGCTGCCCGGCCTGGGCCCGTTGACCGCCATTGCCTTGCTCTTACCCCTCACGTTTACCATGAACCCCGTTCCGGCGCTCATGATGCTCTCCGGCATTTTTTATGGCGCCATCTATGGCGGGGCCATCGGTGCCATTCTACTCAACTTGCCCGTTCACCCAGCTCACGCCGTGACCTGCCTGGACGGCTATCCCATGACCAAGCAGGGAAAAGGCGGAACCGCGCTCGGCATAACCATGATCAGCGCGATTTTTGCCTCGTGCTTTGGCATTATTGTGATGATCCTGTTCTCCCCGCTGCTGGTCAATATTGCTTTTCAGTTTGGCCCTGCCGAGATCTTTTCAATCATGCTCCTGGGATTATTGGCCGGGTCCACCATGTCCACCGGATCGCCCCTGAAGGGGGTGGCGATGACGCTGGTAGGTATTCTGTGCGGCGTGGTTGGCGCGGACGTCAATACCGGGACGATTCGCTTCACGCTAGGATCGGCCGAGCTTCAGAACGGCCTGAATCTGGTTGCAGTCACTATGGGTCTCTTTGGGGTGGCGGAGTTTCTGAAAAATTTCAATGCCACGAGATTCGTTGGCAGCAGCACCAAGATTAGTTTTCGAGATATGTGGCCCAACAAAAAAGAACTCAAACAAGGGTTCTTTCCAATGATACGCGGAACCTTGGTCGGAGCACTATTCGGGGCCATGCCCGGGACTGGTCCATCCATTTCAACCTTTGTGGCTTACGCCTTCGAAAAGAAGATTTCCAAGACCCCTGAAAGGTTCGGCACCGGCGCCATAGAAGGCGTCGCCAGCCCGGAGGCCTCGACCCACTCAAAGACGCAAATCGACTTTATCCCGACACTATGTTTGGGAATCCCTGGAGACGTGGTAATGGCGCTGATCCTGGGTGCTCTTATTATCCAGGGGATTAATCCCGGGCCCCAACTGATTACGGAACATCCAGATCTGTTCTGGGGATTGATCGCCAGCTTCTGGGTAGGCAATGTAGTCTTAATGTTGCTTAATGTTCCGCTCATCGGCATCTGGGTTAGGCTTCTCCAGGTGCCTTACCGGTATCTGGTTCCCTGTGCGCTTTTTTTCATAGCTGTCGGAGTCTTTAGTGAACAGAATACCTTATTTGAGGTTGCCGAGGCGCTCGCCTTCGGGATAATTGGCTGGGGGCTGCTGACCTTGGAATTTCCACTTACGCCGATTCTTTTAGGTTTTGTCCTGGGCCCGTTGGTGGAAACGAACTTTCGCCGTGCCCTGTTGCTTTCGCGCGGCAGTCTGGCTACTTTTATTCAGCGTCCGATCAGCAGAGGTTTTATTATAGTCAGCGTCCTGTTGCTATTGATCCAATTTGTGCCACAAATCAAAATTTGGCGCGGGCCCCGCATCGATACAGTGCCGGGACCGGTGGACCTCGATGATTGAAATTTCTCCCATTTCGATAATTTGGACAAATTATTCTATCCTGTGGATAAAAGGAGATTCGAGATGAAGGCGTTCTGGAAAGTGACTTTCTTAGTCGCAGTCGCGTTAGTAGCCCGGGTTAGCGCCGCCGCGCCATATCCCGATCACCCGATAACCCTCATTGTTCCGTATGCCGCGGGTGGGCCAACCCATTTTTTCGCGGAGACCGCCGCCAAGTATCTGACTCAGTACATGGGTCAAAAAGTCATTGTGGAGCCTCGGCCTGGCGCCGGTGGCAATATTGCCTCAGCCTTCGTTGCCAAGGCGAGGCCGGATGGCTATACCCTGTTGGAAGGGACGTCCGGTTCCAACGCCGTCAATCCATCGCTTTATCCGGTTATGCTCTACGATGCGGAAAAAGAGTTGCGCTTGATAGCGCCTATGGCTAGTGTCGAAAACGTGCTGGTAGTTGGCGAGGCTAGCCCGTTTAAATCTGTAAAGGATATTATTGCCTATGGCCAAAGCCACCCCGGGGAGCTGACCTACGCCTCATCGGGCGTGGGGAGCGTCCTCCATTTATCTGGTGCGATGTTTGGACATATGACCGGGATGAGCATGGTGCATGTTCCATATTCGGGGGAGGCTCCCGCGCTCATCGACGTCATAGGCGGCCGGGTAAATATGTTGTTCGCCAATGCTCCGACGGTGGTGAACCTGGTGAAGTCCGGCAAGCTGCGGGCCCTTGCCGTAACCGGGAAAGAGCGCGCCGAAACGCTGCCCGATGTGCCGACCATGGAGCAGGCTGGGGTTCCCGGATTCGTCATGATTTCCTGGTTTGGGGTTATGGGCCCATATAAAACGCCTCCCGACGTCATAACCAAGTTGAATCAGGAAATTGGCCGCATGTTGGCGGAGCCCGAAGTAAAGGCAAGGTTCCTTGACCAAGGCTCAACTCCCCTGATTATGGGCGCTGATCAAGCTGAGGACTTTTTCCTGCAGGAGCTGAAGCGCTGGAAGGAAATTGTGAAAATTTCCGGGGCCCAGATTCAGTGAACCCCAGGCAAGAGAGGGGCGGAGGGCAATAAGACTATTAGTGGCCTGGGCAGGGGACTTGGGGGGCAATCTTGAGCATCGCTTTGCTTAAGCCTTCCGGAATGCGATCAAAAAAAGTCGGCCCGATGCGGGGGAGGTGCACCAGGCCGACAACGGGGGGTAGACATGAGGCGAACCTCATGGTGCACGTAAGTTAATCACCGCAGGCTACAAAAGCAAGGAGCCAAAAGGCGGACACGGGAGAAAATTTTGATGAAAAAAGTCAATCTGATTGAGGCCAACGATTTCTCCGCAACCGGCATGAAAAAGCTGCTGGTACACGACTCCCCCTATTTCAAGATCCTCAACTTCAATTTCAAGGCCGGCCAGGAACTCCCGGTCCATTCCCACGACATCGAGGGCCAGGTGAGTCTGGTGGTCTTAGAAGGCGAGGGTGAATTCCTGGGAAAAGACGGCGCCACGCTGCCAGCCACCCGGGGAGACGTGCTCATCTCCGAGATCGCCGAACCCCATGGAATCAGGGCCAGGACCGACTTGCGGCTGCTGGTCACCATTGCCCCGCCTATTTGAGCCGGCGGAAAAAGACTCTTCTGCTTCCTGTTTTCTCTGTCTGCCCAGGGGCCTTTGGCCTTGAGCCGCGCCTCACAGAAACTAGATAAAATCTTCAGGTAGTTTAAATGGTTTCCAGTCGGGGTTCCGGCGCCGGGGCCGGCGGGGTCATGGTTCCCCGGCCTTGAGGAGTTCCTGGACCACCAGCGAGAGCAAGCCCCAGACCGCATCCAGGAACCAGAAACGGTCCAGGTGGGCCGGCAGGGTGAAGGAGACCTGGGCCGGAAACTCCTCATCCGCCCGCCACAGGATCACTGCCACCGTCAGCCCGGGGAAGACCTGCAGGGCCAGGGCCGCGTCGCCGGCCGGCCGGGTTTCCGCCCCGAGCTTCTGGCCGGCGGCCAGGAAACCAGCCGGATCCCGGCCGAACCTGGCTTCCAGGGTAGCGTTGGGAAGGACGTGATGGCCCCGGAAAAAGGTGGCTCCCCCAGGCAATTCCAGGGGGCCGATGGGAGGTCCCAAGGCTGCGGGGGTCAGACGCACCAGGTAGGTGAGGGCCAAGAGGCAGGCCCGGAACCCCGGGTCCTCCTCCAGCCTCGGAAGCACCCGGATCTGCCGCCGGGCCGGATCGATCCGCAACTCCCGGTCCAGAAAGGGCAATTCGTACTCCCCCGCCCGGAAGATGACCCCGGTGCGGCCGGCCACCTCCGCCGGGTCCCGCTCCGCCAGATCATTCCAGATCTCCTGGCTCACCTCGGTGCACTTCTCATAGGCCATCTAGTTCTCCGGACCATGTTGCCGGTTTTATCCGTGCCCGGGCGGGCTCCAGGCCAATAACCATTTCCCCAGCCGGATGGAGAGGAGAGGGCTATTTTACAGCAGCGGCAATTTTTGAGGTTCCGTCTTCCTCGAATCTTTTATACTATCTTTAAAACGTTACCATACCTGGCATTCATGACCCTATGAAAAAATTCTTCTATCCCAAAAGTTTGGTAGTAGTGGGGGTTTCGGAATCCCCGGACAACCTGGCCCGGGGTATTGTGGCCAATCTCCTGCAGTTTAATTATCAGGGGAAGATATTCCTGGTGGGCCGCCGGCCCGGCTCGGCCTTCGGTCTCCCCATCCTCCAGAGCCTCCGGGAGCTTCCCGGGCCGGTGGACCTGGCGGCGATCCTGGCCCCGGCCCGTTTGGTTCCGGGATTGGTGCAGGACTGCGGGGAGGTGGGCATCCCCCGGGTAGTGGTGGAAGCCGCCGGGTTTTCTGAACTGAGTGAGGCTGGCCGAGTCCTGGAAGAGGAGGTCCTGGCCCTTCTAAAAAAGTACCGACTGCGGCTCATCGGCCCCAACGGCCTGGGCTGCATGAACCTGGAGATCGGCCTGGCCCTGCCCTTCGTCCACATCCACCCCCGGCCCCGGCAGGGGTCCATCTCCATCATTGCCCAGAGCGGCGGGGTGGCCACCCATCTGATGGCCTGGATGACCAGGGAAGGCCTGGGGGTCAACAAATTCCTGAGCCTGGGCAACAAGCTGGACGTGGCCGAAAACGAGGCCCTGGCCTATTTCCTGGAGGACCCGGGAACCGCCGCGGTCTATCTCTATCTCGAAGGTATCCGGGATGGCCGCGGCCTCCTGCAGGCGGCCCGCGGCTCCAGCAAACCCATCTTCCTGCAGGCGGCCAACGTGGGGGTGGAGACCGCGGGCATCGCCCACTCCCACACCGCTTCCCTGAGCACCGATGAGGAAGTGCTGGCCGCCGCCTGCCGCCAGGGCGGCCTGGTGCACGTCCGGAGTCAGGCGGAGTTCCTCTCCCTGGCCAAGCTGGTGGGCCAGCCGCCGCTCAAGGGAGACCGCCTGGTGATCTTCTCCCGCAGCGGCGGTGAGGCGGTGGTGGGCGCCTATGCCTGCCACCGGTACGGTTTCCGCCTGCCACCCCTGGCCGCGCCGCTGGCGGATTTTATCGGCTCCCACTCCCGGGCCGGGGTCATCAGTAGTTCCGGCAACCCCATCGACTTGGGGGACGTCTTCGACTTCACCGTCTATACCGAGGTGATGGCCCAGATCTGCCGCGACCCGGAAGTTGACGCGATCCTGCTCCATTATGGCCCCGTGGCCGACTCCGAGAGACCGGCCGCCCGGGAAATGGCCCGGCACATGGTGGAGTTGGCCCGGGCTGCCGGCAAGCCCCTGGCCATCACCCTGTTGGTCAACCTGGAGGAAGAGGAATTCTTTCGGGAAACCCTGGGGGTGCCGGTCTATAACTTCCCCGAAGAGGCGGTGGGGGCCCTGGCCTTGAGCCGGGATCAGGCCCGCCGCACCCCGGAGCTGGGTGGGGCGGCCCCACCCTTGCCGGCTGCCGGGAAGCTCTCCGGGTGGCTGGCCCTAAGCGCAGAGACCAGAGAGGGCCAAGAGAGTTTTCTGCCTCTGCCCCAGGCCCTCAGCATCATTGAGGCCGTGGGGATAGCGGCCGCCCCCTGGCAGGTGGCCGCCACGCCGGCAGCGGCCGCCGCGGCCGCCGCCGCCCTGGGTTTTCCCGTGGTCCTGAAACTCGCCGCCGCCAGCCTGGTGCATAAGAGCGAAGCCGGGGCCGTCCTCCTGAACCTCAAGGATGGCGAGGCGGTAAAGGCCGCCTACCGCAAGCTGGCGGGCCTGGCGCAGGAGGGCCTGTCACCGCGGGAGCCCTGGCAGGTAATAGTTATGGCCCAGGTGGCCGGCGGCCGGGAAGTGCTGCTGGGAGGCCGCCGGGACCGGACCTTTGGGCCGGTGGTGGCCTTTGGGGCGGGTGGGTTGGAAACCGAGCTCCTGGCTGACGTGGCCCTCAGGCTGGCCCCCATCAACGAGGCCCAGGCCCGGAAGCTAATGGCAGAGACCCGCATCGGCCGCGGGCTCGCCGGCTTTCGGGGCCAGCCCCCCGGAGATCTGGAGGCCCTGAGCCGGGCCCTGGCGGCCCTGTCCCAGCTATTGGCGCAGTTTCCCCAAATCCAGGAAGTGGACCTCAACCCGGTGCTGGTCTTTCCCGGGCGGCCCGGACTCCTGACCCTGGACGCCCGGATTCGAGTTTCTGCTTAGGGTAAGGGGATGGTGGCGAGGAATGCGGTTAGCGGTTTTCTCTCCGCAGGGCAAAATCAAAGGCCCCTTGGTAGAGACAGAAAAGAGGTGGCCAGGCGCACTGGCGGCTCTCTTGGTTGGCCTGGCGGCCGGGCTCTTCGGCGGCCTGATCGGCGTGGGCGGCGGGGTCGTCATGATCCCCCTGATGGTGCGCCTTTTCAAATTCAGCCAGCACCAGGCCCACGGCAGCAGCCTCATGGCCCTGGTCTTCACCGGGCTGGCCGGGGGCCTCACCTATTATCTGAATGGCTCGGTGGACTTTGTGGCCGCCGCCCTGCTGGCCGCCGCCGCCATCTGCACCGCGCGCTATGGCGCCCTTTATGCCCACGCCCTGCCGGAATGGCAACTCAAGAGGGCCTTTGGCTGGTTCTTGATCTGCGTCGCCCTGTTGTTACTGAGCAAGCCGTACCTCTTCCGGTTGGCTTTTTTCTCCCATGCCGCCGCGGGCTGGGGCAAGGCCGCGGTTTTGCTCGCCAGCGGCGCCATGGCCGGTTTCCTCTCCGGGATGATGGGGGTGGGCGGCGGCTCCATCATGGTGCCGGCCATGGTACTGTTGTTGGGCTACAGCCAATACGCCGCCCAGGGGAGTTCGCTGTTGGCCATAGCGCCGGCGGGCGCGGTGGGGGCCTATACCCACCGGCGGCTGGGCAACGTGGTCAGCCGGGTCCTGCCCGGCCTGATCTCCGGGATTGTGCTGGGCACTTTCCTGGGGTCCATTCTGGCCCATTTCCTGGCCGAAGCCCATCTGCGCTTGATCTTTGGCGTGGTGGTCATCTGGCAGGGAATCCAGGATATCCGCGCCGCCGCCAGGAAGCGGTCCCGGGCGGAGGCCAGGGCCAGGCGCGCCGCCGGCGCATTGGCAAAATAGGGCTGGCCGAGGGTTCCAGAGCTATCTGACCATGATAAAACGAACCTAGGCTGAAGCCTGCGGCTGCCGGTGCAGCTAAAAGAAGCGGAACTGATAAAGACCGATATTCATAGGGGAGTTATGAAGGCGAAACAGAAGGAGATCACCCCGGAGCTGGCGGCGGCCCTGCTGCGCCAGGGGCGCAAGGCGGTGGCCTTGACTGGCGCCGGCATCTCGGTGGAATCCGGCATCCCCGACTTCCGCAGCCCGGATGGCCTCTGGTCCCGGTTCGATCCCGGGGAATATGCCGACATCCTGGCCTTCCGCGCCAACCCGGCCAAGGTCTGGACCATGCTCCGGGAGATGGAGGGGCTCATCAGCCGGGCCCGCCCCAATCCGGCCCATCTGGCCCTGGCGGAGCTCGAGGCCCGGGGGCTGCTCCTGGGTATCATTACCCAGAACGTGGACAATCTGCACCGGGCCGCGGGGAACCAGCGGGTGGTGGAGTATCACGGCAACGCCTGGCGCCTCCGCTGCGACGTCTGTAAAACGCCGCAGCCCCGGGAGACCTTGGATTCCCAGGAGCCTCCCTACTATTGCCGCTGCGGCGGCCTCATCCGCCCCGACGTGGTCTTCTTCGGCGAGGCCATCCCGCCCGCCGCCCAGGCGGAGGCTGACGAACTAGCCCGAGAGTGCGGCCTGCTCCTGGTCATCGGCACCTCCGGAGAAGTAGCCCCGGCCAGCTACCTCCCTTACATCGCCAAGGAGTCCGGCGCCATCATCCTGGAAAACAACCTGGAACCCACCCGCCTCACCTATACCCTCACCGACCACTTCCTGCCGGGTCCGGCGGGGAAGTTGTGGCCGCAGGTGATGCAGGCGCTCTAGTCCCTGCTAGGTTCTCCCCGGGATGTTCTTTGAGGGGCGATAGTGGCACCGGCTTCCAGCCGGTGATTTTCTTCTCGTTCCCAAGCTTTGCTTGGGAACTAGGATTAATAAAGGGGCGACCCAGCGGGTCGCCC
>JBKQLU010000039.1:0-16822 GCA_052326585.1 Desulfobaccales bacterium | reverse complement strand
GCTCGGGCGGGCCGCCGATGACGCCGCTGCCACCGAGCGGCTGGAGAAGATCTGGGCGACCACGATGGAGGTCTGCCTCGAGCGGGGCGCAGAGCTGTCCCATCACCACGGCGGCGGTCTAGCCCGTTCGCCCTACTCGCGCCGCTCGCTGGGGTCTGCGCACCCAGTGCTGCGCAAGCTCAAGCACGCTCTTGACCCTGACGCCATCCTCAACCCGGGCAAGCTCGGGCTCTGATGCATCCGGTCCGCCGTCTCGGGCGTCGTCGCAAACGTGACGGCGGGCGCACGTTGATTAGATCTGGAGTTCATCGATGCGTAGCGACTCCCGCCTCCTGGTGATCGACGAGGGCACGACCGGTACCCGGGCGCTGGTCTTCGACGGCATTGGCAGGGTCCGCAGCCAGTCCTACAGCGAGTTCACCCAGTACCACCCTGGCCGCGATCGGGTCGAGCACGACCCGGAGGAGATCTGGCAGGTCACCTGCGCCTGCATCACCCGAGCGCTGCGCGACTGCGGCACGGAACATGCCCGCCGCCAACACCACCATATCGAAGGTCTGAGACTGTTTGTCGCCCGTAGCGGTGTTTTCCGCCACCACCACCACGTCGCCCCCGGGGGCCTGGGTGATCTTGGCCACCTTGCCCCGGATGAGATGGACCCCATCGTCGTCCCGCACCTTCCAAAAAAACTGCTCATAACGGCCCGGCGTGCGAATATCGATGTAAAAGATATGGACTTCGGTCTCCGGGTCTTTCTCCCGGAGATAAGTGGCCTGCTTCAGGGAGGCCATGCAGCAGATATAGGAACAATAGGGCAGATGGTTCTCATCCCGGGAACCGGCGCATTGGACAAAGGCCACCTTTTTGGGGGGCTTCTGGTCCGAAGGCCGGAGGATCAACCCGCCGGTGGGGCCGTTGGAGGCCGCCAGGCGCTCCATCTGCATGTTGGTGATGACGTTGGCTACCTGGCCGAACCCCAGATTATCCATCTTGGTGGCATCGTAAAGTTCCCAACCGCTGGCCAGGATGATGGCCCCCACCTGGAACTTCAGGGTCTGGGGCAACATGTCCAGCTTGATGGCTTCGTACTTGCAGGCCTCCTGGCACTTCCGGCCGCAGTCGCCGCTGCACGCCGCGGCGTCGATGACGTACTTCTGGGGAAAGGAGAAATCGAAGGGGATGTAAGCTGCCTTGGTCTTGTCCAGACCATAATTGAAATCATTAACCCGCCAGGCGGTGCAGGCCTGGGCGCAGGCATCACAGGCCACACAGCGGTCATTGACATAGCGCGGCGCCACCTGCACGGTGACCTCGAAGTTGCCCGCCGTGCCGCTGATCTGGGTGACTTCCGCCATGGTGTAGAAACGGATGTTGGGATTTTCCCTGATCCGCCGGAAGTTGATCTCTAAACCGCAGGTGGGCGGGCACAGCTTGGGAAAATAGCGGTGGAGTTGAGCTACCCTGCCGCCCAGGTAGGGGGCCTTCTCGGTGATGATCGCCTCCGACCCGGCTTCCGCCGCCTCCAGGGCCGCGGCGAGGCCGCTCATGCCTCCCCCGATGACCAGAATCTTGCGATTTTCGGCGTTCACACAAGTCCTCCTTCAGGACATTTCGCGAGCCGGAGCTTCGGCCCCATGGAAAATTCCGGCCCAGCCCCGTAAACGCGATACCCCACTAATATAACATTGTGAATAGAGGTGCAAGCGAATTTTGCCTGGGCCGGGGCGGGAATTTCGAACCTCCCCCTAAAAAAATGGCCGTAGCTGGGCTGAGGCCACGGCCGGAGACACGGCGCCCGGGGCCCCGGCAGGACGGGGGCCCCGAGGACGCCTCAGAGGTTGCTTACTTCACCAGTTGCTTGTAAGGCTCGGTCTCGAACTTCCACTCGTTGGTGTCCTTGTCGTACTGGGAAATGGTGAACACCTTCCATTTGCTGTCGTCGATGGACAGGAAGTCGGAGCGGTAGTAGTAACCGGGGTAACGGCTCTCTTCCCGGAAGAGGATGTGCCGCAGGTGGGCCTCACCGGAGAGAATCCGGTGATACTGTTCCCAAGCCCGCATCAGTTCGTGCAGGTCGCTGGCGGCCATCCGGGTGGCGTCTTCCTTCAGCAGGGTGAGGCGCTTCAGGCCTTCCAACAGGCTGGGCTTGTTGGTCATATACATGGTGGCGCAACCGGCCACGTACTCGTCCATCAGCTTCTGCAGCCGGGTCTGCACCTGTCTGGGCCGCAGATAGTTGGGGTTGATGTCCGGAGCCGAGGTGTAGTCTTTGTACTTCTCGAAGATCTCGAAGGGCAGGTAGATCTCGGCGATTACCTCGTCGATATTCTGGGCGGCTTCGAGCTTGTCGGCCTTGTGGTCCAGGATGAAGGCGATGGCGGCCTTGGCGGCCATGCGGCCCTCAGCGTGGGAGCCGGAGGAGAACTTGTGCCCGGAGGCGCCGACGCCGTCACCCGCGGTGAAGAGACCTTCAACGGTGGTCATGCGGTCATAGCCCCAGAACCATTTGTCGGGAGCGCCCATGTAGTTCTTGGCGGGGCCGGAGACCCAGAGACCGGCGCAGCCGGCATGCGAACCCAGCAGGTAGGGCTCGGAGGGGATGATTTCCGACGGGACCTTGTCAGGCTCCATGTTGAAGGAGGCCCACAGGGAGGCGGCGGAGATGGACATATCCAGGAAGTCTTCCCAGGCTTCGGCCTCGAGGTGTTTCAGCTCTTTCTTGCTCAGGGTCTCGGCCAGCTTGGCCATAGCCGTTTGGGTTTGCATCATGATGGGGCCGCGGCCTTCCCGCATCTCGATCATGGCCGCATGGTTACGCAGGCAGGTGCCCGGGTTATCGGCGTAACCGGGGTATTCTTTCTTGACCCGGTCCCAGTTTTTGGCCATGTAGTCTTCGCCGTAGGCGTTGGTGGCGATGGCCTTGAAGAACAGGAACCAGGCGCCCACCGGACCGTAACCGTCCTTAAAGCGGGCCGGGACGAAACGGTTTTCCATGAGCACCATCTTGGCGCCGATTTCCGCGGGCATGGCATAGGTGGAGCCGGCGTTCCAGACGGGATACCAGGCACGACCCTGGCCTTCACCCACCGACCGGGGCCGGAAGACGTTGACCACGCCGCCGCAGGCGATGATCATAGCCTTGCACTTGAAGACGTAGGTCTTGTGCTCCCGCACGCTGAAGCCCACGGCGCCGCACACCCGGTTGCTGTTGTTCTTGTCGGTGAGCAGCTTCACGATGAAGACCCGCTCGTAGATGTTCTCCATCCCGATGGCGTTCTTGGCGGCTTCGGCCACGATCACCTTATAGGACTCGCCGTTGATCATGCACTGCCAGCGGCCGGACCGGACGCACTTACCGCCGTCTTTCAGCAGGGGCAGGTCTTCGTCTTTGGCGGTCTGGCCGTCCACGGTGTGGCCTTCGGCGTCTTTCTGCCAGATGGGCAGGCCCCACTCCTGGAAGTCATGCACGCTCTGGTCGACGTGGGCGCCCAGGCTATAGACCAGGTCTTCCCGGATGATGCCCATGAGGTCGGTGCGCACCATGTTCACGTAATCGGCAATCTTGTTCTCGGAGCCGATGTAGGTGTTGATGGCCGACAGTCCCATGGCCACGGCGCCGGAGCGATCCAGGGCGGCTTTGTCCACCAGGGTTATTTTCAAGCCGGCGGCTTTCGCCCAGGCAGCAGCTTCAACGGCGGCGCCGGTGCAAGCCATACCGCCGCCTACCAGCAGCAGGTCGGTCTCAACGGTGACTACTTCCGGTTTCGCACAAAAAGACCATTTACAGAATTCTCTTTCCAGAGCCATATCTCATTAACCTCCTTGAATTTGCGCTGCTGGGTGGACTACTCGGTGCGGGCCTTGCCGGTGAAGAAACCGGGTTGCTTGAGGCCGGCCATGTCGCTGGGCATGGTTTTGTCCTTGAAGCAATCGATGGAACCCTCAGCGGTGGTCCGGATGGGGAACTTGAACCGCTTCACGGTCGTCTGATTCCGGAACTTGATGGTCCACATGATGGAGTCGGTGCCCCGCAGGGGGATGGTGCTGGAACCCAGGGGCATGATATCCGCATAATGCCGGACTTCGATGGCCTGCTGGGGGCAGATCTTGACGCAGTTGTAGCATTCCCAGCACTGATCCGGCTCCTGGTTGAAGGCCTTTTTGCTCTCGGCATTCAGAACCATCAGGTCGTTGGGGCAAATGTACTGGCAAGCGGTCTTGTCCAGGGCCTTGCAGCCGTCACATTTTTCCACGATAACGTAACTCGGCATAACTTAAAACCTCCTCATTAAGATTAAGCGGTTATCCTTGCTATTTGCACTGGGGAGAAACGGCCGGCGAGCTGCCCCCCCCAACTTTACGCCTTACTTCTTGCCGCTCATTTCACCGGTGGCGAAACCGTGGACCTTGACCTCCACCTTCTTGGTGAGGCCCCGGTAGTATTTCCGGAGGACGGTCAGGACTTCGGGACGGCTGAAGTGGTCCGGAACCTCCATGTCTTCGGAGAGCATCTTGCGCAGCATGGTGCCGGAGAGCATCAAGCGGTCTTCCTTGCCGTGGCAGCAGGTGCGCATGGAGGCCATGCCGTCGCACTTATGGCAGTAAAAGGTCCAGTCGATGTTCAGGGGTTTGAGCTCCAGGGCGTCCTTGGGGATCCTGGTGAAGATCTTCTGGGCGTCGAAGGGGCCGTAATACTCGCCGACCCCGGCGTGGTCCCGGCCCACGATCAGGTGGGAGCAGCCGAAGTTCTGACGGAACACCGCGTGGAACAAGGCCTCCCGGGGACCGGCATAGCGCATATCCAGGGGATAGCCGGACTGGATGGCAGTGTCCTTGACGAAATAGTACTGGGTCAAGACGTTGATGGCCTCGGTACGGACTTCCGCCGGGATGTCACCAGGTTTCAACTTGCCCAGGAGCTGGTGGATGAGAAGGCCGTCGCAGACCTCGATGGCGATTTTGGCCAAATACTCATGGGAGCGGTGCATGGGGTTGCGGAGCTGTAGGGCGGCGATGGTTTGCCAGCCCTTGTCTTCAAACATCTTCCGGGTTTCCCAGGGCCGCATGTAGAGGCCGGGATAGAGTTTCGGGAAGGGGCCCTCGCTCCAGACCTTACAAACCCCGCCGAGGTTGACTTCCTCCTGGCCCATGACCATCTGCACCCCGGGGTGCTCCAGGTCATCGGTGGTGAAGACCTGCTTGCATTCCCACTTTTTGTCGACCTTGTACTTATCGGTGACCTTCATGGTCCCCATCATCTCTTCGGTCTCCTGGTCCACCAGGAGGACTTCCTGGCCGGTTTTGATGGAGTCGGCCTTGCCCTGGTTGACGGAGAGAGTGACGGGAATGGGCCAGAAGGTGCCGTCGCTCAGTTTCATATCATCGCTGCAGGAGCCTTTCCAGTCGTTTTTGCCCATGAAGCCGTCCAGGGGGGTGAAGCCGCCGATGCCCATCATGATGAGGTCGGCCGTTTCCCGGGAGGTCATGGTGACAACGGTCAGTTCCTTGGCGCGCTTTTTCTCTTCGGCCACCTGGGCCGGGGAGAGCAGCAAGGGTTTTAATTTTTTCTCTTTACCGTGGGGATTGACTAAGGCCATCTATCTTCCTCCTAGGAAATTAAGAGTTTTACCGGAAAGATGTGAAAAATTTCACATGCCATACAGTTTCTCAAAATAATCCATTCCTCAATACTTGTCAATAATTTTTTCACAAGCCGCTCATTTTCATGAACGGCTTTGGGGCCCAGGCGAGTAGGGTAAATTATTAAATAATTTAAAATAGTTAATCAAACCGGCCTATGTCCTCACAGGGGCAACCGGTAGATCGGGGTGGGTTCCTGGCGTCCCCTCAGCACCACCGGCGCCAGAGGGGTGAACTGGAACTGCCCTTCCACCTGCTGATAGGTAGCCTGGCTCACCAGGGTGTCAATGCCCAGGGCCTTGCCCGCCTCCAGGAGCCGGGCCGCGACGTTCACCATGTCTCCGATGATGGTGAAGTCCATACGCTTGGTGGAGCCGATGTTGCCGACGATGGCCTCCCCGGTGTTGATGCCGATGCGCATCCCCTGGATCGGGGTGCGCCCCTGGGCCTGCATCTCGGTCAGGCGGCGCTGCATGGCCAGAGCGCACTCCACCGCCCGGGTGGCGGCGCCGGCCAGCGGCAGCGGCACGCCGAAGGCCGCCATGAGCCCGTCGCCCAGGTATTTGTCCAGGATCCCCTGGTGCCGGAAGACCAGGTCCACCATCTCGGTGAAGAAGCCGTTGAGCACCTCCACCACCCGTTCCGGGTCCAGGGACTCGGCCATGCCGGTAAAATTACGGATATCGGCAAAGAGCACGGTCACTTCCTGGCGCTGGCCCCCCAGTTGCAGCAGGGCCGGATTTTTCAGGATCTCCTCGCACATCTCCGGGCTGACGTAGCGCGAGATGGTGTCCCGCAGCAGGTGCTTTTCCTGATAGAGGCGCAAGCGGCTGCGCAGGACTGCCTCGTGATGGGCCTCTTCCGAAGCGATCTCCCGGAGGAGTCTTTGCAGTTCCGGATCTTCGGACTCCTGGGCCAGGGCCTGGTAGCTCTTGCGGGCCTCAAACTCATGGGAGATGGCCAGTTCGATGGCCTGGATGATAGTAAATCCTGGTTTTTCACTTTCGGTCTGTAGTACATTGTCGTTCATGATTAGATCCCCATCTGCCGTTTTCCGTCTGCGGCCAAAGATTTTAGAGACTCGGAAGCTGGCAGGCTGCGCCCCATTGTCTCTTTTGCTTTTCTCTTAGCTTACTCAACCGGCGCGCCAAAATCTACCTGGCGCATCGTTTCCCACAGAAAACCGCGGGCTAACCATAGACCACTTCCACCAGAAAGAGTCCCTGGGGCGGCGCGGTGGGTCCGGCCAAATGGCGCTCGCGGTTCTTGAGCAGATCCCCCAGCAGGTCCGGGTCGGCCTTCCCCTGGCCCACCATTACCATGGTGCCCACCAGGCTGCGGACCATGCCCCTTAGGAAGCCGTTGCCGGTGATGGAGAAGATGAGCCAGCCCCCGGGGTGGGTCCGCCAGTGGGCCGCGGCAATCCGCCGCACCGGGTTCAGCGAGTTGCTGCCGCTGGCCCTGAAGGCGGAAAAATCGTGCTCCCCGGAGAGCAGCGTCGCGGCCCTCGCCATGGCCTCCAGATCCAGCTCCCCCGGAAGCCACCAGCCAAAATGGTGATGCAGGGGGGAACGGCGGGGCCGGTTGAGGATGCGGTATTCATAAGTCTTGGAGAGGGCCGATTTCCGGGCGTGAAACTCCGGAGCGACCTCTCGCGCCTCCAGAACCACGATGTCCCAGGGCAGCATGGAGTTGGCGCCCGCCTCAAAGGCCTTCAAGGGGATGGCGCCGCCGGTGTGAAAATTGGCCACCTGCCCCAGGGCGTGTACCCCGGCATCGGTGCGCCCCGAGCCGATGAGCCTGATTTGCTCCCCGGTGAGACGGGCGAGCGCCTCTTCCAACACCTGTTGAATGGAGAGCGCATTGTTCTGGCGCTGCCAGCCGTGGTAGCGAGTGCCGTCGTATTCCAGAAGCAGGCGGATGTTGCGCTCCGGTGCCATTCAGGAGAACTTTGGCATCTTCCCTGCCCCATGCCGGGGGAGGGTTGGGGGGGTAGAGGCCGGCATGAAAATTTAGGGAACCAGCGGCACCAAATCCAAACCGGTGGTCTCGGGAAACCCGGCCATCAGGTTGAAGTTGTGCACCGCCTGGCCGGCGGCCCCCCGGTGCAGGTTGTCGATGGCCGCCACCACAATGACCCGGCCCCGGGCGCCGTCCACCCGCACGCCCAGATCGCAATAGTTGCTGCCCCGGACGTTGGCGGTATTGGGGAGGCTGCCCTTGGGCAGGAGGCGGATAAAGGGCTGATCGGCATAGAAATTCTGGTAGAAGTTGAGAATCTCCACTTCGTCCTGGGGCCGCAAGAGCCGGGCGTATAGGGTCCCCAGGATGCCCCGGCTCATGGGCGCCAGGTGGGGGCTGAAGGTCACTAGCGCCGGTTCGCCGGCCAGCAGGCTCAACTCCTGCTCCATTTCCGGGTTGTGGCGGTGCTCCGCCACCTTGTAGGCCCGCAGCCCCTCATTGACCTCGCAATACTGGGTGCTGAGGGACGCCTGCCGGCCGGCGCCGCTGACCCCGGAGGTGCAATCGGCGATCAGCGAGTCCAGGTGAATCAGCTTATTCTGCACCAGGGGCGCCAGTCCCAGGATGACGCAGGTGGGGTAGCAGCCGGGGTTGCCCACCAGGCGGGCCCGGCTGACCGCGTAGCCGTGGATCTCCGGCAGGCCGTAGACCGCCTCGGCGAGCAAATCCTTGGCGGTATGAGGCTGATACCACTTTTCATAGACCTGGGCGTCCTTGAAGCGAAAATCGGCGCTCAAGTCCACCACCTTGCAGTCCCGGGCCAGCAGCCGGGGCACCACTTCCATGGCGGTCTGATGCGGCACGCTGGTGAAGACCACCTCCGCGGCGGCGGCGATAGCCTCGGGGTCCGGGGCGATGAAATCGAGGTCGCAGATGCGGGTTAAGGCCGGGAAGACTGAGGCCAGGGGCCGTCCGGCCCATTCCCGGGAAGTGACCGCGGTAAGCCGGGCCCCCGGGTGCCGGGCTAAAATCCGCACCAGCTCCAACCCGGCGTAGCCGGAGGCGCCCATAATCGCGACAGAGATCTGGTTCATGCCTGGGAGAGGCCCTTAAAAGGGGTTGGGAGGGGCGATTGCGGGAGGGCGGGCGCTTTTTTCCAAGGATGCCCGGGGGCTCACCGCTGATTCCCCCGGCCCTCCCTCAGATAGATCCGACAAGTTTACTGCAATTTTTCTATCGATTAAATTTTAATCAATTAGGAATTAGAACAGTGCCGTACCGCTTAGCGCTTCGAGTACTGGCAACCGCGGCGGGCGCCCCGGAGACCGTATTTCTTCCGCTCTTTGATGCGGGAGTCCCGGGTGAGAAAGCCCGCCTTTTTCAGGCTGGGGCGCAATTCCGGGTTGAGGGTCACCAGGGCCCGGCTCAAGGCGTGTTTCACCGCCCCGGCCTGCCCTTCCAGACCGCCGCCCCGGACGTTCACCAATATGTCGAATTCGGCCCCCATGTTGACCAGTTGCAAGGGTTGCTGGACCAGATTGCGGGTGGTCTCCATGGGGAAGTATTCTTCAAAGTTCCGCTGATTCACCAGAATGCGGCCGCTGCCGGGCCGCAGGTAGACCCGGGCGATGGCGGTCTTGCGTTTGCCGCTGGCATGGATGCTTGCTGGGGCGGCCATCAATCCTCCCATGATAGGGCGGTCGGTTGCTGGGCCTGGTGGGGATGCTCCCCCCCGGGATAAATCTTCAACTTCTTCAGCAACCGCCTTCCCAGGCTGTTTTTCGGCAACATTCCCCGGACTGCGTGGCGCAGCACCTCGGTGGGTTTCTTCTGCAGCAGGTGCCGGGCCGAAATCTCCTTCAGCCCCCCCATGTAGCCGGAATGCCGATAATAGAACTTGTTGTCCAGTTTCCTGGCGGTCAGTTGCACCTGCGCGGCATTGACCACCACTACGAAATCCCCGGTGTCGGCGTGAGGGGTGAAGACCGGCTTGGTCTTGCCCCGGAGCACCATGGCGATACGGCTGGCCAGGCGGCCCAAGACCTTGTCCCGGGCATCCACCACGTACCATTCCCGGGGAACTTCCCCGCGACAAGCAGTATAGCTCTTCATGGAGAACACTCCCAATCTCAATCTTGAAAATATATCGGGCCGCACCCGTCCTTGTCAAGGGGGTGGCGCCCCATTTACCTGGGAATTTGGGTTTTTCCTGAAAAAATCGCCATCCAACAGCCCACCTATCCCCCGGTTGGCGCTTTGCGGGTTTCCCCGAACCGCCCGGGATCGCCGGGAGGGCCCCGCCAAGCCGGCAAACCGGGTGAGCCGGGCCGGTCCTTGGCGAGCGCCCGGGTCTCCAGGATTAATTGCGGTAAATTATAGCATAATTCGCCAAGGGGAGCGCCGCGGCCCGGCGCTGATTATGCTTTTCTTTGCCCGGAGAATGTGTTAAAAATCTGTAATGATCCGCCAATGGAACTAATGAATATGCCTTTTTGCGAGCAATGCCAAATAATTCATGGGGAAGAGCACCGCTTCTGCCAGCGCTGCGGCCAGTTACTGAAGAGCTCCAGGAGCGTCGCGGGCCGCGGCTGCACCCGTTGCGGCACCTCCACCTTCCCGGGTCAAAAATTTTGCACCGAGTGCGGTCTGCCCCTGAGAACGGCCCGGGTAACCCAGGAGGAGGAGTCGCAAGCAGAGGAGCGCCCGCCGCTCTTTTATCCCAGGAGGTCCGAACCCATGCCACGCCGCCGGCCGCGGCGCTCCAGCCGCTTTATCTCCCTGCTCGGCGTTCTCCTGGTGGTGATTGGCGTCTTGTATCTCTGGCGCCAGTTACCGGCCCGGACCCCCCTGGAGCGGTCTCCGGTCACGGCCACCGCCCCCCAGCAGGATCTGAAACGGGAGGTGGAAACGATCTCGGAAAAGATCCGGAGCGCCCTCCTCACCAAGGACATCAACAAGTGGCTCAGTTGCTATTCCTCCGACTATCGCAATCTGGGACAATTAGAGAATCAAATATTGGAACTCTGGAAGAACTACGATATCAAGAGTGTTGATTACCGGATTTCCAACGTGCAGCGCCTGAGCGATACCGAGGCCACGGCGAATATTGTCTGGAATATTCAATTATATAACCAAAGCACCCATGACTTCGACCTCCGCCGGCTGAGCTATAAAATCACCCTGGAAAAAAGAGGCAATGACTGGAAGATCCGGGACAGCCAACCACAAGAGGCTGGAGGGTCTGGTTAAGTGAAGCCCTATGCCGCCAACAGATGGCTCCTGATTGCCATTCCGGCCCTGATAGTGGCCTTCGGCCTGGCCGGCTGCACTCACCCCACGTATGTTCCCCCGCCGCTGCCCGGGGGCCCGGCGGCGCCGCCGCCACCGCCCCAGGTGAGCCGGCAGGTCCTCTATGTCCAGGTCAGTCACCTCAATCTCCGGGCCTGTCCCGGCATGGACTGCCCCAAGATTTCCGTGCTGGAGCGGGGCGAAGAAGTGGAAAAGGTGGGGGCTTCCGAGGATTGGTTCCAGATCCGGGTCAAACGGGACGGGCGCCTCGGCTGGGTGGATTCCCGTTATCTCTCCCCTACTCCCCCGGCCATAGGACCGGAAGTGGCTCCGCCGCCGCCACCCCCGCCGCTGGAAACCGCGCCGCCGCCGCCGCCGGGGAGGATGCAGCCGCCGCTGCAGGAAAGGCCGGCCCCGCCGCTGGAAAAGTTCCAACCCGCGCCACCGGAAGAAGAGGTCCCGCCGGCCAAGCAGAAACCAGTGGAGGCCAAACCGGCGAAACCGGCCAAGGCGAAGCCCGAAGAACCCGGGGAAGTGGCTCCCAAAGAGACCAAACCAGCGCCCCAGGAGCAAAAACCGGCCCCAGCCCCGGAGGAAACCCCCGCCCCCGGCCAGAAGATCAGGATTATGTGATAGCGCTCAGCTTGCAGCTAAAAACTTGATATAAAAACTAACGGGGTGGTTCTTTGAACCGCCCCGCTTAATTTCCTGAAGATTAGCCGCGTTAGGCAGTGCACTGCGCATCTTACCCTGTCGCCAGCCGCTTTAGTCCGCAGCGGCGGCACGCCTGCGCCACCAATTCCAGGAACTCTTCGAAGCAGATGCGGATAAAGTGCCTTTAATAAGTTTCTAAAAATTAACGGGGACGGTCTTGCGAGCGCCCCCGTTAATTTTTGTTCTAAGTTTTTAGGCTGATTGCTGAAAGCTAATTGCGCGGCTCCCCCCACTGCAGCAAGGTGCCGCCCCAGGTGGCCCCGGCGCCGAAGCTGATGAGCATCACCCTGTCGCCGTCTTTGATCTTGCCTGCCTTCACGGCCTCGTCCAGGGCAATGGGCACCGAGCCCGCCGAGGTATTGCCGTACTTGTGAATATTGACGAACACCTTGTCCATGGAGACCCGGGCAAACCTGGCCGCGGCCTCCAGGATGCGGTAGTTGCCCTGGTGGATGATGAGATAGTCCGGTTCCTCCTGTTCCAGTCCGGCCATCTCCAGAAGGCGGGGAATGGAGATCTTCACCGCGTTCACCGCGAACTTGAAAATCTCCGGCCCGTTCATTTGCAGATAGTGTTTGGCGGTTTGGCTCGGCAGCGGCCGGAAGGGGCTCACCTCTTGGTTGAATTCGCTGTCGCAATAGAGATTCTGGTTGAGGCGGGAGGCGATGAAGGAGGCGAGGATGCGGTTCCGCCGGCTGGGGCCCAAGACCACCGCCCCGGCCCCGTCCCCGAAGAGGAGGCAGGTGCTCCGGTCAGTCCAGTCGGTGAACCGGGAGCAGACATCCGAGCCGATGACCAGGGCGTATTTGCCTTCCGGAGCCACCAGCCGCTCCGTCACATGGGAGGCAAAGGTAAAACCGCTGCAACCCGCCTGCAGGTCGAAGGCTGCAAGCCGGCCGCCCAGTCCCAATTCCTCCTGGATGCGGATGGCCCCGGCCGGAAAGAACTGGGCCGGGGTGTTGGTCCCCAGGACGATGTAGCTCAACTGTTCCGGCTCGATCCCGGAATTCTCCAGGGCCCGGCGGGCGGCGATCAGCCCCATGGTGACCGCATTTTCCTCCGGGGCCGCGATGCGGCGCTCATGCACCCCGCTGCGTTCTACAATCCAGGCATCCGTGGTGTCCACCAGCTTCTCCAGGTCCTGGTTGGTGAGCACCGCTTCCGGTACATAGCTGCCGGTGCCCAGGATGCCGATCATTTTTTTGCTCAAGGATTCTCCCGTCTTCAGTAAGGTATTGATAGAATTTTACCCAACCCCGACCCAAAAGGCAAATGAATTGGCCGGACGGGCCCGGCAAGGGAAGAAGCAAAATCTTTTTGGCCAGGGGCGCACCCGGCCGGGTCCGCCGGGGACGGCAGTCCCACCTTCTGCTTCGGTCAGCCAACGGCCGCCATCCTGCCGGCAAAGAGGCCTTTCGCTCGGGGGCTTTTTCTGGGATAATTAACAAGGAACCTGGGGCGCGGCTGAAAAACCGGCAAATGGAGAAAATCTTAGAAAAAGTGAGCTTTCAGCAGTTATCATCTCCTGCCTGTCCTTGGAACTCGGGTCTGGTGCGATAAAAGCTAATGTCAGATTTTTTCTGAGACTGCCCCCAGCGGTTCCGATTTTCCTTGACGGAATCTCAATATCTAGTATCGTGTTGCCATAAAAATACCAGATATTGCTTATTAAGCCCCGAAAAGGCAACTCGTTAATTTCAGGAGGGAATGATGCTGCAGGATGAAGCCAGGGAAATCGCCGGGGAGGAACTGCCTTTATCCGCCAACGCCGTCGTGGTCCTGAAGAAGCGCTACCTGAAAAAGGACGAAAAGGGCGAGCCCCTGGAGGGGGCCCAGGAGATGTTCCGCCGGGTGGCCGATACCATCGCCCAGATCGACCGCAACTACGATCCGGAAGCCGACGTGGCGGCCAGCGCCCGGAAGTTTTATCAGATGATGTCCTCCCTGGCCTTCATGCCCAACTCCCCCACCCTGATGAACGCCGGCCGGGAACTGGGCCAGCTTTCCGCCTGCTTCGTCCTGCCGGTGGCGGACGACATCGACTCCATCTTCGACGCGGTGAAACAGACCGCCCTGATCCACAAGTCCGGGGGTGGCACCGGCTTCTCCTTCTCCCGCATCCGTCCGGTCAACGACCCGGTGATGTCCACCAAAGGGGTGGCCTCGGGACCCATTTCCTTCATGAACATCTTCGACGTGGCCACCGAGACCATCAAGCAGGGCGGCACCCGCCGGGGCGCCAACATGGGCATCCTGCGGGTGGACCACCCCGATATCGAAGACTTCATCACCTGTAAGAGCGACACCAAGCGCCTCACCAATTTCAACATCTCCGTGGGCCTCACCGACGCCTTCATGGAGGCGGTCAGCGAGGACCGGCTCTTTCCTTTGGTCAACCCCCGCACCGGATGTGAGGTGCGGCAGGTTAAGGCCGCGGCCCTCTTCGAGCTCATCGTCCAGAGCGCCTGGGCCACCGGCGAACCCGGCATCATCTTTCTGGACGCGGTCAACCGGGATAACACCGTCGCCCACCTGGGGGAGGTGGAAGCCACCAATCCCTGCGGCGAGCAGCCCCTGCTGCCTTACGAGTCCTGCAACCTGGGATCCCTGAACCTGGCCGCGGTGGTCAAGGACGGGCAGATCGACTATCCCGCCCTGGGGACCCTGGTGCACGACGCCGTCCACTTCCTGGACAACGTCATCGACGCCAACCGCTTGCCGCTCCCCGAGATCAAAGAATCCACCCTGCGGACCCGGAAGATCGGCCTGGGGGTCATGGGCTTTGCCGACCTGCTTCTGCAGATGGGCATCCGCTACAACTCCGAGGAGGCGGTGGCGGTGGCCGAACAGGTCATGGCCTTCATCCGGGAGGAGTCGCGGCTGGCCTCAGCCAGATTAGCCGACCAGCGGGGCAACTTCCCCGCCTACCCCGGCAGCCGCTTCGAGGGCAACGGCCTGGGCCGCATGCGCAACGCCACCACCACCACCATCGCCCCCACCGGAACCATCAGCATCATCTCCGGCTGTTCCAGCGGCATCGAGCCCCTGTTCGCGGTCTCCTTCGTCCGCCGGGTCCTGGAGGGCACCGAATTGGTGGAGGTCCACCCCTTCTTCGAAGCAATCGCCAAACAACGCGGTTTCTACAGCCCGGAGCTCATGAAGGGCATCGCCCAGACCGGCTCCATCCGGGATATTAAGGAGATCCCCCGGGACGTGCGGCGCCTCTTCGTCACCGCCCACGAAGTCTCCCCTCTCTGGCACATCAAGATTCAGGCGGCCTTCCAGAAGTTCACCGATAATGCGGTCTCCAAAACGGTTAACTTCCCCCAGCAGGCCACCCCCGACGACGTGCGCCAGGTCTATCTGTCGGCCTACGAGCTGGGCTTAAAGGGGGTCACCATCTACCGGGACGGCAGCCGGGATGAGCAGGTCCTCAGCTTCGGCGGCAGCCCCCCGGCCGAGCTGCAATACATTACCCCCCGGCCCCGGCCGGAGCGGACCAACGGGGCGACCGAGCTGATCAACACCGGCTGCGGCAAACTCTACGTTACGGTGAACCGCGATCACCTGGGGTTCTGCGAGGTCTTCGCCCAGATGGGCAAGACCGGCGGCTGCGCCAGCTCCCAGATCGAATCCACCGGCCGCCTCATCTCCCTGGCCCTGCGCTCCGGGGTCAAGATCGACTCCATCATCAAACAGATCACCGGCATCCGCTGCCCCAGCCCCAACTGGCAGAACGGCTGCCAGGTGCTCTCCTGCCCCGACGCCATCGCCAAGGTCCTGGCCAGCGTGGCCCAGGTGGACCAGCCGGAGTCGCGCCTGGCCACCATGGGCTCCTGCCCCGACTGCGGCGGCTCCATCGAACCCGAAGGCGGCTGCCTGGTCTGCCATAGTTGCGGATTTTCGCGGTGTAGTTAGATTGATGGCTGGTAAAAAATTAAACCAATCTTTAATTACAGGAAAGGAGGTTTATCATGGCTGACGAGAAAACTAAGACTACAGAATTTTCTAATGACGGTATTGAAAAAATACCCATTGATAAACCATTAGTTTATGAGATTTTCGATAAGAACAATGAAAATATATACACCGGAGTTGCAAAACGAGGTAGGGGCCAGGAACGCTTGAAGGAACACCTTTCAGGAGGGACTGATCCAATTCCAGGAGGAGTCAAAGTTAAAATAATGCAAAGGAAAACCATTTCTGAGGCAGAAAAATCTGAGAAGATAATAATATCGAGGAGCAAACCAAGACATAATAAGCAACATAAGCATTAATAATTTTTAATCTCGTTCCCAAGCTCCAGCTTGGGAACGCCACTTTCCGGCGAAGCTCCGCTTCGCCACCTCTGCGCCTCCTCGACCCATGAGAAGCCGCTATACGATTAGAGAGCCAGGCGGCCCCTACTTCATCACCGGCACGGTGGTCAACTGGCTCCCCATCTTCACCCGGAAGCCTTATCTCGATATTCTCCTCGACTCCCTCCGGTTTTGCCGCCAGCACAAGGGCCTGAAGCTTTACGCCTGGGTCATCCTGGACAATCACTTGCACATGGTAGCTGCGGGTGAGCAATTAACCGATGTCATCAGGGATTTTAAAAGCTACACCGCCAAGAGGATTATTGCCCGGTTGGAGCAGGAGGAAAAGACCTGGGTCCTGAACCAATTGCACTATTATAAGCAGCCCACCAAGACCAGGAGCGATTATCAGGTCTGGCAGGAAGGGTTTCATCCCCAGCAGATTGTCTCTCAGGAGATGCTGCATCAGAAGATCGATTACCTGCATCATAATCCGGTGCGTATCGGGGTAGTGGAGCGGCCGGAAGATTGGGTATATTCCAGCGCCAGGGATTATGCCGGGGGGAAGGGCCTGATTGAGTTGGACGTATTAGCCTAGCGGTGGCAAACCGGAGGTTTGCCGGATAATGGCGTTCCCAAGCTGGAGCTTGGGAACGAGAAGAGAAGCAAGGGGCCATCCTTTTCATCTTTGCAAACCCCGGTATTTGCCGTATATTAGCCACCAACAACTGCCATGTCGAAAGCGGGAACCCCAAAGACGCCGGCTGCGCCACCCCTGCCCCAGGCCCCCGGGGCGCCGGAGACGGCCGCCCCCGCGGCCGCGGCCTGCCCACCTTGTCCGCCCCCGGAGGGAAAAAGCGCCTTTCCCAGCCATTTCGCCCGGCTGTTTTTCGGGGCCATCACCCTCCTGGTCCTCTATT
>JBKQLU010000038.1:0-88261 GCA_052326585.1 Desulfobaccales bacterium | reverse complement strand
CTCGGCTACACGGCCGCCGAAGTGGTGGACAAGATCACCCCGGCTGAGATTTCCGATCCCCAGGAGGTGATAGCGCGCGCCGCAGAGTTGAGCCTCGAGCTGGAAACCACGATCACGCCAGGTTTCGAGGCCCTGGTCTTCAAGGCTTCCCGCGGGATCGAGGACATCTACGAACTGACCTACATCCGCAAAGACGGCAGCCGCTTTCCGGCAATCGTGTCGGTCACGGCGCTGCGCGACGCGCAAGACACCATCATCGGCTATCTGCTGATCGGTACCGATAATACGGCGCGGAAGCAAGCGGAAGAGGCTCTGCTTAAAGCGGGGGCCTTGCAGAAGGCGATTTTCAACAGCGCCAACTTCTCGAGTATCGCCACCGACGCCAAGGGCGTCATTCAAATATTCAATGTCGGCGCCGAGCGCATGCTCGGCTACACGGCCGCCGAAGTGGTGGACAAGATCACCCCGGCTGAGATTTCCGATCCCCAGGAGGTGATAGCGCGCGCCGCAGAGTTGAGCCTCGAGCTGGAAACCACGATCACACCAGGTTTCGAGGCCCTGGTCTTCAAGGCTTCCCGCGGGATCGAGGACATCTACGAACTGACCTACATCCGCAAGGACGGCAGCCGCTTTCCGGCAATCGTGTCGGTCACGGCGCTGCGCGACGCGCAAGACACCATCATCGGCTATCTGCTGATCGGTACCGATAATACGGCGCGGAAGCTTGTAGAAGAGAAACTGCGCTGGACTGAGGAAAGCTTCCGGTTGATGGTAGAGAGCGTGACCGACTACGCCATCGTCATGCTGGACCCGGAGGGGCGCGTGGTGAGTTGGAATGCCGGAGCGGAGCGGATCAAGGGCTATAGCGCTGAGGAGATCGTCGGCCAGCACTTCTCCCGGTTTTATCCCCGTGAGGACATCGAGAGCAGCAAGCCCCAGCGCGACTTGGACGTGGTGGCGGCCAAGGGACAATTCGAGGACGAGGGCTGGCGGGTACGCAAGGACGGATCAACCTTCTGGGCGAACGTGGCCTTCACGGCGATCCGGGATCAGGGGGGCAATCTGCGCGGCTTTGCCATGCTGACCCGGGACCTGACCGAGCCCATGAAAATTGAAGCGACCCTGACGAAGGCCAAGGATACCGCTGATGCTGCCAATCAGGCCAAGAGCGCTTTCCTGGCCACCATGAGCCATGAGTTGCGCACCCCTATGAACGCCATCCTCGGTTACAGCGAAATCTTGATGGAGGAGGCCGAAGAAAAGGGGCAGGAAGATTTTATCCCGGACCTGCAAAAGATCCATGCCTCCGGCAATCATCTCCTGAACCTTATCAACAATATTCTCGACCTGTCCAAGATCGAAGCCGGCAAAATGGATCTTTTCCTGGAATCTTTTAGTATTCCCCGCGTGATCCAAGAGGTCGTCAGTACCATCAGGCCGCTGGTGGAAAAGAACGCCAATACTCTTCAGGTTCACTGTGCCGCTGATCTGGGCAACATGCATGCTGACGTGACCAAGGTAAGGCAATCCTTGTTCAATCTGCTCAGCAATGCTTGTAAATTCACCGAAAAAGGCACCATCACCCTGGAAGCCTCCCGCGAGCTCATAGGCGGCGTCGACTCGATTAAATTCAGCGTCAGTGACACGGGCATCGGCATGGCCCCGGACCAGATGGAGAAACTATTCCAGCCTTTCGTTCAGGGCGATGCCTCAACCTCCCGGAAATTCGGCGGCACCGGGCTGGGGATGACCATCACCCATCGCTTCTGTCAGATGATGGGAGGAGAGATCACCGCCGCCAGTGAGCCCGGGGGCGGCACTACCTTTACGATTCGGCTCCCGGCCCAGGTCAAGGTTCAACCCCCGGCAGCAGCCCCCCTAAGCGAACCACCTGAGCAGGTGGTTGAAAACCGGTAATAGACCTGCTAAAAAGGAAATTATCTAAGGAGCCGAAACTGCATGCCCAAGATCCTTTTGGTAGAAGATAATGAAATGAATCGGGATATGCTATCACGGCGCTTGCTCAAGCAGGGCTTTGAGGTGGTCAGCGCGGTGGATGGCGAACAGGCAGTTGCTCAGGCCCGCTCGGAAGCCCCCGACCTGATCCTCATGGACATCAGTCTGCCCGGCCTAGACGGCTGGGAAGCGACCCGCCTGCTCAAAAGCATGCCGGAAACCCGGTCCATTCCCATTATTGCCCTCACCGCCCACGCCATGGCGGGAGACCGGGAAAAATCCTTAGCCGCGGGTTGCAATGACTATGACACCAAACCCATCGACTTTCGCCGGCTGCTGGAAAAAATAGAAGGTTTTTTGGGCAAGGAGACGACCTAGCCAAACCATGTCCACCACCGCATCCGACCCCGGCCAGACCGAAACCCAGGAAACCACTCCCGCCGTTCAGAAAGGTTCCGGTCCAGAAGCTGATGGCGGTCGCCCCCCCCAGGCCCTGTGGGCCCATCTGCGCCATGAATTGCGGACGCCCCTGAACGCGATCATCGGTTATAGTGAAATGCTAGTGGGAGACGCCGATGCTCTGGGCCTGGCGGATTATGTCTCCGACCTTAACCAGATTCTCTCTGCCGGACAGGAACTCCTGGAGATAATCAACGACCTCCTGGACCCAAACCAAGTCGCCTCTGGCGATGTCGTCTTTAATCTGGAATCCCTGGTAGCCAACCTGCACTACAAAGTGCGCATCCCTTTAAACAGCGTCATCGGTTTTAGTGAGATCCTGCTTGAGAACGCCACCGATCAGAAGTTGATGGATCTTATTGCCGACCTAAAGAAGATTCACTCTGCTGCCGAAATCTTCCTCTCCCGGGTCAACGAAATTGTCGATTTTGCCAAGACCGATGCCGCTCTGAAGGCATCCGGCCCGGAAGTCTCTGGCCGGTTATCTCTGATTAACCGCGCCCTGACCAGCCTCCGGGAATTGGCTCAGGATAGCGCTGGCGTTACCGGAGGCGAAAGTGGCTCTATACTTGTGGTGGATGATAATGAAATAATCCGCGACTTACTTTCTCGCTATTTGGAGCGTCAAGGGCATACGGTACAGGTGGCAGACAATGGCCGCCTGGCCCTGGAGATGATCGCCACCGGGGTTTTCGATTTGGTGCTCCTCGATATTATGATGCCGGAGCTGAACGGTTACCAGGTGCTCCAACACCTGAAGCATTCCGAAACCTGGCGGGACCTGCCGGTCATTATGATTTCCGCCCTGGATGAAATGGACAGCACGGTCCGCTGCATTGAACTGGGGGTGGAAGACTATTTGCCCAAGCCCTTCAACCCGGTGCTGCTGCGAGCCCGGGTCCAGGCCTGTCTGGAAAAAAAGCGGCTGCGAGATCTAAAAGTAGCGCAACAGCAAAAATTGCTTGAACTCAACGCCGCCCTGGAAGTGCGCAACCGGTTTATTCGCCAGACCTTCGGCAGCTACCTCTCGGACGAAATCGTCGACGTGATTCTGAAGAAAGGTGGACTGAAAATAGAGGGCGAAAAACGGCGTGCTACTATTCTAATGGCGGATCTGCGCGGCTTCACGTCCTTAAGTGAGCGTCTTCCCGCTGAGGATGTGGCGGCGATGCTCAATATCTATCTGGAGACCATGACGGAAATCATCCAGAAGTACCAGGGCACCATCGACGAATTCATCGGCGACGCCATCCTGGTGATCTTTGGGGCTCCCATCCTGCGCCCCGACGACGCGCGGCGAGCCGTGGCCTGCGCCGTGGAAATGCAATTGGCCATGACCGCGGTCAATGACCGGAATCGCCGGGCCGGGTACCCCGAGGTCGCTTTAGGCATCGGCATCAACACCGGCGAGGTGGTGATGGGCAACATCGGCTCTAAGAAGAGAATCAAGTATGCCGTGGTGGGCCGCGCGGTCAACCTCACGGCCCGCATCGAATCTTATACGGTGGGCGGCCAAATCTTTATTTCAGAAAGCACCTTAAACGAATGCGGCGATGTCTGTCGGATAGACGCTGCCATGAAGGTTATGCCCAAAGGGGTTAAAAAACCGCTGACCATCCATGAAGTGGGAGGTATCGGCGGAGATTTTCAGCTCTTTCTGCCTCCGAAAAAAGAGATTACGTGGATAGAACTCAAGCAAGGGCTCCCGGTCCAGTTTACCGTAGTGGATTGGAAACATACCGGAGAGCTGGGGCATGGGGGCGCCATCACCAAAATAGCCCATAATATGGCCGAAATTCACTCTGAGGTCCTGCCCTCGCCGCTGGCGAACCTGCGGATTTTCCTGTACGATCCCGACCACTGCGAAATTGCCGACGATCTTTACGGCAAAGTAGTGGCCCAGCTCTCCGAATCCCCCCCGGCCTTCCTGGTCCATTTCACCTCCGTACCCCCGGAAGCCGAAACCTTTTTGGCAAGGCTCCTGGGCGACGTTCCGAATTGACATGGCGGATTTGAGTATTATTAAAAATTAACCTCAAAGGGAAAATAGCGCTTTCCACTGTAGGACCATAATGGTTCGGCGGATAACCTGGAACCCCATGAGCACCGTCAGATTTTCTTACCGAGCCATCGCCTTTGCTTCAAGGTTTAGTATTGCCTCTTTCATTGGAAGTCTGCAACCGGAGGACTGACTGATGGACCGATTTGTTTGTATCCATGGGCATTTTTATCAACCTCCCAGAGAAAGCCCCTGGCTGGAGGCCATTGAGATCCAGGATTCGGCGTTCCCGTACCACGACTGGAACGAGCGGGTCACTGCAGAATGCTACGCGGCCAACGCCGTATCGAGAATCTGGGACACCGAAGGACGAATTGCCCAACTAGTGAACAATTATGCCAGTATAAGCTTCAACTTCGGTCCGACTGTCTTGCTCTGGATGCAGAATCATGCAACCGACGCCTATGAAGCAATTCTAGAAGCTGACCGGCAGAGCCTGGAGAAATACTCCGGTCATGGAAATGCTTTGGCCCAAGCCTACAATCACATGATCCTACCGCTGGCCAACAGCCGCGACAAGAACACCCAGATTATCTGGGGAATAAAAGATTTTGAATATCGCTTTGGGCGCAAGCCGGAAGGGTTGTGGCTCCCGGAAACGGCGGTAGATCTGGAAACCCTGGACCTCATGGCCCAACACGGCATCGGCTTTGCCATACTTGCCCCCAGGCAGGCAAGGCGGGTTCGGCCCATTGAGGGTAATAAATGGCAGGACGTGAGTGGTGGGAAAATCTATCCTGCCATAGCCTACCGGGTGTCGCTGCCATCTGGCCGCGTCATGAACCTGTTCTTTTACGACGGTCCCATTGCCCAGGCTCTGGCATTTGAAGGATTGCTCGACAACGGCGAGGTGTTCGCCAACCGGCTGTTGTCCGCGTTTGCCGACGACTCTCCTCGCCTCGTCCACATCGCCACGGATGGCGAAAGCTACGGGCATCATCACCGCAACGGCGACATGGCCCTGGCGCATGCGCTCCATTACATTGAGTCCAACGGACTGGCACAGGTGACGAATTATGGCCGGTACTTGGAGGATCATCCACCGGCGTACGAAGTGGAGATCCTTGAAAACAGCTCCTGGAGCTGCGAGCACGGCATAGAACGTTGGCGGTCCGATTGCGGGTGCAACAGCGGCGGCCATCCAGGTTGGAACCAGGGTTGGCGAGCCCCCCTGCGCGCGGCCCTGGACTGGCTCCGTGATGGCGTCAATCCGGCTTATGAACAAATGGCCAGACAGTTTCTGACCGACCCCTGGGCGGCTCGAGACGACTACATCGACATCATCGTGGATCGATCAGCCGAGCGCATCAGGGCGTTTATGGACCGCCACGCAACCCGACCCTTAAACTCCGGGGACGAAATCACGGTCCTGAAGCTTATGGAGCTCCAACGCAATGCCATGCTCATGTACACAAGTTGCGGTTGGTTTTTTGACGAGCTTTCCGGGCCTGAGACGGTTCAGGACATAAAATATGCCGGCAGAGTTCTGCAATTGGCCGACCAGCTCTTTAGCGACTCCTTCGAACCTGGCTTTCTTGAACATCTTGAACTGGCCAAGAGCAACATACCTGAACACCGTGACGGTCGCACCATATATGAGAAATTGGTCAGGCCTGTCATGCTCGATATGAAAGACGTGGGCGCCCATTATGCCTTAAGCTCACTGTTTCAGGACATCGGCGAACGCAGCTCGATCTATGCATATTCCGCCACCCGGGAGGACTACCGCAGCTTTCAGGTAGGAGGCTCAAGGCTGGTTATCGGGCGGGCCACGGTCACTTCGGAGGTTACGCGCATATCCTCCAGCTTGTGCTTTGGGGTTCTCCATCTTGGTGATCATAGTATCGCCTGCGGCACCGGTGAATATCAGGGAGCGCAGAAATATGAAGCGCTGGCCACAGAGATTTCTGCGGCTTTCGCCGGAGCTGACTTCCCGAAGACCATACTGCTGCTGGGTAAATACTTCGGGACCTCCACGTACTCTCTGACCTCATTGTTTGCCGATGAGCGGCGCAAAGTCCTGAACCTCATCATGGGACCGACCCTGAGTGAAGCTGAAGCTGCCTATAGCTCGATTTATGAGCACCATGCTCCCTTGATTCGCTTTTTGACCGGGTCTGGTACGCCACGGCCCCAGGTCCTGTCGGTCGCCGCGGACCTGTGCTTGAATGCCAAGATTCGCATGGTGGTTCAAAGGGAGGGGCTTGACCCGGAAGTCGTAAGACCGCTTCTGGAAGAAGCTCGTTTGGCCGGCGCCACTCTGGATGCGACTGCTCTTGGCTTGTTACTGGCCGTCAACATAGAGAGTCTGGCCGAACAACTTCACGAGGAACCTGAAGACCTTTCTCGCTTAGAGAGGTTGAATAAGGCTGCACAACTGGTCCGGACCTTGCCGTTCGAGGTTAATCTCTGGAAAACCCAAAACATCTGTTACAAGATCCTTCAAGCCCATTGTCCCAACTTCGAGAAGAAGGCCGGCCTGGGCGATCCAAACGCGCAAGAATGGCTACGCCATTATACGGTCCTGGCCGAGAATTTTTTGCTGCGGGTACCCGTATGCCCGTAAACAGAAACCTGCACCTGGATAGAAATGTTATCACGAGCGCGGTACTTTCTGCGGGCAAGGCACTGCCGGTCGGCGATATATTACTCGGTTTTCCAGTGGCGTTGCTCATGGAGGAAGGAAAGGAACCTTTTCGGGGCTAAACTCGGGGAGGTGGGTCTCCAAAATCATTTTTGGATTGCGGTGCGCACGGTGGCCGCATAATCTCAGGGCTCTAGTTCGGCAATGAACTCCGAAAGATTAATTTCCCGGCATCCGCTCAATAACGGCCTGACCCTGGAGTTTTGGGACTACTCCCGGCCGCTAGCCGGCGACCGCTGGTTCGTGCTCCTGGAGGTCCGGATCGCCATTCCGATTCGGCCCGACACCCTGCCGCCGGAGCTGCGAGGGCAAGCCGACCAGGTCAAGGAGGCGTTGGGGGACGAACTTATCTTCTGCCACAGAGACGAGCGCAACTTTATTGCCGCAACGGAGGCCCCAAAAATCCTCAAGGACATGCAGGATAGGTTTTTGGATATGGCGCCCGCTTACTTCGGGCATCCTGAATTTGCCGCCAGGTTCATCCGAGTAAAATTCGCGGAAGAACAAGAACTGCAGCGCTGGCAGCGTTTAGATACTCGACAGTGCGACCATTCATGACCGATACCGCCCCGGGTCTGTGCCTCGCCACCCGGAAGGCATATTAAGACTTAGCCCCACTGATAGGTGCCGATCCTGGCAAGTTATCTTCGTGCGGCGACAAAGAGGCAGGGCCATAACTGACCCTGCCTCATGCAGTTGTTAAGAGGGAATGGACTGCCTCATCGGGCATGGTAGAGACAATTTGGGCGTCAAGCCCCGGCTACTAATTTCTGGGAAAATTGATTAAAAAAATATTTTTATGCTATCCTGCCTCGACGAGAGGATGCGGCTCTAAAAAGAGAAACCCTCGGAATTTTTCCTGGGCGCAGAGGGTTAAAAAACCATTTTTCGATTAATAAAATGGCGGCGAGGTGAATCTAATTATCAAATTCTTAGGCGAGGAGAAATACTATGTTAACACCGGCATTGAAGAAAGGCGGTAAAGTTACCTTGGTGGTCATCTTTCTGGCGGGCTTGACCCTGGGGGCGGCTATTCCTTGGGCTTTGGGGTACGAGCCGCATATGGTCAACGCCCTGAGAATGCTGCGCGGCGCCCGGGCGGAACTGGTCCAGGCGCTCCCCAACAAAGCCGGCCACCGGGAGCGGGCCATCGACCTGGTGGACCGGGCTATCGTACAAGTGGAACAGGGCATCGAGGTTTCCAGATAGACGGCGGCGGCTGGCCACCACGCCGGGATCGGCGTGGAAGTCGTTGAGGTATTCATTCGAGATTATGCGGCAACCTTAGCCAGCGCTCTTAAAAATGGCTTTGGGGATACCTCTGACGGACCGGAAAGTTTCCTTTTTTTGTGACCGGATTATCTTCTGGAAGGCACGCTAGCGCCCATCTCCCGGGGGGCTCGGAGCGCCCCTCAGGGCCCCATTAATCATGAATTAAAATTTTCCATGTCCAGGCCATATCAGGAACTTTTCCCACTCAAGCGATAATTGACGTATGGTCTCAGTCCTGGCGCGGTGAAGATCATTTTTGTGCGCTCGGATGATCGGATGATCTTTTTCTTCAGCGGCAAAACTTAAAGAGAAAATTATGCTGAAAAGATGCTTCACTTCTCTGTTAATTGTTGGACTTATTTTTAGTGTTGCTTTTGCTGCGGATGAGCTCGATTGGACTAAAGAACAAGTGGGTAAACTTCGTTATGGCCTCTCTGAAAGAGAAGTTAAGCAGATAATTCCCGGCAAGCCGAGACGAGGGCCGGAACAGTGGTGGGGGGCTGATGGGGAATATCACCAAGAGTGGAAATATCCTGATGGTGGGATTACCCTTGGCATGGTCTCGGAGAAAAAAGGTGGTCCTAAGTCCATATGGTCGATTACGATAACTAGTCCCAGTAAGCTGCAAACCCGAAAGGGTATTAGGATTGGGAGCACCGAGCAAGAGGTTAATGAAGCTTATAGCCGCTTCCGGAATGCAGATGATAGCAAGAAAGGAGAGGTATTTGTGGCAGGTTCTCTTTTTGGAGGGTTAATTTTCAATTTTCAACAAGACAGAGTGAGCAATATATTCATTGGAGCAGCAGCCGAATAAATATCGCTGACTCCTGAATTTACCGGAGGAGCGGCGCATACCTGCTATGAGTGGGAACTTATCAACAACCTGAAAACTTCCCTTATCAAAGCCATGTGGCTAAGAGGACCCAAAAACCAATTTTTAACTGCGCTGGACAATGCCGTCGCATAATTACGGTGTAAAGTAATAGGGTTATGGGGGGCTCACTGGGCAAATGCCTAGCTCTGCAAAAATCAGAAATCATGGGAAGGGGGAAACGGCGATGAGTCGAGTGAGACGGCAATGGCTGGTTATCATCTGTTTGGCGTTTTTGGTTCTAGGCCCGAATTATGGAGCCGCCGCTGAGATTTTCGGGAACTATAAACTCCAGGACAAGGTGGGCCTCCACGAATTGATGGTCTCCAAGTGGCACCAACCAGGCTCTATAAAATTTAACATTAGGGTACAAATAGATGCGGAGAATCGCTTTGGAGGAATGTCGGGCGTGGCTGACTTAAAGGGAAACACAGCTACCTATTCGGATAAAGACTGCCCCTTGACTATCACGTTTCAGGGCAATAAGGCCGTGGTGCATGCCTCCCAATGCCGGGATCGCTTCGGTCCACTGCCATTTGATGGCGTCTATCTCAAGAAATAGTTTGCTTTTAATATCTTGGCTCAGAATTAAACCGGCAGGCGCAGGCGTCCCGGTTGTGAAACCAGTACTTCCCTAATTGTGGTTCCCTATCTTCCGCTGGGGGGTTGATTAATCGAAATTAACGGAGGTGGCCCCTGAAAAAAATCATCCTCTCCCTGGTTATGATAACTTCTCTTTCTATAACAGCGAGCGCTACGGCTCAGGATGCTGCGGAATTTGGGCGCATATTTGAGGCCTATAACGTCGCCGCGCACGAAGGTGACGTAAGGACAATGCTATCACTGAGCACCACCGAAAGACAAAAGGGGATCAGCGAGCAAATCAAGGGGAAAAAGGATCGCGCCTACTTTTTGTTGATCTCCCGGGCCCAGGTACCGGAGTCCTATCAGATTCAACATGTCTCCCGGGCGCAGAGCGGCCAAAGTGTGACGCTCTATTTGCTCGGGCAGTTTTCCGCAATGCCCGAAATGCAACGGCCACGACTGCGGATGGAAGAGCTGATTTCGTTTAAAAAAGAAAATGGTGCGTGGAAAATCGATAAGGCTCTGCCTCTGGGCGATCCAGACAAAATCCAGCGCCCCAGAGATCTGACCTATGACCCTCAAGAAGCCAACTTGAACGCCACTGGCGAAATCGCTGGCCGTATTGTCAAAACCGAGTTTAAACCAGGATACACCCTGGTGCTATTGCGGGTGCTGGATGAGGAGCATGCAGTCTTTCTGCCCGCCAAGGAGGTGATAGAAAAGGCCGGCATGCGGCGTGAGAGCCTCGACCCATGGAATCTGTATCAATTTTCAGGGCATCCGCACAAAGGCGATACCCTTAAGTTTTTTGCGACCAGCGGTAAGCCGATAGAAGAATAGCCTGAGAGCTGCCTGGCCCATTTGGAATCACCTTGGGTGCGTTGAGCAGGAAGGTAGTCGGGTTGTGGCGGGAATATCGCCAACAGGATGCAGGGCTCCAGGTTGGTGACGAAGACCGGGAGTTGGTTGAAAAGAATGCTAAACTTTTGGACAATAATCTTCGGTTTAAGCGGCTGTTATTTTTTTAATAGGGCCTTTGCCTTCTCTGCGTCCATTATTACCGGTTTTCCCCCGCCTGGAGGATGCAAAACGACTATGACGTCCTCACGACAATCTGAACCAGCCCAACCATAATAATTTGCTTCGTTATATTCACGGGTCAGCGCCAGATCGAAAATCATTGGAGAAGTTGCCGTATCACCGAAGCGATAGACGGAGAAGGGGTCGTAGGTCAGAAAGCCTTCCTCAAAACTTTGGGACAGGCACTTTTTGCCAATGAGTTCGGGAACCGAATCATTATTAAGATCAGCAAGGCTATAGAAGTCGAAGTTCTTTAAGCTGAGGATCTCCTTTGGAACCCCGGCATCACTTAAAGAGATTACATGGAGACTGCCGGGTTGGCTCGCATAGGCCCGGCCGAACAAAAAAAGCAGAGGGAACCGAGACCTCCCCTTTATGGTCGGGGCCATGAGGAGATATTCTGAAGGGAGAAGATTTCCGCTGGTTATCTTTTTTATGTCTCTTTTCTCAATGGCGTTGCTGTATTTCGTTATGCCGTCTTCATCAGTTACTGTGAAGACCACCTCTCCATGCCAGATTATCTCCAGCTGCGTAAAGTCGTCTCCCTCGTCATAGTCAGTTGGAACGCGCAGGACGAAATCGTATGGCACCGATTCCCCCCGCCAGTCATAGCGAACGGTTCCAAGGGTCCTCCACTCCGCTGCGAATCCGGTGGTTGTGGCACAGACACAAAGACTCGCGAACAAGACAGATATTGTAAAGTGACCCGGTTTCATAGCTCTCTTCTCCTGTGATACACACCGGCCTAGGCAAGCTCCGGCCTGTGTGGCTCCCAGTAATTTTAAGGAGTGCGCAGTGAGCAGTTACTGACCACTGATCTCTGACGGCGGGAAGAGGTGAGCGCGGCGCTAAGCCTGATCGCGGCCTCAGTAAAGGAGAGCCAGGGCGCGCCGGCGGTTGAAGGCGGCCAGCCCGGGCTGCCAGCGGCGCGCTATCTCCCGGGGATCATCGCCCTGCTTCAGGGCCTGGAGGACCTGCCGGGAACCCACCATGGACAGGGTCTCGCCCAGGAGAAACTTCCCCGGATAGAGGCAGTGCAGGGCGGAGGCGATCTCCACGCCCAGGGCCGGGGCATCCAGTGCCTGCCGGTCCACCAGACGCAGCCGCACCCCCTGGCACCGCTGCCCGCGGTAGGGACTGGCATTGGGCACAAAGGCCACGGGCTCGAAGGCAATCCCCGGAAGCTGCCGCCCGTTTAGATAGCGGGCCAGATGGTCGCCGGCAATCCAGGGGGCGCCGATGACTTCGAAGGGGGTGGCGGTGCCCCGGCCGACGCTGACGTTGGCCGACTCCACCAGGCCCACCCCGGAATAGAGAATCTCCTCGGTCAGGGAGTGGATATTGGGCGAAGGCGAGACCCAGGGCAGGCCGGTCTGGTCGAACCAGTCCCCGCGGCGATATCCCTGCATGGGCACCACGTGCAATTTGGCGCCGATGGACCGCTCCTGGTTAAAGAACCGGGCCAGCTCCCCGCAGGTCATGCCATAGCGCACCGGCAGGGAACAATAACCGATGAAGGAGCACAAGTCGGGATCCAGCAGGGGACCTTGCACCACCGCGGCGCTGATGGGGTCGGGCCGGTCCAGCACATAGAAGTCGAGCCCGGCGCCGGCGGCCGCCTCCATGGCATAGGCCATGGTGGTGATGTAGGTATAATAGCGGATGCCCACGTCCTGGATATCGTAGACCAGGGCGTCAAGGCCGCGCAGCATCTGGGCGGTGGGGCGTTTGACCTCGCCGTACAGGCTATAGACCGGCAGGCCGCTGGCCGGGTCCCGGCCGGAGGGGACGCGCTCGTCCAGCGAGCCGGAGAGGCCGTGCTCGGGGCTGAAAATCGCCCGCACCCGGACGCCGCGGGCCTGAAGCAGACGGCTCAGGGTGGAGCGTCCGGCGCCATCGACCCCGGTGTGATTGGTGATCACCCCGACGCTCTTGCCCACCAGGGGGGCGAAACCGGAGGCCGCCAGGCCATCGATCCCCGGACGCACCCGGTCCGGTCCGTCCGCCTGGCCATGGCCGCTCATCCTCATGCCAACCAGGGCTGCCGCTGCCGCCGGGGGACCCATGGGCAGCGCCGCGGCCACCACCGCGGCGACCTTGGCCCTGAGCGCCCTGACCTCGCCTCTGCCGCTGGGATGCAAGCGGTTGGTGAGGATGATCAGGTAGGTCCGGGAGCGGGGATCGACCCAGATGGAGGTGCCGGTATAGCCGGTGTGCCCAAAGGAACCGGCCGGAAAGGCGGCGTTGAAGATCCGGCTATAAGGAGAGCGCATATCCCAGCCGAGCCCGCGCTGGGTGGCATTTCCCGGCAGCGACTGGGGCTGGTGCAGGGCCGCCACCGCCTCCTGGCTGAGAATCCGGTGGCCCCGGCTCTCGCCGCCGTCCAGGAGCATCTGCACGAAGACGGCCAGGTCGTCGGCGGTGGAGAAGACCCCGGCATCCCCGGCCACCCCTCCCATCCGATAAGCGGTGGGGTCTTGCACTTCACCCCAGCGCAGGCAGCCGGATTGCACGTCGCAGGGGGCGATCCGCGCTTGCAGAGCCTGCCGCGGCCGGAAGGAGGTGTCCCTGAGCCCCAGGGGCCCGAAGATCTTTTGGGCGCAGTAGACCTCCAGCGGCTCCCCCGAGACCCGGTGCACCACCTCGCCCAGGGTGATAAAGTTGATGTCGCTGTAAAGGAACCCGGTGCCCGGCGGCCTGATGGGCCGGTCGGCGGCAATGACCGCCAGCGCCCCTTCGTAACCCGACCAGCGGTAGTGGGAATTCACATCGGGGCGCAAACCCGAGGTGTGGGTCAGGAGCTGCCGGATGGTGAGGCAGGCCTTGCCGTTGGCGGCGAATGCCGGCCAATACCTGGCCACCGGGTCATCGAGGCGCAGGCGGCGGGCATCAACCAACTGCATGATGGCCGTGGTGGTGGCCACCACCTTGGTGAGAGAGGCGATATCGAAGATAGTGTCCGTGGTCATGGGCAGGGGCCGCGGCGTCAGGGCGCGCTGGCCGAAGGCGCGGCGGTAGACGATCCGGTCCTGGTGGCCCACCAGGACCACGGCCCCGGGGAGATTCCCGGCGGCGATCTCCTGATTGACCGCGGGTTCGATGCCGGCAAAGCGGCGGTCGCTCACTTCGGGAGCCGCGGCGGCCGGGGCGGGCCGCGGCGCCGGGGACACTTGCGGCGCCGGCGGCTTCGGGGCCTGCCAGGCGACGGGGGGCGGCGCCGAGGCGCATCCGGCCAGCCAGGCGAGGCCGGCAGCCAGGGCGATAACCCTAATCAAGGAGGAGGGAGATTTACCGGATGCCATCGCACCTACCTTTCCGTTGTCTTTTATCGAGTTTGATTATACCCTAGCCCAGGTCTTTTGAATCAATTCCATCGGAAAAAATTTAAGATGGTCGCTACCGGAAAGGCAAATGCCGAACTTGAAAGATTTCCGCGAGACCAAACCTTGCCCCAGATACTAGCCGCAGCCGCGCAATTTGCCCCGGGGGGACGAGCCCTCCGGGTCCAGGCCTATGGCCGGGGCAACGTCCATGACACCTTCCTGGTGACGGTGGGCGGCGCCCACCCCGGAGACCCAGAGGCCGCCGGCGCACCGCATCTGATCCTGCAGCGCCTCAACACCCGGGTCTTTCCCAGGCCGGAGCTGGTCATGGCAAACCTGCGCACCTGTACCGGGCACTTGATGCGGCGGCTGGCAGAGGTCTCCCCGGGTCCGGGCCGCCCCTGGGAGGTGCCCCGGCTGCTCAGGACCGGAGATGGCCGCGACCACTGGCTCGACCCCGCGGGCTCCTTCTGGAGGGCCCTGAGCTTTATCGAAAACGCCCGATCCCTGGAGGTCGTCCAGGACCTGGGGCACGCCCGGGAGGTGGGTTACGCCCTGGGGCTGTTCCAGGCGCTCCTGAGCGATCTGGACCCGGCCAGCCTGGCCGACACCCTGCCGGGGTTTCACGAGACCCCCGGCTACCTCAAGCACTTTGACGAGGTCTTAATCAGGCGGGGGGCCGGCCCGGCCCCCGAGGTGGCTTACGGCCTGCGCGCCATTGACCGGCGCCGGGGCTGGGCTCCGGTCCTGGAGGCGGCCCGGGCGCTGGGCCGGCTGAGGCTCCGCCCGATCCACGGGGACCCCAAGGTGAGCAACGTCATGCTGGACCGGGCCAGCGGACAGGCCGTCGCCCTGGTGGACCTGGACACCGTCAAGGCGGGTCTGGTTCATTATGACATCGGCGACTGCCTGCGCTCCGGCTGCAATCCCCTGGGAGAGGAGATCGAGTCGTGGGAGACGGTGCGCTTCGAGCCCGATATCTGCCGGGCCATCCTGACGGGCTATCTCTCCCGGGCCGGCGGCTTTCTCACCGGAAACGACTATGAATATCTCTACGACGCCATCCGCCTCATCAGCTTCGAGCTGGGACTGCGATTCTTCACCGACTACCTGGAGGGCAATGTCTATTTCAAGGTCCGGGACCGGGACCAGAATCTGCTCAGGGCCCTGGTCCAATTTAGACTGGCGGAGAGTGTCGAATCCCAGGAAAAGACCATCCGGGCCATTATTCGAGACTCCCGCCGCCATCCGGGCCAAGGCCCTGACTGAGAGAGGAGGCGGACCTATGGCGGCGCGGCCCCCTGGCCCGGGACCCTGGCTAGCGCTGGCCGGCCTTTTGGAATTCCTGAAAACAGGACCAAAACGGCGCCGATGAAGTTGCATCCATGCTTTGGCAGAGCCTCTTATCGCCTACCAGGGAGGCATACTTTTGATAGGCGGCCTCATCTCCGAAGTATAAGGCTCGGGAGGACTCATCGTTATAAACGTAATATTTTTTGCCATCCGTGTGGTAGCTGGTAAATTGCCCCTTGGGGATGGCATCCATTAACGCCTGTCTCTGGGGGGTGAGGTCATTTACCTCCAACTTGGCGAATCCCGCCTGCCTCAGGAGATATTCCGTAACGACCCGATCCTGGCCGGTCTCCACACTGGCGCAGCCGCCCAGGAGAAAGGCGGCCAGGACTAACAGGATTGCGGCGCTAAATCTCTCTCTAGTCCAAAACATCCGCGAGCCCTCCATTTATAAGGAAGCAACCGCCAGTCGCCGGCGGCGGCCCTTGCCTCTGATAACCTCAAAATGCCTCTAGAGACCCTCCTTGTCAATAAAATACGCGGCCCAGGGTCGCGATGGCCGATTCAGGGCTTGGATTTTTTTTCTCCGGTCTTATTATCAAGTAAGGCAAGCACCTCGGCAAGGAAGGAGGTTCCATGAGTCGCGAGCTTTATGACACCGTCGTCATCGGCGGCGGCCCGGCCGGAGCGGCGGCGGCCATCTATGCCGCCCGCAAGAAGCTGAAGACCCTGGTGATCGCCGAAGAGTTCGGCGGGCAATCCCTGGTTTCCGCAGATATTGAGAATTGGGTCGGGGAGATCTCCATACCCGGCAAGGAGTTGGCCGAAAAGCTGGAGAGACACGTCCGGGCCCAAAAGGAGGTGGAGATCCAGGTTCCGGAGAGGGTCACCACGGTTCTGGAAACTCCGGATTGCACCTATGAGGTGCAGACGGATAGAGGCGGCCGCTATTGGTCCAAGACCGTGATTGTCGCCTCTGGCGGCCGGCGCCGGCGTCTCCAGGTTCCCGGAGAGGACCGCTTCCAGGGAAAGGGGGTGGCCTATTGTTCCACCTGCGATGCCCCATTCTTCCAGGGACTGGAGGTGGCCGTGGTCGGGGGCGGCAATACCGCCCTGGAATCGGTGATCGATTTAATTCCCTATGCCGCGAAGATCCATCTTCTCGTGCACGGCGACCAACTGAAAGGCGACCCGGTCATCCAGGAGAAGGTCCTGGCCTCGCCCAAAATGAACGTGCTCAAAAATACCGAGATCCGGGAAATCCTGGGAGATCAAGCCGTCAGCGCCTTACGCTACCAGGACCTTAAGGACGGGGCGGTGAAGGAGTTGCCGGTACAGGGGGTCCTGGTGGCCATCGGTTCGGTGCCCAACTCGGATTTTATCAAGACCCTGGTGGACACCAACCAGGCCGGGGAAATCCTGGTGGATCACCGCACCAGCCAGACCTCCAAGTGGGGGATCTTCGCGGCGGGCGACGTGACCACCGACCCCTATAAACAGAATAACATCTCGGCAGGGGACGCGGTCAAGGCAGCCCTCTCCGCCTACAGCTACGTCCTCGATATTCAAAAATACAGCCCCTGCGCCGAAAGGGAGGATTGAGCCGCAGGCCTCCCGCAAATCTTGAAGAAGAGGCGCTTGCGGTACACTAGCCCCAGCGGACCCTGAACCGCGGGGCTCAGGGGAAGAGGCTAAGGAGGGAAAAGGCCGGTGGAGTACGGTTTATTGAATTAGATAAGCCGGGGCCGCCGTTGGTCCAGGGCGCGGCCCGCCTCTAGTCCCCGCCGCCGCTGAAACCGCTCGTGGGATAGACATTGCGGGCGTTCCAAAACATCCAGCCGCTGGAGCCGAATTTATCCGCCGCCTCGATCTGGATCTTGATCCGCTCCTCCCCGAAGTCGCCGCCATGGTAGGCATAGTCGCGAAAGGCCTGCAGCCAGGGGCGGAAGCGCAGGGGTGAAACCCCGGTGCGCTCCTGGGCCTCCTTCAACGACAGGTAGACGATTTCATAAGGATGCTGGACCGGATTGCGATAGTTGGGAATCCCCGCCTGATAGCCGGAGGGATAGAGCATGGGGCAGACCACGTCCACCGCATTGAGGGCCTCCCCGACCTGCTGTCCGATGCCGGTATCGTCCAGGTTCCACATGACATAGCCGAAGATATCGGCAGCCACCATGACGTTGTAAGGGGCCAGGGCCTCAGAGGCGGCTTTCAGGAAGCCGGTGATGGCACGGGTACGGTTGGCCATGGTGTTCGGCACGGGGAAGGCCACTCCCCTGTTGTCGGGGCAGCGGACATAATCGAACTGGATCTCGTCGAACCCCTGCTCCGCGGCGATTTTGGCGATGGCGATGTTGTAATCCCAAACCCCTTTATTGAAGGGGTCGGTCCAGCGCAGCCGCTCCCGGTCGCGGAAGACTCCGCCGCCCTTGGTCTTGACGGCCCACTCGGGCTTGGCCGCGGCCAGGTGATCGTCCTTGAAGACCACGATGCGGGCGATGAGATAGAGGCCCTTCTCCTTGAGGCTGGCCAACAAGCCCTTATAATCCTTGAAGAGGATGGTCTTCTGGGCCCCGGCCTCTTCGGCCAGGGGCAGGTCCACCTTGAAGGGGATGATACCCTGATCGCCCTTGACGTCCATGACCAGGGCGTTCATGTGGTTCTTCTCAATGGTTTCCACGGCGGCCTCGCGCAAACTCTTGCTGGCGCTGCCGTAGACCGAGAGATAGAGTGCCTTCACCTTGAAGGGGGTGAGGGAAATCTCCGGGGTGGGGCCGCTCAACTCCGCGGTTGGCATCTCTCGCCGGGCATAACCCGGGGCTCGCAGTTTCAGACTGTCGCCGCTGCCCTCCAGGCGAAAACCGCCGTCCGGGCCGGTGTGGACCACCTCCGCACCCAGGGTGAGCACCGCGTCTTCCACCGGCTCCTTGGTCTGGGCGTTCACCACCTTGCCGATATAGGCGGCCTGGGCCCTGAGCGCCGGGAGCACTGCCCCCAGCAGGATTAGCAAGCCGATGGTCAGTCTTCTCATCTTTCCCTTGTGCGCCTCCGACGTTTTATTTCAGGCAGCCCCGGGTGTCCGCCTTCACGGCCGCTACCTGCAAGTCCATCCGAGCCTGTAATTGGGAACTGCCCGACCGCAGTCCCTGGTCTCCGCCTCAGCAGCCCAAAATGGAAAAAAGGGCGGCGATAACCATTAGCAGAGCGATTTTCCTAAGCATGGTTCTCCTCCAGCCATTCAATCAGGACATATTTTTCAAGTTCCACCGGCAAGGCTGCCATTCAAATAGCCGCCCCCTTCTTTTCCAGCCCCACTCCGTTAAAACGCCATAGTGTTATGCTTTCCTTGCCGTTCCTGGGCGTGGCCGCTGGCGATGGCGGCAAAACCCTTGACGCCGTCGCCGTTTTGCATCAGGTAGCGGGGCTCCGCCATGATATTCTCGGACTTCGAGGCATTGCGGCGATCGATGCTGAAGGCCATCACGTACCCGGCCTTCCGGGCCTGCGCTTCCAGATAGTCGTCATAGATGCCGAAGGGCCAGGCCAGCAGGTCTATATGGGTGCCGAGGCGCTTGTCCAAAACCTGCTTGGACTTGACGAGTTGCGTCTCCACCTCCTTCTGGAATTCGGCCGGCTTGAGCTTTTTCTTATCCCGCTTGAAATTGGGGTGCCAGAAGGTATGGCTCTGCATATCGAAGAGCCCGGTCTGCTGCAGCTCTTTTACCTGCTCATAGGTCAGGGCATAGGAGGCATTGGACAGGCAAGACGGGTAGAGAAACAGGGTCACGGGATAATTATATTTCCGGACGACGGGCAGCATATCGCTATAGACCGACTTGTGGCCATCATCGGCGCAGAGCACCACCGACTTGGGCCCCGGCGCCGGCCCCTTGTCCAGGAGATAATCGACCAGGGTCCGCAGCGGAATGACGGTATAGCCGTTATCCTTGAGCCACTGCATCTGCGCTTCGAAGACCGGGGTGGTTGTGGTCATGCTATCAGCCTTCGTCGGACCGAACCGGTGATAGAGCAGGATGGGCACGCTGACTTCGTCAGTAGCCGCCCAGGCCCCGCCGCTGAGGCTCAAGACCAGCAAAATGACGCCAAGCCAGGGCAGGATGCGAAAGGTCCTCTTCATCATGCAATTCTCCATCAATCTTTAGTCCAGAGAGGCGGTCGGGGCGTTGGCCGCCGCCGGGCCGCTGCGCCCGGCCCAAACCGTTGCGGTGTGGGGCTCGGCTAGCCTTGTCACCTGGATAACCGGACGTTTCTCTGGCAACTGCAGGGGCGCCGCCGGCGCCGGCAAATGCAGGGGCGGGTTGCAAACCCGCCCCGCCCATGGCTAGTTGCTTCTAACTCATTAATTTCCACATATTTTTTTGCATAAGTCAACCTCTAATCCCCGGCGCACCATATTAAAAACTCTGTTTTCTGGGATAATATTTTTTTTGACATTTGTGAAAAAGCCTTCTAACATGTTCACTAATGGACACCGCGAGCACGACGTTTACCGGTCAATTCTTGGTTAATTAATTCCCCACCAACCATCTTCTTGCCGAAACCGGACATGAGGTTGACATGGGCATTTCCCGCAGGACTTTTATCAAGGGTTTGGGGAGCGGCCTTACCGCCCTGGGTCTCTCGGACGTCATCTTGTGGCGCCCCGGGTGGGCCGGATCGGTGGCGCCCGCCAAAATCACCAAGGCCACGGCCACTACTTCCATCTGTCCCTATTGCGGGGTGGGCTGCGGCTTGGTGGCTTACACCAAGAACGGCGAACTGGTGGATGTGGAAGGCGACCCGGACCATCCCATCAACCAGGGGACCCTGTGCAGCAAAGGGCAGGCGGTCTTTGAAGTAGTCACCAGCCCCCGCCGTTTGCAGAAGGTGCGCTATCGGGCCCCGGGCAGCGACCACTGGGAGGAGAAGGACCTGAATTGGGCCATGCAGACCCTGGCGCAGCGGGTCAAGGCGACCCGGGACGCCAGCTTCCTCGGCAAGTCCGACGGGGTGACGGTGAACCGCACCGAGGCCCTGGCCTCCATCGGCGGGGCCGCCATTAATAACGAAGAGTGTTATCTCCTGGCCAAGCTGACCCGGGCGCTGGGGATCGTCTATCTGGAGCACCAGGCCCGTCTCTGACACTCCTCCACAGTGGCCTCGTTGGGGCCCACCTTTGGCCGCGGCGCCATGACCAATCACTGGAACGACCTGGCCAACAGTGATTGCCTGATGATCATCGGCTGTAACCCCGCCGAGAACCATCCCATCAGCTTCAAGTGGATCACCAAGGCTCAGGAACGGGGGGCCAAACTCATAGTGGCGGACCCCCGCTTCACCCGCTCCGCCGCCAAGGCCGACCTCTATGTGCGCCTGCGGCCCGGCACGGACACCGCCTTGATGGGCGGCCTGATCAATTACGCCCTGGAAAATAACCGGTTTCACCGGGATTATGTGGCCAACTATACTGATGCCGCCTTTCTGGTCAACAAGGACTTTGGCTTTCACGACGGCCTCTTTTCCGGTTTCCAAAAAGAGAAACACGCCTATGATACCGCCACCTGGGACTATGTGACCGATGCCGAAGGGAAGCCGGCCACCGACCCCAGCTTGAACTCAGCCAATTGCGTCTTTCAGCTCCTGAAGACCCATTTCAGCCGCTATACCCCGGAGATGGTGGAGGTAACCACCGGGGTGCCTCGGGCCCAGTTTCTGGAGCTGGCCGCGACTTACACCGCCACCGGCCAGCCGGGGAAATCCGGCGCCCTGCTCTACGCCATGGGTGGCACCCAGCACTCCACCGGGGTGCAGATCATCCGGAGCTATTGCATCCTCCAACTCCTCCTGGGCAACATGGGGATCGCCGGAGGCGGCATCAACGCCCTCCGGGGGGAAAATAACGTCCAGGGCTCCACGGACATGGGCCTGCTCTTCAACCTGCTCCCCGGCTACCTGAACGCCCCCATGGAAGCGGCTCATCCCACCCTGAAGGATTATCTCGAAAAAGAGACCCCCAAGGCCGGCTTCTGGATCAACAAACCCAAGTACCTGGTGAGCCTCCTCAAGGCCTATTGGGGCGAGGCGGCCCAAAAAGAGAACGACTTTGCCTACGACTACCTTCCCAAGGCCGGTAAAGGTTTCCAGGGAGCCGGTTACTCCTGGATTCCGCTGTTTGAGGCCATGGGCGCCGGCACCATCAAAGGGCTGCTGTGCTGGGGCATGAACCCGGCGGTGAGCTCTGCCAACCTCAACCAGACCTACCCGGCCCTGGCCCGGCTGGAATGGCTGGCGGCCTTCGACCTCTGGGAGACGGACACCTCGGTCTTCTGGAACCGGCCCGGGGTCGATCCCAAAGGCGTCAAGACCGAGGTCTTCCTGTTCCCGGCGGTCGACGCCCTGGAGAAGGAAGGCGCCGTCACCAACAGCGGCCGTTGGCTCCAGTGGCGCTACCAGGCGGTCAAGCCCCGCGGCGACGGCCACAGCGACCTGTGGTACGCCAATCGTCTGGGTCTGGAGTTGAAGAAGCTCTATCAGGAAGACCCCAAGGCAGTCTTCCCGGACCCCATCGTCAAGTTGAACTGGGGCTACGGGGACGACCCCGACGTTCATCTGGTGGCCAAAGAGATCAACGGTTACACCGTGGCGGATAAGAAACAATTGCCCAACTTTCTGGGCCTGAAGGACGACGGCGCCACCGCCTGCGGTTGCTGGATCTTCTCCGGCTTTTACCCCGGCCCGGATAAGAAGGACAACAAGGCGGCGGCCCGGGTCTCCAAGGACCCCAGCGGCCTGGGGCTTTACCCCGGCTGGTCCTTCGCCTGGCCGGTGAATCGGCGCATCCTCTACAACCGCTGTTCCGCCGATCTCCAGGGCCAGCCCTGGAACCGGGACCGGACCCTGGTGCTCTGGGATGCGGCGGCCAAGGCCTGGAAGAATTCCGATGTGCCGGATTTCAAGTGGATCGACCCGGCCACCAAGGTCCAGGTGCCTCCGGAAGAATCGGCCAAGGTCCCCTACCTGATGCTGCCCGAGGGTAAGGCCCGCCTCTTTGTTCCCAAGGGACTGTGCAAGGACGGGCCTTTCCCGGAACACTACGAGGCCCTGGAATGTCCCTTCCACAACCCCATGTCGGCGCAGCAGTCCAATCCGGTGGTGCGCCTCTGGAAAACGCAACTGGACTTACTCGCCGAACTCTGCGACCCCAGGTTCCCCATCATCGCCACCACCTTCCGGGTCACCGAACACTGGCAGGCCGGGGCCATGTCCCGGAACCTCACCTGGCAGTCGGAGTTGATGCCGGAGATGTTCGTGGAAATGAGCCCCAGCCTGGCCAAGGCCAAGGGAGTCAAGGCGGGTGATTGGGTCAAGGTGAAGAGTGCGCGGGGCCAAGTGCTGGCCCGGGCCAACGTCACCCCCCGGGTGGCGCCCTTCTGCTGCGGCGTCAAAGGGGAGCAAGGCACCGTGGAGATGGTGGCCCTGCCCTGGCACTTCGGCTTTGCCGGCTATATTACCGGCGGGCCTGACGCGCGCCAAAATTACGCGGCCAATCAATTGACCCCCCAGATAGGGGACGCCAACACCATGATCCCGGAATACAAGGCATTCCTGGTGGACCTGGAAAAAGCCTAGGCGAGCCGGCTAAAGGGGAACGGTTATGAGCAAAGCCATCTTGATCGATACCACCAAGTGCATCGGCTGCCGGGCCTGCCAGGTGGCCTGCAAGAGCTGGAACGACCTGAAAGGCGGCCAGGCTACCTTCAGTGAAACCTGGTCCAACCCGCGCTATCTGAGCAGCAACCAATACACCCGGATCGTCTTCCGGGAAATTCCCCGCGCCGATGGGCGGCTGGGATGGTATTTCATCTCCCGGCGCTGTATGCACTGCCTCGATCCCGCCTGCGTCACCGCCTGTCCGGTGGCCGCCCTGGTGAAGCTGCCCTCCGGGCCGGTGGTCTATAACGACGAGAGGTGTATCGGCTGCCGCTACTGCATGATGGCCTGTCCCTTCCAGATTCCCAAGTTTCAGTGGGAGTCGGCGGTGCCCCTGGTGCGCAAATGCACCTTCTGCGCCGACCGGCAGGCCGTAGGTCTGGCTCCCGCCTGTACCACCACCTGCCCCACCGGCACCCTGTTGTACGGAGAACGGGCCGAACTCCTGACGGAAGCCCACCGGCGCATCGGTCTGGGGCCGGACAAATATTATCCCCAGGTCTATGGCGAGACGATAGCCGGCGGCACCTCCAAGCTCTATCTCACCCCCGTCTCATTTGAGGAGCTGGGCCTGACCCAGGTGGGCTTCCGCACCGATCTGGGAAACGCGCCCCAAGGCTTGCGCGGCCGGGAATGGATGTCCAGGGTGCCCCTGGTGGCCGTGGCCGTGGGTGGACTGGCGGTGGGCATCCATTATTTCAACGAACGCCGGGCGGCCGTCGCGGCCAAAGAGCCCAGGGAGGATTGAACCATGGCCGGTAAAATCGAAAAATGGTATCCCGGCGAAGGAGAGTTGAGCACCGGCAAGGCCATCCTTTATATCCTTCTGGTACTGGGTCTGATCGCCGCTTGCGCCCGGATGTTTTTGGGTCTGGGGGCCACCACCAACCTGAATGACGCCTACCCCTGGGGCCTGTGGATCAGTTTCGACGTCCTGGCGGGAGTGGCCCTGGCCGCCGGCGGTTTCACCATGACCGCCGCCATCTATATCTTCAACCTGAAAAAGTTCCAGCCCCTGCTGCGGCCTGCCAAGCTCTCGGCCTTCGTGGGCTACCTGATCTTCGTGGTGGGGCTCTTCTTCGACCTGGGCCAGCCCTGGCGCATCTGGCACCCCATGGTGATGTGGAACCCTCACTCGATCCTCTTCGAGGTTTCCTGGTGCGTCATGCTCTACACCACGGTGCTGGCTATCGACTTGTTCATCATCGGCCTGGAGCGCTATGGCCGGGAGAAGCAGAACTGGATCAAGTTTTTCCGTGAGATCTACCTGTTCCTGGCGGTGGCCGGGGTCGTGCTCTCCACCCTGCACCAGTCCTCCCTGGGGGCCCTGTTCCTGCTGCTGCCCCAGAAGATGAGCGACCTGTGGGCCACCCAGGCCCTGGGGCCCCTCTTCTTCGTCAGCGCGGTCATCGGCGGCATGAGCCTCATTACCCTGGAGAGCCTCATCGCTTCCCGGGTCTACCGGCGGCCGCCGGAAATCGGCATCCTCTCGGACCTGGGCAAGGGGCTGGGAATCGCCCTGCTGGTCTACTTTGCCATGAAGGTCACGGACCTCTATGTCCGGGGGGCCGCGGTCTGGGTTTGGGATAAACCCCATTTCTTCTTCTTCGTGGAGCTCTTCGGCACCGTGGCCTTGCCGGCCCTGCTCTTGTGCTTCCCGGCGATACGCCGGACCGCGCAGGGCCTTTACTGGGCCTCGGGCCTGGCGGCCTTCGGGGTGGTGCTGAACCGCTTCAACGTCAGCCTCACCGGCTATATCGGCTACCGCCAGTTCGGCTACTTTCCTTCGGCGGTGGAGATTATCATGACCGCGGCCCTGGTGGCCATGGCTATCCTGATCTTCGATTTGGGCATGCGCTACCTGCCGATCCAAGCGGTGGCGGAAGGAACTTTACCTAAAAAGGCAGCCAGCTCGCCTTAATATCCAAAATAATTTGCCGCTTCTCCGAGAATCTTCCCGCACCCAAGTCTCTTTTATCCAGCCGGGGAAGGCCCGCCGCCTTCCCCGGCGTCATCTCGGGCCCCTCCCGGCGAGTGCCGTCTGGCGGGGAATGGCTAAAATGGGGTCTGCTTGACAGCCACCCGAGGAATGTCTATCCCAAAGCCCTGATGGCTATCTTCAAGGAGTCAGAGAAATGAATCCGCTTAACGAAACAGGTGCGGCTAACGATCTGCTCTATACCGAGATCAAGGAAAGCATCGGCGTCGCAGTCATCAACGATCCCCACAAGGGCAACTGCCTGAGTTCAGCCGTGTTGCAGGGTTTGCTGCGGGCCTTCGACGCCTTCGAACAACAAAAGGCGCGCGTGGCGGTTATCCGGGCCTATCCCGGCGCGAAAATCTGGTCGGCGGGACACGATCTCAGGAATATCCACCCCGATGGCTCAGATCCTCTGCCCTATGATGAATCGTTTGAGCAGGTGCTGCATCGGGTGATAACTCTCCCTATGCCCGTGGTCGGCATGATCGAGGGAAGCGTCTGGGGTGGGGCGTGCGAGCTGGCAATGACCTGCGACATCCTGGTCGGCACCCCCACGGCCACCTTCGCCTTCACACCGGCCAAAATAGGCATAGCTTACAATACCGCGGGGTTAAACCATTTTGTGGGGCTATTGCCCGGGCACATCATTAAAGAGATGCTCTTCACCGCCAATCCGATTTCGGCGCCGGATGCCTATCGCTTCGGGTTGCTCAATCGGCTGGTGGAGCCAGACAAGCTTGAGGAGACCACCCTGGAAATCTGCCGCACCATTGCGGCCCGCGCTCCCATGGTGGTGCGTTTATTGAAAATGGAGATGCGGAAGCTGCTGTCGAGCAAGGACCTGTCGCCGGACGAATACGAAGAAATCCAGAGCCTGCGGCGTCAGGCTTACCGCAGTAAGGACTTCAAAGAGGGTTTGCAGGCCTTTTTCGAGAAACGCCCGCCCACCTTCACGGATGAATGAGAAAGCTGAACCTCTCCTGGCAAGATTTCTCGTTGCTGCTTCGGGCGACTGCCAAGAAATTTGCTTGCTTGGCAAGAGCCCCGGAATCCACCTGGCCAAAAAATTCATTCTCCTGTCAACCAAACGCCTCCTGATGCGTTGTAAGACGACAGCAACCAGCGCAAGGCAGTATTATATATGGGGCCGGAAAAAATAGATCTTGGAGAAACATGAGATGATCGTCTTCTTTGGCGGCTTGGTCGCGGGCATTGTCGTCTGCTGGATGAGTTTATCTCTCTTGAGACTGGCTATTCTTCGGGGCCGGCAAAGGCGAATTCGCCAGGCCATGTCTTATCGGCTAGCCAAGCTTGCCGCCGTTGACTATTCCCATTCTTAAAAGCCGGAAGCGCCTCTTTAGATCGTATAATCAAGAAATTCTCTGTACGGCTCTCCTCAGCAGTCCGGATGAGCATTCCCTTTTATCTCCATGCTACCTTTGCTGAACCGATCCCGGAGATTCGCCAAGGCGCGGCTCGATTCTCTTGACTGGCCAGAGACGCAAAATCCGCCTGCCAAAAAAAATTTCATCATCTTTGTCAACCAAACGCCTCCCCCTGCGTTGAAGGAGATAACAGCCGGCATTATGCGGCCAACTACTAAAAGGGAGGCGACAGATGAAAAGAATCGTAGCGGGGATCGTGGCATTGACTGCCATCTTGTGGGCAGCCCAGGCATTTGCCGGAGATATTCAGCAGGATGTGAGTGACCTCCGGCAGGACCGGCATGACACTTGGCGGGATCGGCAGGACATCCGGCAAGACCGGCAGGACCTCTGGAAAGACCGGAAGGATATCCGGCAAGACCGCAAAGATATTGGGGGCGACCGCCAGCAGCTCCACCAGGACATCCAATCAGGCAATAAGGGCGCCGCGGCCGCTGACCGCCACGACCTCCGCAGGGAGCGCCGGGACTTCAGGAAAGACCGGTGGGAGCGCCGCGCCGACCGCCGAGACCTGCACCAGGATGGCCGCGATCTGCGCGGAGACCGGCGGGACCGGCGTTCAGACAGGGCGGACCTGCACCGCGACCTGCACAACCATGGGAAGAGAATGGCCAGGAGATAGGCAAACCTGGAGAGCGGCCAGCCGGCGCCTGCAGTAGTGCGAGACGGGGGGCGGAGTAAGCGAAATCCCCCCGTCCAAATCTTGGCCGGGAGTCCGGGGCCTGGACCGCCTTACTTTGCAGGCTATTACTATTTTTCATTAATCCGGGCCGGTTCCAGCACTTAAGGAAAAAAAGCGGGCTGGGCAGATAAGGTCTGGTATGATCTATCATCGACAGAGACCCGATCCCAGGCGGCAGAACCTGATCCTATGGAGCAATTCCTCAAATCCGTGGAGCGACGCGCCTTTCGCATGGCCGAGATCGCCACGGGAAGCAGAGACGATGCCCATGATGTGCTCCAAGACGCCATGCTTGAATTCGTCCGGGCCTATGGCCATAAGCCGGTGGAGGAGTGGAAGCCCTTATTCTACCGCATCGTCCAGAATAAGATCAGGGATTGGGGCCGGCGCGCCAAAGTCAGGAAGATCTTCGTGACCCTCCTCCCCAGCCGGCGCCACGACCAGGACCGGGAGGCTGAAGACCCTATCCAGACGGTGAGGGACCAGGAGACGCCGGACCCTTATCACGGAGCCAAGACCGGTGAGGCCATGAGGCGATTGGAAACGGTATTAAGGGATCTTCCCCCCAGACAACAGCAGGTCTTTCTGCTCCGTGTCTGGGAGGGGCTCTCCGTCAATGAGACGGCAACCGCCATGGGTTGCTCCCAGGGCAGCGTAAAGACTCACTACTCCCGGGCCCTGAACACTTTGCAGGAAAACCTTGAGGACACCTGGCCATGAACCGAAAATCAGACCTGTGCGATGACATCAAACGCCACCTGGATGCGAGCCTCGAGGACCTTGACGGGCTTACGACGGCAAAGATTGCCGCGGCGAGGGCCAGAGCCCTCGAGGCAGGCAAGCAAAAGCGCCTGCCCTGGCGCTGGCCGGCATTGGGCCTGGCCACCGCGGCGGTAGTCTTCCTGGCCCTGATGAGCACTTTCCGCTCGGTCCCGCCCCCAGCCACGGCAGAACAGCGGGAAGTGCTGGCAATGATCTCATCAGAAAAGAATCTGGAATTTTTTAAGGACCTGAAGTTTTACGCCTGGCTGGAAAAGAACCGGGATGTCATGAAGGGAGGTTAGGCTGGCGAGGCCTCAGGCGGCAAATGGAAGCAATAACAGAATAAATAGACCACAGGATCGGGACCGAGATGCACTCAATTACCAAGACCATAGCAGCCCTCTTGGCCTGCCTGCTGCTGACGCTGGGCGCTGCCGCGGCAGCCAGCGGACAGAATCCCGTGCCTGTGCCTGCCTGGGGCGAGATCTCCCCTGATCAGCAACAACTTCTAGCATCCTTCAAGGATAAGTGGAACTCACTGCCTACCGGCCTCCGCCAGCGCCTGTCAGACAATTCACGTCAATGGCTGAACCTGTCGCCGGAAGAGCGGTCTGCGGTACTTGAACAATTCAAACAGTGGCAGCAGACTCCCCCGGAGCAGCAGGATCGCATCCGGCAAAGTTATGACCAGTACCAGAGCCTCCCCGAGGATCGCCGGCAGCAGATACGGGCGTGGTGGCGGCAGTTTCGAGACGTGACGCCGGAAACCCGCCGGAGACTTCAGGAGCAGCAGCAAATCAAGGCGCCCGAAAATCACCCCGCGGTCCAGGCACAACCCGAGAACCGGCCGCCAGAGCCCCGGGAGGGCCTGAGAGACCGGCGCCCAGGCAGTTTGCCAGCACGCCGCCAGGGCATCCGGAGTCGGCGTCAGCAATTGACGCCGCAACAGCGTCAAGCATTACAGGCGCGGCCTCATAACCTGTCCCCCGAACCAGGGCAAGCAGGGAGTGAGGAAGAGAAGCAGGAAATGGGGAAACCGCGCCCCAAAAAGGCGCCGGCAAGGCGTAAAAGAAGGCCCTGAGGCGGCGGGGGGCGGCTCAACTCTCCGCAATCTTTACCTGCGCCTCTCTTCGGCAGCTAACCAGGGAAAAAGCAGCAAAAAGCTACTTTAAGGCTTTAGAGACCGTGGTGATCATGAGGCAGGTCCTGGAACCGGGGAGCGCAGTCAACTTCCCGGTCAATAATCGGACTGGGGGAAAGGCGCCTTAAGGTAGTCTAAAACCGGGGCCAGGTGAAATCCAGGTTTGATCTCTGCCGGCAAATTCCCTGGCTTCGAAATCAAAGCCTCCCCCGATCAAGTGTTCGGTATATTCACAAATGAGCTGCGGAACAGGTTGCGCGGAAAATAATTTCAGGAATTCCAGCCTTTTTCGAAGCGGTATATTGAAATAGAGTGGCCTTTCCATGAAAACCGCCAGAAGCTCTCGTTTAATAGATGCTCTCCCCATTTTGGCCATTCCTCCCGGCTTAAAACCATAGTGAATTTTAAGATGCAGCGGCTCGGTTTGCTGATGCCCTCTGCCTTGAGAATAATATGGGGCGTATCCGGAAAAAGGTAAATCCTGGTTTCCCCTGATATTCGCCTTCGCTAACCATGATTTTGCGACAGGAGAATCCTGTGTCCATAAATTCGCGATTTTTGCTTCCATAATTTTCTCTCGTCGGGTTATCACTAAGTCAAACAATAAGGGGATCTTCCATGGTCACAGAAATTTTGCAAATCACCGCCGATAACGTTATCTCACCTGCACCTCTCTCGGAATTATCCAGCCAAGAATTAGTAGATGAAATTAAAGACGTCTACAATCTCCTGGCTTCCCTGGAAGGCGAGGTGGCGATACCAGAGACCACGGCAGCGGCAAAAGCCCCACAAGGCGAAGTGGCTAAGAAAGCACCGATCCCGTTAAAATGATATTGTGCCGCAGAAATAGGTAGCCTGTCTGGAATGCGGCAAGAAAATGAGAACTCTGAAGAGCCATATCCGCAAAGCCCCTGGAGGGTCGTAAAAAATTGGCCAGTTATCGGAAGGTTTCCTTAAGCCGTGGCTTTATGATGAGTGCCCTTCACTCCGAACCCCCGATTTGTCGCCATTTGACTCCGCTGCGCCGCTACTCTTTGCAAACGAGCGGATATTTTTTTGGGGTCAAGCGAGAACTTCTCTTTTGGCATCAATCCTGCGAACAAGGTTGGTTATGCAAGATAAACGCAGGAAATTGCCAATATCGCATTGGAGCCGCTACCTTAAATTATTCTTAAGGTATGGTTCCGTAAAAAAATATGTAAATTGTTGTGTTGCTTTTTTAAATTACCTAATAGGTAAATCTAGAATAGGTACAATGCCCGCATTGTTAAAATGTGAAATTAGCAGAGAATGTTTTGTATTTTGCAAATATTGCACCGCAAAAAAGGAATCAGTTTTTTATCCATTTACGTTATATAAGGACCTTATTGATAAAGTCAAGGATTATATCTTTTTAGTTTCACTATATGATATCGGAGAACCGCTTCTCAACGAGAGGCTGATAGAATATATTCAATATGCGCATTCTCGTAATATCGGGACCATTATATCTACATCTCTTTCAGTAAATAAACCCGATGATTTTTGGAGAGACCTTGTCTTATCCGCCTTGGATTATATTATAATAGCTATAGACGGTGTGTCAGAGGGAGTATATAAAAAATACCGGACTCAGGGTGACATTAACCTGGTCTTCGCAAATCTTAGAAAATTAGTCTATTACAAGTCTGCATTACATAGTAAATTGAATATTGAATGGCAAATGCTCGATCTTCCCTGGAATAAAGCAGAACAAAGCCTTGCTTCTAAAATGGCCAAAGATATGGGTTGCGATAAATTCAGAATTATTGACGAAGCTGTGCAAATCAGGAAGAAATATAAAGAAGAGAATATTATTCGAAAGCGAAATTGTTTGTTACCTTATCTTATATTTATTGTAAATGCCTATAATCAAGTAAATCCATGCTATAAAATCTACAATAGCGAAATGACTGTCGGAAATTTAAATGATAATAACTTTGAGGAGATCTGGAACAATGGAGAAATGGCCAATATCAGAGACAAAAAAAGAATAATCAAAAGAGTTCATTGCAATAACTGTCAGGAATGATATGGCATAAATGGACAACCTAATTACTATTGATCTGGAGGACTGGCAGCGGGCAGCGCCCCGGGCTTGGTGCGCAGAACACCCTCGGGTTCCCCGAAAAACGTCCACTCTGATGGAAGTTTACCGCGCTTCCGGCGCCAGTCTGTAAGGGCTAGTGCCCGCGGACCTTTTCCAGCGCCGCGGTAATGGCCGCCTTGTTTAGGACAAACTCCATCATCCCTATTTGCTGCTGGTAGATTTCCGGATCCACCAATTCCTTGATGCGGTCTTCCAGGATATGATACACCGGGAGTCCCAACGGGACTCCGGCCAAAGGACCTGCGAAGGTGGGGTCGCCATTGGTGACGGTTTCAGCATAGATTTGCGCGCTTTCCGCATCGGGAGAGCCCAAAACCACCACCAGGTTTTCCGTGCCGTTGTCTTCAACGGCTTTCTTGATCGTCCCCTGATCTTCCAGATCCATGGCCCCAGCCGCGGTTCAGACAAAGCACTGGGTCAATGCCAGGACCGGCTGCGCCCCTGCGGTCCGGACGCACTCGGCAATGGCCGGCGCCGGCACCCCATCCCGTTCCCCGATGCAAATCACTTTTTTCCCTTGCAGCATGTGACGAGACCTCCTTAGTCTCCCTCTTATCTTCCCTTTCTTTCTAACTGCCATTTTTCTCTAATAAGAATGACATCCCATCGGACAACTTAGTCATCTTGGCCAAAAAGAGACTGCCCTTGCCCAGAAACATGGCCTGGCGCAAATCCCCCTGGAGCATCCGCTTGCGGGCGTGGCCCAGGAATGGCAGGGCCGAGGGGATATGCCCCTGGGTGGGGGCGAAGCCCGGCATGCCGTGGGTGCGCACAAACTGATCCAGGTCGGCGGGAGTCAGCAACTTATGCATAACGGCCAGTCCGCCAATCATGCGGTAGTTCCCCTGGGGGGTGTTGCCGCTGCCGGCCGGCTCGGTGATTTCCGGGTTATGCATCTCCGTGGCGTACTTTTCGATATCGGTAATCTTCAGGCCCACCCGCGCCAACGGCTTAGAAACCAGGCATTCCATAATGGCCTGCTGCGAGGAAGAGGCCCCCACGTCATGTTTGCCCACCACGTCGAGCCTGATCCTGGGATTGACCCCGTCATCCCGGCCCACCACCACGGCAAAGGCCCCCAGGACGTCCTCCATGATGGGGAGGGATTTGGCCAGGTGGCCGCGCATCTTCATGCCGAGTTTGGCCAGGGCACCGCCGCCCACCACTGCCACCTCCTCGAATACTCCGGCCTGAACCAGGCTGGCCGCCAATACCATGGTATGCACCGGAGCGCAGCAGAAGGCCTTGATATCGGCGCCGCTGCTGTTAACGCAGCCGGCTTTTTCCGCCATGGCCTTGGCCAGGTTGCCGGCGCCCCGCTGGTAGCGGTCGCCCACGGCCTCCTCCCCGCAATTCATAACATAATCAATGGCCGCGGCGCCGGGCCCAAAGGCAGTGAGCAGGTGGCGCAACGCCAGGATGCCCGAGGCCTTGCAGGCCAGGTTTTCCATGAGGATGGCGGCGCTCAGGTTTTCATCCTCATCGTGGCCGTTGACAAAGCAGCCCACCAGCTCGGCGTTGCCGTAAAGAGGCAGGGCGCCGCGAGCAATTTTCTGATGCAGCTCCGGTAACGGGACTCCCGTACCCAAGCGCTCCAGGTCCTCATCCTGGAACAGGGGGTGCTGCGCCAGAGCCTGCCTGACCCTGGCGCTAAAGGTCTCTTCCAAATGGATCAGGCTGAACTCATCCACCACCTTCATCAGGCCGTAGAACTCGGATTGAGGCATGATTTCGCCAAAAGGGCCGAACCGTTGCGCCCCTGCCCAAGGATGTTGAGACCAGGGGCGGTCAATTTCCCATAAGTCTTCCGGACGGAGGGCCCCAAGAAAAGCCTGGTGCGCCGGGTATGCCACGGCTTCCTCATAGCTCCGCAAGTGCGAGTTGATCTTCTCCAGTAAACCTGTTTCCTTGGGAATCTCCCGCACCGGTTTCGATCCGTAGCGGACCAGGTCCGGAGTGTGCGCCAGCACATAGGAGACTCCCTTGACTACCGGGTAACCCATTTCATCTTCCTCCGCGACGCCGGACAGTTCCCGTCAGGCGTTGAAAATCGTTGGCTCGCCAACCCCTGCCTGCAACGCGGCCAGGGCTTGATCCACCAGTTTGCGCCGCACCGCTTTCTCCTGGTCGGGGCTCAGGTCGGGACTGCCCAGGGGGTAGGGTATGGCGAGAGCCGGCAAGATCCGGTTGGCGCCGACTGCCAAGGCAATAGAGGTGATGTTGCAGATTTGCACCGTGGGAATCCCGGCCTTTTCGAGTTCTTTGGTGATCGTTGCCCCGCAACGAGTCCCTGTCCCTCAGGTGGAGGTCAGGATAACCGCCTGCACCCCGTCCGCCAGCAAAACCCCGGCAATCTCCCGGCCAAATTTGCGAGAGTTTTCCAGGGTGGTGCCGTTGCCGGTGGTGGTAAAAAAGTACGGGTACAACCTGCCGATCTTGCCCTCGCGCTCGCAGTCCCGGAGCACGTCCACCGGCAATACCCGATCGGGGTCTTCGTTGGCAAAGACATTACTGTAGCCACCGTCGACGGACTGGAATTCCACTCCCGACAGGTCTGTGACGCCCTCCAGGCTGTACTTGAGAAACTTGCTGGCCCGGGCCGACTCCAGCCGGTCCGGGTTGCCCTGGGGGACGATACCGCCTTCGGTTACCAGGGCCACGGTGGCCGTGCCCAGGTCGCGCACCGGGGGAGCCGGCGGGACCCTCTCAAAGGAAGGCATGGGAAGCTCCGTCTGGTAAGGGAGCCCCTGCAATTTGGCCAGGAGCAGGTCCACCGCCCGCGCCGCCCCGGTTTTGCCGGCCCAGGTATTTTTGCGGATTCCCCGGGGCAGATAACCTTCGGCCGCGGGTGGACCCAAGGCCTCGCCGCCGGCCAATTTTAGACCCAGGGCGGCCATGGCCGCAAGGGCCTGGCGCATGCCAACCGCAGAGGAACCGGTTGCCACGCAAAAGATGTCCTTGCGGTAGAGTTCTACGCCGGGATTTTCCGGGTACATGCCGGTCACCGCCGCAACTCCAAGCCGGGCCTGCACGGCCTGGCATACGGCCCCGCAGGCCGGGCCATACCTCCCGGCGTTGAAGGCTGGACCGGTTACGACCAACTGAGGCTCAAAGGACCTGATGAGTTGCAGCACTGCTTCAGTGGCCTCTTGGGGATGTTCGGCAAAGAAGTTATCCCCGCAGATCACCGTACCCACCACCTGGGCCTTCCCGCCCAGGGCGGCCTGCAGGGCCAGCCCCGGTCCCACCGGTTTGGCCACCGCCCGGGGAGCCACCCCGGCCTGGTCTTCGCCGCCGATCTGGCCGAAAAACTGATTAAGATAATGGACTACCCTGATCATCCAGTCCCTCCTCAATACTCCCTGATAGATAGATGGGTAGCCCCCAACTGGTTGGTGGCCGTATAGATCCGTCCCATGGGGATGGTCAGCCCGGAGTCAGGCGGCCCTGCGGCCCCGGCGATCTCACCGCCTCCTAAAACCCGCTTAACCGGGGCCAGCGTCACCAACTCGTCGTTGTTGCCGGTGGTGACCACGGCGTCGGCTTCGGGGACGCTATCCACCAGCGACGGCAGGTCCCCGGCGGCTCCGGCAATCTCGTTGGCCAGGATGACGGTCTTAATGCCGAGTCTTTCACTTTCCCGGCAGCTCAGCATCAGGTCGGTATCGGCGTGGCCGCCGCCCTCCTGGGTGATGACCGCACCCTGGGCGCCCAGTTGTTGGGCCAGCTTGGCGGCAAATTTCGCCGAGCGTTCCTTTTCCCGCAGGGTGCTATGTTCATTGGCCAGCACCACCCCCGCAAAAATCAGGTCCCGCCCGTGCCGTCGCGCCAATTCCAGGACCACCGGGTTCAGGAGATGGAGATAAGTGGGATTCTTCTGGCAGGCGATGACATAGTTGCTGCTGACGATGGCCCCATCCAGCACCTCATTGGGGTGGAGGATGGTGGGCAGGAGTTCCCGGGCGTTTTTGCCATACACCAGGGTATCCCGCAACAAACCCTGGGATTGCAGGTGATAGATATACACGACCCGGGGCAGATGGCGATCCCGGTCTTCCCGCGCCTCCAGGTCAAAGACCTCAACCCGGTCCGGAACCAGATGGCGGGTGGGTCCGGCCAGGTAGACCGCGGCCTCCAGCGCCGCCTGCCGGGTGGACCGGTCAAACTCCGCGTCCGTAGTGCCGGCCGGGGGCGTGCAGAGCAGCACCACGTTGATGGTTTTGGAGAAGATGCTGTAGGGCGCCCCTGGCCCGGACATGTCCACCACTCCTTCCTGAATACCCTGGCGCTTGCCGGTCTGCAGCACGGCGACCCCATCCAGCACGTTGGTCCGCCCCCGGCCGGCAATCTCCATGGGGCCCAGGGCTCCGGGAAAGGGCGTGGCGCCGCCGGAGATCTTCAGGCGCGGCTCTACCGCGTCCATGACATGCACAATCCTGACTGCTTCCCCGGGCCGGGCCAGCTCCACCTTAACCTCCGCGAAGGCGCCCTCCCGGTTCAGGAAGGCCGCCAATTCCGGTTGGTTGATAACCAGGGTCCCCTGGTCAATGCCGGTGGCCTCTCCGAACCGGGCCTCCTTGATGGTGAATTTGCCTAACTCCAGCCTCATAGAAGCCTCTCCTGGCAGGGCCGCCTTCCCATACTTAATGAGCCGCTCATACCAATCCCAGCCAATGCCAATAGGTGGCGCTGAAGATGACCATAAAGAGAATGGCGATAATCACCAGAGGGATACCCACCTTCATCATGTCATCCGAACTAAAGGTGTCGGTGGAGTAAGCCACCATGGACATGGGGGTGTTCACCGGGATGATCACGGAAAACTGGATGGTGTAGTAGAAGACCAGAGTCAGCCCCCAGACGCTGAGGCCGGGAAGGTTGAGGCCCTGGGCAAAGCCGATAGCCGTGGGCACCAGGGCGGCTACCGCCGCGGACCGGGCGGAAAAAGCCAGGGAAAAGATGGAGAAGAACAGGCCGCCGGCGGCGATCAGCAGCAGGAAGGGCCATTGCTCCACTCCCAGGGCGATGATGGTGTTCTTGGCGACCCAGGCCGCCGCCCCGCTCTTCAAAAGCCAGATCCCCAGGGAAATGGCGGCGCCGAAAAGCATCAGCGTGCCCCAATTCACCTTACCCACCAAGTCTCTCCAGGCGGCTACCCTGAGACCCGGGAAAAATATCGCCGCCACGGCCAGAAGCGCCACCGTGCTGGGGTCCAGGCGGTGCAGCACATTGCCGGTGCCCCACATGAAGATGGTTACCAGCATGATGAGCAAAAGTTTAACTTCGCCGCGGCTAATCGGCCCCAATTTGGCGCTGTGCTCCTGCACCACGGACACCCCGCCGGCCAATTCATCCTTGCCCACCGGGAAAAAATAGAGAACCAGGAAATAGAGCACCGCCCCCATGGTCACGGCAAAGGGCATGCCATAGATGGCCCAATCGAGCCAGGTGATACGGTGTTTGGTAGCCTGGAAAATGTACATGGCGGTCTGAATGGGTGGGGCGCCTGAGGTCAGGATGCCCATCCCGGCTATGCCGGTGCCAAAGGCGACCAGCAGCAACATCCCTTTGCTCAAGTTGCTCTTTAAGTCCAACCCGAAGGCCTTGATAATCCCCAGGGCTATTGCCGTCATCAAGGCGGCGTTGGCTGCCTGAGCCGGAATGAAGACCGTCAAGATAAAGGCCATCAACAGGATTCCAAAGAGCACCCGTTTCGGCCTGGCCCCCATGCGGCTTAGGACGAACAGCCCGATTCTCTGCCCCAACCCGGTTATCTCGATGGCAGATGCCAGAAACAGGGCGCAAACCACCAGCACCCAGGCCGGCGAACTGAAACCGGAGAGGGCCATGCCCAGGGCTGCCTCGGTCCCCACCAGTTTACCGGGATTGGCGGCTTCCGGGGCCAAGGCCACCAGGAGCGTAAAAGCCGCGATCAGAAAAAACGAGCTGGCCGCATAGCCCACGGCTTCCGAGACCCAGATTACCAGCATGAAGAGCAGCACGGAGAGCAGGGCATGTCCCACCGGCGTCAGGGAGGACGGAAAATTGATAGAGTGAAAGACGATCAGGACGAGAAAGGCAAGGATGATCCCCACCGCACGCCGCATCTTCCCAACCCCGGCTGGGGCGCCGGAGATCTTGGCATCAGAGTGTGCCATTGCTTAGCCCTTTTTTTGGAAATACCAGGTTTTACCGCCCCACACTATCTTCTTTCCTGCGGGTGATTAGACTCACCACAATTAAAACGACCCCACTGACCAGAAGTCCCGGATAGAGTGAAGAGATACCCTTCGGGTAGAGGGAGTGCCAGATGAAGTCGGTCAGCGGCCCCAAAATCGCCGCGGCGATGCCGCCCGCCGGGGTAACCAGGCGTTTCAGGAACATGGCTCCCAGCATCTGGAAGAGCGCGGTGCAACCCCGCAATCCCATGGAGAGGAAGGCGAAACCCAGGAGCAGCTTGCCGAAACTGCCCCGGACGCAGACCACGGCGATAACACTGAGAGAAAGGATCAATAGGCGCTGCACCCACAGGGCCCTTTGATCATCGGCCTCCCTGGCGATATACGGTTTATAGATATCGCGGGTAAGCATGGTCGAAATGCCGAGGTTCAAACCGGCTATGGTTCCGATCACCGAGATAAACAAGGTGGCTAAAATTACCCCCGCGGCCCAGGGGGGCAGGTAATGCAGAATAAAGACCGGTAAAACATTGGCCGATGCAGTGGCCAACCCGGGGAAACTGGCAAGATGGGCCCTCATATACAATCCGACCAGAACGGCACAGATGCCAAACGGCGGAATGAGAAACGCCGAGAGCAAGGCGCCCAGGCGAGCCTTGCCGAAACTCCTGGTGGCTGAGACCGCTTGAATGTAGGTCTGAGTGCAGATAACTCCCACCACCACCGAGAAGGCATCCGCCAGGTCCCGTGAAACTCCCCGGCCGAACAGGGAAAACCAGGGGAAAGGATCCGGAAAGGCGTGATACATCGGCCCGATGCCACCGAATTGGTAAAGCGCCATGCCGGCGGCGGCGATCATTGCGGCATACAATAGCACTATTTTGACGGCGCCGACAATGCCGGTGCCTTCAATGCCGCCAGCCATAACATATGCCAGCGTTATTACTATAGTGATGATCACTGCCACAGTAGGATTGAGATTAGCTACGGAGGTTAGCAGGGCCACCGCGGCCAGACCGTTGGCAATTACATTAAAAAACATGCCAAAGCTCGTGAAGATACTGGTAATGGGGCCGATTTTGGGACCGTAGGTCCCGGCCAGAAACTCAGGAATAGTGGTTATTTTGCTGGCATAAATGGGCCTGAGCATAAAAGTCCCCAGAGCCAGAAAACCGATCCCCGCCCCGATACAGAACCACCAGGCGTCCAAGCCGTAAAGAAACGCCAGTTGTGCGGTACCGATGGTCGCGTTGCCACCCACCATGGTTCCCATGATAGTCCCGGCAACAATTGCCGCCCCGCCTTTACGCGAGCTGCCCGCAAAATCTTTCTCGTCTTTAACCCTGGTCCCGGCATAGAGGCCAAAGCCAACGATCACCACTAGGGTGATCACCATGCCGATAATATGGGCTGAAGTAATTACTATCAAAACCGCCGCCCCGCGAAATTCCGATTAAGATTGCCTCTGCTTAGACCCCTTCCGCCAGCACGCCATCCTCCACTCGCCAACGCATCACGTGCGCCATTATTGTGCGCCCCGGTGTTTCGAGACTTCACCGCCCAGTTCTTTCGGGATTTCCTCCGGCTCGACGAGATAGATGCGGCACAGATTAAAACGGAGAGACCAGGTGCCCATTTCTGCTCCGCAAACCTCATCACCGTCTTCGGTCAAGACATTGATATTGGATAACCAGACCCCGAAAAGGGAAGGTTCGGATTCCGGCATTTCCGGATACCACCAGTCAAAGTCGGCGTGGACCACGCGGGGATCCAGGCCGGCAAAGACCTTGCATCTCTGCATTACCCGGCCACGCCGCGTCTCAATCCAAACCCACTGGCCGTCAGAGATCCCCAGACTCCGGCAGGTTTCCGGATGCACTTCCACTACCGGGAAAGGATACTGTTTCCGGATGATGGATATCTGGCGCCAGTCGCTATGCATATACTCCAGCCGGCGGGCTCCGTTAATCAATATCAGGGGGAACTCTTTCGCCAACTCCGGCTGACTGACCGGCGTGACCGGTTCTTCACGATAGTCCGGCAGCGGATCGTAACCGAACTTTTTGAGCAAGGTAGAATATAATTCCACCTTCCCGGTCGGGGTGGCGAAGCCAATCTTCTCGTATTGCTTGTAATGAGGTGGATTAAGGACCTGCTTGCCCCGGCGCCGGGCAAACTCTTGAAACTTGAGACCGAGTGCCTGAAAACGGTAATCCAGCATCTCTTCCGAGCTCTCCCAGGTCCAGTGCTCGGCCTGGCCCAAGCGCCTTCCCAGACCACGCCAAAACCCATATTCATCACGCCGGTCGTATTCTCCGGGGACGACCGCCGGCATAATCGCCGGGCTGGCCGACAAGGTTCGGGCCAGACCCAGGTATGAATAAGCCTGGGGTTTTTCCAACCAGCTGGCAGCCGGCAAGACATAGTCGGCGAGAGCGCCGCTGGGCGTCTTAAAGGTGTCCATTACCACAAATAGATCGAGTTCCTTCAAGGCCGCATAGACCCTGCGAGTATCAGCCTGGGACACCATGGGGTTGGCCCCGACGGCGAACAGCGCCCTGACCGGATAAGGCTGGCCGGTCAGGATGGCCTGGTAGAGGCTGGGGGCGTGCCCCTGGCCTAAATACCACACCGGCGGTTCGGCCCGGCTGCCCCAGGTGCGATAGGTCAGGTCTTCCAGTTCAGTCTGCAAGGGCCAGCCATGAAACTTGTACCGGTCCGTGCCGATCTGTTTCTCTTTCTGGGCGGCCGGGAGGAGGTCGGTGAGCTCCATCTCGCGTTCGGACAGGTATAACGAATGGGGCCCCGGGAGTTCCTCGCCGCCGGCAACATCGATATTGCCGGTCAAGGCCGCCAGGATCCATCTGGCATGGATGGCCGCAACCGCATTGGCTTGCTGTTCGACACCCATGCCTTCCACAAAGGCCGCCGGCTTGGTAAGGGCATAGAGGCGGGCTGCCTCGCAAATGAGCTGAGCCGGAACCCAGGTGACCTTTTCAGCTTCTTCCGGGGTGAACCGTTCTACCCTCGCCTGGAGTTCGTCAAAACCGTGGCACCACCGCCTGACAAAGTCATGGTCATAGAGATTCTCCTTAATGATGCAGCGAATCATGGCCATCAGGAGAAAGACATCGGTCCCGGGACGCAACTGCAGCCAGAGGTCGGCTGCGGCTGCGGTCTCGGTTCTGCGGGGGTCGATCACCAGGAGCTTGGCGCCATTTTGGATTGCCTGGTTGCCGTTCCCATAGACGATGGGGCGGCTCACAAAGGTGTTGCATCCCAGCAGCACAATGCACCGGGTAGCCGGCGTGATACTGAAGGCCGGGTACCAACCGGTGACCGCCCGGGCGACATTGGCCCTCGGCCCCATACAAATCGGCGATGGCCCGACGTAGTTGGGGCTGCCCCAGAGGTTCATGAACCGGGTGCCATATTCAAACTGGGCCCAGTTGTCGCCGCTGAGCAAGCCGACGGCCTCGGGCCGGTATTGCTTGCCAATTGCCGACAGGCGTTCGGCAATCTCATCCATTGCCTGTTCCCAGGAAACGGTCTGCCAGCCTCCCGCCCCTCTCGGCCCGGACCTTTTTAATGGAAACTTGGGACGGTTTGGATGGTAAAGCCATTCCACCGCGGCGGCGCGGCGATAACACTTGACCCTTTGCGCCCCGGAGCACCTTTCCCCTAAGGAGTTATCCAGGGTTAAACGCAGCAGGCGCCGGTCCTTGATATGAGCCAGAACCTGGCAACGCCCTTTGCACCACTGGCAGGTCCCTTGTCGTTTTTCTTGCATGGGTTCTAGGAGCCAAGGGCCCGAAGAATCAACGGGTAAGGCCGCGGGAGTTCTAGGTCTTTGGCTGCTCCCGCACCTGCCCATCTATTTCAGTGAGCCGGAAATGTCCGGAATTTAGCAGTCCCGTCACGTTCAATCTGCGCCACCAGGCCAAGCTCCCATTTTATGTAGTCCCGTTTTGCCTCTTCTGGAGCATCCGGGTGCATATAGGGCATATACCACGTGTCGTCCGGCTCGCTGAGGGCGCGCTCCATACCCGCCGCCGCCGGAAGCCCGGCGTTAATCCAGGCCGTTGTTCCCCCAGCCAAGACGAGGACCTCAGGCCCAAATTTCATCTCCTGTAAATCTCTGGCGGCCAGATGGGCTAAGGTGCCATCTTCAGAGGTTAGAATAAGCGTCTTTATGGGCTGGACTTTTGACAAATCCGCGGCCAGGCGGGAACGTATTGCCCAGCAGCCCCCGGGGACATGTTTCTCCCGGTAATATCCACTGGCAGCCACGTCGATTATCACTCTCTCTTTATCAGGGTGCCGCAAGAGCAACGCCAGCTCCCCGGCGGTCAGGGTCCGGGCCTTCTCCAAGCCAGGCAGGCTCGAGCTGGCTGGACCCTGAAGCAGAGGCAAGCCGGTGATCCCATTTTCCAGCACCCAACAATCGCGCCAGCCCATCTGAATTAACCAGGAGGCAGTCAGGGTGGCCCGGACTTCGGTATCGTCCAGTAGTACCAGGCGAGCGTTAAAAACGCTGATATATTCATCAGTTGCTTGAATAAGTTGCCCGCCCTGGACATTACGGGAACCCTCCAGATGCCCGGCGGCGAATTCATCCGGAAGCCGCACATCGATGACATAGAGAGTCCGGTCGCGGCTCTCCCGCATCCACTTTTTCAGAGTGTCGGGCCCAATCTTTCTGACACCGAAGCGTTCGGCTACCCTGGCGGCGCCTTCCCTGGCCTTGGCAAGCCCTGCGCCTGAAGGCGCCGGCGCCATTCGGGTCTGCCCGTAATCGAGTTCGAATCCGCTTAGCTGCCAGCCCATGGTGCCATTTTCCAAGGCCGCAACCCGATTCGGGATACCGGCGTTGACCAGCGATTGCGTCCCGATGATGCCCCGGGTTCGTCCGGCGCAATGGACTACGATCATGGTGCCTGGATCGGTCACGGCGTCGTGGACCCGGTAAAGAAGATCCGCGCCCGGGGCGTTGGTGCTTCCCGGGATGGTCATACGGTGATATTCACTCGTTGGCCGGCAATCCAGAATAAATTGTTTTTCGTGGTTGGCCAGCTTTTGGTGCTCTTCTTGTGGAGATATGAAAGGCGTATGGTAGGTCTCGGCAATCCACTCGCCAAAGGCCTTGCTATAAGCGCCGACGCCGGAGAAAAGCTCAAATCCGGCCTCACGCCAGCCTGCAATTCCGTCTTGCAGGATCGATACCTGGAGGTAACCCAGCTCCTTGAGTCGCCGGGCCGCTCTTGCCTCCAGGCCCCAGACATCCCCGGGGCCATCACCGATGAGCACGATTGGGGTCGCCAGGCGCGGCACCAGGTCGCCGATCATGACTTCGAGCTGGCCCAACGGCACGCAGGAGGAGAGCAGAAGGTGTTCCCGGGAAAAAGGGTTGCGCTCCCTCACGTCCAACAGGGCGAACTCGTTGTCGCTCTTGAGAATGTCCTTAAGCTGGTGTGCTGTAATGTATTGCATCTCTTAAATCCTTCCTGCGCTCGAGGTGGAAAAGGACCGGGTGAGCAACCGGCCCGGGCTTAGAGAGGATATCGACCTTTGCTCAGGGCAACGTTTACCAGGGCCCTGAGATTGTCAGGGGGCACCCCCGGGGGGACGGTGCAGTCGGCCGAAAGGAAAAAGCCCCCTCCCTTGGCAGCCTTGGCGATGCACAAGGCCGCTTCGGCTTCGACCTGTGCCGGCGTCCCCTGGAGCAGCGTATCTACAGTCCTGACATTGCCCATGAGGGTAACCTTGGAGCCAAAGTTCTTCTTGATATCTGCCAAATCCACCTTGTCCACGTGCAGGATATCGACGTTTTCGTCCGTGACCAGATCAAAACGGTCATTCCAGTTGCCGCAGGTATGGTACATGATCTTGACATCCTTATGAGCCTTGATATCCGAGAACATGCGCTTGCTGTAAGGATGGGAGAATTCCTTGTAGTGGGCGTACCTGATGCAATCTTTATTGGCGACGGGATTCGACAGGCAAATGATGTCGGCGCCGGCATCGGTAAGGGCCTTGCCATAGGCGGTACAGGGACCGGTCACGGTCTCGATCAACTCTTTGACGAAACCAGGGTCGAGCATGATGTCGAGGTAGAGCTGACTGGAGCCTCTTAACATGCACGCCGTGCGGAAAGGGGGCGACACCCACGCGCAGATCGGGATGTGCTCCCCCAGTTTTGCTCTGAGGCCGCGCACGACATTGAGAAGGAAAGGCATCCGCCCGTCCCTTTGCGGATCGATTTTAGTCTTCAGGTTCTTAATGTCGCTCTTCTCTTTCAGCAGCGGCCGCGGGATCCAGGGGGCATCGTCCGGGGGTAATTCCAGGTGCGCCCCCAGGGCCTCATCGACCGCGGGCGTACACCAGATGTCGAAGGCGGCGTCCAGATGGAAATCTTCGATCAACCTGGACTGGGCTTCCACATATCTATCGCCATCGGCCCAAATATCGGCAAAGGTATATCCGGCATAACGGATGGCAATTTCCCGGGAAGCAATCACAATGGGCACCCGGTCGGGTTCCCGGTGCGCTATAGCCTCCATAACCCTTTCCCTGGAAGTCATTTGTTGGCTTGCACTCATGAATTTTCTCCTTGATTGGAGTCGGATTAATGTCTTACCAGTCTCTTCAGGAGGTCGACGGCAGTGGCCGCATTCTCCCCATAGCCATCCGCACCGATCTGATCGTTGAATAATTGGTTTACCGGCGCGCCGCCGATAATGACTTTGACCTTATCTCGCAGATGGCGCTCTTTTAAAAGGTCGATGACTTTTTGCATTTCCATCATGGTGGTCGTGAGCATGGCGCTCATCCCGATCACATCCGGCTTCTGCTCCGCAACCGTTTCAATGAAGCTCAGCTCCGCTACATCCATGCCGAGATCGATGACCTCGTAGCCCGCCGCTTCCATGAGCATGATGACGATATTTTTCCCGACATCATGGTAATCGCTTTTTACAGTGCCAATCACCACCTTGCCCGCCTGCCCGAAAGTGCCGCTCACCAACAGCGGCTTAAGTAGATTAACCGCTTTTTTCATAGTCTCGGCGCTGAGCAGAACCTCAGGGATATACATCTCCTCCGCTTTAAAACAGGTACCGACGACTTCCATGCCGGGGAGCAATCCCTGGTTGATGATTTGCAGCGGCTCATAGTTATTGTCGATGGCCTCGCGAGTCAGGTCTTCAATCTCGCCTATTTTACCTGCGATCACAGCCTCACCAAGGCGCTTCAGGATATCCATATTGCTGTGCCCCTCCTCAGGTTAATCTTCAGGGTGTTAATCAATCCCAGCCAGGTTAATCCGGGTATTATTATTGGTACCACCAGAAGGTTGGCTGCCTGCAAGCATTATTATGTGCTGTCATCATATGCAGCATTTTTTACCATGGTCAGGCTTCCGCCCTTGATCTGAAGATTTTCCCGGTCCCGGCCTGCGGCGCGGCATCGTCATATAATTGCTCCCATTTATCCAGGTATTGGGCCGATTCTTCAATGTGGGCCCGCATAAGTCTTTCCGCCTTGTCGGCATCACCTTTTTCAAACAAATCTATCAGTTCCAGATGTTGCGCCAGGGCGCTCTTTAACCGGGGTAGAAAACTGGAAGTATGAAAGCGGATAAAACGCATATGGTCATAGAGGGTCCTGGCGATATCAATCAAGATACCGCAGTCGCTGCGCTTTAAGATAAATTCATGAAATTTGATATTCGCCTGAGAAAATTCGTAGCGTTGTTTTTCGAGAGATGAATTAAGAAACGGAGTAAACATGGCCCTCATTCTGGCAAAGTCTTTGCGGCTGAAATTAGGGGTGGCCAAACGAACCGACATGCCTTCCAGGGTGGCGCGTACCCTAAGAATCGCCACTATTTCCTTCTTGCTTTTCCTGACAATAAATACCCCTTTGTAGGGCACCACTTCCAGGAAACCTTCTGCGGCCAGCCGATTAATGGCTTCCCGCACCGGCGTGCGGCTCATTTTTAGCTGGGCCACCAGCTCCTTTTCATCTAATTTGCTGCTAGGGGGTTGGTCCCTGAGATCCACTGTCAGTATGTGCTCTTTCAAGGCGTTGTAGGCCTTTTCACTGAGCCGTAAGTGGTCATTGAGAGCCTTGGGCTTCATAGTTTATGCCTCTTTGCTGAGGTCATGGCCTTGGCCAAATCGCGCCCACTCCTTACATACCGAGGTAGGCCTTGGTCAGGCGGTCGTCTTGCAGCAAGCGCGCGCCCGTGTCCGCCAGGACGATGCTGCCATTCTCTATGACATAGCCAAAATCGGCGATGGAGAAGGCGTGATGGACATTCTGTTCGATAAGCAGCACCGGTGTGCCCTGAGAGCGGATACTCCGGGCCAGTTCGAAGACTTTTTCGACAAAGAGAGGCGCCAGCCCCATAGTGGGCTCGTCCAGCATCAGGAGTTTCGGCTCCGCCATGAGACCACGCCCGACAGCCAGCATCTGCTGTTCGCCGCCGGACAGGGATCCCGCCAGTTGCTGCCGCCGTTCCTGCAACACCGGGAGCAAGTCCAGGACCCGGATCAGGTTCTCTTTTTTGTGGGCCCTGGCCTTGCGGCAATAGCAGCCCATTTCCAGGTTCTCCATGACGCTCATGAAAGGGAAGACCCGGCGGCCCTCCGGAATTTGCACCAGCCCCAGTTCAACAATTCGGTGCGGCGGCAGCTGGTCGATCCGCTTCCCCTGGAACTCGATTTCTCCGGTCTTCCGGGCAATGATGCCGGAGATGCAATTGATCATGGTGCTTTTGCCAGCCGCATTGGGCCCGACCAGAGCCACAATTTGGCCAGCGTCAATTTTAATGGAGACCCCATGCAGCGCTTCAACATCGCCATAGTAGGAATAGAGACTATTTATGCTGAGCAACATAGGACCTGGCCTAAATATCCTTTAAGGAACCGCCGCTGGTTCAGTAGCCCCCGGGTCCCGGCATTCCGCTGGATTGGCGTAGGATTCACCCAGGTAGGCTTCAATCACCCGCCGGTCTTTGCAGATCTCAGCCGGCGTTCCCCTGGCGACCAGTTCGCCATGATGGAGCACGAAGATCCGTTGGCAGAGGCACATAACCGCGGCCATGACATGCTCGATCAGCACCACACCGATGCCCGAGGCGTGGAGGCGGGTAATGGTAGCCGACATCTCCCGAACCTCCGGCTGGCTCAGACCTCCCATGACTTCGTCCAGGAGCAGGAGCCTGGGCTTGGTGGCCAGCGCCCGGGCCAGCTCCAGCTTCTTCCGAAGTCCGATGGGCAGCCCCTGGGCCAGATCGGCGGCCCGCTCGAAGAGGCCTACTTGCTCCAGCGCCCATTCAGCCACTTCCCGGGCCGCTTTGGGATGCCGCTCGTGGCAGAGCGCCCCCACCAGGGCATTGTCCAGCAGGCTCAGGTGGCTGAAAGGCCGGGTCAACTGAAAGGTGCGGCAGAGACCCAGGCGGGTGATGCGATGCGGCTTCCACCCGATCAAGTCATGTCCCGCGAAGACCACCCGCCCCTCCGAAGGAGCGTAATAGCCGCTGATCACGTTAAATAAGGTGGTCTTTCCGGCGCCATTGGGGCCGATCAGCCCCACCAGCTCATGCCCGCCTATCTGGAGGCCGACGTTCTTCACGGCGACCAAACCTCCGAAGCGCATGGTAAGAGCGGATGTTTCCAGCAGCATGGGACCAACCTCGGTTATGCCGGTAGAGAACGGCGCCGGGCCGACCGCCGGCGCAGACGGTCGCCTACCTCCACCACGATGCCCTTGGGAATGAATAACACCACCAGGACCAACAGCAGTCCATAGATTGCCATGCTGACCCCGCTGGCCGCGGCGCCCCCGAAGGCGGACCGCAGGAAAATCTGCAGGGGGGTCATGAGCGAGGCGCCCAGTATGGGGCCGATGGCAGTGCCCATGCCCCCGATGATGGCAAAGAGCGCGAATTGAATGGAGAGGTCCAGCGACAGACAGAAACCGGGTTCCAGCCAGGCGAAATATTGCGCAAAAAGAGACCCGCCCAGGGAAGTCAAAGCCGCGCTCAAGGAGATGGAGGCGAGCTTGGCCCACAAGGTATTCACCCCCAGAGCTTCGGCGGCATCTTCATCTTCTCGAAGGGCAATCAATTTGTAACCCAGGGCGCTCCGCTCCAGCCAACGGGAAATGCCGTAAACCGTGAGCATCAGTCCGCCAAAGATATAGACCCAGGCCAGCTTGCTGGAGAAAGTGAGCGTCAGGATGCCGGGTTTAAACGGTATCAAAAGCCCCTCGGAGCCACCCGTGACACTGCGCAGATATACCGCCATGATCTCCATTAACTGGCCAAAAGCGATGGTGCATAACGCAAAAAACTTGCCCTTGAGGCGCAGTGTCACCATGCCGATGAAGAGGGCCAGGAGGACGGAGAGGGCCATGCCGGCAAATATGCCGATCCAGGGAGATATGCCCAAACGGGTGTAGAGCAGCGCCGAAGTGTAGGCCCCCACTCCAAAAAAGGCCGCATGTCCCAAAGAAAACTTGCCGGCATAGCCGCCGACGATATTCCAGGCCCCAGCCATGGCGCTCCAAAGAAAAATGAGCCCGATTATCTCTCTATAGTAGGGCTGTCGCACCACAAGAGGCAGCAACACCAGTCCTCCTATGGCAAGGAGGCCGCGATAGCGGCGCAGAAGATCGCCGGCTGGGGAAGCCCAGCCCCGGCCGCCTGCCGCGAGAGGTTTTTCTGGCAGCCCCTGGCTCATTTGAGACCCATCTCCTCCGCGCCGCGTTGACCAAAGAGCCCGGTCGGCCGGAATACCAGAACCAAGATGAAGAATGCGAAGTAGACGGCTGTTTCCAGACCAGGGTCGATAAAGAAACCACTGAGGGTTTGTGCCAGGCCAATCAGCAGCCCCCCGAAAAGGGCCCCGGTCATACTGCCCATGCCGCCCAACACTACCACCACGAAGGACGCCAGCCCGAAATTGGTGCCCACCGAGGGAAAGATAGGGTAGCTGGGAGCCAGCAGGGCCCCGGCGATACCAACCAGTGCGGACCCGAGAGCAAACGTCAGCAAGAAGACTTTGTCGATATTGATCCCCATAAGCTGGGCGGCGGTGCGGTCCTGCACGGTTGCCCTTATGGCCCGGCCGGAATAGGTCCAGGCCATAAAACCGAAGAGCACCACGGTTATGGTAATGGCCACCAGGAAGGCGACGAGAAGCGCGAAGCTGACCTGGACCCCGGAAAACTTAAGGACGGCGTTGGCTGCCGGCGATTGAATCGTCCGATAATCGCCTGACCACAGCGCCAGCGCGGTATTCTGCATAAAGAGACCAAGCCCGACCGTGGCAAATATCTGCACTACCATGGGCGAGCCGATGGTACGGCGGATGATGAAGATGTAGGTGAGCGCCCCGAACAGAAAGAGCAGGAGAACCACCAACGGAGCCGCCTCATAGGGGGAGAGTCCAGTCAGCTTTACTATCCAAAAGCAGGCGAACATGGCGATCATGAGAAACTCGCCATGGGCAAAATTGACGATGCGCATCACCCCGAAGATCAGGGTCAGCCCAATGGAGATCAGGGCGTAGACGCCGCCCATCAGCAGGCCGGAAACTACAAGTTGAATAAGGATAATCTTATTCAAAACGCCTCCAGGTGCAGGTCCTCTCGTCACCGGCAATGCTGCCTGCCGCGGGACCCGGCTAAGGAGAGGCCCCTCCCCGCGGCCGCGGCGGCAACCTTTAAGCGCCCCCGTATCTTAGCGGCCGCACCCTATTTCGCTTCGCCCTGGACCTCCAAAACCTGATACGCCAGGCTCGGGGGTCCAGGGAGATTTATCATCCGGCGCACCGGGTCAGGTCCGGGCTGACCAGGGGGGCAAGGGCACCAGGATCGGTTCTTTGTTGGCGTATTTCTCGGGCCACACTACCTGAGTTTTGCCGTCCTGCCATTGCAGAACCACGGAAAAAGCCCGGGAGTTTAACCCGCCATCCGGCTGATCGAACGGTATGAACTTGACGCCACAGCCGTTGGCCATGGTCCCGTCGGGTAGATCCAGGGAGAGCGCCACTTCCCGCACCTTGTCCGGGTCCAAGGACGGCGCCTTGGGAAGGACGTATTGGAAGAGCACCATGGTCCCTGCGAAAGCCAGGTAGCCATTGCCGGTGGGAGTGGTTCCCTTTAACTTTTGGTAGCGGCTGATGAATTCTTTCTGCAATACCCGGGCCGATTCGCTGAGCGCCTGGGGATTCACATCGGTCGGGAAGTCCGAGCTGAACACCCCATTGGCAATGGGGCCTAAATTCTGGGCAAAATTGGGAACCCCCCAGCCTCCGGAAGTCGCCACAACCGCCTTGACGTTCAGATCCAGATCGTGGGCCTGTTTCCAGAATAAGACGGCATCGCTGCCAATCCCGGCAACCAGGATAACATCGGGACTGTTTGCCTTCAGCTTCAAGATCACCGGGGACAGGTCGGTGGATTTGGCGCTGTATCCTTCATTGGCCACAATGTTGAAGCCATATTTTTCGGCGAAACTGATAATTCCCTTACCCACCGATGACCCGTAAGTCCCATCCTCCCAGGCAATACCAACCTTGAGCGCCTTGGGCTCTATCCCAAACTTGGGCGCCAGGTACTTGTCGGCAAAGGTCGAGGCGCCGCCGCCGGTCCCGGTGGCATTAACCCCGGTCTTAAATATGTACTTAAAGCCGCGGCGGGTAATATCATTCGCCACCCCATGGTTTTCCCAGAAGATAATGCGGTTCCGTTCGGCAACCGCGCTGGCCGTGAAGGCGATGGCCGACGAGAAACTCCCGATCACCAGTTTCACGCCTTCACCGGAGATGAGCCGGTTCATTTCGTTGGTAGCCGCGGTCTGGTCAGGGGCATCGGCGCTTACGAAGACGATTTTCCGGCCGTCGATACCGCCTTGTTCATTGATAATTTGCCGGGCAATCTCCGTCCCGGTAAGGCCCTCGTTGCCGCCAAAGGCCATGTTCCCCGTCAAAGGGAAGATGGTGCCGATGCGGATCTCCTCATTGGCCGCCAGCCCAGAGCGCAAAAAATATGGACCAACAGCAACTAAGGCAGCAGCCTTGAGGGCTCCTGACAAGATCTGCCTTCTGGTGAATTGGGTTCCCAAGATTTCCTTGAGTCCGTCTCCGTCACCCTTTTGGTTGTCCATGGCGTCTCCTTTCCCGGAAATAGTTTTTCCGGAGTTCAATTTTATCAAAAAGGCGGCCCTTCTCTTGGAATTTTGTATATTGTATACTAAGCCTTGTCAACCAAAAATGGGTCGGCGGCCCTGAATTAGATTTCCCTGCCGGAAATATCCGGTGGCGCTCGCCGCGCCCGGTTGCGGCCGGCGGGTCCCCAGCGCGGCGCGGGCTGCTTCCCGGCGCCGCCCTGGAAGCGCTTGCAAAACATTGCTATAATAATTCCGTGGAGGTACCAGAAGATGCTTTTGGTAATCAATGGCAGCCCCAAGCCTCATGGCAATCTGCAGCGCCTGTTGGAAAAAGTTGCGCGAGATACCGGTAAGGATTACGAAATTATCCATCTGGCCAAGCTGACCATCAACCCTTGCCTGGGCTGCCTGAAATGTGCCGACACTAATCGCTGCATCCAGCCGGATGATATGGCTCCCCTCTATGACAAGATCTTGTCGGCTGAGGCCCTGATCGTGGGACCGGTCGTCTATTTCGCCAAGGCCAACGCCTTTACCCATACGTTTCTCGAGCGCCTGTTCCCTTTGCGCCACGTAAAAATGCTGACCCAGGACAAAATTGCCGCGATCGTCAGTGTCGGGACCAACGGCGCCGAACGCTCAGTCCAGGAGGTCGCCTTTCATCTGGAAAATTACTTTAACTACCGGATAGCGGGGTCGGTCTTTTTTAACAGCGGCACCCCGCCTTGCTTCAGTTGCGGCCATGGCACCACCTGCCGTTATGGCGCTCCAGCCAGGTATCTGATGACTCCCGAGGAATTCGAAAAATTTACCGAAATTACCCCGGAAATGTTCCAGCGCTTTGAAGACCACCCCGAGATAGTGGCCGCCTGTGAGCAGTTATCCCGGGACCTGACCCAAGCCCTCTCAGGATAGGACTCTTACCGTTTAATCACGGCAAAGGCGCACCGGGGGCAGCTTGTCCGATATATAGGCATTAATTTCTTTGCCAGCAAGCCCGCCTCCTTCATGGAGGCGGGCTTTTGCATTTAAGCCGGTATCACCAGCTCCCGGGCCAGGGCGGCAGCCTGGGCCAGGAGGTCCGGCTGGCCGTCGATGTCGCCCATATCCTTGACCCCAACGGCGCGCAGCAGATAGACCGAGTGGAAGCCGTAGAGCTTCAGCCAGTGCATGTAGCGGGGGTAGATGTCGGCGAACCGGTCCGGGTCCGGGTTGGCCTGCGCCAGGATGAGCACCGCCTTTTTGCCTGATGGCACCCGGCTGCTGAGGTCCGGGTTGAAGAAGGAATAGGTGCGGTCGAAGAAGCATTTGATCTGGCCGATGAGATCGCCGTAATAGACCGGTGAGGCCAGCACCAGGAGATCGGCCGCTTTGATCGCCGCCAGGACCGGGGTAGCCTCATCCTCCAGGACGCAGATGTCGCTGCCGGTTTTGCAGGCCAGGCAACCCTGGCAGCCCTGATAAGTCATGTTATTGAGCTGATATTCCTGGACCGCGGCGCCCCGCTCCCGGGCCGCGTCCAGAAATTGCCGGGCCAGACCGGCGCTATTTCCCTGGGGGCGGGGACTTCCCAGCACGGCCACGATTTTCATGGTTCCCCCTCCTTAGGTTCCTTAATAATTTTAGCCAAACTGGAAAATAGAATAGGCAGTCGGCCCGATGTTTTCAAGGCCGGTCCGCCGGTCATCAGGACTGGAGCCGGGATCAGGCGGCAGCCGCCACCGCCAAGTCCCGATCCGGGCCCTTAAGCTCCACTGCCAGGAGGCGCCCGGCCTCTGAGGGGGGTTGGCAGCCACCATCCCGGAAAAAATTATTTTAGGGCGCAATTTATGCTAAGATGTTCTAGTTGAGGAGGTGCTCCAGGAAGGTCACCCGGCGGGGATGCCGTACCCTTACCAACCGGTCCCCATAACCATTTTTCGGCAGCCGCCTGATTTCTGATGATTAGGGTCAAGGCAGGATCAAAGGAGGACATGGGATGAAAATTCGCAAATGGTTACTTCCAGGCATCGGGGTCATCGGTCTAGGCCTCCTGGCCCTCATGTGCCAGACGGGACTCTCGACCCACCGGAGTTGGGCAGAGGAAAAGCCGGCGGCCGCCGCCGCGGAACAGGGAGCGCCGGTGGAAATCAAAGTCCCGGCGGGAACTCTCGATGCCATCACCGCCATCCTGACCCGGCGCAGTATTAGGGACTATACGCCGCACCCGGTCCCCGCAGAGACCATCAAGCTGTTGCTGGAAGCCGGCTTGAGCGCGCCGTCGGCCATGGATGAGAAGTCTACGGAGTTTGTCGTGATCACTGACCGCAAGATCCTGGACGAGATTCACAGTTACAATCCCAATCCCAAGAGCTTCCAGCTCAAGAAGGCCGCGGTGGCCATCCTGGTCTGCGGCAATCAGGCCAAAGAGAAGGATAAGGGGAAGGGGTTTTGGATGCTGGATGGGGCGGTGGCCGCCGAGAACATCCTCATCGCGGCCAATTCCCTGGGGCTGGGGGCGGTCTGGACTGCGATCTATCCCTACCAGGACCGGATGGCCAAGGTGCAAAAGCTGCTGAATCTCCCGGAACAGGTCCTGCCCCTGAACATCATCCCCATCGGCTACCCGGCGGAGAGGAAGATGCCGCACCCTTATGACGCCTCCCGGGTGCACACCGGCAGCTGGTAATAGAGCCTCCTGCGGGGCCCGGCCCGGCAACCTCGAGGAAGGGAGCCCTGCCGGGAAAATGGAAGACAAATTGCGCGGGCCGGGGGAGATCCCCCGGCCCCTCTGGTGTGCCTTAGAGAGATCTATGGTCGCTACCCCAAGACCCGCCACCCCTGGGGCGCTCTTGCCCCAGCCCGGAGCCGGGACCCGTCCCGGGAAAGGTTAGCCCTGGCCGCGGCCCGGCTCAAGCCCGCTTCCCCTTGGCCTTGGCCTTGGCTTTGAATTTCTCCGCGTCGATGACGAACCTTTCATGATGGCCCTGGGAGATCAGGTCCACTTCGTCATCGGCCTCCAGGAAGAAGGTGAGTTTACGCCCCTCCACCTTTTCCAGCCGGCCCCGCACGGTCACCGTCAGTCCCGGCGGGGTGGCGGCCAGGTGGCTCAATTCGACCCTGATCCCCACCGTTTGCTCCCGGGGCCAGTCCAGGTGGGGGTTGACCGCCCGGATGCAGGCCCATTCGAAGAGGCCCACCATGAAGCCGGTGGCCAATACCTCCGGCATCTCCTGGAACTCCGGGGATTCGGGGAACAGGTGGGGCACGGTCTTATTGGCCGGCACCGTGAAACGGAATTCAAAACTGAGGCCCGGCTTCAGAGACTCCTTCATGACACCCTCCAGAGAAGCGGTTTTCGGTTTTCCATTTTCCGAAAGAGGCTAAATCAAAAACGGAGCAAAGGCCTCTTGACCGAGGCGGAAAGGGAGTTTGGGGTTTTAGGTTTTTGGCAAGAGCCCAAGGCCTGGAAATGAACGCCAGCATAATGGGGTCCCTTACTTATCCCCTCTCCCCCGCTGGGGGAGAGGGTTAGGGTGAGGGGGAATTTAATCTATTCTGCACTCCCATCAATGAGTCACAAACAAAAAAGGTAAAATTTTTATCCTTACCCTCTCAAAATCGAAGGACTTCATGCCTGGGCGGAGAACGGGAAACGGGCGGTTGCCCCGCTGCATAATTTCTGCTAAAAGATTAAATAAGTAAAATTAATAATATTTATATTTATAATCAGAAAAACTTATGGAACGGCAGCAGCTCCTGGGATTCTATCAAGTGGCCCGGCTGGGCAGCTTTACCAAGGCGGCCGCGGCTACCTTCCGGAGCCAATCCGCCCTGAGCCAGCAGGTCCGGGCCCTGGAAGCGGAGCTCGGCTGCCCCCTCCTGGAGCGCCTGGGCAACCGCCTGCGCCTCACCCCTGCCGGCGAAAAGCTTCTGGAGTTTTCCCGGGCCCTGCTGGCCGGCTACGAAACCCTTAAAGAAGAGCTCCACGAGCTCCAGGGGACCAAGCGGGGGTCCCTGCGCCTGGCCGCGGCCTTCACCACCCTGTACCGCCTGCTGCCCGACGCCGTCCTGGCCTACCGGCGGCGGTTTCCCCAGGTCGACCTCACCCTCCTGGACCGCTCCCAGGCGGCGGTCCTGGAGCTGGTGAAAAACGGCGAGGTCGATTTCGGCCTGGCCCTGGAATCCCTGGTGCCCAAGGAACTGGCCGCCACGCCCTGGCAGTCCCTGGTCCCCGTGCTCCTGACCCCCCGGAACCATCCCCTGGCGGCCGGAAAGCGCCTCAGCCTGCGGCAGATCGCCCGCTATCCCCTGATCCTGCCGCCCCGGGACCCGGGCTGCCCCTGGCGCCGCGTCCTGGACGAGCGCTTCCACGCCCTGGGCCTCTCACCCCGGATCGTCATGGAATCGGCCAACGTGGAGTTGAGCGCCCTCTACGTGGAAATGGGCCTGGGGGTCTCCTTCGCCACCCTGGCCCGGGCCCTGCCCTACCCCGGGCGCCCCCTGGCCTTCCTCCCCCTTCCCGGTTACTTTAAGGCCGATCGCCTGGCCCTGGTGCGGCGCCGGGACCAGGTTCTCACCAGCTACAAGAAGGCCTTTATAAATCTCCTCTTTGGCGATACAATCTTGCCTTAGAAAATCGGTGTGTTAGCCTCTATCTCCATAAGCAGCGTCCCACATTTAGAAGGCAGTCGACTCCAATAGTTTTTTAGCCGACTGCTGCCATGAAGGATAAAACCTGCTCCTGAGAGCTGAGAGCGGAAAGCTTATGAAACGCCGTATCTATTTGCGGATGCAGTCCCTGGAAGAGGCCCGGGAGCTCTGGTTTGCCCGGTTCGCTCCCCAAGCCCGGGTAGGTGTGGAGGAAATCCCCACGCTGGAGGCTGCCGGCCGGGTGACCGCGGCCCCGGTGATGGCGCGGCGCTCCAGCCCCGCGGCGCACCAGGCGGCCATGGATGGCTTTGCCGTGCCGGCCGCGGCTACCTTCGGGGCCACCCCGGAGAACCCCGGGCGTTTGCACCTGGACCGGGAGGCATTTCCAGTCAATACCGGCCACCTGATGCCGCCGGGGACCGACGCGGTGATCATGGTGGAGCAGATTCCCGACCCCGAGGCCGACCCCATCGTGGTGGAGGCCCCGGTCTTCCCCTGGCAGCACGTCCGCCGGGTGGGCGAAGATCTGGTCAGGGGTGAAATGGTCCTGGCGGAAGGCTCAGAAATCACCCCCTGGGCCCAGGGGTCCCTGCTGGCCGCCGGGGTGCTCCGGGTCCAGGTGCGCCGCCGGCCCCGGGTGGCCATCATCCCCACCGGCAGCGAACTGGTGGCGGCCGCGGACCTGGAGCAGGAACCGGCCGCCGGCCGCCTGCCGGAATTCAACTCGGTCATCCTTTCCGGTCTGGTGGCGGAGGCCGGTGGCCTCCCCCTGGTTCAGGACATCGTCCCGGATGACTTGGATACGCTCATAACCGCCTTACAAAAAGCCCTGGCGGCCGCCGACCTGGTGCTCATCAACGCCGGCTCTTCCGCGGGCACCGAGGATTACACCTGCCAGGCGGTGGCTGCCCTGGGCCAGGTGCTGGTGCACGGGGTGGCCATGATGCCGGGGAAGCCCACCCTGCTGGGGGTGGTGGCGGACAAACCGGTGATCGGCAACCCCGGCTATCCGGTTTCCGCAGTCCTTTCCTTCGAGCAGTTCGCCGCGCCCCTGATCGCCGGGATGGCCGGGAAAAGGCTTAAGATGCGGCCCGTACTCACAGTCCAGCCGGCCCAGAACCTGCCTTCCAGGCCCGGCCTCACCGAATTCATCCGGGTGACCCTGGGCCGGGTGGGAGACCGGGTCATCGCCACTCCCCTGCCCCGGGGCGCCGGCGCCATCACTTCCCTGGTGCGGGCCGACGGCTTGCTGACGATCCCCTCCCTGAGCGAAGGCCTGGAGGAAGACCGCCCGGTGGCCGCGGAGCTGCTGGTGGCCCCCGAGGAGATCGACGGCACCCTGGTGGTCCTGGGGAGCCACGACAACGCCCTGGACCTCCTGGCCACCCTGCTGCGCCGCCGCGCAGCGCGGCTGCGCCTCTCTTCCGGCCACGTCGGCAGCCTGGGGGGCCTGATGGCCCTGCGCCAGGGCCGGGCCCACCTGGGCGGCTGCCACCTCTTGGACCCCGAGAGCCACACCTATAACATCTCCTTCATCCAACGGCACCTCGCCGGAGTGCCGCTGAGACTCATCAATCTGACCTGGCGCCAGCAGGGCCTGATGGTGGCCCCGGGCAACCCCAAAAACCTCCTGGGCCTCAAGGACCTGGCCCGCTCCGGGGTGCGCTTCATCAACCGGCAAAGGGGCGCCGGCACCCGCCTGCTCCTCGATATTCTCCTAAAGGAGGAGGGCCTGGCGGCCGACACCATAGAGGGCTACGACCGGGAGGAATACACCCACATGGCAGTGGCGGTGAATGTCTTTTCCGGGACCGCCGACGCCGGACTGGGGATTCTGGCGGCGGCCCGGGCGCTGGGGCTCGACTTTATCCCGTTGCGGCCGGAGCGCTACGACCTGGTGGTGCCGGAGACCACCTTTGCCGATCCCCGCTTCCAGGTCCTGCTGGAGGTTATCCGCTCGGCCCAATTTCGGGAGGCGGCCACCACCCTGGGGGGCTACGACCTGAAGGACTGCGGCCGGATTATTTGGCAGCAATAACTCTGTGGGCTAGCGGCAATCAGCTAAGGGCCAAACGCCAGGGCGGGCTGCTTGATTAACCGGTTCGGCAAAATATCTTCCCAAGCCGGGCTGGGGAACGGGAAAGAGTTCCTCTACTAGAGTGCACCCGGCGCACTATTAGATTATAGTAAACAGCAATATTTCGGGGCGCAGCGCGTAACCCTACCTGGCTGGCAGCCGCCGGCTGCCAGCTCCCCTAAGGAGGTCTTTCCATGCAGTTGCAGAACTCCCAGACGGAAAAGAACTTACTGATCGCCTTTGCCGGCGAATCCCAGGCCCGGAACCGCTACAGCTTTTACGCCGGTGAGGCCCGCAAGGCCGGATACGAATACATTGCCGCGATTTTCCAGGAGACCGCGGACAATGAAAAGGAGCACGCCAAGGTCTTTTATAAGCACCTGGGTGAGGGCAGCGCCGAAATCTTCGCGGGCTACCCCTTCCACCTGGGGGATACCCGGAGCAATTTGGAGGCTGCGGCTGCGGGCGAGAATTTTGAGTGGACCACCCTGTATCAGAATTTTGCCGAAGAGGCCGAGCGGGAGGGGTTCAAGGAGATCGCCGTCTCTTTCCGGGAAATCTCCAAGGTGGAAAAATTCCACGAAGCCCGCTACCGGGCCCTGGCCCAGCGCCTGGCAGACGATACCCTGTTTCACCGGAAGGAACCCGTCACCTGGCACTGCCGCAATTGCGGTTATGTGGTCAAGGGCAAAAATCCGCCGGATACCTGCCCTGCTTGCAAGCATCCCCGGGCTTACTACGAAGAGCTGGCCGCCAATTATCTTTGAGCTATGAAAAAAGTTTCGAGTTTCGAGTTTCGAGTTTCGGGTTTCGAGAAAAAGCGCCCCTGGCGGCGCACTACTGCTCACTGCTTAGCGCTCACTGCTCACTGTCTTTCTCTTTGAGTTTGTAGGGTGGGCACTGCCCACCATTTCCGCTTGGGGCGGCGGCATAGGCGTCCCGCCTGTGCTCCCTCTCGTTGCCCAGCCTGGCTTCTTTGCCTCGTTCCCAAGTACAACTGGGTAACGAGATGAAGCTTTATTCTTGGTAGCCGCAGGCTTTGGCCTGCGCCCCCTTGAGGCGTTTGCCAACAAAACCCGCAGGCTAAAGCCTAATTTTATCCCAGGCCCTGCTTGGGGACATCTTCCCGGACCGGCCCCGAAGGCCGGTTTGCGGGCCTATTTTTTGTCCCATATCAATAATAAATCGTGGTAATATGGTTCCATAAAACCGGAGGCACAAGTCGTCCGGTATCCGGCGGGCGCCGGTGCGGGGCCGCAGGAAAAAAGCCCTGGGCCCAGGGCTTTCCCGGCGCGAGCCGGTCCTCGCCAAGAGGGTGAAGGCCCATTCGGTGCGGAGCAGAACCGAATCAGAGAGTGAAGGAGGCCTGGCGTGTTTAACAAGATCCTGATTCCGTTGGACGGCTCGGATTTGGCAGGCAAGGTGCTTCCCAAGGCCGAGGATTTGGCGAATTGCTTTAAGGCGCAACTGGTGCTCTTGACGGTGGGCTCCGCCGCGGTGGGCGAGATCACCGAGTCTTCCCCGGAGACCGAGGGGGAGGCCCATCTGCCGGCGGTCAAGTATCTCCAGGAAACCACCGCGGCCTTGCGGGCCAAAAATTTAACGGCCACCTGGGTCTATAAACAGGGCGACCCGGCCCCGGAGATCATTGCCTATGCGGCCGGGCACGAGATGGACCTCACCATCCTGGGCAGCCACGGCGCCGGCGAGGTCGCCTGGCTGCTGGGCAGCGTGGCCCACCGGGTGGTCGGCCACTCCCCGGTCCCGGTGCTGCTGCTGCGGGTCCTGGGGCCCAAACTGCCGGAGCATAAGAGTGAACTCGATTATTTTTCCATGTGACCGGCACCTCCGGGCCCACACCCGGACTTAGGACAAAACCAGCAGAAGGGAGGGCCTAAGAATGAATGCTTTGACCCTGGTCTTTGTAGCATTGTGCGTCTTTGCCCTGGCCTACAGGTTTTACGGCCTGTTCATCGCCAACCGGGTCCTGGAGCTGAAGGCGGAGAGGTTGACCCCGGCCGTGAAAATGGCCGACGGCGTCGATTATGTCAAGACCAACAAGTTTATCCTGTTTGGCCACCATTTCGCCGCCATCGCCGCCGCCGGGCCGCTGTTGGGGCCGGTGTTGGCGGCCCAGTTCGGCTATTTGCCGGGAGCCCTGTGGATCATCGTCGGCTGCGTGGTGGCCGGCGCGGTGCACGACATGGTGGTGCTCTTCGCCTCGGTGCGCCATAAGGCCCAGAGCCTGGGCAAGATCGCCGAGAGGGAAATCGGCACCGCGGTGGGCCACGTGGCCTCGGTGGCCATCCTCTTCATCCTCATTCTCACCCTGGCGGGTCTGTCCATTGCGGTGGTCAACGCCATGTTTAGCAGCCCCTGGGGGACCTTCACGGTCCTTGCCACCGTTCCCATCGCCCTCCTCATGGGGGTTTATCTGCATGTCTGGCGGCCTGGCGACGTCCTGGGCACCAGCATCATCGGCGTGGTTCTGCTGTTCTTGGCAATCCTGGCCGGGCCTCATGTGGTGGCCAGTCCCACCCTGAAGGCCCTGTTCACCATGGACAAAACGCAGATTGCCTTTATTATCATTATTTACGGCTTTGTGGCCTCGGTGCTGCCGGTCTGGCTGCTCCTCTGCCCCCGGGATTACCTGTCCACTTACCTGAAGATCGGCACCATCCTGGCCCTGGTTCTGGGTATCGCCATTGTCCGGCCTACCCTCCTGATGGAGCCGATCACCAAGTTCGTCCACGGCGGCGGCCCGATAATTGCCGGGCCGGTTTTCCCCTTCGTCTTTATCATTATCGCCTGTGGGGCCTTATCCGGCTTCCACGCCATTATCGGCAGCGGCACCACCCCCAAGATGATCCCCAATGAACGGGACGTCCTGTTCATAGGCTACGGCGCCATGCTGACGGAAGGCGTGGTTGCCATCATGGCCCTGACGGCCGCCTGCGTCCTGGTGCCGGCCGATTACTTCGCCATCAACGCGGCTCCCGCCGCCTTTGCCAAACTCGGCATGGCCACGGCCCACCTGCCGGCGCTGGCTGCCGGGGTGGGAGAAACGATCCAGGGCCGGCCCGGCGGCGCCGTTTCCCTGGCCGTAGGCATGGCTTACATCTTTTCCTCCATTCCCATAATGAAGAGCTTGATGGCCTACTGGTATCACTTCGCCATCATGTTTGAGGCGGTCTTCATCCTCACCGCGGTGGATACCGGCACCCGGGTGGGCCGCTTCTTCCTCCAGGAAATGATCGGCTTGGCCTTCCCCAAGTTCCTGGAGCGGGGCTGGTGGCCCGGTATCGTCAGCACCAGCGCTATCTTCGTGGCCTCCTGGGGTTATCTGGTGGTTACCGGCAGTATTAGCACTATCTGGCCGCTGTTTGGCATGTGCAACCAGCTCCTGGCCGCCAGCGGCCTGATCATCGGGACCACCATGATCATCCGCATGAACAAGGCCAAATACGCCTGGATCACCGCGGTTCCCGGGATCGCCATGGCCTTCATCACCATGTATGCCGGCTACCTGCTCCTGGTGGGCACCTATCTTCCCCAGGGGATGTATCTTCTGGCGACCCTGGCCATGGTCATCATGATGCTCATGGTGGTGGTCTTCGTGGGGGCCTTCCGGAGATGGGCCGAACTGCTGAAGATCAAGACCCCGGTGTGGGACGACGCCGGCGACCGGGTCCTGGAGGTCGTGCCGGAATAAGGCGGCCAGCCTGGCGGGGCCGGCGCCGCGGGGCCACCCTGAACCGGGCTGCCGCGGCTTAGGGCGCCGGGAAGGATATGAGAGCGGCGGGGGCGGCCCCGGGTCTCCGCCCCCGCGGGGCGGCTTCGGGGCTTCGGGGAGCGGGGGCCATGTCAAGGTATTTTGCGGGGCTGTTGCTGCTGTCATACCTGCTGGGCTCTATCCCCACCGGGCTTCTGGTGGCCCGGGTCCTGGGGGGCCCGGATCCCCGCCGCCAGGGGAGCGGCAACCTGGGCGCCGGCAATCTCTATCGCCTGCTGGGCCGCCAGGCCGGCGGCCTCACCCTGCTGGGGGACGCCCTCAAGGGGGCCATGCCCACGGTCCTGGCCCGCCTCTGGCTGGCGCCCCTGGGGCCCTGGCAAGACGCGGCGGTGGCCGCGGTGGGGGCGGCCGCGGTTTTGGGGCATGTCTTCCCCCTGGGCCTGGGTTTTAAAGGGGGCAAAGGGGTGGCCACCAGCTTCGGAGTGGTGACCGCCCTTTGCCCCTGGGCCGGGCTCAGCCTGGTCCTGGTCTACCTGCTGGCCCTGAGCCGGACCCGCGTCCTGTCCATCGCGGCACTCATCGCCGCCTGGCTGCTGCCGGTGGCCATGGGCCTCTTCTCCGGCTCCAAGGCCTATCTCCTCCTGGCCGGCGCCCTGTCGGGGCTGATCCTGGTCTGCCACCGCGCCAATTTGCAGCGGTTTTTCCGGGGCGAAGAACCGCGGCTTTAGAAAAAGCCGTTTGCTACCTTTATTTTTTTTGCTTAAAAGAGCTTATGGAGGCAGGCGACTTGGCCATCTGGGCATCGTTGCCAGTGGTCTTTAAAACGTAGCCGCAGGCTTTAGCCTGCGTTTTCTCGGCATGACCCGGGAAAGCCGCCAGGCGAATTTCGCAGGAAAGCGCTTAATGGTAGCAGTGGTAGCCGCCGGTAATTAAGAATCGACGGAGCAGCCCCATGCTGATCAAGGATTGGATGACCCGGGACCCCATAACCATCAATGACGACACTTCCATGATCCGGGCCATGCATATTATGAATGAGCATCACTTCCGGCGTCTGCCGGTGATGCGCGCCGGCCGCCTGGTGGGACTGGTCACCGACCGGGATCTGAAAGAGGCCTCCCCTTCCAAGGCCACCACCCTGGACGTGCACGAGATGTATTACCTGCTGGCGGAGCTGCAGGTAAAGGAGATCATGAGCCGCGACCTGATCACCGTCTCCCAGGACGACACGGTGGAGGGGGCTGCACAAATCATGCTGGCGCACACCGTCTCGGGGCTGCCGGTGGTGGACGCCGGAGGCTCGCTGGTCGGTATCATCACCCAGTCGGACATACTGCGGGCCTTGCTCCATATCAGCGGCAGCCTTCAGGGCGGGGTGCAGTTCGCCCTGCGCCTGGAAGACCGGCCCGGGGTCTTGAAGGAGGTGGCCGACCTGATGCGAGCCCGGGGAGGGCGGCTGCTCAGCCTGCTGAGCTGCTACTGCAGCCCCGGGGAAAACCGGCGGGAGGTCTATGTCCGGGTCAAGAACCTCTCACCCGAGGCGGTGGCGGCCATCCAGGCGGAATTGGCGGCCCGCTTCGAAGTCCTCTATGTGACCGGGGAGAGGCAAGGGGCCGGGGAGTAGCCGGAGCGGGGCTTAACCGGGAGAACGGCAGAACTGTAGGGGCGCCGGGACGATCCCGGCGCCCTTTTTAGGTCTAATTTGGAGACGGCCCACTTCCGGCAAGATAATGGAACCTTCTTACAGGTGCTCGATCAACGCCTGGCCGAAGGCGGAGCAGGAGACTTCCCTGCTGCCGGGCAGCAGCCGGGCCAGGTCGTAGGTGGCCAGCCCCGCCTGCAGGGTGCGGGGCAGGGCCTGGTGGATAAGCCCGGCCGCCTCCTGCCAGCCCAGGTACTCCAGGAGCATGGCCCCGGAGAGGATGAGGGAGCCGGGATTGACCTTATCCTGGCCGGCGTACTTGGGGGCGCTGCCGTGGGTGGCCTCGAAGATGGCGCAGTTATCCCCGACATTGGCCCCCGGGGCCATCCCCAACCCCCCTACCTGGGCCGCCAGGGAGTCTGAAAGGTAGTCGCCGTTCAGGTTCGGGGTGGCGATCACCTGGTACTCCGCGGGCCGCAGCAACACCTGCTGGAAGAGCGAGTCGGCTATCCGGTCGTTGAGGAGCACCCTGCCCGGAGGCAAGACCCCCTGATAGCGCGTGGCCAGCTCCGCCTCGGTGGTCACCTTGTCGCCGTATTCCATCGCCACCTCATAGCCCCAGTTCTGGAAGGCGCCCTCGGTATACTTCATGATGTTGCCCTTGTGCATCAGGGTGACCGCGGTCCGCCCCTGCTCCAGGGCGTAATTGAGGGCCTTGCGAATCAGGCGCTTGCTGCAGCGCTCGGTCATGGGTTTGATGCCGATGGCCGCGGTGGGGTCCAGGGAGCAGCCCATCTCGGCGTTAAGGAAGGCGATGACTTTTCTGGCCTCGGGGCTGGTAGCCGGCCACTCGATCCCGGCGTAGACGTCTTCGGTGTTTTCCCGGAAGATCACCATGTCAATCAGCCCCGGCTCTCTCAAGGGGCTGGGCACCCCGGCGTAATAGCGCACCGGCCGGATGCAGGCATACAGGTCCAGGACCTGGCGCAGGGTGACATTCAGGGAACGGAAGCCGCCGCCGATGGGGGTGGTGAGGGGCCCCTTGAGGGCCACCCGGAACTCCCGGATGGCGGTAAGGGATTCCACCGGCATATAGCTCCGGGTCTGCTTGAAGGCCTTTTCCCCGGCCAGGACCTCCTGCCAGACGATTTGCCGCTGGCTGCCGTAGGCCTTGGCCACGGCGGCGTCCAACACCGGCTGGGTGGCCTGCCAGATATCAGGGCCGGTGCCGTCCCCGGCGATAAAGAGAATTATGGGGTGCTCGGGAACCTTAAGCCCCCCCCCGGGGGCCGGAGTGATCTTTTCACCGCGGGGATGATCATTAGGCATCTCTTTCCCTCTCCTGAGAGTTGCCTGATATTTCAACCTATTTTGCAGGCCGGCGCAAGTCCCCCCTGCGGACGGCGCTACCCGGACTGCTAGGGTCAGGTGAGAACTCCGGAAAGAAAAGAAAGTGAGAAGAGAATGGCAAGGCCGGCTCAAACCGGCAGATTTCCCCAGCCGCGGTCCCCCAGGCGCCCGGACCCCGCGCTGGCGCACTTTTAGGTCTTTGGGGTCAGGTGGAGGAAGCGCAACCGCCGCAGTACCGGCGGGCCGCTATTTATTCTTGATCCCCGGCGAGAAGACGAACCAGAAGAGGATGACCAAGGCCACCGAGACCGCCGCCAGCGTCACCGTGCCGCTTACCCCCTCGGCCTTCATTGCGAACCAGGCCTGTTCCAGGATATCCTGGAGCCGGTCCGCGAAAGAGTGATCCATGCCAACTTCCTCAGCGCTGTTCCAAACGCCTGGCCTGGGGCGCTTCGGCAACTTGCACGCCGCTCCCCGCTTGCTGACCCAAGGCCGGAGTGAAGCCCAGCCTAGCCCCTCTCTTGGCCCATTATAGGAGGGGATAGTTAAAATACCATCGGGAAATCCCTGATTTTTAAGGGGAAATATCCCTAATGGGCTCCCTGCCCTGGGACTTCAGGAGCGGCCCCAGCGCCTCCTCCATCCCGGCGCCAATTCCTCCTTAATCGGCATCTTTAATTATTTTAATAAAATAATCGACTTAATCCGGCCATGCGCCCCGGATGCTCCGCTCAGGTAAAGAGGCAAAGTTTGGCTTCCTTGGCGTACTTCAAGAACTCTTCCGCCGTCCAGATGACCACGTCTTCCACCATGTCCTCCACCTTGAATTCCATCATGTCGAAGGTCATTTTGCAGGCGATGAGTTGCACGCCTTCGATCTGGGCCATCTCCATGAGATCCGGAAGCGCCGGGACCTGCGCCTTTTCAGCCTTTTTCTTCATCATGGCCGTGGCCACGGTGGACATGCCGGGCACCGCCCCCATGACCCCGGGGGGGGTGGAACTTGGCCTTCTCGATGCCGCCCTTGCGCACCAGATTTATGCCCATGAAGGTATAGAAGACCTTGGACTCCATGCCCTGCCGGGCGGCGTTAATCCCCAGGATGAGAGCGGGGTAGGCGCCGTCCAGGGTGTCGCGGGAACAGATAAAACAGGCTCGGTCCTTAGGTTGCTGCTGTTGATCCATTTCTGCCTCCTCCTTTTTACCACAAGAACTTCTCTAATTTTAAGAGCTCTAAATCTAAGGCGGCCCTGCCACCGGACAAAACCCCGTCTAATGCTCCTGGCTTCCTCGACTACCTGGGAAGCAGCCATTCTCCCGGAACTCATGCGCTTATCCGGCCAGGGGGACCAGCTCCACCCGGCCCCAGGCCCCCAGTCTGTCGCCCACGATCACCACGGCCCCGAGGATTTCCGGGACGGAGGCGGCCCAGGCCAGGGCGGCGTCAATGGCCCCGGCATCCGGGACCAGATTGCCCAGGGCGGTGGCCGCGGCATCGGCCAGGGAGGCTGAGTGCGCCAGGATGCAGGCGGCGTCGGCCCTGCCGAAACTCAGGGAATGGCCCCCGCTCCCCGAGGAAGTGCACACCCCCAGGGGAGCGAACTCCGGCTCGATCCGCAGGCCCACCTGGTGGCTCAGGGGGGATTTTCCGGCAAACAGGGAGATGATGGCCGGCGAGGTCACTTGCAGGTAGAGGTCCCCGCCATTCTCCACGATGACCTCGGGGTTCGCAGGCTCCCGCGCCAAGGCCCGGCCCACCTGTTCCGCCAGGGCCCCGGCCACCGCCGCCATGGGGCCCACCCCCACCTGCCGGGCCGCGGCAATCATCTCCCGCACCACCGCCGGGGCCAGGGGGTCCTCCGGCCAGGGGGTCAGGGTCGTCAGAAATTCCGGGTGCCCGGCGATGTAGGCCTCCAACTGCCGGCGCTCCTGGAGCACCACCTCCCGCACCCTCCGGGAAAAGTCCCGGGCGGCCAGGACCCAGAGGTCGGTCTCCCGGACGACCACCCGGAATCCCACTAGGCCGGCGCGGGCCATGCGGCTGCGGTAAGTACGCGCTTCATAAGACATGATTAGCCTTCAGCGTGCCGGGGGACCTGCTCTGGTAGCCGCAGGCTTTAGCCTGCGCTCCCGGTCTTTAGCTTTTAGCTTTAGTTTTTAGCTGATAGCTGACAGCTTATTGGCCAGCGCCACGAATTCCGGCAGGCTCAGGGTCTCCCCCCGCCGCCCCGTATCGAGGCCCAACTCCCCGCAGGCCCGGCGCACCTCCGCGGGGCTGAGCCCCAAGGCGGCCCCGGCCGTCAGGGTGTTGTTCAGGGTCTTGCGGCGCTGCCCGAAGGCGGCCTTCACCACCCGGGCCAGCAGGGCCGGATCCCGGGCCGGGGGCGAGGTGGCGGCAGGGGTCAGGCTCAGGACCAGAGAGTCCACCTGGGGCGGCGGGAAAAAATTGGCCGGCCCCAGGGAAAAGAGGCGCCGGAGGGAGAAATGATACGGCAGCAACACCGACAGCACCCCGTAATCCTTAGTGCCCGCGGCTGCCAGCAGGCGCGCCCCCACCTCCTGCTGCATCATCAGCACCGCCCGGCTGAGGGCCTGCTGCTCTTCCATCAGTTTAAAGAGCAGGGGCGAAGTGATCTGGTAGGGGAGATTGCCGACCACCACCAGGGGCTGCCCCACCTCCCGGCTGAGCCCCGGAAAATCGAAGCGCAGGACGTCCTGACCGCGCACTTCCACCCCGGGGGTATCGGGGAAGACTTCTTCCCGCAAAAACCGGACCAGGGCCGGATCCCGTTCCAGGGCCACCAGCCGCCCCGCTTCTGCGGCCAGAAGGACCGTCAAGGCCCCCAGGCCGGCGCCGATCTCCACCACGGTCTCATCGCCCCTCAGCCCCAGGGCCGTAACGATGCGCCGGGCCTGGTGGGGGTGCACCAGGAAGTGCTGCCCCAGGGTCTTTTTAGGCCTCAGGCCGAGACGCTGCAGGAGGATTTTGGGAGAGGTTGGGGACACCGGCGGCCCTGCGCTCCTTGAAGCGGCGATATCGCCTGATCAGCCACCTGCTCAGAAAATAGGAGGCGATGGTTGGGGGGACGGCGATCAGCAGGCCCCCCACTTGCAGGGCCAGCCCCCCTTGCCAGAGCAGGTGCAACAGGTCGGAGTAGCCATAGCAGTGGCGCCACACCAGGGGCGTCCCGCCGTGCAACACTAGGTTCCCCACCTTATAGGCCGCCAGATAGATGATAGGAATGGTCAGCGGGTTGCAGATCTGCAGGCCCAGAAAGGCGGCCACCGGCGAGATTCCCAGGAGCGGGGCCAGAAAGAGTACCGACACCATATGGAAAGGCACCGTGGGGGTGACGCCCACAAAGACTCCCAAGGCCATACCCCACGACAGCTTCCAAGGTTCGTCCTGGAGGCGGAGGAATTTAAGCCAATGATAGCGCAGGGAACGTCTAACAGACATGGGCCTCTATTCTTTGCCGGGTTTAATCATACACCGCTTTTGGAGAAATTTCATCAAATTGCCAGGGACTAATCCTCCCCCCGGGCCGCCTGGTCCCCGGCCATGGCCTCTTCCCGGAGCAGCCGGCGCAGGATTTTGCCCACCTGGCTCTTGGGGACTTCCGGGCGGAATTCGATGAACTTGGGCACCTTGTAAAGGGCCAGTTGCTGGCCGCAGAAATCCCGGAGTTCGGAGGCGCTTAGCTCGACGCCGGCCCGGGGCACGATGACCACCTTGACGACCTCGCCCCGATAGCTGTCCGGCACCCCGAAGGCCACCGCCTCTTGCACCCCGGGGAACTGGTAGAGGACCTCTTCCACTTCCCGGGGATAGATATTATAGCCCCCGGAAATGATCAAATCCTTTTTGCGTTCCACGATATAAAAATAGCCATCCTCGTCCCAGCGCGCCAGGTCGCCGGTGTAGAGCCAGCCATCCTTAAGAACCGCCGCGGTCTCCGTAAGGTTTTGCCAGTAACCCTTCATCACCTGGGGCCCCTGGATGGCCAGTTCCCCCACCTGGCCGGGGTCCAGCGAAGCTTGGCCACCCTCCCGATCCACCACCCGGGCCAGGGTGGCGGGGAGCGGCAACCCCATGCTGCCCGCGGGCCGCGGCCCCTGGACCGGATTCAGATGGGTCACCGGACCGGCTTCGGTGAGGCCATAGCCCTCCATGATGCGGCAGCCGCTCAGGGACTCGAAGCGGTCTCGCACCTCCAGGGGCAGCGGGGCTGAGCCGCTGATACAGGCCCACAGCGAGGAGAGGTCCAGGGTCGACAGCCGGGGATCGTTAATCAGGGCCACGAATATGGTGGGCACCCCGGGCAGCATGGTGGGCCGGCACTTGCGCAGCATCTTCATGAAACCGCCGATTTCGAAGCGGGGCAGGACAATGATCTCCGCCCCCTGCGACATGGGCCAGTTGAGGCAGGCGGTGAGGCCGAAGGAGTGGGCCCAGGGGAGCACCGCCACCAGACGTTCGCCGCCGAAGCGCACCTGCGGCAGCCAGGCGCTGAGCTGGGCCACGTTGGCCATGAGGTTGCCGTGGCTGAGCATGGCTGCCTTGGGGATCCCCGTGGTGCCCCCGGTATAGAGCAAGACCGCCAAGTCCTGGACCCCGGGGATAGGCTCGTCCCCAAGGGGAGGTTGAGCCAGCAAGCCTCGCCAGCCGAAACGGCCCGGGGCCGGTTTAAAGCCCCTGGCCAATCCTTGCCGCCGCGCCTTGAAAGGGTATAGCCGGCTCAAGGGCCAGGGGAGGGCGTCCGAAAGGCTGGTAACTATGAGATGGGTCAGGTCCAGCTTGCCCCGGGCCTCTTCCACCTTGGGCAGGAAATGATCCAGGACCACCAGGCGCCGGCTCCCGGAATCGTTAAGTTGGTGAGCCAGTTCCCTGGCGCTCAGGAGAGGGTTCAGCGGCACCACCACCGCGCCCAGGCGCAGGGCGGCATGGTAAGCTACCACGAATTGCGGGCAATTGGGGAGCAGGATGGCCAGGCGCTCCCCGGGGGCCAGGCCCTGGTCTTGGAAGGCCCGGGCTAACCGGGCCGCCAGTTCCGAGAGTTGCTGATAGCTGAAGGTCCGGCCGAAGAAGACCAGGGCCGGGGCTCCGGGGGTCCGGGCCGCGGCCTCAAGCAACAACCAGGGTATGGAAGCGGTGGCCGGCCCCACGCTGAGCGGCACTCCCGGGTCGTAATGCCGCGCCCAGGGCAGGGGCATCAAAGGTGGCCCTCCATTAATGGGAGTGGGCCCCTCCTTCACCGCATTGGGAACAGGAACAGCCTCCGGGGCCCTCAAGTTCCTCCGGGGAGGCCGGCCGCACCTGGCGCACCGTAAAGTCCACCTCCAGGGCCTTGCCGGCCAGGGGGTGGTTGAAGTCGATGACCGCCGCCTCGGGGCCCACTTCCTGCACGACGAAATAGATCGGGTGCCCCTCGTCGTTTTCAGTTTCGAACACCAATCCCGGATGCAATTCCAGTTCCGGGGCAAATTCGGAGAGCGGCACTTCCATCACCAGTTCCTGGTCAAATTCGCCGTAAGCCTGCTCCGGACTGAGGCTGACCACCCGCTGGTCCTCGGGGGACAACCCGAGCATGGCCTCCTCCAGTCCCGGAGGCATGGCTCCCCAGCCCAGGCAGAAGGAGATCTCCTCGGGCTTGCCGCTGGGCGGATAGGTTTCCTGCTCCCCCAGGTGGATCAGGTATTCAATGGTCACAAACGAATTTTTATCGATTTTCATCCGGTTTTTTCTCCAGAGGCAAGTTCTCGAACATTATTGGCAGGGATTCGGGGGTCCTGGCGCTTGAGCCGCCTGCCCGGCGCACCCGGCCGCGGCCGGGTTCTCCCGGAAACCAGTCTAGCTCTTGCTGCCCATGATGATGCGGCCGGTATTCAGCAGGTTGCACCGCACCGTCTGATGGACCTTGATGCCTACTTCTTTCATTACCTTGATGACGTCCAGGTCGGTGGTAAAGCCGATGGCGCAGCAGACCGGGGCCACCATGTCCTCGATCCGGCCCCAAAGACTGCCATTCTGGCTGCGGGTGTGATTAATGGCGATGACCTGCCCGCCGGGCTTGACCACCCGCAGTATCTCCCGGCAGACCCGGTGCGGGTCTTGGACGGTGGTGATCACGTAGGCGGCCATAACCACGTCGAAGTAATTGTCGGGGAATTCCAGGTTGGCGGCATCCATCACTTGTAAGTGGAAGCGGCTGCCGCTGTTGAGATTGGCGGCCGTCTTCCGGGCGACCTCGATCATGGCGGCGGAGATGTCGATGCCCACCAGCTCGGTTTTCGGCGGGTAAAATTCCAGCGTAGAGCCGGGACCTACGCCGATCTCCAAAATCCTCTGGTTAGGCCGGCGGGACAGATACTTGAAGGCCTGGCGGCGGCCGGGCCCCAACAGTTTGCCGAAAATCCAATCGTAGAAAGGGCAATAAAAAGAATAGAGCTTCTCCATGTAATGGGGGTTAACCCTGGATTTCATCGATTATTTCCTCTTTGACCCGCAAAGTTGGGGATGGCCTGGCCACTTGCGAAAGGGTATCTCTCATCTAGAATAAGCTATTTTATCTGAACCCGATGAAAAAAGTAAACTAAAAATTCCCGGCTCGGCCCGCGGATGGGGGCCGCGTCCCATCCGGGGCCCATGCCGGCGGCGCCACCGGCATGGGCCGGGTTCCTCCAAAAACACGTGGATCAAGGACTTCTCCCCTGAGCGGCGGACCGGAAAGCGTTGCAATAGCGCCCCGGGTAATTTACAATGATAGAACTTAATTGTAACGCTAAAATTCCTTGGTGCGTTCCGGCCCACGGGGAAGCGCGGCTGTGGGCAGCCCGGAATTCTTCACCCCTTATCCCTTCTCTGGCTTTTGGGGGCCAAGGGTCGGAGGTTGATGCATGTCTTGTTCGAAAACCGTGGAGATGCGCCGCGTGGTGGTCACCGGAGTAGGCATGGTGACCTCCATGGGACTCGATGTCCCCACCGTATGGTCCCGGCTGTTGGCGGGGGAATCGGGGGTCACCCGGCTGGACCGTTTCGATAAGGAAGTCATGGAGCGCTACCGCATCCCGGAAGACTTTCCCGTCATTGGCGGCGAGATCAAGAACTTTGACCTGAAGGAGATCCTGCAGACCCGAAAAAAGCAAGTCCTCAAGGAAGATCTCAAGCAAATCAAATATACCGACCGCTTCACCCAGTTCGCCCTGGCCGCCTCCCTGGAGGCCATCAAAGACTCGGGCATCGATCTGGAGGTTGAAGCGCCGGAACGGGCCGGGGTCATTATTGCCAGCGGCATGGGAGGGGTTGGCACCTGGGAGGAAGGGGTGCAGAAGCTAATCTTCGAAGGGGTGCACCGGGTCTCTCCCTTCCTGGTGCCCAAGATGATCCCCAATCTGGCCGCGGGCAACGTCTCCATCAGCTTCAAGGCCAAGGGGCCCAATATCGCCCTGTCCACCGCCTGCGCCGCTGGGGCCCACGCCATCGGCATGGCCCATCGCTCCATCCAGTTGGGAGAGGCGGACATGATGGCCGCGGGTGGTAGTGAAGCCGCCATCACCATCCTCACCATGGCGGGCTTCTATCGTATGGGAGCCCTGGCGATGGGTTACAACGGCGATCCTGCCGGCGCCAGCCGTCCCTTTGATTGCCAGCGCTCGGGCTTCGTCATGTCGGAAGGTTCCGGCATCCTCGCCCTGGAGGAACTGGACCATGCCCTGGCCCGAGGGGCCAGGATTTACGCCGAGATCGTTGGTTTTGGCATGACCGGCGACGCCCATCACATCACCGACCCGGACCGGGAAGGGGCCACCCGTTGCATTGCCCTGGCCATGAAGGATGCCGGGGTCACCCCGCCCGACATCGATTACGTCAATCCTCACGCCACCGCCACGCCGGTGGGCGACCGCAATGAATGCCTGGCTCTCAAGGAGATCTTCGGGGAGCACGCTTCCCGTCTGCTGGTGAGCGGCACCAAGTCCATGACCGGGCACCTCTTGGGCGCGGCCGGAGCGGTGGAAGCCATCTTTTCCGTGCTGGCCATCCGGGATAGCATAATCCCGCCCACCATCAACCTCCGGGAGGTTGACCCTGACTGCGCCGGCCTCAATTTTGTCCCGGATACGCCTCAGAAGGCGGAGATCCGCTATGTCCTGTCCAACTCCTTCGGGTTCGGCGGCACCAACGCCTCCCTGGTATTCAAACGCTATGAAGGCTGACTAATTGACCGGGATCCCTGCCCACCCCGCGCTCACGGCCATGGCTCACTGGCAACCCTGACCGCATGAACTCAGACGCCAAAACCATGCGCATCGCCATCGTCCTGAACGGGCAGGAGTTCGTCTGCCTCCCGGTAACCATGCCTTTCTCTCTGGAAGGCTTCCCGCCCCTGGATCTGGTCCTCTACGGCGCCACCCCCGGGACCAGCCCGGCTCTCCAGGTTAACCCCCTGAAGGATTTGCAGCCAGAGGCCTTCGATCTCATCCTGGACGGCCAATTCCTGACCGCCGGACTGCCCGATTTCTCCCCGGAGCGGCTGGGTCAGCTCATTAGCGGCCCCCTCGCCAACTTCCTGAAGGGAATTGTCTGCCAGCTCCAGGAGCTGCGGCAGAAACAGGAAATCAACGTCGGCATCATCAATAGCGCCACCGACGGCATCGTTACCATCAACGAAGACCATGTCATCATCGGCTACAATCTGGGTGCCGAGAAGATGTTCGGTTACAGCCGGGCCGAGGCCATGGGCCAGGACCTGAAAATCCTGATTCCGCCTCCCTACAAGGAAGAACACCTGGGCTACGTTCGGCGATACGTGGCCACCCGGGAGGCCCGGGTGATCGGCAGACACGTGCGCCTCAAGGCCCAGCGCCGGGACGGCAGCGAATTCCCCATGAGTATCTCCTTTTCCGTGGCCGAGGTCCGGGACAACCTCTATTTCACCGGGGTCATCCGGGACATCACCGAATATCAGGAGATGCAAGACCGGCTGCTGCAGTCCGAGCGCCTGGCCGCGGTGGGCAACACCGTGACCCACATCGCCCATGAGATCAAAAACCCCCTGCTGATCATCGGTGGCTTCGCCCGGCAACTCTTGAAGAGTCCCGGCCTGGACGATAAGGCCCGGCAGAAATTGAGCATCATTACCGAGGAAGTGAGCAGCCTGGAAGCCATGGTGGCGGAGATGCGGGATTTCGTGCGCCGGCCCCCGGCGGCGAAACGCCGGGGCCAGTTGGAGGCGGCCATCGCGGAGGCCCTGGAACTCTTCCGGGACACCTTCACCGAAAACCATGTCGAGATCAACCGGGGGGAAGATGGCCCTCTGCCGCCGGTCGATTTCGATCCCAATCAAATGCGCCAGGTCCTCATCAACCTCTTCAAAAACGCCCTGGAAGCCATGCCCCGGGGTGGCGCCTTCACCATCAGCAGCCGGGTCTCGGGGCAGAACGCCGAAGTAGTGCTGGCCGATACCGGCGAAGGCATGGCCCCGGAGGTGGCGGCCAACATCTTCCAGCCTTATTTTACCACCAAGGCCCAGGGCACCGGCCTGGGACTGGCCATCTGCCAGAGTATCATCCAGGAGCACGGCGGCTCCATCTCCGTCAAAAGCACCCCCGGTAAAGGATCCGCTTTTACCATTCAACTTCCCCTGGCGCCCTAGGAGCTCTTGCAAAAACATGGTTCTCCCCAAAAATGTCATCCTGCGCGCAGCGCAGAATCTAGTATCTTGAATGACTGGAGATCCTTTAATTCTTTCAGAATGGCAATAAAATCAGGTTTTGCCATAGCTCCTGGTATTGTGTCCCACGGAAACATTGCCTAAATGATTTGCCTTTTGCCCTCCCCCTTGAGGCGGGAGGGTCAGGGTGGGTGTGGTAATCTATTTTTCACCACCCTCCCCCCAACCCACTCCCCTCTCAGGGAGGGGGGGTTATCTCAAATCTTTTGTTAAGATAAATCTAGGACACTAGGTCCTCTCCCAACTTCAGAGGGGCGGGCGGGCGGCAGCCTAGACCCCGGCTTACTTATGAGCGGCAATCTGGCCTTTAAGCAGGAGGGCGCCCCTTTCTTGGAGGTGCGGGACCTCAGGGTCCGCTTCACCACCTCCCGGGGAGAGGTGCAGGCCCTGGCCGGCATCGATTTTTCCATGCAGCCCGGTGAAACCTTGGGGCTGGTGGGAGAATCGGGCTGCGGCAAGACCGTTACCGCCATGGCCATTCTGCGTCTCCTCCCCCTGCCCGCGGCCCAGGTCGCGGGCGAAGTCCGGTTTCTGGGGGAGGATCTGCTCAGCTGCCCGGCAGAGCGCCTGGCCCGGATTCGGGGCAACCGCATCGCCATGGTCTTTCAGGAGCCCATGACCGCTTTGAACCCGGTCTTCACCATAGGCGAGCAGGTGGCTGAGGTCCTGCGCCTGCACCGGGGTCTTACCGAGAGAGCCGCCTTGGAAGAGGCCGCGGCCTCCCTGTCCCGGGTGGGATTGGCCGAGGCCGGGCAGCGCCTGCGGCAATATCCCCATCAGCTCTCCGGCGGGCAGCGCCAGCGGGTGCTGATGGCCATGGCCCTGGCCTGCCACCCGGACCTGCTCATCGCCGACGAGCCCACCACCGCCCTGGATGTCACCGTGCAGGCCCAAATTCTGGCCCTCCTCCGCAGCTTGAAGGCTGACCTGGGTCTGGCGATGCTGTTCATCACCCACAACCTGGGCATCGTGGCCCAGACCGCCGACCGCGTAATGGTGATGTACGCCGGACTCATCGTCGAGGCGGCCCCCACCGGAGAGCTCTTTGCCAACCCGGGCCATCCCTATACCCGGGGGCTGCTGGCTTCGGTGCCCCGGCTCGATTTTCACCGCCCCCCCGGGGCGCCTTTGGAGGCCATCAAGGGACAACTGCCGGGAGAGCCCCCCCCGGGCTGCCTTTATCAGGACCGCTGTCCCGAAGCCCGGGAACAATGCCTGGCGCCGCCACCCTGGCTGGAGGTGGCCCCGGGACACCGGGTGCGGTGTTGGAATTATGGCTTCTAAAATCCTTCCGTAAAAGCCGATAACCACAAGATAACCTTGTGAATTTTCATAATTTTTAAAATTAATTGCCTCTAATGCATTTTTGGGGTTGACATTCCTTTATTAATTTCCTATCTTGTTTGCAACAAACAAGAAATAAAAAAAACAATATGGAGAATACGCCATGACTACTCAAGAGGCTGCGTACAGAATTCTTGAGGAGGTGGGGAGACCACTCAGTTCGAAAGAGATTGCGGGAATTGCACTCGACCGGCATATGGTCTATAGCAATGCTAAAGACCCAATTATTTCACATGCTTCAACAATTGACAAGAACATCCGAGATGATGTTTATAACAAACCAAGACTCATTTTTATTCATGGGCCTGAAGGTAGGTTAATAGGATTGCCTTCCTGGGAATTAAACTTAACGGCATCTTCTGGCCCTCCTCGCAAACCAAATGGCTATATGGAACTTAAAGCAAAAATTCCTTCGGATTTGTTTGAAAAAATCCAGCTAGCTGGTCAGGCGGAGGTCGCAGAAGACTTTGATGAACTTGTAGCCTTTTTATTAAAAAAGGGCCTTTTGGCTTCGGCTGACGAAATCAAGAAAGGGGTTTTGCGGCGGCTTAATCAATTTGACGCCTTATAAAAATTCGAGCACCCAAGTACAAGATGCCTGAACTGCTGAAAACCCAGGATCTGTGCTGCCACTACCGCTTGCAGGGCTTCTGGGGCCGGGGGCCGCTGCTCAAGGCGGTGGACGGCGTAAGCTTTTCCCTGTTCTCCGGGGAGACCCTCGGGTTGGTGGGCGAATCCGGCTGCGGCAAGTCCACCCTGGCCCGCCTGGTTCTGGGGCTGCTGGCTCCCACCTCCGGCCGGGTCTGGTTCGGGGGCGAAGACCTCAGCAGTCTGCCCCGCCGGGGCCTCAAGGCCATGCGCCGCCAGTTCCAGATCATCTTCCAGGACCCTTACTCCTCCCTGAACCCCCGTATGACCGTGCGGCAAATCCTGGAGGAACCTTTCACCATCCATAACCTGGGCACCCGCCGGGAACGCCGCAACTGGGTGGCGGATTTATTGGCCGAGGTGGGCCTGGCCCCGGAGCACCTGGGCCGCTACCCCCACGAATTCAGCGGCGGCCAGCGCCAGCGTTTGGGAATCGCCAGGGCCCTGGCCTTGCGCCCCCGGCTGATGGTGGCCGACGAACCGGTCTCATCCCTGGACGTCTCCATTCAGGCCCAGATTCTCAACCTGCTGGTCCGCTTGCACGAACACCACGGCCTCACCTACCTCTTCATCTCCCATGACCTGAGCGTCATCTCCCAGATCTGCAGCCGGGTGGCGGTGATGTACCTGGGGCGCCTGGTGGAGATGGCGCCCCGGGAGTTCCTGGCCCGGGAGCGCCTCCATCCCTATACCCAGGCCCTGCTGGCTGCGGTGCCCCAGCCCGACCCCCGGCAGCCTTTCCGGCCCCCGGCCCTCAGGGGGGAGCCGCCCAGCCCGGTGCAGGTCCCCTCGGGCTGCCCCTTTCACCCCCGCTGTCCCGAGGCCGAGTTACCCCGCTGCCGGGACCAGGTCCCGGCCTACCGGGAAGCCGCCCCGGAATACTGGGTCGCCTGCCATTTTCGCTGATAGCCGGTGGGATAATATGGCGGCGGCAGCCGGGGGCTTTTCTTAACGGGCCACCCCCCGCCCAGGGGAGATTCGGGCCGAGAGTGCGCGGCCTGGAAAGAACTGCGCTACTTCTGTTCCCCTTGATTTCCAACTGGGACCTGGTTACTTTTAGGGTGCCCCGGCCCAGCCCGGGGGGAAGCATACCAGGTGAAAAATTTGTGACTGGAGCACCAGGGAGGTTGCAGATGAGGCTGGCTGGCAAAAATCCCGGTAAGGCGCTGGGGGTGGCCCTGCTGTTTCTGCTGGCCTGGACCATGGTCCCGGGCCGCCCGGCTCGGGCCGCCGCCCAGGATCTGGCCCTCTTTTACGATGCCCTGGCCCCTTATGGCGCCTGGGTGAACTACGGCCACTACGGCCCGGTATGGTATCCCACCTCCGGGGCGACCACCAACTGGCGGCCCTACGTGGACGGCCGCTGGTTGCCCACCGCACAGGGTTGGACCTTTGAAACCGACGAACCCTGGGGCTGGGCCACTTACCACTTCGGCAACTGGATGCCCACCACCGAATACGGCTGGGTCTGGGTCCCGGGCAGCACCTGGTACCCTTCCACCACGGCCTGGCGCACCAGCGATGATTACATCGGCTGGGCCCCCATCCCGCCGCCGGATTTTGTCCCGGAGCCGGTATATTGCGGCCCGTATTACTTCGGCATATCTCTGGTGGATCTCCTGTGCCCGCCTTTCTGGGTCTTCGTCCGGGCCCCTTTTTTCCTGCGGGGATTCGGCTCGCCCTTCTTCCCGAGCTTTTGCTATGCCAGGTCCGCCTCTCTGGCCCCCTACAATTTCGTGCCGGTGCTGTTTCCCGGGACCGTATTCGAGCGCAATTTTGTCTCTCCGGCCTTTGCCCCCCGGGCCTTCTACGCCTTCGGGCCACCTCTCCCTTTCGTGGCTCGGGTGACCAATACTAATATCGCCGCGCTCAACAACTTTGCCGGAAACGCCAACTTCACCCGGTTGCGCAACGTACTTCCACCCGATGCGGTGACGTCCGGGCATCCCTTTATTCGGGATGCCATCCCCGCGGCGGTGCTTGGGGGCAGGGGCTTTCCCATTACCCGGGCCGCCAATCCGGCCGCAGTCCTGGGGCAGTTGGCTCGGCCTGGGGTGCTGCCGCCGCCGGCGAATCTCCCCAAAACTGCCCTGGAGATCCCCCGGGGCGCCAAGGAGGTCCCGGAAGTCCTGACGGCGCCGGGACGACAGCGGCTGGCGCGGCCAGGCGCGCTTGGCGGCAAGCCCTTGTCCCTGCCCCGGGGCATGGCCCTGCCCCCGCAAGCGGAGCATGCCCTGACCCCCCTGATGCGCCAGCAGATCCAGCAGCAGGCGCAAGGGATTAAGGCCCCGCCCGCATTCACCCCGCGAGAGCAGTTGCGAACTCCGGTGGTGGCGCCGCGGCCCGGGCCCGCTTCTTCACCTCCCAGGTCGGCGCCGGTGACTGGTGGAGCTGGTGGGATTGAAGAGGGGCGAGGACGTTAACCAGGCAGTCAGGACCTCGGCCGGGGCTGGCGGCACTGTGGCGCAGTCTTCCCCCGGCCTGGAAGGGTGAGGGAAGCCCGTGGCCCCAAGGCGGGGAGAAACGGCCCGCAAGCCCGGCCTTCCTGCCGGGTCGCGGCTACCCCGAAACCACCTCATAGCCCGCGGCCTTGATCACCCGGGCCAATTCTTCCGGGGGCACCGGCCCGGCGCTCTGGTAAGTCACCCGGCCGTCGGCCAGGTTCACCTGCACCTCCGAGATTCCCGGCAGGCTGCCAAGGGCCTTGGTCACCGCCGCGGCGCAATGGCCGCAACTCATCCCCTTCACTTTAATTTCCGGCATTTCGGCCTCCTCGGAATTTAGAGAGCTCAGCACCACCCCCTGCCTGAAAATTCTAATTCATCCTCCCTTAAGAAGGAAGAGGCCGCTGCTTCCGGGAGCATCGGCTGCCGCCGGAGATCCTTTCCCTGGACATAGAAACATCCTGCCCTGGTGCCCTCCATAAAACCCGGGGCGCGGTGAGCAACTGCTCACTGCTCACTGCTCACTGCTCCCTGCCGTTACTGGCTCACCGGCAGCTTTAGTTGAGCTGCTAAAGCGCCATCGCGCCGCTCATGGCTCAACCCTATCTCCTGAACCACGGTATCATAGTACCGTGGTGGCTGGGGGCTGGTTTCAGGATATTGTCGTAATAGAGATTCCCCCCGCCGGTGCCGCTGGTGAACAGGTAATCAATCCCATAAGTCGCATAACCGACGCCATAAGACCAGAGGACGCTAATGGCTCCGGCGCTGGAAGGGGAATCTCCGGGAATTTGCGTGGGCGTACCCCAAGTCCCGTAGGCTGTAGATGAAACTTGGTAAAGGCTGGGGGTCTGGTAAAACATGAAGCAATAGCGGGTGGTGCCGTTGACCGCGGCAGCCAGCCAGTTAGCCGTGGTGCCGACCTCAACCGCTTCCGGGCCGGTAAAACCACTCGACCAGGTGCCGGAGCCGGGGATATACCAGGCTCTAATTCTACTATCCCCTGTCTGAGATATAAACCCCGTTGTCTGGCCATTGCTGTCAATGATTATGCTGGGGATGCTGGGGGTGCTCCCAAGAAAAAAATATGCTGAGGTAAAGCTGGTGCCGTTATTGGCATTTCCTAACTGCATATAGAATGTGCCGTTATTCTGCAAATAGGCAATCTGGGGTATGTTGTAGCGATGTCCACTGCCATTGGTGGTGTCCATGGCGATGTCGGGATAGCAGCAGTCGGTGAAGGTATTGAGGGGGCCAACTACAGAGTGCCAAACACCCCCAGCAGTGTTGTTGATGTAGTATATTTGCGAATGTGCGCTGCCATAGTAGTTGTTGAAGGCTATGTGTGAGTAATTATTAGAATCATTGGCGATGGCGCAGCAGTAATAGCTGCCGCCGGAGGTGATGGTCACGATGGTCGCGGGCGTTCCCCAGGTGTTAGTAGCGCTATTGAACTGGACATACGACAGGGCCGTGGAACTGGAGTAATAGACCACATCTATGTAGCCGTTGCTGTCTATGGCACCGGCGCAGTTGTCAGCACTGCCGTAGGCAGTTAGATAAGCGTTGCCGCTGGAGCCGCTGGCGCCTCCTACCAGGCTCCAACTGCCACCGGAATATTCCCACATCTCAATCTGGCCCGCGGTTGCGTTCAGCACGCAGGCATAGAGGTTCCCGGCACTATTGCGAACCAGGTTTCGCGCCCCTAACTTGTAGGCTTTGCCTGTAGCGCCGAAGTTGACGGCAGTAGCCTGCGCCAACCCCGGCAGCAGCAGGGCCAATACCAACGCCAGAATTAAGGCTATCTTTTTCATCAGTTATTCCCCAGGTATTCCCAGTGGCTCAAAGTGCTGTTATAGGAAAACAGGGCATAGAGGCTCAACCCTGAGTTCCCCGGTGTAGTGGTCGGCAGCGCCGTATTTGCCCCGGCGTAATAGCCGTTGCCATTGGTGAAGCTCAAGGTCTGGGCCGTGCCGTTATCAGTTATTCGGAACATCAAAAGCTGGCCGTCATGGAAAGTGCCGGTGGCCGTGCCAGGAGTATATCCCCCGGCCTGTGCCGTTAGCTCGTATTGGCAATTGGCCCCGGTCGTCCCCAGCGCCGGAGCCGCGTTGGAGCTGGTCGCAGTGCCTCCAGTGAGGACATAACCAGCACCGCCGTTGGCCGCAGGCAGCACGCCGGAAACGTCGGTCGTTAAAACCACTGCGCCATATGAGGGCGCCCCGGAGGCATTGCCATGCAAGACAGTCGTAGTGGTTCCCGCAGTCGAGAGGGCGGTGGCCGTGGCCGCGTTGCCGGTGGTGCTCTGGTTCAATGTCGGGAAGGTGCAGTTGGCCAGATTCCCCGAGGCCGGCGTGCCCAGAACCGGAGCCGTCAAGGTGGGCGAGGTCAGAGTTTTATTAGTTAAGGTCTGCGTGTCCGTGGTGCCCACAATCGTTCCAGTCGGGGCGCTGAGGCTGGTTCCCCAAGCCGAGCCGGTGGAGATGGCGATGCCAGCCCCAGGATAAGTCATACTTCCGCCGCTGCCCGAAGCCGATATAGAGTAGGGGCTGGCGGGAGTCCCGGAGCCGGCAATGGTGACGTTGCTCCCGGCGGCGAGCAGTCCGTTGATGGTCGCCACGGTCCCCGCCGCACCGGAACAGTTGCCGGTGACGTTCCCGGTCAAGGGCCCGCTAAAGGCCCCTGACTCCAGAGTCAATCCACTGGCGGACAACCTGGCCGCCACGGAGTCCCCCAGATAGAAGTCCAGCAGGTTGCCGCCGGAGGACCAGCCCCGCACCTTGGCGCAGTCATAGGGGCTGCCGGGGACATTGTTGGTGAAATTGAGGAAGCCGCCGTAGTTGCTGGCGTTGTTGATAGTAATACCCGGATAGCCGGAACCGGCGTTGCCCACATCAAAGGTCTGAATATTCGGGTAATCGCCGAATTGGCGGATGGGACAGTTGCCCCGGGGTCCGATGGCCCCGGCGTTGTAGGTCAGACTATTAACTTGGATATGCGAGTCGTTGATGGACCCCAGGGTGGCATCGCCCACGGTGAGGTTGTAGGTCGGGTCGATAAGGGTGGAATTTTGCAGGTAATTAAGGGAATAGGCGGTGCAGTTGCCGCCACCGTTGCCGGCGATGTAGGAAGCAAGGAGGCCAGCACCGGGGGCCACCTGGATGGCAATGCTGGAGCTATTCACCGTATTCCCTTCGTAGCGCAGCCCGGACATACCGAGACCGGTTACTGACAGGAAAGGAGCAGTGGTCGAGCCTTCCTGACGGCAATCTATAATGCTTAACCCGGAAACGGACTGGCCTATGGTATTCCCAACCCAGATACAGGGGGCGCCGCTGCCGCTGGCAGTGGCGAAGAAGACATTCTTGACCTGATAACTAGTGCCCCCCTCGAACTTGAGGATGGCTGAAGCGTTAGTGGCCGTGGCCGAATTGCTACACCACCAGCCGCCGTCAAAGAGTTCCACGCAGTTGCTGCCGGTGGAGGGCGGCACATATTGAGCCAGTAAATCAGGCAGCGCCACACCCAGGCTGTTGGTGTTGGTGGAGAGGTAGGCAACGGTGTCGGTACACGTAACCACTATGCAGTCCCGGAAGGCCACATCCTCCTGGCCGATGGCGTACATCAGCACTTTCTTGGGATAACCCTCCATGCCGCAGCGATAGAAGAAGTAGCCGCCACCGGCAACGGTGGTGGGGGTGCGGTAAAAATACATCAGGGCGTCACAGTTGCCGTCACAGTTGAACATCACATCATCCACTGTGAAGGGGCCGGAGCCGCCCCAGTTGATCACCGGACCGCTGACCCCGACGCCGTTGATGGCGGAGGCGTACAGCCTGTCGCCTTTGATGTGCAAATCCAAGCAATTCTTAAAATTCAAGGTGCTGGTAGTCTTATAGTTGCCGAGCAGCCCCAGGACCGGCTGCCCGCTATGCGCCGGACAACTGGCGATGGCATTGAAACAGGCCTGCACCGCCGCGGTGTCATCATTCGTGTTGTTGGCCTGGGCGCCCCACCACTGCGGATAAATCCGGTCTGCCACATTTGGGCCAAGCACCACCCCATTCAGGGCGGCGTTCTGATCCGAGAAGATTTGATAAAGGCCGGCGGCGATGGTGCAATTCAGGGTCAACTGGCTGCCGCTGGCTATGGTGATGAGACTGCCGAGTTCGGGAGTCAGATGGATATTGGCAGGGACGGTCAGCGAGGCGGAAACGGTAAAGACGCCGGGGGGAATGATCAGGTTGGCCGGGGTGGCGCCGATGGTGCCGACCACGGTGGCTAAGTCGGTGCCGTAGATGTCGCTGCCCCACACGATGAGATTGCCGGTGATCCCGGCCCAGATCTCGGAGATGGCGGACAGGAGATAGTTGCCGTTCCATACGTAAGTCGGATCGCCGTTGTCCCGCACCGCGGCATAATCCCGGTTGGCGGCGGCCGTGGTGGTGCCGCCTGCACCGTTGCCCTTCAAGACGGCGGTGCCGCTGGTGGCCGGGGCCGCGCCCATCGCCGCGGGGGTGAGGCTCTGCATGGTGAGGTCGCCGCGCAGGTATTGCGACGAAGTGCCGGCGGGCAGGGCGGCTTGCTTGGCGTTGAAGGCGCTCCAGTCGCCGGCGGCCAGGTAGCCCGAGGCACTGGCGCTGGCCTGGGCCAGGGCGAAGGCGCCGGTGCTGGCGTTGTAGGTCAGGGGCGCGGTGGCCGAGAGGGCCGAGAGGCTAAGGCCGCCCCCGCCCGCGGCCAGAACGGCCAGCTCGGCGTCGGCCTTATTCAAACCTTGATTGAAGAGGTTGTATTCCGCTGGTCCCGAGGCCCCCAGGGCTGGCTCGTAGAAATAGCCGTTGGCGGTCCATTGGCCGGCGTGGACTGAGAGGGCCAGGGCCAGGAGCCCGATCAAGAGGGGGATGATTTTGCGCATCTTCATAGTCCGCTCCTTTTTTTTCTGCTTACTGCTTACTGCTTACTGCTCACGGCTCACGGCTCACTGCCTGGTGGGCCGTGCCCGCCCTAGATACCCTAAGCCTGCTCCCTCAAGGCCGCCGCGATGCTGACATAACGGCCATTGAGCCAGCCCCAGCGCGCCTCATGGCCGCGCACGTCCAGATGGACGAAATGCTGCTCCGGGTAGTAGCCGATGCCGCCCTCAACAAACGGCGGAATGGCCTGGGCCACCTCATAGGTTTGGGGCAGGGTGTGGCCGTTCAAATGGATATCGGCCGCTTTGCCGATGAGATGCTGGCTGTCGGGCTCGCCGCCCACGGCGCGGTTGTGGCGCACACAACGAAAGCCGCTGACAATGATGACTCCCTGATTGCCGGCCGCAGCCCGGAGCTGCTCCAGGGCGTTCACCAGAGGCGGCGTCTCGCCCGGCAGCCAATCCGGGGGCAGCTTACCGCAGCAATGGCAGGCGAATTCCTGCCGGCTGAAATTAGGGCTGAGATCACCCATAAGGTATCCTCCTGAAAAAGGAAGTGGGGGAGAAAGCGAGCCTAGATGAAAACCAGGCCACCCTCACCCTAACCCTCCCCCATCACGGGGGAGGGAATTAAAGGAAAGTGATCAGTGGTCAGTAGCCAGTAAAGGCAAAAAACTGGCTACTGGCTACTGGGAACTGGCTACTGTCCCTGCGGCCAGTTGCTGAAGAGGCCCAGCAGGGCGACGATGCCGCCGAGAGTGGCAAGCAACGCCGTTTGCAGGGGGCTCGACTCCGCCGGGGTGATGATGCCCAAGGCCACCAGGGTGCTCATGGCGGCGGCAATGATCCCGGGGATGGTGGTCCTGGGATCGGCCCAGATCTTTTGCCAGATGGTCATAGCAGTTTCCTCCTTCAAGGAAAATGGGGGGTGAGGTTAATAATCAGCCGCCGCCGCCGACCGGCGTAAAGCTGCTGGCATTCTTGCCGGAATCAATGATGTGCCCCGAGATGTCGATAGTGAGAAAATTCCCCGGCGCAATACCGCCAGAGGCCGGATAGACAGGCAAGGTCGGCGCCGCCACATTGGTAAGCTGGGAGGCGTTGGCGGCCGGGAGGCGCCCGCTGGAATCGAGGGCCACCACGCCGCCGGCGGTGTTGGGGGCCGCGGTGGCATCCGTGCCCCCGTGGGCGTGCCCCAGGGTGCCGGTGAGGTTGGCGGCCGGGACCGGCACTCCGGAAGGAATGGCGCCGCTGCCGTCAAGCTGCAAGAGGTCGGTGTTGCAGCGCGCTTTTATTGGCCGCAGCCAGGCAATTCCATCAGCCAGCCATCCGCTTGCTAAGGCCGGCCCCCCAGGGATGCGCCCACCTCCGGCGCGCCGCGGCGCGGGCTGCTGCGGCGGGCTCGGATAGGCGCGCGTATTTATGGGCGTCGAGAAATTTAAATAGATAATGAACGGGATATACCAAAGAGGTCGTTCTGATCGAAAAAGAAAACGGCCCTTCCGGGAGATGACACCTCGATACTGATTGCAGATCGCGGGCGGGGAGTTTTAAAGGACAGCGGCGCGATAAATGGCGTATCTTAATAAAATAATGGATTACTCCCGCCTCCGGATGACGCCTGCCGGGAGGCAAGGTTGAGATAGAGGGTCAGCAGGATTATAAAAGGGTTAAAGCGAAGATGGGCAGCAAGATCGGCCAGGAAATGAAAAAGTGCCATTGGAACGCCAGTGGTGAGGGGCCCTGGGCAGAATAGCCAGGCATTGACAGAGGATCTTGGCTTTGGGCCGGGGGCGAGAAGACCGCCGCCGCCTTGACAATTTTTCTACCGGCCAGTATATTCAAGCGGAATTTGCCTCCGGGCCGTTAGCTCAATTGGTAGAGCAAGTGACTCTTAATCACTAGGTTCGGAGTTCGAGTCTCCGACGGCCCACCATATAAAACAAGGGATTAGCCAAATCAGCTAACCCCATTTTTATTGCAGGCTAACACCTGGGCTAACAAAAACCCCCATTCTGGGTCCGCTTCCTTGTCTTCTTTTACCGTCTCCAGGAGAGGCTATGCTTGGCCGTGGTCGGGGTTGCCCTTGCCTTACCCAATAGCCCTGGCCTTCGGCCTGCACCATCCCCACTTACCACCTCCCCGACCAGGCGCCGGCCTCCCCTTCGCGTGCCCCTGTCAAGACCATAGCCGCAGTTCTGGGCCTGCCCCACCTGTCACCCCACAGGACCGGGCGGCGGGGACGGCGGTGGCCTCTCCTTCGGCGGCCCCTGCCAGGCTCCTTCACCCCTGAGCACTACTCCGTGTCCCGACCGCCAGAGCGGGCCCTATGGTTTTTCGGCCCCGGAAAGGCAAACCCCAGGACGGGTCCCATACCCCCCCTGGTCAATATGATCCGTCCGCAGATTTTTCCAAACATATTTTTTCCGGACTTTAATCAAGGGTACACAGCAGAGACCCCCCCCCGTTATGGGACCCGGCCCCAAAATTTTAAAGGCAAATTTTGACCCATCATATGGGATGAGTTAAACTCGAGAAGAGAGGTCTCTAAAACCATTTTTTGACTGCGATGGCCAGGGTTGCCGCATAATCTCAGCTGAGGTCCTTTTTGCCCTCTGGCCGCAATCGCCTCCACTCACCAGGCGGTGTTTCCTTAAAGAGCATACGGAGTTGGCACCATGTTTCTCGATCCCATCCTCGGATGGTTCTCCAACGACTTGGCCATTGACCTGGGGACGGCCAACACTCTGGTTTACGTCAAAGGCAAGGGCATCGTCCTGAGCGAGCCGTCGGTGGTGGCGGTGCGCAAGAACGCCCGGGACCGTAGCCGGGTTCTGGCCGTGGGCCGGGAGGCCAAAATGATGCTGGGGCGCACCCCGGGCAACATCGTGGCCATCCGCCCCATGAGGGACGGGGTCATCGCCGACTTCGAAATCACCGAGGCCATGCTGCGCCACTTCATCCGCAAGGTGCACAATCGCCGCTCCCTGATCCGCCCCCGCATCATCGTCTGCGTGCCCTCAGGGATCACCCCGGTGGAAAAGCGGGCGGTGCGGGAGTCCGCGGAATCTGCCGGGGCCCGGGAGGTCTATCTCATCGAGGAACCCATGGCTGCCGCCATCGGCGCCGGCCTGCCCATCACCGAGCCCATCTGCAACATGGTGGTGGACATCGGCGGCGGTACCACGGAAGTGGCGGTCATCTCCCTGGCCGGCATCGTCTATTCCCGCTCCGTCCGGGTGGGGGGAGACAAGATGGACGAGGCCATCCTCCAATACGTGAAGCGCACCTATGACTTCTTGATCGGCGAGCGCACCGCGGAGATCATCAAGACCGCCCTCGGCAATGCTTACCCGGGAGAGGCCGGGACCATGGACGTCAAGGGCCGGGACTTGGTGACGGGCATTCCCAAGATCATCACCATCAACTCCGACGAGGTACGCCAGGCCATCCAGGAGCAGATCGACATCATTGTCGCTATCGTCAAGACCGCCCTGGAGCAGACCCCGCCGGAGCTGTCCGCGGACGTCGTGGACCGCGGCATCTACCTCACCGGCGGCGTGGCCTTACTGAAGAATCTGGACATCCTGCTGCACCAGGAAACGGGCCTGCCCATCAAGATCACCGAGGACCCCCTGGCCACCGTAGTCCTGGGTGCCGGCCTGGCCCTGGACAATTTAAGCATCCTTAAGGAAGTGATGGTGGATTGAGGTGGCATGTGCGCTTTCGCAGTCGCTACCGCACCCCCCTGATCGTCGCCGCGGCCCTGCTCCTGGTCTTTGCCGTTCTTTCCTTGAGCCTGAAGCGCGCTTCCATCCTGAAACATGCCGATTAAAACGAAAAAACCTGCCACATAGGTCCCCATCATTAAGTATCCAAATAGCTTGACCGCACGAAGTGTACACCTAAGGGGGAAAATTAGTTTTGGGGATTCGGGCCTAAGAAGCGGGTTAGCCTGGGGGGTCCGGGCTCCCGGGGCCGTCTGGGGCTCCCCAGGAGCAGGTATTGGGCATCTATCGAGGTCGCTGAGAATTTGTCCACGGCCGCAGACAAGTTTATCCCACTTGTGAATACCGCCGCGCCCCGGGGGGGTGATTAAGTGCTTGCCGAATAACTTACTGAAGGACTTTCTGAAATGCTTCCCGAAAGGCTTCTCGCCGCCCCCCGCCCGTGGGGATGCCAGCAGCTCCTTGTCACCGGAGATGATCTTCGCCCCTGTCTCCCTGCGCCCGTGAGGGTGATCAGGCTCTCCCAGGCACCGTCCCGCGGCACCGCCCCGGCGCCACGCCACGCCTGGAGAATTTTCGGCCCTGGAAGGCAAACCCCGCGGACGGGACTCCTACCCCCCTGGCCTTGAATGTCCCCCAAGGACAAAATTCTCAAAATCTATCGAAAGGGAAATAGCAGGAACCCCCGGTGATGGGACCCGGGCTGAAAAATTTTAAAAGCAAAATCGGGCCGATCCACATCCATAGATAAATTCTAAAAAAGCGTTCACGCTTTTGGGCGTGTTCATGTTTCAACCTGGGTGTGTTATCTCGGGGTGAGGGAGAGAAGGGGCGAGGGTGGGTCAGAGGTCAATATATGTTCCTCTTATTGATACCTGATTATCGGGATACGAGAGCCAGATATAGCAGCTACCTGCAATTCAAGTAAGGCATCGTTTACCACCTGGGTAACTTCGGCATGGCGTATGCCCCCACTTTGAACGTCGTGTGGTCTCGGTATACCATACATGTCACTCCGATCAACAAAACAGCTCGATCATGATGGCTCATTATATTGAAATCCCTCCAGCTCAAGACGCTTATTAATTTTCAGGAGCTTGGCACTCTGGTACTCAGTTGGAATCCTGTTTGGCAAATTGACAGCTATGACCTGCCCCCAGTAGTTGTACCAAGTTTTAAGTTAGGATGGTGGTTAAGTCAAGCCTGAGATCCTGGCGAAGCATAGCGTAGCCAGGATCTCTGGGCATCACCTGGATGGCCTCTGGTGCGG